>JANYDK010000107.1 GCA_025363655.1 Deltaproteobacteria bacterium | reverse complement strand
CCGACCTGCACCCACTTGCGCAGGGTCGCTTCGCTGATCTTGAACTTCGTCCCGTCGAGCGCATCGAGAATTGCCTGTGAAGTGATGCCGCTCGGATGAGCCGCCTCGATACGCACGAGGGCGTCTTCACCGAGCTCCCCTCCCGCGTTCGCCGCGTCCTCGATCGTCACGTCCCGCCTCCCCTGCTCCGCGACGTTCGCGGATCGCCTCGCCCCACCTCTCTGGCGACGTGCCTCCTCGACTGCGCTGTCTTCGCGCATCTCGGAAACCACGCCGGGCACCTCGTCGTTGTCCGCGAACTCGCTGGGCTCACGACGGGATTCTACTTGCTCTGACCACGAATGAGTCTACTCGCTCGGGTCGCTGTCGATGTGCTCGTGAATGTATTCTACTGAATGGAACGAGGTCAACATTGCACGATCGAATTTCTCTTCTCAACCGGGATCAACGAAGAAAGGCTTCTCGTGACTGCTTATCGATGACAATTCCTGTCCACCACTATCCCGATGCGGATAGTCGTTCGAGGCCAACGATCGAACGCGAACCGGCCTTGTTTTCTCGGCTCCTCATGTCGATCGCTCCATCGGACAGGGGCGCGGAGGGCGTGGATGCCGTCCCGCCAATTCCTTGTCCGTAGCGCACCGAGATTGGGGGCGGATGTAGGTGTTGGTCGATCCCCGCCCGCGCCGCGCGCGCTATGGTGGGCGCGTGAGCAGTGGCGAGATCTCGGAAGTGCTTCCGCTCGGCGAAGGAAGCCACGGGAGCGAGAACGCGAACGAGAGCGAGAACGCGAACGAGAACGAGCTCGAGCTCGAGGCGCGCGACCTCCGCCTGCGTGGGATGCGCGTGACGTACTTCGACATCGGTGAGGAGACCGCCCCGGCCGTCGTCTTCCTCCACGGTCTCTCGCAGAGCCGCTTGCAGTGGGCGGGTGCGGCGCGCGCGCTCTCGTCACGGCATCGCGTGATCGCGCTCGATTTTCCGGGGTTCGGTGACTCCGAGCTCCCGCCCTCGGCGAAGTTCGTCTTCGGCTGGGAGGCGCTCGCGGAGACGGCGTTCGATCTCGTGGCCGCCCTCGGGCTCGGACGTGTGACGCTCGTCGGTCATTCGATGGGCGCCGCCGCTGCGATCGTCGCAGCGGCCGATCGACCCGAGCACGTCGAGCGGCTCGTCCTCGTGGCGCCAACTTGCTACCGCGCGCGCCGCCCACTTCCGACGCGTCTCGTGCAGCTGCCAGTGGCTGGCCCTACCCTCTTCACACGTATCTTCGGGCGCGCAGCGTTGCGTCCGCATCTCGTCGACGCCGAGCGCGCGATGCCGCGACTTCGTCATGGAGGAACGCGCGAGGCGTCGCTGGCGATGCTCCGTCGCGCCGCCGACCCCTCGACGCTGGAAGCGCGGCTCCCTCGCGTGCGTCAGCCGACGCTGGTCGTCTGGGGACGCCACGACAAGGTGACGCCGTGGACCATGGGTGCCCGCCTCGCGCGCGAGATCCACGGCGCGCGCCTCGAGGTGCTCGATTGTGGTCACGCGCCCGAGGCCGAGCGCGCCGAGACCTTCGAAGCCGTCCTCCGCGCTTTTCTCGAAGACGCGCCGAGGGAGCCGAAGGCGTCGCGTGGACCGCGCCAGCGGGCGACGACTCTGCGAAGATAGGGCCCGCCCTTGGCCACCGACGCGCGCATCGTCGAGACGAAGTCCGCCCCGCCTCCCGGCGTCACCTCGCGCACGCGTGCCTTCCGACGGTTCACCAAGAACCGCGGCGCGCTCTTCGGCACCGGCGTCCTCGCGTGCATCGTCCTCTTCACCACGCTCGGACCACTCCTCGCGCGACATGCACCGAACACCCCTGATTACGACCACGGAATGGGCCCCTTCGGGACGCCGCTCGGACCGAGCGCGGTGCATTGGCTCGGCACCGACACCATCTTCCGCGACCTCTTCGCGCGCCTGGCGCACGGTGGCCGCCTCTCGCTGACGATCGCGCTCTCGGCGACGCTGGTGGCGATGTCGATCGGCGTCGGCGTCGGCGTCGTCAGTGGCTTCTACCAAGGCACGCGCGTGCGCGTCGATCGACTGGCCGAAGGACTCGGGGGGGCGGGGCTGATGCTCGCCGGCATCGTCGCGCCGTTCTCGTCGACCGCAGGGCCACGCGCGCTCGGCTTCGCCGTCTACCTCGGCCTCTTCGCGCTGCTCGTCCGCGTGCTCGCCGCTGTTCCACGAATCCTCGCCTACGCGCGAAAGCTCCCTTCGGGCTTCGATCGCGCCGATCTCGTCGACGCGATGCTCTTCGTCGCCGCCGTCCTCACGCTCTTTCGACGCGCTGCCGAACGCCTCGGAGACGTGCGCTTCGTCGGCGTCGCTGCGGCGGTGCTCGTCGCCACGTCACTCGCGCGGCGCAAGCTCGATTCGAAGAGCGGGCCGCGGCAACCGACGCTCGACGTCGACGACGTCTTCATGCGCGCCGTCGACGTGCTCCTCGCGTTTCCGTTTCTTCTCCTCTTGATGGCCATCGCAGCCTCCGTCGAGCACACCGACGCGGCGACGCTCGTCCTCCTTCTCGGCGCCACCTCGTGGACCTGGATCGCGCGCATCGTCCGCGGCAAGACGCTGCAGGTTCGTTCGCTCGACTACGTCACTGCGGCACGCGCGCTCGGACGCGGGACACCGGGAATTCTCCTTCGCCACGTGGTGCCGGCGATCGGTGGTCTCGCGGCGGTGCTGGCGACGCAGCTGGTCGCGGGGATGATCGTCGCCGAGGCCGCGCTCTCCTTCCTCGGGCTGTCGGTGCCTCCGCCGACCGCGAGTTGGGGACGAATGCTCGAGGAGGGTCGCACCTACTACGCGATCGCGCCTTGGCTGGTGGCGACGCCGGCGATCGTCATCTTCCTCGCGGTGCTCGCGCTCAACCTCGTCGGCGAAGGGTTGCGCGACGTGCTCGACGCGCCGTCGTCGACCTCCGGGAGGGGCGCATGAGGCGCATGGGCCAGGTGCGCCTCGCGAGCGCTGCACGCGTCGCCTCGTGGGCGCTCATCGCGTGTGCATCCGCGATCTTCGCAGCGTCCTTCGGGCTCGGATGCCGCGGTGGAAAGCGCCCTCCCCGCGGTCGCGTCTCGAACGCCACCGAGCCGCAACGGGGCGGCGTCCTCCGCTTCTCGATCTTCTCCGATTTGCCGACCGCCCTCGATCCCGCGGTCTCCTTCGACACCGAGACGGCGCCCCTCCTGCAGATGATCTTCTCCGGTCTCGTCACCTACGACGCCAAGGGGAACATCGTCCCCGACCTCGCCGAGCGCTGGGAGGTGCTCGACGGCGGGCGCACCTATCGCTTCCATCTTCGTCACGGCGTGCGCATGCACGACGGCGAGGAGCTCGTCGCCGACGACGTCAAGCGCAGCGCCGAGCGCACGCTGGCGAAGGCCACCGGTTGCCCCGCGGCCTCGTTCTACGATCACGTCGTCGGCGCCGCGGCCTATGGAAAAGGCGAAGCGAACGACATCGCCGGCATCGTCGTCGAGTCGTCGCACGTGGTCACCTTCGAGCTCGACGCACCCGACGCGACCTTCCTCGCGCTGCTCGTCCTCAACTTCATGCACCCGACGTGCAAGAATGCTGGGCGCACCTACGACCCGTCGTACGAGGACCACCTCTGCGGCGCCGGCCCCTTCAAGCTCGGCACCTATCAGCAGGGCCGTTTTCTCCGCCTCGAGCGCTGGAATGGCTACTTCGTGCCGGGGCTCCCGTATCTCGACGCCATCGAGCTGCGGATGGCGGTGCCGACGTTGACCCAGCGCTTCGAGCTCGAGCGCGGCGACGTCGACTACGGTCGCGAGTTCGCGCGGCCCGATCTCATTCGCTTCCAGAGCGATCCGGCGTGGGCACCGTTCGGCATCCCCAGCGTCGAGAAGTCGACCTACGGCGAGTCGCTCAACGTCGAGGTGAAGCCGTTCGACGACCGTCGCATCAGGCAAGCAGTGGCTGCGGCGTTCGATCGGCCGCACCTCGAGAAATTCTTCGAGGGCGCGGCGCGCATCACGGGGCGTCTCCTGCCGCCAGGCGTACCTGGTCACGAGCTGCCGGTGCGAGAGCAGGTCTACGACCTCGAGCGCGCGCGTCGGCTGATGGCGGAGGCCGGATATCCCTACGATCCTGTCACCGGCAAGGGCGGGTATCCCGAGACCATCACCTACCTCACGGGCGAGTCGGAGGGCTCGATGCGCTTCGCGCAGCTCCTCCAATACGATCTCGCGCAGATCGGCCTCCGCCTCGAAATCCGCGCCGCGAGCAGCTCGCTCTACTACGTGCTCAGCGGTCGCCGGCGCGCGACCTCCATCGGCTACACCGGCTGGAACGCCGACTTCGCCGATCCCTCCGATTTCTTCGAACCAATCTTCACGGCCGCGTCGATCTCGGAGGAGGGCTCCCAGAACCACGCCTTCTATTCGAACCCCGAGCTGGAGAAGCTGCTGGTGGCAGCGCGCGCCGAGCTCGACACCGAGAAGCGGCTAGCGATGTACCAAACCGCCGAGCAGCTGGTGATCGACGACGCGCCGTGGGCCTTCAAATACAACCTGCTGCGCTACGAGGTTCTCCAGCCATACGTCCGTGGCTACACGCCGCATCCGCTCGGACTCGGGTACTTTCGCGACACGTGGATCGACGCCGCGGCGCAGCACGCGATGCGTTCGCCGTTCTCGCCGTTCACGAGCGAAGGAGGCGGCTCGCTCGGTGCGCTCTTGCACGTGCCACGGGCGAAGAGCCCGCGCCTCCCGATCGATCCACTCGAGACGGAGCTTCCGTGAAGCGCGCGCTCGACGCGGCGGCGTTCCTCGCAAGGCGAGCGTTCGGCGCGCTCGTCGTCGTCTACCTCGTCGTCACCGCCACCTTCTTCCTCAATCGCTCCCTGCCGAGTGACCCGGCGCGAATGATCGCCGGCGAACAGGCGCGCCCAGCGGACGTCGCCCGCATTCGCACGCAGCTGGGGCTCGATCGACCGGTCGGGGTGCAGTACCTCGCCTTCCTCGGCCGCCTCGTGCACTTCGGACCCAGCCATTTCGAGCGAGAAAAAACGCCCGATCACGCGACGTGCGGCCACCTCGGCCCGCTCCACTTCGATCTCGGTCGCAGCTACCAGCAGCGCAAGCCGGTGCTGGTGATCCTCGGCGATAGACTCCCCTACACCGCCGCTCTCGCGTTCTCTGCGACTGCGCTCGCGGTCACGCTCGGCGTCGTCAGCGGCGTCCTCGCGGCCCTTCGACGCAACACTGCCGTCGACGCAACGTTGGTTGGTCTCGCGCTCCTCGGCGTCAGCGCGCCGACGTTCCTCCTCGGCGTCGCCATCCAATATCTCTTCGCCTTCCAGCTCGAGCTCTTCCCGCTCAACGGCGCCGGCAAAGGTCTCCTCGACGCCGCGCGCCACCTCGTGCTTCCGACGCTGACGCTCGGGATCTTCGGCGCTGCGTTCTACACGCGGCTCGTGCGCTCGGAGATGATCGAGACGCTCTCGGCCGACTACGTGCGCACCGCGCGCGCCAAGGGGCTCTCGACGTTGCGCGTGGTGGTCGTGCATGCGCTCCGCAACGTGCTCGTGCCACTCGTCACCGTCGTCGGGCTCGATCTCGGCGCGCTCCTCGGCGGCGCGGTGCTGACGGAGCAAATTTTTTCGTGGCCCGGCGTCGGCGCGCTCGCCGTACGCGCGATGCGTGACCGAGACGGTCCGGTGATCATGGGCACCGTCCTCGTCTCGGCCATCGCCATCGTCGCGCTCAACCTCGTCGTCGACTTCGTCTACACGTTCCTCGATCCACGCATTCGGCGAGCTCGAAACTGAGCCGGTTTCACTTCCCGAGATTCAGCTTCGCTTCGAGGAACCGGAGGCTGCGCGCGAGGAAGGTGGTGATGCTCTCCTTGCGATCGAGCGAGTGACCTTCGTTGGCCGCGACCATGTATTCGACCGGGATTTTGCGGGCCCGGAGGTTCTGCACGATGGCGTCCGACTCGCTTCGCGGGACGCGCGGATCGTTCTGACCGGCGTAGACGAAGAGCGGCGCGACCACTTGATCGATCTTCGCCGATGGGGAAATCGAGTCGAGGAACGCGCCGTCGGACTCGGGGCCGATCTCCTTTTGGAAGATGTCGCGAATGACGCCCGAGGTGGTGGTCATGAAGGTGCGCCAGGAGTAGATGCCGAAGAGATCGACGCCGGCTTTCCACAGCTTCGGGTGGTTGGTGACGCCCATCAGCGTCATGTATCCGCCGTAGCTGCCGCCGAGGATGACGAGCTTGCTCTCGTCGGCCCACGGCTGCTTCGCCGCCCATTTGCCGATCTCTTCGACGTCCTTCACCGCGTCCATGCGCTTCGGTCCGTCGTCGGCTTGCTCGTACTTGCGACCGAAGCCCGTCGAGCCGCGCACGTTCGGTTCGACGATCGCGAAGCCGTGGGCGAGGAAGAATCGATTGAGCACCGACCAGCGCACCTCGTACGACGAGGCCGGCCCGCCGTGGACGACGACCACCGTCGGCAACTTCTTCCCCTTCGGCAGCGGCTCCGGCAAGTAGAGATTGACCGGGATTTTCTGCCCATCGAAGCTCGCCACCTCGGTGATCGAGGCCTTCACCTTGGCGAGCTTGCCGAGGCCGGGGAAGCTCTCCTTGCGCAAGAGCGTCGCCTTGCCGCCGGCGTCGACGTCGTAGATCTGCGAGGGGGACTCCGGCGTCGACCAGTGCAACGTGACGTGCTTGCCGTCGTCGCTCATCGCGAGGCCGCCGCCCGCTCCGAGGGGGAGCGTCACCGACTTGGTCGGCGCGAGGGTGCTCGCATCGAGGAGCCGGAGCTCCATGTGATTGCCGGCGTCGACCATCGCGCCGACGAAGGCGCCTTTGCCACCGGGGCCACCGACCGCGAGCTCGAGGATGCGCGCCGTCGCCGGCTTCTTCTCGACGTAGCGCGCCTTCTCGGCGAACGAAGTGGCGTCGAGCGAGAGGACGATCGCCTCTTCCCCTCCGCCGTCGGTGGCGAGCTGAATCCTCGAGCCATCGGCGGAAAAACGAGCGTCGCCGACATACTCGGTCTTGCCGGCCGCCGGATAGATCGGCGTCGTCTTGCCCGTCTCGAGATCGAGCATCGTCAGCTTGGAGTCCGAGAGCGACGCGAGCGTGAGGAGAATGGCGCGCTTGCCGTCGGCCGAGACGTCGACGACGAAGCTGGTGCTCTTCTCGCTGTAGACGAGCTTCGGTGCAGTCGTCGCCGCGATCGGCTGGACGAAGACCTTGATCTCTTTCTCCGAGCTCGCGCGCGCGCTGTAGACCATCGTCCCCTTCGCTTGGCGCGGAAAGAAGGGCTGATCACGATTGAGCTTGGTACCTGGCGTCAGCTCGGTCAGGTCTTTGCCATCAAGCGAGACCTTGAAGAACGACCAGTTCTCGTCGGCGCCTTTGTCGGAAGCGAAGACGACGGCGTCACCCTCGGGCGTGACATCGAACGTACCGACCCGCTCGGTGAGCGTGACGAGGCGCGTCGCGGCTTGTTTTCCAGCGTCTCCGATGTTGGCGACGTAGAGCTGCGGGATGCCGTCGCGGTTCGATTTGAAGACCACGCGCTTGCCGTCAGGGGTGCGGCGCGGGCTCTGATCCCAGAACGCATCGAAGAGACCGCCCGCATCGGTGAGGAGCTCGGCGTCGCGCTTCGCATCGTTGCCCTGCGGCACGTCGGGCTCGACGACGGGAGGTGCGACCGTCGCAGAAGTGACCGCGGTGACGCTGCTGCTGGCGCTCGGCGGCGGCGGCGAGAACACCACCGTCGACGTCGAAGCGCTCGCTTGCGAGGTCGGATCGTTGGCCTCGGGCGGACCTCCGCAGCCATTGATCGCGCTCAACATGCTGAACATCGCGCCCGACGACGCGAGCGCGGAGAGCGTGGCGAGTGAACCGAGGATGGTGGCTGCGAACAGGCGAACGCGCATGGCCGTGTCCATACAACTGAACGGGAGCAGGCGCGACCGGTGTATTGCCCGGAAACCGACACGGCGCGTCAAAGCTCACTCCGCACGACAATGATACTCTTCTGGAAAGTCCGTCGATGTTGCAGCCTCCCACGACGCGCCCATCCGTTGCGCCTCCCTCGGCCGAGCCTCTCCCGCCGGAGGTCGAAGTGGCGACGCCTGGAGCCGTGCTCGTCGTCGACGAAGCGTGTCGATTGCGCGATCGATCGCCGAGCGCGATGCGCGATGCCGAGCTCTCGGCGTTGACCATCGGCGCGGTCTTGCCCGAGTCGCTGCTCGCCACGGCCTCCATGCGCCGCCTGGTGCACGAGGGCTCGTCGCTCGATGCGCTCTGGCTCGCCCGCGGTGACACGCCGATCGAAGGCGGGCTCGACGAGCGAGAGTGTGGCGCCATGCTGATGCGTCTGCGCGCGGTGGTCGGCACGCTGGTGGCATCGCTCGACGTCGAAGAGATGATCGGCGCCGGACCTGCCTCGGCCGCCGTCGGAAGCACGAGGCGACGCGAGATGGCGAGGCTGCTCGGCGCCATCGACAACCTCGGTCACGCCTTCGCTCCCACCGGCGCGCGCACGCACGTCGACCTCGAGCTCGTCGTTCGTCGCGCCGTCGACGCCAGGCGTGGCTCGGGGCAGAGGCGCGGCATCACGTTGCACATCGACGGCGTGCGCGACGCCCGAAGGCCACGCTCGGGTGACGAAGCGCTCTTGGAATCCGGCCTCTCCGCGCTCGTCGCCAACGCCATCGACGCCAGCTCCGACGGCGCCATCGTGCGCATCGGCGTCGAAGCCTCGCTCGCTGCCGTCACGCTCACGGTCGAAGACGACGGACCTGGCCTCCTCAAGCCGGGCCGCTCCGAAGTGGGAGCTCCGTTCGCGTCGACCAAGCGCGGTGGCCTCGGCCTCGGGTTGGTGGTCGCCAAACGCGCTGCCTTCGTCCATGGAGGCGAGCTCCGCGTCGCCACGCGCGATCGTGGACACGGCGTCTGCGCCACGCTCTGGCTCCCCACCTCGATGGGCTGATCGCCCTCGCTAGGGCTGGCGCACGACGCGCAAGACCATCAGGCCTTCGTCGTCCTTGAACACGCCCGCGGGTCGATAGATGACGCTGCCGATCGCGCGCATCGACTTCAGAGGAGCCGCCCAGCTGACGACGTAGACCTCGCCCTCGGCCGCGGCGCGCTTCTGCACGCGCGCCGCATCGTGCACGCCGATGCGCTCGAAACGCCGACGATCGAGGCCCGAGAAGACCTCGACGGTGGCCTCGTCGCAGAAGATCGTCGAGCCCGCGGGGAGCGTCGTGAGGAAGCCGGCGAGGAACCGGCGATCGGCCCAAACGTCTTCGCTGGCGTGACGCCAATGCATCATCCACTCGTCGAGCCGCTGGTAGCCGGAGACGAAGAGCGCGCAGGCGAAGCCGGCGACGACGGCCGCACGTGCCGAACCGGGCGCGAGGAACGCCTGCGTCGCGTCCTTCGTCATGCGACGGACGAAGCCGAAGACGAGATCGGCGATCTGCACCGCGCCGTTGGCGATCGCCGCTGCATAGAGCGGGACGAGCGCGACGAAGTGGCGATCGAGGCCGAGCGAGCTGCGCATCACCCAGGCAAACGTTACGAAGCCGAGCACGGAGAGGAAGATGGTGACGAAGCGCAGCCCATCGACGCGGGCCATCCGATAGAGGCCGATCGGCGCGAGGTAGAGCGCGTCACCGAGCACGCGATAGGGAATGGTCACCGCGTAGCGCAGGAGATCGTCGATCAGCTGCTTGCGACCGAGCTCGAACGAGCTCTTGGCGCCGAGCGCGCCATTGGCGAACTCGCGCGTGCCCTTGAGGAACCAGAACCACGCACCATCGACCGGCCTTCGAAGTGCCGCCCAGCCGAGGATCGCGAGCACCGGCGGCAAAAGCACCCAGAGCGGAATCGGCGGGATTCGCAGGCCGATCTTACCTCGTAGCCGAGGGACGACGCGTTCGACGAGCGTGAGGCCGATGACGCCGCAGAGGATCGCCCACGCTTCGTAGCGAAGGAGCACGCCGGCGGTGAGGCAGATCGAGAGAACGACGTGCCGCCGTCGACAGAGGGCGAAGGCGCCGGTCATCGCCAGGAGCGCGAAGAGCGGCTCGGTCTGTCCGGTGGTCCCCATCTGCATCGCGATCGGCGCGAGCGCGCAGAGCACCGCGGCGATCGCCGGCGTCGGCGAGTTGCGCTCGTTCGCGAGCTCGACGCCCTTTCCATCCTTCGGCAGCGCGGCGCGATTGCCTTGGAGCGTGAGATAGAGGAGTACCGGAACCGCCGCCGAGACGGCGACGTTGAAGAAGCGAACCGTATCGAGCGTCGCACCGAACCAGACCGCGATCGCTTGCAGATAGTGGAAGAGCGGAAGCCACACCCAGTGCACGCTCAGGTTCTTCGGATCGACCAGGATTTGCCGAGCGATCGTGTGATGACCGTAGGCGTCGCTGTCGGGGTCGGGTCCCGCCATGACATACGCGATGCGCCAAATCGCCAAGGCGACGACGACGAGCACGACGATGACGAGCCCGGGCGGGATGCGAAGGAGCGAAGGTCGACCAGCTTTGCTGCTGGCACGCGCACTCTCTGGCATCGTCGTCGTCGCCGACATCGGGCGGCCTTTACCGTGGCCCGTGCTGGCGTGCCACTGCTGGCTGCGCTAGAGGCGCGGCCTTCCGTTGACCACCGCCGTCCCCGAAGCCGAAGACGTGCCGTCCGCGGGCGCACGCGAGACTCCGTCTTCCCGTTCGTCAGCCGCATCGGTCGACGTCAGCGTGCCGGCCGACACATTTCGCGAGCACCTGGTGGTCGGCAGCAAGAGCGCCACGATCGCCTACTGGGCGACGCTCTCGCTCATCTTCGTCGCCATCTTCGTCCCCAAGCTGCTCCCCTGTACCGACTATCCGCAGCACCTCGCGCTCGCCGACATCGGTCGTCGACTGGCGAATCCGAACGCGCCCGAGCACGCGCATTACTGGATCAACTACTTCACCTACAACGGGCTCTTCCATGTGCTCGTGGCCAACCTCGGTCGCCTCGTGCCGATCGAATTGGCAGGCAAATTCGTGCTCGCTTCGTCGCTCTTCCTCCTCGGAGGGAGTGTGCTCGGGCTCCTTCGCGCGGTCGGAAGGCCCCCGGCGCTGGCTGCCCTCTTCGTCCCGGTGCTCTTCTCCTTCGCCGTCGGTTGGGGCTTCGCCAACTACGCGCTCGGGACCGCGCTCGCCGTCCTCACCGCGGCGCTGATCGCGCAGAGTCTTCGGCGGCCGCGGCGAGTGCTCACGTTGGCGGTCGTACTCTTCGGGCTCCTCTGCGCGATGGCGCACGTGCTCGGCATGCTCCTCTTGTGCGTGCTCACGTTGGCGATGGCGCCCGAGCTGTCGCTCCGTGCTTTCGAGCAGGAACCGCTCGCGAGGCGGGTCCCGCGCGCGTTCCTTCGTTGCGTGATCGCGCTCGCGCCGCTGCTCCTCGGCGCCGCGTGGTGCCTCGCCGTCTACAAGGTCCAGTACGCCTGGGATCCAGGCATGTACAAGGACCCGACGCTCGAAGGCACGTCACCACCCGTGTGGCAGAAGCTCGTCTTCTTCGGCGCCTGGGCGACGGGCGTGCACAGTGATTTGAGCGATCAAATCCTCGTCTTCGTCGCCCTCGCCGTCGCCCTCGCGGCCGTGGCGATGCGCGTCTTCCGGCGTGATCGTGAACGCGACGGCGATCGCTCGACGGAGCACGGCGCGCTGTTGTTGCCGATGATCGGCATCTTCGCCGCATACCTCCTGACGCCGATGGTCTTCATCGGTACGCACCTGATTTTCCCGCGTCTGGCGCAACCGGTGGTGCTCGGCATCCTCCTCGCGACCCCTGCCTGGCCGAAGCGCCTCGCCTCTCGCGCCGAGACCACTGCGCTCGCCGTCGGGCTGATCGCGGCCGCCAACCTCGTCGTCCACATGGGCATCTTCGCCTACGAGACCAACGACGCTTCGCGCGTGATCGACGAGGCCCCGCGTGGGCGCAAGGCGACGGCGGTGGTCTACGACTCCGAGACCTTCTCCTTCCGCAACGGGACTCTCGTCCACCTCGCCGCGTACTACGCCGCACGCAAGGAGGGCGATTGGGCCTTCGCCTTCGCCCGCTATCTCTCCGTGCCCGTGCGCTACACCAAGAACGGCGCCCCGCCCTGGCCCTATCGCGGCTGGGAGTTCGGGCCCCACGAGTACAATCCGCGCTGCAAATACGCGCGCAATTTCGATCTCGTGTTCGTCAAGGTGCCCGACGATTGGGACGAAGGGCCGGCGATGGAGCCCTTCGTGCGCAAGCTCGTCTTCAAACAAGACGCCTTCGCGGTGAAGCTCGTTTCGCACCACGGCCACTACTGGGCTTTCGACAGCGCTGGTCTCCCCGAGGACGGCACGTATTAGCGCCCGCTCGCAGTCACAGTCGCCATGCCCGCTGAGCCGTGCTAGCCCGCGCTCGTCATGAACGTCCTCGTCGCCGGCGGTGCCGGATACATCGGCTCGGTCCTCGTCCCCGCGCTCCTCGACAAGGGGCACAAAGTCGTCGTCGTCGATCGTCTCTTCTTCGGCAATCCCTACGCCGGAGATACCAGCGGCAAGCTCGTCGTCGTGCGCGGCGACATCCGCACCTTCGACGCCCGCGTCTTCCGCGAGCACGCGATCGACGGCGTCATCGACGTCAGCGGCATCAGCAACGATCCGAGCTGCGAGCTGGAGCCCGAGCTCACCCGCAGCGTCAACGTCGACGGCGGCAAGCGCCTCGCGAGCCTCGCGCTCGCTGCGGGCGTGAAGCGCTTCGTCTACTCGTCGTCCTGCTCGGTCTACGGCCATGGCGAAGGCCTCGGCCTCACCGAGACCAGCGGTCGTCATCCGGTCTCGCTCTACGCGCGCGCCAAGGCCGAGATGGAAGACGTGCTCTTCGAGATGCACCGCCACACCAAGAGCTTCGAGGTCGTCGCCCTGCGCCTCGCCACGGTCTACGGGCTCTCCCCGCGCATGCGCTTCGATTTGGCCATCAACGTGATGACCAAGAACGCCTACGTCGGCCGCAAAATCACGGTCGATGGTGGGGGCCGCCAGTGGCGCCCGTTCGTCCACGTGCGCGACGTCGCCGAGGCGTTCATCACCGCGCTCACCGCCGAGGGGAAGAAGGTCGCCGGTGAGATCTTCAACGTCGGCAGCACGCAGAACAACGTGCAAATCCTCAACCTCGCCTTCCGCGTACGCGACGCGATCCCCGGCACCGAGGTGACGCACGCGCCGACCGATCCCGATCTCCGCGACTACAACGTCGCCTTCGAGAAGATCCAACAGCAGCTCGGCTTCGTCTGTCGTCGCACGCTCGACGACGGCATCCGCGAGGTGCTCGCCGCGCTCAAAGATGGGCTCGTCGATCCCGACGATCGCCGCTGGTACACGCTCCGCCAGTATCTCTTCCTCCGCGAGGCCGAGCACGCGATGCGCGACATGGCCATCGATCAGCGCCTCCTGACGACCGGCATGACGGAAGGGCCTTCGCCCGGTGAGGTCAGCGAGATGACCGTGCCCGCGACCCCCGTGTCGCTTCGCCGCTGATCGACGGAGAAAATGGCCATGAGCGCTCCCGAAAAGGTGGAGTTCTATCGTCATCAGCTCGGCACTGAAGAGTCCGACTCGTGGCGCACCGTCATCGACACGCTCTTCCTCACCCTCGGTCCGCAGGTGGCGGCGTTCGAGCGTGAGCTCGGAGCGTTCCTCGTTCGCGGTCGTGAGGGCGGTGGTGAGAACGCGACGGCTCCGCGCGTGGTGGGAACCAGCAGCTGCTCGATGGGCCTCCTCATCGCCCTCCGCGCACTCGACGTCGGCCCCGGCGACGAGGTCATCACCACACCGATGACCTTCGCCTCGACGACCAACGCCATCCTCCAGCTCGGCGCCAAGCCGGTGCTGGTCGACGTCGAAGCGGGCACCGGGCTCATCGATCCCGCGGCCGTCGCTGCCGCCGTCGGTCCGCGCACCAAGGGCGTGATGCCGGTGCACCTCTACGGCCAGCTCGCCGACATGCGCGCGCTGCGCAAAATCGCCGACGAAAAGGCCCTATTTCTCGTCGAAGACTCGGCACACGGAATCGAGATGGAGCGCGACGGCGTGCGCCCTGGCGAGCTCGGTGACGCAGCGGTCTTCTCGTTCTACGCGACGAAGAACCTCACCAGCGGCGACGGCGGCGCGGTCGCGACGAGGCACGCGCACGTCGAAGAGCGACTACGCCGCCTCCGCAACCACGGCGTCTCCAAGGCCGCCGCCGATCGTCACGGCAAGGCCTACCAGCACTGGGATCTCGTCGAGCTCGGCTACAAGGCGAACCTCACCGATCTCGACGCTGCCCTACTCCGCCCGCAACTCTTGAAGGTCGAAGACAAGCGCGCGCGACGCCAGGCCATCGTCGAGCGCTACGAGGCGCGTCTTCGCGAGGCGGTCCCGGCGAGTCTCCTCGCGCAACTCGCCCCCGGACGCGTGCCGTTCCTCGTCGAGAGGCGTGGCACCAGCAGCCACCATCTCTTCACCATCCAACCTCCGGCGGCGATTCGCGACGAGCTCCTCGCCCATCTCGGCGCGCACGGCATCGGCACGGCGGTGAACTACCGCGCGATTCATCTCCTGACCTATCTGCAAGAGCTGCTGAAGCTCCCCCGCGGCAGCTATCCCCTCGCCGAAGAGATCGGCGATCGCACGATCTCGCTGCCGATGTACCCGAACCTCACCGAGTCGGAGCAGGACCGCGTGATCAGCGTCGTCGCCGAAGGGCTCCGCACACTCGGCTGAGCTTTCGCGTTTCGGCAACGATTCGCTGGGCATTTTGGCATTCGCTGCGATCCGGACTAAGAACGCGCCTGCCGTGACTGCGTCCCCTTCCCTCCCGACGACCCCGTCGAGCCCTCCGGCGTCGCCCGCGGCGTCGTCTTCGAATGGCGCGCTCGATCGCCCGACGTACAGCGTCGTCGTCCCCGTCTACAACGAGGAAGGAAACGTCGAGGCCCTCGTCGCCCGCGTCATTCCGGTGATGGAAGAGATCGGCGAGCCGTTCGAGCTCGTCATCGTCGACGATGGCTCTCGCGACAAGACCCCACAGCTCCTTCGCAAGCTCGCCGCCGCCGACCCGCGCGTCCGCGTCGTCCGCTTCACGCGCAACTATGGGCAAGAGGCCGCCGTCGAGGCGCTCTACCTCAACGCGCGCGGACGCTGGCTCATCCAGATGGACGGCGATCTCCAAAACCCGCCGGAAGACATTCCCAAGCTGATCGCCAAGAAGGACGAAGGCTTCGACGTCGTCTACGGCATCCGCCAAGCGCGCCAAGACTCGCTTTTTCGCGTGGCTGCCAGCCGCGGCATGCAGTGGACGATGCGCTCGCTGATGGAGATCGAGCTCCCGGAAGACGTGTCCACCTTCCGCCTGATGAGCGGCCACATCGCCCGGCTCTGCGCGATGTTGCCCGAGCGTCGCAAGTTCTTCTCCGCGCTCATCGTCTGGAGCGGCGCGCGCATCGGCATCGTCCGCGTCGGTCACGCCGCCCGTCAGGCCGGGAGCACGAAGTACAACTTCACCAAGCTCCTCAACCACACCTTCGATCTCATCGTCGGCTTCTCGAGCAAGCCGCTCCGCTACATCGGCGCCACCGGCTTCCTCTTCGCGCTCGCCGGCTTCGGGCTCGGCATCTGGGCCCTCATCCGCAAAATCGTCTGGGACTACGGCATGAGCGGCTGGGCCTCGACGTTCGTCGCGGTGGTGGTGCTCTCCGGCGTGCAGCTGATGGCGCTCTCGGTCATCGGTGAGTACATCGCCCGCATTTACGTCCAGGCGCAGGCGCGTCCCCTCTTCAACGTCGCCGAACGCCTCAATTTCCAGCCTGAAGACGCGCACATGCTGATCGCCACCGAAGCGCCGCACGAGAGCTTCCGCGCCTCGCTCGCCCCTGGCGTCACCGCCGCCGACGTCGAGGCCAACGACGGCGAACGCGAGCCGCGCGGAGATGCCCTCCTGTGAGCGCCCGCATCGTCATCGTCGGCTGCGGATTTCCCCAGCTCTCCCTCATTCGCCTGGCGCGCCGCCTCGGCTTCCACGTCATCGGCGCCGACATGAACGAGCGCGCGGTGGCGGTCCCCCACTGCAACGACTTCGCCGAGGTCTCGACCAACGACGTCGATGCCCTGGCTGCGCTCGTGCGTACGTCGGGTGCAACGGCGATCACCACCAGCGGCAGCGAGGTCGCGCTCAAGGCTACCGCCGACGTCGCCGCGCGCACCGGACTCCCCTTCCACGCCGATCCCGAGACCATTCGCCGCTGCCAAGAAAAAGACGCCATGCGCGCCGCCTACGAGGCCGGCGGCGTGGCGGTTCCACCCTTCCGCGGCTGCGGTACGCTCGAAGAAGCGCAGGCCTTCGTCGCTCGCGTCGGCTACCCGATCGTCGTCAAACCGTCGCGCGGATGGGGTCAACGAGGCGTCGCCCGCTGCGACGACGACGGCGATCTCGCCCCAGCCTTCGAGGCCGCGCGCGCGCACTCGGCCTCGGCCGGCCTCGCCACCGTCGTCGTCGAAGCTTGGCTCGAAGGCCGCGAATATTCGGTCAACGGCTGGATCGAAGACGGCGTCCTCCAGAGCTACTGCGTCACCGAGCGCATCACCGTGCCTGGGAAACAGCCGCTCGGCGTGATGGTCGCCGAGGTCACGCCGTCGGGTCTCGAGGCCGCCTCCGAAGCACGCGTCGTCGAAGAAGCGCGCCGCGGCGCCAAGGCCCTCGGACACCTCCGCGGCCCTTGTTACTCGCAGGTCGCGCTCGGACCGCGCGGCTGCTTCCTCTTCGAAACCGCGGCGCGCATGGGCGGCGGCTTCGACGCCGACGTCACCCTCCTGATGAGCGGCGTCGATCTCTACCGCCGCGTGCTCGGGGTCGCCCTCGCCGATCGCGATCTCGAGACGAGCGCCGTCACCGCAGAAAAACACGGCGGCGCCATCGCCAAGTTCCTCCTCGGCAAGCCTGGCATCGTCCGTCGCATCGACGGTGTCGAGGCTGCGCGCAAGCTCCCCGGCATCGTCGACGCCGAAGTGTTCGTGCCACTCGGCGGACGCGTCCACCCGCTCACCGACAGCGCCAAACGCGCCGGCTACGTCCTCGCCCACGGCACCTCGCGCGCCGCCGCCGAAGCCACCGCCGACGCTGCGCTCGCCACCCTCGTCCTCGAGACCCAGCCCGACGCCTAGAAGAAGAGCCCTGGAAGAAGAGCCAAGATCAGATGACCACTCCCGAGAAGCAGAACGGCCACGCGCGCAGCACCAACGGAGCGGCGAAATCGGGCTTCGGCGCCACCTCGATCTGGCAGCTGGTCAAAGAACGCCGCACGCGCGACGCGCTCTATCACGACGCCGCCTATTGGGACGCCCGGGCCTCGGCGCGCGACGGTCTCGCCCGCTCGATCTGGCCCTCGAACACCTTCAACGCGCTCTGGGACGAGCGTCAGCGCGAGCTCCTCCTGCGCACCCTCGGCGATCTCGCCGGCCGCAAGGTCGTCGACGTCGGCTGCGGCACCGGTCGCATGTCGCGCTTCTTCGCCGCCTGCGGTGCGCGCGAAGTGGTCGGCGTCGACTTCTCACCGAGCACCGTCGAAGCGGCGCGCGAAGAGTCGAGGGGCGGCGCCGGTCAGGTGCGCTTCGTCGTCGGTGACGTCGTCGGCGGCCTCGATCCGGCCATGCAGGGCACGTTCGACGATGCCGTGGTCCTCGGCTGCCTCTCCGTCGCTTGTCGCGATCTCGCCTCGCTCGAAGTCGCCATGAAGAACGTTGCCGGCCTCGTTCGTCCGGGCGGACGCGTGCTCATCCTCGAGCCCATCCATCGTTCGCCGCTCCTGCGCCGCGTGCTCGATCTCGGCCTCGAAGATTGGATCGGCGTCGCCAACCGCGCCGGCCTCGAGCTCCTCGGCGGCGATCGCATGGGCTTCGTGCCGGTGCGCCTCTTTCTCTCGGTGCGCGATCTCCCGCGCGCGCTCGTCTCGCCCTTCTTCCGCGCCGGCGAGGCGCTGCTGGACAAACTCCCATACCTCTCGTTCATGTCCGACTACAAGCTGCTCGTCTTTCGCGCCGGCGGGTCGTGAACGGCGACGGAGAAAGCAGCGCGGCGCCCGAAAAACCGGCCCAGCGGCGACGTTGGGTCGATCTCGCGAAGGCGCTCGCGACAGTTGCCATCCTCGCGCTCGTCCTCCGCAAGGTCCCCTTCCACGATCTCTCCGCGCGCCTCTCACGCCTCGGCGCGCAAGACTTGGCGCTCCTCGTCGCGCTCACCGTTCTCCAGGTGTCGATCGGAGTCGTTCGCTGGTACCGGCTCCTGCGACGGCTCGGTGAGCAGGTCTCGTTCGCGTCGCTCTACGGCGACGTGCTCGTCGGGCTCACCTACAACATGTTCCTCCCGACGACCGTCGGAGGCGACGTCGTCCGCGCGCTCCGGTGCAGCGCGCGCGTCGACGTCGGCCATCGCGCGTGGTCGACCTCCATCTTCGAGCGCATCGCCGGCCTCTTGGCGATGGCCCTCAGCGCCGCGCTCGGAGCCGCCATCGGTCTCTCGGCGATGAGCAGCGTCGGAAGCACGCCGATTCCTTGGAGCGTCCGCGGCGTCGTCATCGGCGTCACCGTCCTTCTCCTGGTCGTCTTCTTCGGCGCGTCGGCGCCCTTCCGACTCCTCGTCAAGCTCATGAAAAATAGGGGATCCGGCGTTCGTGACGACGTCTCCGGCATCGCATCCGATCTCGAAGGGCCGCTCGCTCGGACCTCGGTCCGCATCGAGACGCTTGCCTGGTCGGTGCTCTACCAGGCGCTCGGCGTCCTCTTCGTGATCGTCGGCGCCCGCGGCCTCGGCGCCCCGGGACACGAGCTCGCGATCGTCATCGGCGTACCGCTCGTCCACGTCCTCTCGATGATCCCGATCACCATCGGCGGCATCGGGCTCCGTGAGGGACTCTTCGTCGCCATCCTCGGCCGCCTGGGGGTCGATGGTGACGTCGCGCTCGGTCTGGCGGCGCAGTGGCTCGCGTCCAGCGTCGGCTTCGCGCTCGCGGGCGGCGTCGTCGCGCTCGGTCGCCCGCCGGGAAAGCGCAGCGCCTGAACGACGATCGCGGCGCCGATCACGCGATTCGACACCCGGGGGTTGAAAAGCGGATGCGCGCGTGCCATACGCACCGCGCGCCGAGTGGCGTCACGGAGGATCGACCGGATGAGTCGTGGTGATTTGCTGGAAATGGAAGGAACTGTCGTCGACGCGCTCGGCGGTGGTTTCTACGCGATCAAGTGCGACGTCGGTTCGACCGTGCGCGCGCAGCTCTCGGGTCGCATGCGCCGCTTCCACATCCGCGTGCTCCCCGGCGACCGCGTGCGCGTGGCCGTCTCTCCGTACGATCCGACCCACGGCTTGATCGTCTTCCGCGGTAAGTAGTCTTACCCCAGCTATGGCTGGGGCCCCCGAGAGGCTCACCCCAGCTATGGCTGGGGCCCCCGAGAGGCTCACCCCAGCTATGGCTGGGGCCCCCGAGAGGCTCACCCCGGCTATGGCTGGGGCCCCCGAGAGGCTCACCCCAGCTATGGCTGGGGCCCCTGCTGGGCTAGCCCGAGCGCTGGGTGATTTCCGTGGCGACTGCGGTGATGCTCGCGGCGGCGGCGTCGATGGCGCGAACGGCTTCTTCGAGCTCGCTCGTCTTGATGACGAGGGGCGGCGTGAAGCGGAGCACGCGCTCGCTCGCCACCGAGAGCAAGACGCCGCGATCGCGCGCAGCGACGAGCATCGTCCGCGCCTCGACGCCGGGCCGCATGATGAGTCCGCGGAGGAGCCCTAGGCCGCGCTCGCCTTCGAACACCGACGGATGTTTGCGGGCGACGTCGCGAAGCAGCCGCGAGAGCGTCTCGCCCATCGTCGCCACCTGTTCGACGAGCCGCTCGTCTTCCATCGTCTGCAAGACCGCCAGCGCGGCGCCCGTCGCCAGCGGATTGCCGCCGAACGTAGAGCCGTGCGTGCCCGGCGAGAGGACGCCGTTCAGCTCCTCGCGCACCAACATCGCGCCGACGGGCACGCCGCCGCCGAGCCCCTTGGCGAGCGCAATCGCGTCGGGCTCGATGCCTTCGCGCTGAAACCCGAACCAGAGCCCGGTGCGGCCGATGCCGGTCTGCACTTCGTCGACGATGAGGAGCGCGCCGGCCTCGGTGGCGAGCGTACGCAGCAACTTCAAGAAACCCTGGGGCGCCGGGAGCACGCCGCCCTCGCCCTGCACCGGCTCGACGACGATCGCGCAGTACTCGCCCGAATGCGCGGCGAGCGCAGCGCGCACCGCCGCCTCGTCGCCGTAGCGAACGTGCGTCACGGCCTGCAAATCACAGCCGAAACCTTCCCAGTACTTGGGCGTGCCGGTGAGCGCCAACGCGCCCATCGAGCGGCCGTGGAAGGCGTTGTCGAAGGCGAGGAAGCGGCGACGCGTGGGCTCACCCTTGAGGAAGGCCGCACGCCGCGCCAACTTCACGCACGCCTCGAGCGCCTCGGTGCCGCTGTTGCAGAAGAACGCGCGCGTCAGCACCGGCGCGGCGTTCGGCGTCGGCTTGGTGAGGCTGGTGAGCTTGTGCGCGAGCCGCACCGAAGGTTCGTTGTAGACGAGGTTGGTGGTGTGGAGGATCGACTGCGCCGCCTCGGTGATCGCCGCCACCAACTTCGGGTGAGCGTGACCGAGCGTGCTGACCGCGATGCCACCGTAGAGGTCGAGGTAGCGCTTGCCGTCAGCGTCCCAAACCTCGCACCCCTTGCCGCGCACGAGCGCAAGCGGCGCCTGGCGATAGTTGGAGAGCAGCGTCGTGGCAGCGAGAGCGACCGTGTCGAGGTTGGAGCTCATGACACGCTCGTTTTCCCGCAGAGGGAGGCGGAGAGCAAGTCACCGGCGCCACGTTGGACCGGAAAGTTGGCCCATTCGACGCGTCGCGGTGACGCTGCGCGCAGAGGCGCATGCTGGGAAATCTCGCGAAGCGGGCCGTCAATCTCGCCATCCTCTTCCTCGCGGCCGTCACCTTCTTCCTCGTGCCCTTCGGGAGGCGCACCCTCTTCCAGCACTGCAAGGCGATCGTCGCCACCGAGCCAGCCACCGAGCTCGGCAAGGAGCTGGAGAAGAAGGGCCAAGAGGTGAAGGGCACGGTCATCGAAGAGGTGATGCCCACCTCCGTCGGTTCGACCGCCACCAAAGCCGTCGCCAAAGCCCATCCCGAGGCGAGCCCGAAGCCGCGGTGACTCGGCCTTCGAGTCGCGTGCGAAAGGCGCTCGCCGCGCTCAGCGTCGTCGCCGCGCTGATCGCCATCTACGGCATCCGCCGTCGTTTTGCCGCGTCGGATGAACGCGCAGCCTTGCAGCTCCTCGAGGGATATCGCGGCGGGACCCCACCACGCTCGATTCGAGACGTGCTTCTCACGCGACATCCCGGCGCCGTCGTCGAGCTGCGCGCCAAGGAAGAGAGCGGCTGCTTCCACATGGTGCACGTGACCGCCGAAGTGCGAGATACGAACGGTGTCGTGGCCTCGTACGGGTTCGCGATCGACCTGGGTGATTCGCGGATCGGACCGGCAGACGAGGCTGGCCGGAAGGTCATCGAAGAGGTCACGAGCGCTCACCCCTAGACCGCAATCGCTCGCAGCTTCTCTTCCTGGCTCCCGTGAAAGAAGCGCACCAGCTCGGTCTGCATTTCACGAAAGAGGCCGCGGCGTGCGTAGGTCGACGAGAGCCGGTGGACGAAGCGCGCGGCGAGGTTGTTGGCGAGGCGATAGCGGTCGCCTTCCATCGAGCCCTCGGGGTGAAGGAACACGCCCTCGTCGTAGAGGTTCTCGCGAAGGGCGACGTCGGCTTCGATGTCGAGCCGGCCGCCACGAGAGAGCACGAGCCACTTGTCGACCTCGCCCTGGAGCTCGAGCTCGAGGTGGGTGGTCGATCGATCGTTGCGAGCGCGCTCACAGACGACGAGGAAGTGGCTGGCGCCTTCGATGACCTGGCAGCGCTCGTCGAGGGTCAACGTTCGCCACGGCGAACCTGCGACGCGGCTGGAGAGGACGAGGGCGAGGTCGACGCCTTCGTCGTCTTGCCGAACGAGCAAAGTCTCGCGTGCCTCCCGCGTCTCGCCGGTCTCGCCCGTCGCGGCTGCCTCTGATTGTCCGTCTCGCGCCGCGGCCGCGTCGTCGTGCGGGACGAGGCGCAGGTAGGGCTCCACGTCCTCCGCGGCGGCGCGGTAATACCGCTCGAGCTCGCGGAGAACGCGCACGACGATTTCTCCCGTCACTCAGCTCACCGTGCCCGTCCCCATCGCTGGGCGCTGCGGTGAGAGCCCGAGGGCGGCGAGCTCGCGCGCGACCCGATCGCTTCCCGTGCGCAGCCATTTTTCATAAAGACGCAATGCACCTGCGCTCGTCTTCGGTGAGAACGACGTCGTCTCGGCGACCTCCGACAGGACCTCGACGAACTGCGCGAACTTGATGGCGAGCTCGACGAAGAGATCGCCGATCGTCGACTTCGGCGCCGGGCGAAGCATGCCGCCGGCGCTGCGGTAGGCCATGCCTCCGATCGAGGCGACGAGACCATCGTCGACGCCCCGCGCCTCGAGGTGATCGCCGAAGAAGCCGGAGACGTAGAGCGTCCCGTCGCCGAGGGCTTTGAGCTTCTCGAAGCGCTCGCTCGGAGGAAGCTTGAGGGCTTCGTCCAACATGAGGGTGAGCGACCGGTCGAGCGTCTCACCGAGGGCGTTCGCGTCGGGGCGAACGAAGTCGGCGAGAAGACCAGACAGGTACGTCTTCGCTTCCAGAGAGGCCTGCACGTGCTGGTTTTTGCACGCGCTCTCGACGCCCTCTTGGAAGAAACCCTGGATGCTCGCGGTCGTCTCGATGGGCATGGGGACGGTCACCTCCGCGTTGCCCGAGCGTCATGCTCAGGAGGAGGCTTCGGCTTCGAACGCCTCCTTGCGGAGCGCCCCGCCCGGGAGCGTCATTGCACCCGGGTTAGGTGCACTCCGGCGGCCGATGACCCGAGGGTCTCGAACCGCCTCTATTTGCTATGACGTGCCAGCCGCCGTTCCATCAAGTTGCTGTCTGAAGGGGGAAGTAAGCAGATTCCCCACGCGTTGGCAGTGTCGCGGTTCGAGTGCCAAGACGCGCCGCGGCATTTCCACACTACGGGCGCCGCGGGTTTGTCACAGACCGCACCTTGACAGGCAATTTCACGAACTTATCCTCGGCGTCACCTTCGCTAGCACTCGCGTCTCATGAGTGCTAACAATCGCCCTCCTCCCCACCCTCGGTGCGCTCCGGTCGTCTCGTACGCCCGAAGCGCTCCACGGGCGCTCCCTAGGGAGGCCGAAGCGGCCCGTGCACCGAAGGGCGGGTCGCCGAGATGTCTTTTGCGTTTTTCGTGTTTTTCCAGGTCGCGCTGGTCGCGACCTTTTGCTGGAGGCTGTCACCATGAAGATCCGTCCGCTGCAGGACCGCGTCATTGTCAAGCGAGTCAAAGAAGAAGAGAAGTCGAAGGGCGGGATCATCATTCCCGACACGGCCAAAGAGAAGCCGATCGAGGGCGACGTCATCGCCGTCGGCAATGGCAAGGCGAACGACAAGGGCGAGATCCGCAAGCTCGACGTCAAGGCCGGCGACCGCATCCTCTTCGGCAAGTACTCGGGCACCGAGGTCAAGATCGACGGCGAGGAGCACCTCATCCTCCGCGAGGACGACATCCTCGGCGTGATCGAGAAGTAGTGAGCGGCCGAAGTCGCCCGGGCGAACTTCGGCGAACTCGCAGTTCGGAGCGGCGGCGCTCGACCTGAGTCGAAGCGCGCCGCGTCTGACGGAACCACGGTTTTTCTAGCTCAAGATTGAGGTACTACGATGGCTGCCAAAGAGATCGTCTATCACGAGAACGCGCGCAACTACATCCTCGCCGGCGTCAACGCGCTCGCCGACGCAGTGAAGGTCACGCTCGGCCCCAAGGGTCGCAACGTCGTCATCGAGAAGAGCTTCGGCTCGCCCGTTATCACCAAGGACGGCGTCACCGTCGCCAAGGAGATCGAGCTCGAGTCGAAGTTCGAGAACATGGGCGCCCAGATGGTGCGCGAAGTCGCGAGCAAGACCTCCGACGTGGCCGGCGACGGCACCACGACGGCGACCGTCCTCGCCCAGGCGCTCTACCGCGAGGGCAGCAAGCTCGTCGCCGCCGGTCACAACCCGATGGAGCTCAAGCGCGGCATGGAAGCGGCCGTCGCTGCCATCGTCGAGGACCTGAAGAAGCTCGCCAAGGCGACCAAGGACCCGAAGGAAATCGCCCAGGTCGGCACCATCAGCGCCAACGGCGACAAGGAAATCGGCAACCTCCTCGCGGAAGCGATGGAGAAGGTCGGCAAGGAAGGCGTCATCACCGTCGAGGAGAACAAGACCTCCGAGACGAAGCTCGAAGTCGTCGAAGGCATGCAGTTCGACCGCGGCTACCTCTCGCCGTACTTCGTCACCGACCCGGAGCGCATGGAGGCGATCCTCGAGGACGCCTACATCCTCATCTCGGAGAAGAAGATCTCCAACATGAAGGACCTGCTCCCGGTGCTCGAGGCGATCGCCCGTGCGCAGAAGCCGCTCCTCATCATCGCCGAAGACGTCGAGGGCGAGGCGCTCGCCACGCTCGTCGTCAACCGCCTCCGCGGCACCCTCTCGTGCACGGCCGTCAAGGCCCCGGGCTTCGGCGATCGTCGTAAGGAGATGCTCAAGGACATCGCCGTCCTCACGAACGGCGCCGTCATCTCCGAGGAGCTCGGCCTCAAGCTCGAGAACGTCACCATCAGCGATCTCGGCCGCGCCAAGCGCATCAAGATCGACAAGGACAACACCACCATCGTCGACGGCGCCGGTGACAAGGCCAAGATCAAGGCGCGAGTCGCCGAGATCAAGGCCCAGATCGAGAACACCACCAGCGACTACGACAAGGAGAAGCTCCAGGAGCGCCTTGCCAAGCTCGCCGGCGGCGTTGCCGTGGTCAAGGTCGGCGCTGCCACCGAGACCGAGATGAAGGAGAAGAAGGCCCGCGTCGAAGACGCCCTCAACGCGACCCGCGCGGCCGTCGAAGAAGGCATCGTCCCCGGCGGCGGCGTCGCTCTCATCCGCGCGCAGGCCTCGCTCGACAAGCTCAAGCTGTCGGACGAGCAGATGTTCGGCGTCAAGATCGTCCGTCGCGCGATCGAGGAGCCCCTCCGTCAGATCGTCGCCAACTGCGGCGGCGAAGGCTCGATCGTCATCAACAAGGTGAAGGAAGGCAAAGGTAACTTCGGTTACAACGCCGCCACCGACACCTACGGCGACCTCATCGAGATGGGCGTCATCGACCCGGCCAAGGTCGTCCGTTACGCGCTGCAGAACAGCTCGTCGGTCGCTGGCCTCATGCTCACGACCGAGGCGCTCGTCGCCGAGCGTCCGAAGGATGAGAAGCCCGCGGGCGGCGGCGGTCACGGTGGCCACGGCCACGGCGACTTCTAGACCAAGTCGCGTGTGAGACGAGAGGCGCGCTCCTTCGGGGGTCGCGCCTCTCGGCTTTTTGATGCTTCGATGGAGAGACTCAGGGCGTGACGGTTTTGCAGATGCCGCCGCTGGTCGTGAAGTCGACGCAGTGAACGACGGCCTTGGACGGATCGGCCGGCGTCTTGCCGTCTTCGGTGGTCGGCGCTGCGGTCGGGCAGCCGCACTTCGGGAAGTGATCGTCCCAGGCCTTTTCACACGCGTCGAACGTCGACTTGCTCGCGCTCGCGACGCCGACCAGGACCGCGCTCCCGCAGCAGCTGGTGGTGTGGCTGGCGATACTGCAGTCCGCGTCGCTCTTGCAGAGCTTGAGGCCGCTCGGGACGGTGTCGCCGACGCAGAAGCTGGCGTCTGCGGTATCGCCGACGTCGGCGCCGTCGCTTGCGCCGCTATCGGTGACCGCGCCATCGACGAGAGCGCCGGTGTCGACGCCGCCATCGGTGCTCCCGCTGCTGCTGCTACTGCTGCACGCGAGCGGGAAGACGAACAGCGAGAGCCCGAGATGGAGGATGTTTCGACGCATGCAAAGAGGATAACGCCTACGCCCCCCCACGTCCGCACCAAGTTGGACGCGCCGCGAGCGTGAATGACGATGGAAACGGCAGCCCGGATCGACGATCCTTGGAGCAATGGCCGATTCGAAGCCGCCGCCG
>JANYDK010000009.1 GCA_025363655.1 Deltaproteobacteria bacterium | reverse complement strand
AACGCGGGCTCACCGCCGGCGGACCGCGAGCTCAGAACGGCAGCTGGTCGACGCGATCGGCGGTCGCGTCTTCGCCTCGCTTGTCGTCCTCGCGCTTCTCGCGCGGCGTGTAGTCCCTCATCTGCAGCTTCCCGTTCATGGGAAGCGCGTCGAGCTTGAGCGTGAACGAACCGTCTCGGTTCTCGTTGGCCCAGCCGATGCGCAACCAGAAGCTGCGGTCGCCAGGCTTCTCGATGACCGTATAGAGGGCTTTCGAGGAATGTCCGTTGGGGGATTGGGGCTGTTGCGTGTCCATGATGGTCGTCTCCGAATGCGGGGCGTCGTCCATCGACGCCGCGTTTCGCAGGGAGACATTGCGCGCGCGATGCCAGCGGCCGTCAGCACACTTTCTCCGCATTTCTCGATGTTGGCGCGTATCCGGTCCCGGCGGCGCCGGCGGCCGCCGGCGGATTCGCGAGATGGGCGTGATGGATCGCGGAAAGCGGACTACGCTTCGACGTCGAGGAGCACATCCATGTCGAGCGACACCGACCGCGACGAAACCCAGGGACTCAGCCGGCGCGCTTTCGTCGGGACGGCTGCTGCCGTCGGCGCCATCGCGGCGACGACGCTGAGGACGGCAGGAGCAGCGACCCTCGCCGCCGTCCCGCCACCTGGCTTCTCACCGCTGTCGGTGCCCGGAAAAATCGTCAAGGCGACCAAGGCTGGCTGCCTCCAGGCCAACGGCCTCTACCCCAAGCCCGACGACGCCAAGGCGATGCTCGAAGCCGCGATGCTGGAGCTCTCCGGACAGAAGACGCTCGGCGCCGCCTTCGGCAAGTTCGTCCACAAGGACGACAAGGTCGCGATCAAGGTCAACGGCATCGCCAAGGGCAAGAAGTTCGGCACCAACAAGGAGTTGGTCGACGTCATCCTCGAGGGCGTGATGGCCGCCGGCGTGCCCGCGACGTCGATCGTCGTCTACGAACAGTTCTACTCGTTCCTCGCCGGCACCCGAATCGATCAGTCGAACCTCCCGGCCGGCGTCAAGGCGATGGTCCACATCAACAAAGACATGGCCACGCCCGAGATCGAGTTCAGTGACGGCAAAGAGAAAATCCTCACGAAATACGCCCGTCCGCTGATGGAGGCGACCGCCGTCATCAACGTCTCGCTCATCAAGGACCACGACAACGCCGGCTACACTGGGTGCCTCAAGAACATGACCCACGGGTCGATCAGCAACCCGTCCAAGCACCACGCCCACCGCTCGAGCCCGCAAATCGCCAAGCTCTACGCGCACGAAGCGATCAAGAGCCGCGTTCGTCTCCACGTCGTCGACGGCTTCAAGCTCATGTACGACGGCGGCCCGGTGCAGGTCGTCAGCTACGTGCCGCACGAGGCCGTGTACGTCACGACCGATCCGGTGGCGATGGACGCGTTCGGCTACGAGATGGTCGACAAGGTCCGCGTCGAGAAGGGCATGAAGACCCTCAAAGCCGCTGGACGCGAACCGGCGTACATCGCTGCGGCCGGTGACATGGGCCTCGGCATCGCCGACCGCAGCAAGCACGTCGTCAAGGAAATCAAGCTGTAGCGGCTTCGGCCGGGCTGCCGCCTTCGAGGCGTTCGGTGGTTCCGCCGCCGAGCTCCTCGGGCGTGGGCTCACGTTTGAATCCGCAGCCTTCGGCGACGCAGGCGATCATCGGCTTGGTCTTGGTGCCGCCGCGCGTCAGGAACGCCGCGCCGCAGTCGGGACAAGGCTCGGGGATCGGACGCGCCCAGAGCTTGAAGTCGCACTTGATGGTCTCGTCCTTGTAGTTCGAGCAGCCGTAGAACGTCCGCCCTCCCCGCTTCTGCGGGCGGACCTCGAAGAGCTCGCCGGTCTTGCACTTCGGGCACTTCACGCCGAGCGGCACCGGCGACGCGTTCTTGCACTCGGGGTAGCCGGTGCACGAGAGGAACTGCCCGTAGCGACCGCTACGGATGGCCATTGGCCTGCCGCACTTGTCGCAGAGGTAGCTCGTGAGGATCGGCTGCGCGATGCCGCCCGACTCGTCGAGCGGCTGCGTACCCTTGCATTTCGGATAGCCGCTGCA
Organism: Deltaproteobacteria bacterium; assembly: GCA_025363655.1. Classification (GTDB taxonomy): domain Bacteria; phylum Myxococcota_A; class Polyangia; order Polyangiales; family JADJMO01; genus JANYDK01. Next base: position 56,434 of record JANYDK010000009.1, on the reverse strand, counting down.
GCCGAGGAACCAGCCACGCTTGCTCCAACGTTTGAGCATCGGGAGGCTGCAGAGCGTGCAGACCTCGCTCGTCGGCGAAGGCTCCGGCGTCCAGCGCTTGAGCTTCTTCGCCTTGTCGAGCTGCTCTTTGAAGCGCTTGTAGAAGTCCTTCAAGAGCTTCTCGCGCGCCAACTTTCCCGACTCCACGAGATCGAGGTCTTCCTCCATCTTGGCGGTGAAGTCGGGATCCATGAAGTCGAGCGTCGACTCGAGGAGGCCGTCGACGACCATCTTGCCGAGCTCTGTCGGCTTGAAGGTGCGCCCGTCCGGCTTCTCGACATAGTCGCGCGCCTGCACCTTCGAGATGATCTCGGCGTAGGTCGACGGACGACCGATGCCGCGCTCTTCGAGGGCGCGCACGAGCGAGCCTTCGTTGAAGCGGGGCGGCGGCTGGGTGAATTTCTGATCGGCGGTGACGCCCGGCGGGTCGACGAGCTTCAGCACTTCGCCCTCGGAGAGCGGCGGGAGCTCGGCGTCCTCGTCTTCTTTCTCGGCCTTCTTCGCGAGCTGCTCGGCGTCGGTGCCTTCGTCTTCTTCCCCGGCGAGCTCGGAGGGCGACTCCTCCTCGGCGGCGTCTTCCTTCGACTTGGTGTACGCGTCGAGCCAGCCGCCGAACTTGAGCACCCGACCGCTCGCACGCAGCATGTACGAGGTGCCGCCCTTGGGCGCGCTCGCGTCGATGTCGACGCTCGTCTGATCGTAGACCGCGGGCGACATCTGCGAGGCGACGAAGCGGTTCCAGATCAGTGTGTAGAGCTTGAACTGCTCGGGCTTGAGGAACTTGCGCACCGCGCTCGGCGGCAGCTCGAGGCTGGTCGGACGAATGGCTTCGTGCGCGTCCTGCGTGTTCTTCTTCGACTTGAAGACGTTGACCGAGCTCGGCAGGTGCTTTCCACCCCAAGTCTTCTGCACGTAGGCGCGCAGCTCGGTGATGGCGTCGTCGCTGACGCGGGTCGAGTCGGTACGCATGTACGTGATGAGACCGACGGAGCCGAGCTCCTTGCCGAGCTCGACGCCTTCGTAGAGCCCCTGCGCGACTTGCATGGTGCGCTTGGCAGGGAAGCGGAGGATGTTGGCCGCGTCCTGCTGCAGCTTCGAAGTGGTGTACGGGGCCGGCGCCTTGCGCTGCCTTTCGCTGCGAGTGACCTTGGCGACCTTGTAGCTCGCGACCTTGAGATCGCGCTCGATCGTCCGCGCGGTCTTCTCGTCGCCGATCTTGTCCTTGGAGATGGCCTTGCCATCCCAGGTGAAGAGGCGCGCGGTGAACGCCGGCTTCTGCTTGCCGAGGAGTCGCGCGGCGAGGTTCCAGTATTCTTCGGGGACGAACGCCTCGATTTCACGCTCGCGATCGACGATGAGACGGAGCGCGACGCTCTGCACGCGACCCGCCGAGAGCCCGAAGGCGAGCTTCGACCAGACGAGCGAGGAGACGTCGTAACCGACGATGCGATCGAGGACACGGCGGGTGCGCTGCGCGTCGTAGAGATCGCTGTCGAGGTCACGCGGGTGCTCGATGCCGTCCTTGACGCCGCGCTTGGTGATCTCTTGGAAGAGCACGCGACGAGTGGGCTTCTTCGCGCTCTTCAGCTCTTCCGCGAGGTGGAAGGCGATCGCTTCGCCTTCGCGATCGGGGTCGGTCGCCAGCATGATCTGGTCGACCTCTTTGGCCGCCTTCTTGATCTCGGCGAGAGTCTTCTCTTTGCCCTCGATGACCTCGTAGGTCTCCTGGAAACCCTTCTCGACGTCGACACCGAACTTCTTGGTCAGGTCCCAGACGTGCCCCTTCGAGGCGAGCACTTGGTAGTTCGCGCCGAGGTATTTCTTGATCGTCTTCGCCTTGGCGGGCGACTCGACGACGACGAGCGTGCTGGTGTTTCGGGACGCCATTTCGTTGGTTCTCTTGGATCACTCATCTCGACAAAACGTTGCGTTCGTCGAATTTCGATTGAATTTCGCTAGTTTGCGAGCCGAAACACTCCCGCAGGGCCCTCCCTTACTACCCCCTCGACAGTCCACGTCAAGAGGAGGCCGCGGAGCACAGGCACTCCGAGGCCTGTTCTCAGCACCAATGCGTCGAGCGTGGATGGCCCGTCGCGGAGCCCGAGGAGGAGACTTCGCTCTTCGCTCGTGGCGGCGGCCGACGAGAGCTCCGCGAGGCGCTCTCGACTGGCCATCTGGTCGATGCCCGAGGTGGCCGAGGCGTCGCGTTCGGCGCGCTCGACGCGTTCAAGGCGTTCAAAGCGGCCACGGGGACGAGGACGGGGAGTCGTCGTTCGAGGCGGCCGAGGCGTGCCGTCTTCTTCGAGACCCGGGCGCTTCGCCACCGGGAGCTCGCGGACGTCGGCATCGAGCTCGAGCGCGTCGAGGAGCGGGCTGACGCCGACGAGAGGACGAACACCTTCGCGGCCGAGCAACATCGCCGAGCCAGCCATCGAGGGATCCCACGGCGCGCCAGGCACGACCCAGAGGGGGCGTCCGAGCCGCTCCGCGCAGCGCGCCGTGCTGTGGGTGCCGCTCTGCAGCGGAGCGCAGGTCACCACCACGTGATCAGCGAGGGCGACGACGATTTGATTGCGCCGGAGGAAGTCGTGCTCGCGGGGATGGTCGCCTCGATCGCGGATGGCGACGAGGGCACCACGTTCGCGGACCCGATCGAAGAGCTCGCGATGGCGCGACGGATAGACGACGTCGATGCCGCCGGGGAGCACGACGATGGTCGCACCGGACACCGAGAGCGCGCCTTCATGAGCCGCCGCGTCGACACCGAGCGCCCCGCCAGAGACGATGACGACGCCGCGTTCGGCGAGCCTCGCGGCGAGGTGACGTGTGAACTCGAGCGCACCAGGAGGAGCTGCGCGCGAGCCGACGATGGCAACGCGGAGGCCAGGTGCATCGAGCGCGCACGACAAGGCACCGTCGGCCTCGAAGAGGCCCGGCGGATCGGAGAGCACAGCGAGGCGGGCTGGATACGCGGACGAGGCGCGACGTGCAGAGAGCTTGGGTTCCACGCGCCGGACTCGACGAGACGCGCGCGTTGGTTGCGCGCGCCACGCCGTCGTCCGTCCTCCAGCCGAACCGCCTTCTACTTCTTGCGCGTGTCGACCTTCTTGGCGACCGGCTTCTTGCGCGCGATCTTGTTGGCGAGGTCGAAGATCGCCGAGAGCTCGACCTTCTCCTGCTTCTTACGCTCGAGAATCGCGTTGACGGCCTTGAGCACGCGGGTACGCGTCGGGCCGGCGATCGGCTTCTCCGCGAAGATCTTCGCGAGGACGCTGAGGTTGACGGGCTTGCCGGAGCGCGACTTGCGCGTCTCCTTCGCCTTCTTGTCGTCCCCCTCGGCCTTGGCGCCGCGGCGCTTGGCGAGACGAATCGTGCGGTCTTCGGGCTTGAGGCTCTCGAGGCGCTTCGAAACGATGAGGAGCTGACGCTGATCGATCTTCTTGTCTGTGAGGAACGTCTCGAGCTTCGACGGCATGGCGGTTCGCATCTCCGAGTCGGGGTGACTTCAAAGTGGCAGAAAAAGGGCGCGCAGTTTGCCTCGAATCGCCGGCGTCAGCAACCCCGCCGTCGCAAATTTCACATACCCGGTCCCGCCATCGGCGGATCCGCGGAATCTCCGCGGGTTGCGAAGCCTACTCGGCGGCTTTTTTTCCGAGCTCGGCGTGCAGCTCGTCGACCAGTTCACGGGCACGCGTCGAGAGCTCGGCCGGGGCGGGGATTCCCACTTCGATCATCACGTGCATCGAGCCACGCTGGCCACGACCTTTGCCGTCGAGGCGCGGCGCGCCCTTGCCGCGCATGAGGATGACGTGACCTGGCTGGGTGCCCGGAGGGATGTCGAGGGAGACGGTGTCCTCTTTCGCGTCGAGGATGGGGATGTCGACCTTCACGCCGAGGATGGCGTCGGTGAGGGACACCTTCACGCGCGTGGCGAGGTCGGGCCCGTGTCGCTCGAAGCGCGCGTCGGGCTCGACTTGCACCTGCACGAGCACGTCGCCCGCGGGGCTGTCTTTGTCGGGACCAGGTGCCCCCTGTCCGGGCACGCGAAGCACCTGTCCATCGTCGATGCCGGCGGGGAAGCTGACGACGATTTTCTTGTTCTTCTCTTGCTGACCAGACCCTCGGCACGTGGTGCAAGGCGTCTTGATGACCCGTCCTTCGCCCCGACAATTGGGGCACGGCGCGGTGAACATGACGAAGCCGCGCGCGTTGGAGATTTGCCCGCTCCCGCGGCAGCTCGGGCATTGGCTCGCCTGACTACCGGGCGCTGCGCCGCTTCCCTTGCAGCCGTCACACGGCGCCGGAAAACGCAGGCTGAGATCGCGCTTGCAGCCGATGACCGCGTCGCGCAACGAAAGGCGCTCGACGCCGCGTAGGTCGGGTCCGGGGCGTGGACCTTGACGACCTCGACCACGCGAGGGTGCGCCGCCGAAGAACTCGCTGAAGAGGTCTTGGAAGTTGCCGAAAATATCGCCGAGGTCGACGCCGGCCGGAAAACCGCCGCCACCACCTTGGAGACCGGCGAAGCCGAACTGGTCGTAGACGCCGCGCTTCTGCTCGTCGGAGAGCACCTGGAACGCTTCCGTCGCTTCCTTGAAGCGCTCGGCCGCCGCAGGATCGTCGGCGTTGCGGTCGGGGTGGTGCTTGAGAGCCGCCTGCCGATAGGCCTTGCGGATCTCATCGGCGGTGGCGGCCTTGCCCACGCCGAGGACCTCGTAGAGATCGCGACGCTCCTCCATGTGCAGCGAATTCACTCCGTGCCCGAAGGCACTCCGTGGACGTGGAACGGACCGTGGTCCGCCCGAGTTCGTTGACGACCGCGCCAACCCACCCGGATGCCGGGCAGAGAAGTGCCCGGCGAAGCTAAGGGCGGGCGAGCGGTTGTCAACCGGCTGATTTCTAGGACGAGTGCGCGCTCGAACGTGCAGCGAGCTCGGCGCGGAGCTGAGCGATGAGCGTGTCGCCGCCTTCGACCTGCTGCGCGAGCGCAACCACGCGCGCATGCTCTTGTGCGAGAGCCTGCCGCAGCGCATCGACCTCGAGCTTGGCTTCGAGAGCAGCCTGAGCGGTCGGGGCGGCAACGACGATGTCAGCCACGGCGGCCGCGTCATCGCCGCCATCGGTGCCGAGTCGCTCGAGCTCGGAGATTCGCCAGGACGCCGTCTGGAGGGCGGCCTCGCGACGGGCGGCGTCACGCATCAGCCGCTCGGTCTTCTCGCGTTCGGTCGAGAGCTCGACCTTGGCGCCCTCGACGACGGCGCGCGCCTCGGACAGGGCGGCATCACGGCGACGTACCTCGTCGACCAACATCGTCAGCTCACGCCGCGCGAGCTCGACCTGCTCACGAAGACGGCCAATTTCAGCCGAATCGACGGTCGGGCCGGCGGCCACCGGCGCCTGCGGCGTCGTCGGAACGGCCGCCTCTGCTTCTTCGATGTGCGCGACCAATTCACGGACCAGGCGCTCGCGGTGCTGGAGCTCGACCCGCGCAGCGCGGAGCTCTTCACCCCTCGCTCGCAAGGCCGATTCGAGGGCGGCGACGTCGGCTTCGTGGGTGGCCGAGGCGGCTGCGATTTCGCCCTGCGCGCGTTCGATGATCGCTTCGGCGAGGCGTGTGCGCTCCTCGAGGGCGGCCAGCAACGCCGCGGCGTCGGCCTGCGCGGTCGACTTCACCAGCTGCTCTTCCAGGCGATCTTCGAGCTTGGCGGCGCGCGCTAGGGACGCTTCGAGCTCGCGTTCGCGATCGAAGAGGCGACGCTGCGCGGCCTCGACTTCGGCGCGGAGCGGCCCGACCTGACGCTCGGCTTGGGTGCTGCGCTCACGCAGCGAAGCCACCTCGGCGCCGAGTCGTTCACGTTCCTGATGGAGCTTCAGGAGCTCGTCACCGCTCGTGCGCGGCGTCGCCAGCTGGGTACGGGCTTCGATGAGCTCGGTCTCGAGCTCGGCCACGCGAGACTGGAGCGCGACCGGATCTGGACCGCGACGGAGACCGGCGAGCGCAGCGTCGGCGCGCCCGCGGGCCTCACGCTCGTCGTCGAGCTCTTTCTGAACCTTCGTCGTGCGCTCGCGGAGCTTGCGAGCCTCTTCACCGAGCGTGCGTAGATCGGTGTTGAGGCGCTCGGCGCGGACGAATTGATCGCCGGCGCGGGCCTCGGCCTCTCGGAGTTTTTGTTCGGTCGCGGCGTGCAGCGCGCGGGCGTCGGCGTCGGCCTTGGCGCTCTCGGCGCTCGGTCCGACGCTGCGCACGACCTCGGTTGGAATTTGAACGACCTCGTACGGCTCGAGCGCCGACGTGCCTTCTTGGCTGCAAACGGCGATGAACCACTCGGTCGATTCGGGGCTCTCGACGAGCGAGGCGTCGAAGGCGATGGCCGGCTCGCGCTCGGGAGCGAATTCGGCGACGGCGTATCCGGCGAAGGGCGCAGCGCCGACCATCCGCACTTCGGCGAACTGGAGCGTGCACGCCTCGTAGAACGCGGTGTAGCTCGGCGGCGGCGGCGAGGCCGGAGTCGGCATCCACGGGCGTTCGCCCTCGGAATTGCGGCTGGCGACGAGCGCGGTGCCCTCGAGCCCGACGAGGCGCCGGATGTGGGCGAGAGCCGCCTCGCGATCGCCGAGGTGGGCGAGATCGGGGACCAACGCAAGATCGAAGGCGCCATCGCGCACGCCGAGATCGCCCGCACGGAGCGGAAGGACGTTCACGCGCCCTTCGTCACTACGCGAGGGCACGACACCGGGGCGGGGATCGTAGACGTAGAGGATGCGCGCGCCGAGCTCGAGGAGCCGATCGACGAGCGAGGGCTCGCAGGCACCCACGAGGGCGACGCGACGACCGACGACGAGCGGCTCCGCGTAGATGGCGAGGACGTCGGCAGGTGTGGTGGACGGGAGACTCGGAGCGATGGTCATGGAGGCGAGCGGACCGAGCCGCGGGGCAAAGGGCCGGCGGTGCTGACGGAGGACTGCAGCCGGCGGGGCGCGGACCCTACGCACCGTGGGCGCGGGGAGCAACCGTGACGGCCCCGACAGGTCATTCCGCGGCGTCGGCGGCGAGAACGACGCGCTCGCGCAAGCGACGCGACGGGGCCACGTCGGGCGCCGCTTCGGCCGGGCGCATCGCCCACTCGCACCACGAGGCGACGGCCGTCGGCGAGGCGTGGAAAGGGCGAACGGCGATCACCAACTCGAGGGTGTTGCGTCCGAGCGAGGTCGCGAACGTCGCGTGACACTCGCGCAGGGCCGCCGCCGCGAACCGTTGCGCCGCCGGGGAATCCTGGCGCAGGCGCACGAGGAGCTCGGGGACGAGGGCGTACGAAAGGGCGGTCGACTCTTGCGCGCCTCCGAGCTCGAGGACGAGCAGCCCGCGCTCTTTGGCGAGCGTCGTCGGCTCGACGCGGAGGCGCACCTCGTCGATCTTCGCCGTCGCCGCGCCACGCACGGTGCGCGCGAGCCATTTTCGACGAGAATTTTCGACGTGGCTCTCGAGCGCGCGCTCGATCGGATGCAGGAGCGATGCAACGGCGCGCACGCGATCGCGCGGCAGCTGCGCGACACGACCGGTGGCGAAGAGCGCGAAGAGCGGGGTCGAAAGGAGCACGAGGCCGAGCGCGATCTCGACATCGAGGCGCACCAGCATCACTACCGCGATCGCGAGCGCGGAGACGAGCGCGAAGACGAGCACGAGCCCCGCGCGACCGCCCGGATCGAGGATGCTCGGCACCGCCACATCGAGTGCGCTCTCGGCGCTCGTCGCGTGCTCCCGCGGAACGACGAGCCAGCGCCCAGGACCTCGTTTGGCGAGCGTCGTCGGCACCGGACGAAGGAGCGAGGTCGCCATCGCGACGGCGACCAAGGCTGCGCCGACGTAGGGATGGGACGACACCAAGGCGACCGTCGCGGCCAGCTCGAGACCGACGGTGACGACCACCCTCGCGCCATCGCCAAGCGGCAAAATTGGCCTGAAACGCTCGGCATCACCTTGCAGGACATGACGATCACGAAGACGGAGGAGACCCACAGTCAGGAGCGCGAGCAGGCCGGCGCCGCCGAGGAGCGGCAACATCCCATCGAGGCGACGTCCGCTCGGCGCGATCATCGGCGAGCTCGGCTCACGCACAGGCACCTTGGTGGCGACGCTCGGTAGCGCTTTTGGATCGATCGTCAACACCCAACGCGCGTCGTCGTGATGCGGTACGTGCGGTCGCGTGAGCGTGAGCTCGTCGCCGAACGTGGTGCGACGGACCTCGAGGATCGCCGAGCCGTCGATGCTGCGCGGCTCGGCACCTCCGAGATCGGCGAGAGCGATCTTCGGCTCGATCGTCGCGGTCGGCAGGACGAACGTCAGGTGTCCGGTGTCGTAGCCCTCGGGAAAGCTCGGCGCGCCCCAGGTGAGTCTGAGGAGCGAGCCTTCACGCACGACGGTCTTGGTCAGGTCGGCGCGGTAGCGGACGGTGAGCACGTAGTCTCCGCGCGGTACGCCGTCGGAACCGAGCCTGACGCGGAGCTTTCGCGCTTCCTTCGATGGCTCGATGAAGGCGTCGATGGGCTCGCCTTTGTCGTCGACGAGTGAGGCCGGCCAGCCCGGGCCGTCCATGCCTGCGAGCGTCGCTTGATCGGTCGGCGCCGAGGGGTGATCGTCGACGCCCTCGAGGACGAAGCCGCGAAAACGCTTGGCCGCGACGTGAATGGCGATGGCGTGCGTGACGAGCGCCCAGCCCTTGTCGTCGAGCTCGACGCGGACGTCGTCGCCCTTGAGCGTGGCGTCGCCCCAAGCGATGCCCGCGTGCGCCTCGGTGCCCGTCGTACCCGTCGCGACGACGAAGAGCAGGGAGGCGGCGATGCAAAATCGGACGCGCATACCTCTCTCTGGAGGTCCTAGTCGGGCTCGGGGCGCCGGGCCGAGTTTTCGGCTCGCGAAAGCCGCGCTAGAGGACTGGGATGCGCCTCCGGAACCGCCGCCTCGTCGCCGCCCTCGCGCCGATGCTGGTGTTTTCCGGCCTTTTGTCGACGACCGCGCCCCGGGAGGCCTCCAGCCAATCGGCGCCACCGCCGTCGCTCGTCGCCAAAGAGCTGGCCCGACTCGCCGCCGGCAGCGAGGTCAAAGGCTTCCATGTCGGCGTCGAGGTCGTCGAAATCGAGACCGGTCGAGTCCTCGCCGCGGCGGGAGAGCACCAGCCGCTCAATCCGGCGTCGAACGAGAAAATCGTCACCGCCATCACCGTGCTCTCGATGCTCCACCCGGAGTTCCGCGTCGAGACCGGTCTGTTCGGACCGAGCACCAAGGGCTCGGTGCTCTCGGGCTCGCTCGTGCTCCGTGGCTACGGCGATCCTTCGCTGCGCGTCGGCGATCTCTACGCGATGGCGCTCGAGCTCAAGCGCGATGGGGTGAAGCGAATCGACGGTGGAATCATCGTCGATCAGCGCTTCTTCGATGATCAGTACACGCCGCCCGCCTTCGATCAGCAGCCGGGCGAGTGGATGCCGTTCCGCGCCAACGTCTCGGCGCTCTCCCTCGACGAGAACGTGCTCGTCGCCACCATCCGCCCGAGCGGCGGCGGCGTCGCGACGGTGACGATTTGGCCGCCGGGTCTGGTCGACGTCGAAGGCACCGTGAAGCTCGACGAGGGTAAACCGACGGTGCAGCTCGCGCTCGCCAAGGCCGAGGGAAATCCGCAGCGCATGAAGGCGATCGTCAGCGGAACGATCCCCGGCGACGTCCGCGGTGTCACCTACTACCGACGCGTCGAAGATCCGAGTCTGCTCGGCGGATATGCGCTGAAGGCAGTGCTCACCGACCTCGGCATCGAGGTCAAGGGCGACGTGAAAGTCGGCAGCGGCGGGGGCACGCTCCTCGCGAAGCACAAGTCGGCGCCGCTCGCCGCGCTCCTCCTCCCCGTCGGCAAGGACAGCGACAATTTCTATGCGGAAACGCTGCTGAAAGTGCTCGGCGGTGAGAAGAAGGGCAAGCCTGCGACGTCGGCCAAGGGCGCCGAAATCGTCACCGAATTTCTCGGAAAGATCGGCGCGCTCGACGCCGGCGTGACCATCAGCAACGGAAGCGGGCTCTTCGACGGCAACCGCGCGACCGCCCACGAGCTCGCGACCGCGCTGCGCTGGGCCTACCGCGAGCCGAGCCTCCACGCCGAGATGCTCACGCAAATGTCCATCGGCGGCATCGACGGCACCCTCCGCGGACGCTTCAAGTCCGAGCACGAACGTCGCGCCATCCGCGCCAAGACGGGCACGCTCGACGACGCCGTCGCCCTCTCCGGATACGTACTCGCGCCGCCGGGGAAGAGCGCGGTCGCCTTCAGCGTACTGGTCAACGGGTGCAAGGGCCGCGTCGGCGTGGCGCGCGGTTTCGCCGACAAAATCGTGGAGAAGATCGTCAAGGAGCTATGGGCCGGAACGTGATTTCGCGTGGAATTTCCGCGCGCGGACCCATTCTGGCGTTTTTCGTCGCCACGTTCGTCGCGCCCACGCTCGGCTGCGCGCAGACGAACAACGCCGCCGCCGCGATGCCGATGTCGATGCCGGCCGGCATCTGGCAAGCGCGGCTCGGTATCGAAGGCGAGTCGCCGCAGCTCTTCAGCGAGCTCTCGGCGCAAGGCTTCCACGCCGTCGACGTCGCTGGCTATCGGCTCAGCGATGGGCGCGAACGCTTCGCCACGGTCTGGATGTTCGGCGACGCCGGCGGTGGTCGGCTCTCGACGAGCCTCGATGCCGCGGCGCTCATCACCCTCGCCACCAACGCGACCAAGCTCGGGACGCACCTGACCCGCATCTCGGCCTGGCCGACGCCCGACGGGACGCGTTTCGCCGCGATCGAAGAGCCGATGGTGGCCCCCGATCTCGTGCTCCGCGTCGACGTCACGGCCGAAGGGCTGACGGCCGAGCTCGAAGCGGGCATGTGCGCCGTCGACCTCGCCGGCTACGGGACGGCCGAGGGCACCCGCTACGTCGCGCTGTTGACGAAGGACGCCCGCGCCAAGAGCGTCCACGCGCACTACGGGCTCGACGCCAAAGCAGTCGAGGCCTTGATCGTCGCCTCGGGGCAAAAAGGCGCGAGGCCGCTGCGCATCGTCGGTTGGGAAGAGGACGGAGCCGCCCGTTTCTCGGCGCTCTTCATCGACATTCCCGGGCCCTATTGGATGGTGCGCAACGACGTCACACCCGAGGCATATCAGCGCGCCTTGGAAGAGGCCGTCGCCACCGGATACCGCGTCGGCCAACTCTCCGCCTTTGCGATCGGCGGAGAGCTGCACCTGACGGCGGTTTTCACACAGTAGACGAGCTACTCTTTCATGTGACGGCGCATCTTGCCGAGCGCCTGCTCTTGCAGCTGGCGGATGCGTTCGCGCGACAGGTTGTACTTGTCGCCGATTTCCTTGAGCGTGAGCTCGTCCTCGTCGTCGAGGCCGAAGCGCCAACGAATGATGCGCGACTCGATCGGCGTCAGCGTCGTGAGCAGACGACGGACCTCGTCGTGCCACTTCGCCGAGACGATGTTGTCGTAGGGCGTCGGGACGTTCTCTTCCTGGAGGAAGTCGATGAAGCGCCGACCGTCCTCGTCGCCCACCGGGCGATCGAGGGAGAACGGCGTCTCGGCCCAGAAGCCTTTCACGCGCTCGAGCTTTTCGGCGGGAATTCCCGTCTCTTTCTCGAGCTCTTCGGTGAGCGGCTCACGGCCGGTGCGCGCGATGATGGTCTGCGTTGCGCGCATGACACGGTTGTACGTGTCGAGCATGTGCACGGGGATGCGGACGGCGCGGCCCTTGTCGGCCAGAGCACGGCTGATGGCGTGACGAATCCACCACGAAGCGTAGGTGCTGAAGCGATACCCACGCGTGTGGTCGAAGCGCTCGACGGCCTTCATGAGGCCGATGTTGCCCTCTTGGATGAGGTCGATGAGCGGGAGTCGGCCGCGGTTGTAGCGACGGGCGATGGAGACGACGAGCCGCAGGTTGGCGGCGACGAAGCGGTTTTTCGCACGAAGCGAGGCATTCCGAGCCCCTTCGACACGCGAGAGATAGCGGCGATAGTCGCGGCTGTGGGCGATGGACGCGTGCCCTGCGGCCTGCTCATCCTCGACCTCGTCGTCGAGCTGGGTGGCACCGAGTCGACGTGCCTCTTCCTCGACGTGCTCGATGAAGAGACGATCGCTGTCGGCGACGCGCGCCTTGCGACCGAACTCGTAGAGCGCCTTCTCCCACTTCTGCGTGGCCTTGTCGGCCTTCGGCGGGCTGGACTTCTTCGTAGTCGTCTTGGCGGCGACGGCCTTCTTCGGCTCCTTGTCCTGCGGCGACTGGGTCGAGTGCAGACGACGAAGCTCGGCGATTTCCGGCAGCGTGGCGTGGTCGGGGTAGTCGAGCTGAAGCACGTCCATCATGTGATCGAAGACGGGCGGATACGAGAGCACCGCCTGCCACTGACCGATCTCGCGACGCTCGACTTCCTTCGCAGCGTCGACCTCCTCGGCCTGCGTCATCACCGTGTGCGTCGCCATCTCGCGGAAATAACGCGAGAGCATCGAGTCGCCGGCGGCCTCGTCCTTCTTCTTGACGACCTCGGCGGGCACGTGCGCCATGTCTTCCGTGAGGTCGGCCATCGACGGCTCGGCAGGGGCCTCGAGCTCGACCAACTCTTCGGAGTCCATCGACGGCGGGGCCATCGAACCTCCCTCCGACGGCGGACGCAGCGGCGCTTCGTTCGCCGGCTGGGCCGACGGACGACGGTCGCTCATCTCCCGCCGACGGCGGTTGGACGGCAGAATTTGTGGGGCGTTGGCTCGACGCACCGGCGGTGGCGACGGAGGCGCCAAGGCGATGGGCGAAGCGGCCGGCGGCCTCACCGAGGTGGGGACCACACGCGCACTGCGGTGCGCCGCGGTGCTGGCGGTCTTGCGAATGCGGGTATCCGCCTCACGCGGCCCCGTTCCCTTTTTGCGTGCAGTGCTGACGTTCATCTCCCGCTCCATCGCTCTCGGCAGCTGCCTGCCGGATGCCCTCTTCGATTCCGACTTCCGAGCCGATGGCCCGGACTTGCGCTGATTCTCGGGGTGACCGAGGGCAGCTCGCTGGGTACCGCGTTCGACGTCGTCGGTGACTTTCGACTTCGTGGTCTTTCGTTTCTGCAATCCGCGCTTCATTGCCGGAATACCCCCCTGAGAACTGCAAAGGGCTTGCTCGCCGGCTTTCCTGAGGTAGAACGTGCCTTACGAGAGTTCCCCAGCTGGGGGAGACCCGCGCATTGCGGCGTCGGCCATCGAGAGGTGCAACGCGTGTGCCCGGCGTGTATCTTTTCGTGACCCTCGTCTCCGTGAGATGCGATTAGGGGACACGTCGGTGCGACGGTGCCTTGGTCCCTCTCGGTTGGATGCGCGATGGAGCGTCGAATTCGCGTGAATTCGGCGCTGTGTCGTCGCGTCCCGCCCATACTGAAGGTACGTACGAGCCGTGCCGACGGTTTCCTCTTCGGACGAGAACGGTGGCGATGCTGAAACGCTGCAGCGTTCTCGTCATTCCCGAGCAATCGGCGGCATCGTCGATGGGTGCTGCGCCCTCCTCGCCGCCGTCGCGCAGGGGGCCCTCGCCATCACCCTCGGAGCCTTGGCACGAAGTCTGAGCGGAGCCAGTCAGGTCGCACACGACGTGACGGCTATGACGCCGATGTCTCGGTGGGCGGCTTCGACGATCGAATCGGTGACACCGCGTGCTCTCGCCGCGACAGGTCTCGCGCTCGTGACGCTTCGGGCACTGGCGCATGTGCGCCTCGTCGCGAGCGAGGTGAGCGCAGGTGCGAGCAAGGCGGCAGAGGCCCGGCGACGCGTGCTCGCCGTCGCGCTCCGATCGCCGGGTGAGATCTCTCTCGGTCGTGCCATCTCGTGGCCACTCGCCCTCGAGTCCGGCGAGAGAGCAGCCCGGGCGCGATGGCGGGCCATTCTCCAATTGGTGGTCCTCGGGGTCGCGGCGGTGCTGCTCGACCTCCGGTTGACGCTCCTTCTGATCGCGTTGCTCGTGCCGTTCACGCTGATTCTGCGGCCGGTGCGAAGGGCACTGCGGAGGTTGCACGTGGCGGCCTCGAGCGGCGTCGCCGACACTGTCGATGCCGTTCGCGACGTCGTCGAGCACGCGGCGCTCTGGGCGGCATGCGGAGCACACGCGACCGCGACGCGGCGGGTCACGTCGCTGACCGACGATGGACGGGCTTTGGCGCTGCGGGCGACCGTCGGACAGACGCTCTCCTCGGCGTCGAACGAGATTCTGGCCGGTATCGCCATCGTCGCCTTGGTCGTCGCCTTCGGAGGTGGCACGCGCGCAGCGAGTCTCGTGCCGTTGCTCGTCGTCCTCGTCTCCACCTATCGGCCGCTGCGTGAGCTCACCGAGGCGGCACCGGCGTTGGCACGCGCCGAAATCGCACGGGCCGAGGTGGCCGCGCTGTCGAGCTCGGAGGAGGCGTTGCATTCGTCGCAATTGTCCTCACTGTCGCAAGACGCCACGTTCGCGCCGGCGACCTTGACGGCGAGCGGACTCGCGCTCGACATCGGGAGCGAGGTCGTGCGCGGCGGCGTCGAGTTCGCCGTCGAGCCTGGGGAGATTCTCGTCGTCGTCGGTGCTCCCGGCACCGGAAAGAGCGCCCTGCTCGAGGCCATGGTGGGTGCTCGGCGGATCGTTTCCGGTTCGTTGCGGCATGGAGATCGCGAGCTCCGGGGCACGCCGCTCGGACCGCGGCATCGACCGATGGCCTGGGTGCCGCCGTCGCCGCCGGTGCTGCCGGGGACGCTGGCCGAGAACCTGGCGCCCGATGCGCCGGCCGATCGCCATCGCATCGAACGCGCGCGCGACGTCCTCCGCGCACTCGGCGACCAGACGCTCGGCGCGCTCGGCGACGATGCTCGACTCGGTCCCTTCGGACATCGACCGTCGAGTGGGGAGGCGCAGCGGCTCGCCCTCGCCCGCACGCTCGCGGGTGATGCGCTGGTGCTCTTGCTCGACGAGCCGACGGCGCATCTCGACGCCCACTCGGAGGAGCTGGCCATCGCCGAACTCGCACGCGCGGCTCGGTCGGGTCGAACCGTCATCGTGGTCACGCACCGCCCTGCCCCGCGTGCGCTGGCGACCCGGCTCCTCTCGCTGGACCCACCCGACGAGCCCGCTCAAGGTGCGTCGAAAGGTGCGTCGAGCGGCGCGTACGCGCAACGAAACCCGACGGTCGCGTCACGCAGGTCGGTCGGATAGCCGTCGCGATCGGAGACGCGCATCGTGTGGACCACGTCGTATTCCCAGCTGCCGCCGCGAACCACGTGGTGGAGCGCGTTCACGTCGACGCGGTGGGGATCGACGATGTCGGGCGACTTCCAGGCGGCGTCGTCCCACGCATCGTCGACCCACTCGAGGACGTTGCCGGCCATGTCGAGCGCGCCGTAGGGCGACGCGCCGCTGGGAAAAGAGCCGACATTGCTCGGCCCGTACCCGTTGCAGTGGCCGAAGAGCTCGTACATCGAGTCGGCGAGACCGCAGTGCGGACGCCAACTACCCCAGGGATAGAGGCGATCGTCGGTGCCGCGCGCGCCGTGCTCCCACTCGACCTCCGTCGGCAGACGTCCGCCACGCGCTGCACAAAATGCCCGAGCGTCGCGCCACGAGACATTGGTCATCGGCATGGCGTCGCCAGCAAAGAACGGGCGTCGGAGCACGCACGAGCCCTTGGTGACGCAACGGTCGTAGTCGCCGACGGTCACCTCGGTGCGATCGAGGCAGTACGCATGGGTGATTTGCACGAGGTGACGAGGTCGCTCGTCCAGGTCGTAGTCTTGGTCGATGCGCGTGCCGACCGGGAAAGTCCCCGCGGGGATGGCGACGGCCTGCGATGGACAGCGCACGACCGCCTTGTTCGACGTCACGTCGAGAGATGCCGCGCCACCCGTCGTCGCGGCCAAAAGCGCGACAGCGGCGGCAAGCTTGGCCGTCAGCGCGATGCGGCGCATGATCGAATCCCTACCAGCACGCGCGTGGCGTCGCACGTTTCTGCATGCCACCACGACGAAGGGTGATGACCATATGCATCACTCGCGTCGGCAATCTGCTCCTGCTAGGGTGCGTTGAAGGTCTCCGTGGGCGGCAACGACGGAAACGACGGAAACGCAGAGTTGGGTCCGAGCGGAGCCGCCGAGGCGCTGCACGACGTATCGAACGCGCTCACGGTCGTCCTCGGCTGGCTCGAAGAGGCCGCGCAAGAGGTCGATCCCGCGCGGCGCGTGCACGCGCTCGAGGTCGCCACTCGCAAGGCACGTGAAGCGCGCGTGCTCGCCCGCGAGGCGATCGGTGCGCCGGACGAAGATATTGGGCCGACGCCGATCGCCTGCATCGTCCGTGATGTCGTCGACGCCCTCGCCATCGAGGTCGCCCGCAGACACGTCACCGTCGCCATCACCGGACAAGAAGAAGCCGCGCGCGTCGTCGGCTCGGCGGCGATCTCGCACGTGCTCACCAACCTCCTCCTCAACGCGCTCGAGTTCACGCCCGAGCGCTCGACCATCCACGTGCGAATCGGCACCGGAAATGGCGTCTTCGTCGAAGTGCGCGACGAAGGACCGGGCGTCCATCCGAGCATCCTGCCGCGACTCTTCGGCGGCGGATCGCGGAGGCCGGGCGGCGCAGGCATCGGCCTTCGGCACTCGCGCGAGGTGGCGCGCAAGCTCGGCGGTGACCTCGTGCACGTCGCCGGGACCGACGGGGCCACCTTCGTCCTCGAGCTACGGATGGCCGCGAGCACGCCGATTCCTCCGCCACGGCCGAGCATGATGCTGCGCGCGGCGGTGACGGGCACTCGCGTCCTCGTCGTCGAAGACGATCGCGCGGTGTGCGACCTCCTCGAGGCCGGTCTCGGCGCCCGGGGCGTCTCGGTGGTCACGCTCCACGACGGCGAATCGCTTGCCAGCAAGCTCCCCGGCCTCGGCCCGTTCGACGCGGTGCTGCTCGATCTCTCTCCGATCGCGCACGATCTCGACGGAGCGCTCTCCGCCGTTCGCTCGAATTCACCGGGCGCGGGCATCGTCTTCATCAGCGGGTCGGCGATCGCGCTCGAGCCGGCGCTGACGGAACGTTTCGCGCAAACTCGCTGGGTGCGAAAACCGTTCGAGCTCGGCGAAATCGCGCAGGCCCTCGCCGATTTGATGGCGGCGAAGTCGACCTGAGCCGTGCGGCGACGCGAGCTCCTCACCCTGCTCGCCGCCGCTCCGTTCGTCGGCTGCCACAGGCGCTCGCTCGCCGATGACGCGCCGATCGAGGTGCTGGCGACCAGCGAAGCAGCGACGATCGATCCTCGCTACTCGTCGGACGTCTATGGCTTGCGCATCTCACGGCTGGTGCACGCGACGCTGGCCGCGCCCCACGTGGACTCGTTGGAACCGACGCCGTGGCTGGCGGAGTCGATGGCGGACGACGAGGGTGGAGCGCTCGTCGTCACCCTCCGCGACGATGCGCGCTTCCACGACGACACCAAGGTGCGCGCCGGCGACGTCGTCGCCAGCTTCGCGGCGCTCGCCGATCCTGCGATGCGAGCTCCCGCGCGCCGCATCGTCGAGCTCCTCGCCTCGGTGACGGCGATCGACGGCGAAGCAGGGCTACGCGTGCGATTCGTGCCGAAAACGCCGCGCGCCATCCTTCGTCATGATCTCGATCTTCCCATCACCAAGGCGAGCGAGGCTCGATTGGCGCGCGGAAGTCGGCTCACCGGCTGTGGGCCGTACGCAGTGCTCGACAGCGATCCAGCGGCCATTTCGCTCGCGCCGGCCGCGTCCTATGGCGCCTGGGGATCGGGCGGAGCGGCGCGCAGGCCGGTGATCGTGCGCACCGTCCGCGACGAGGCGGCGCGTGCGTTGCGCGTCCTCGGCGGCGGCTCCGATGTGGCGCCCAACGCTTTCGCGCCGATGCTCGCGCTCTCGCTCCCCGGCCATCACGACGCCAAACCAGGGCTCTCGGTGCGGCGGCGGCCGGCGCCGACGACGACGTATCTAACGTTTCACCTCGAGCACGCGCCGCTCGATCGGCCGGAGGTGCGCGCGGCAATCGCGAGTGCGCTCGACGTGCCGACGCTGATCACTGCAAAGCTCGGCGGAGCGGCGACGATCGCGCGCGGCTTCGTTCCGTCGGTGGTCACCTGGGCGCAGGGCGAGACTCCTCCACGGGCGCTCGATCTGGCAGGCGCGCGGACGGTGCTTGCCCCCTTCGGCGCAGCGGGCGCGCGGCTGACGATGCTCGTGTCTTCACAGCGTCCACGCGTCGCACTCGCGCGCGCCATCGCCCAGATGATTGGCGACGCAGGCTTGCCGGTCGACGTCCGCCCACTCGAGCTCGCTACGCTCACGTCGCGGCTCAACGCAGGCAATTTCGATCTGGCGTTGCAGCAAGCGGTCGAGGTCGACGATCCAGAGCTGCTGCGTTGGTACGTCGGGTCGAGCGCCGTTCCGCCGGGAGGTGCCAATCGCGGCCGCATCCGCGACGCCGATGTCGATGCGCTCCTCGACCGTGGCCTCTCGACGCTGACGACGACGGCCCGCGCGCCGATCTACCGACAGCTCGAACAGTTGATTCGCGAGCGCGCGCTCCTCTGTCCGCTCTTCCACGAAGACCACGTCGCGGTCGTCTCGCACCGCGCCGGCGCGTTCACTCCGAGCGCAGACGGTCGCTGGTCTGCACTCGCGCGCGTCTGATCACTTCAGCGTGGTGGTGCCGCCGGAGAACCAGTTCCAAGCGCCGCCGCCCGAGCACACCGTCTCCATCGCCTCGACGCGAACGACGAAGGTGCCGCCGGAGGGCGCGATCGGCGCAGCGAAGGGCATCGTGCCTTTGATCGCCCAGGTGGTGCTGGTGCCGAAGAAGGAGTCGTTGGTGCCGCCGGGGAAGCTGTAGGTGCCGACGTTGACGCCGTTGACGAGGACCTTGAAGTGGAGCGTTCCGACGAAGCCTATGGAGCAGCCGTAGTCGTCGGTGAAGTCTTCCATGTTGAAGTTGAGATCGATGGAATTGGCGCACACCGAGCGCGAGAACGTCTGCTGGACGTAGTCGCCGACCTGGTAGAAGCGGCCGCCGCCACCGACGCCGAGCGCGCCCGATTTCGTGGTCGAGGTGGTCGAGGGGAACGTCAGCGGAGTGGTGGTGCCGACGCAGCTGCTGCCGGTGCAGGTGGTGCAGGCTCCGCACGTGACGCCGCAGCCGCCGCAGTTGAGCGGGTCGCTGGTGGTGGCGATGCACTTGCCGCTGCAGAGGGTGGTGCCCGTTCCGCAGACGAGGCCGCAGGTGCTTCCCGCGCAGGTCTTCCCGCCGGTGCAAGCGACGCCGCAGCCGCCGCAGTTGGAGTTGTCGGTGGCGGTGTCGACGCAGACGCCGCCGCAGAGCGTTTTTCCTGCGGCGCACGTGAGCGTGCAGGTGCCGGAGATGCAGGTCTCGGACGTCGCGCAGGCGTGTCCGCAGCTACCGCAATTGGCGATGTCTTTCTTGGTATCTACACAAAGAGCGCCGCACTTGGTGGTGCCGGTGGCGCAGACGCTGGCGCACTTGCCCGTGGCGCAGACCTCGGCGGACGTGCAGCTGGTGCTGCAGCTGCCGCAGTGGACGAGGTCTTTGCTGAGATCGAAGCAGCCGTCGGGGCACTCGGTCTCGGCGGCGGGACAGGCGCTGTCGGGCTTGGCGTCCTTGGCGCCGTCGCTGGCGTCTCCACCGCCGTCGCCATCGATTGCGCTGTCGGTGGCGACGACGTCGGTCGACCCGTCGGTTGGGCCCGCGTCGTGCGTGTCGGGGTTCGAGACATCGTTGGGCTCGCTGTCGGCGACACCGATTTCGGCGACGCCCGACTCGTGCGGCTCGCGCGCGTCGCGCCCGCTATCGACGATGCCGCCGACGTAGTCCGTCGCAGGCTCACCGGTGGCGCAGCCCGAGAGCATCGCCAACACCGTGACCGCGCAGAAGGCGGTGCCTACCCATCGTCGCGTCATGCACGCCTCCTCGAGTCTACGCTCCGAGCATAGGACCTGAGCGAGAGCTGCACAAACTGCAACGCGCGAAACGACGCAACGGCGTGAAGTCAGCTCGTGATGTCGAGCCAGCTGCGCAACGTCGGAAGGAGCGTGGCCACGGCGCGGGCGCGATGGCTGGTGGCGTTCTTCTCGTCCCCGGTGAGCTCGGCCATGGTCTTGGGGGTGCCTTCGACGAGGAAAATCGGGTCATATCCGAAGCCCATGGCACCCCGCGGCGCGGCGGCGATCGTCCCTTCGCAGGTGCCGCTGACGATGCTCGGTGCGTCGGGGCGAGCGGGATCGAGGAGGACGATGCTGCAGCGAAACCGCGCCGAACGCGGGACGCCGCCGCCGAGTGCCTCGAGCTCGGCGAGGAGCTTTTGATTGTTCTCGGCGTCGGTTGCCCCTTCGCCGGCGAAGCGAGCGCTGCGGACACCGGGACGGCCATCGAGCGCGTCGACCTCGAGGCCGCTGTCGTCGGCCAGCGTCGGCATCGCGGTCGCATCGGCGACGGCACGAGCCTTTTTCAGGGCATTTTCTTCGAAGGTGAGGCCATCTTCGACGATCTCGAGGTGACGCGGGAGCGCGTCGGCGAGCGCGACGAGATCGAGCGGGAGCGACGCGAGCAGACGGCGAAACTCGGCGAGCTTGCCCTTGTTCGAGGTGGCGACGACGACCGTGCGGCGCGCAGGGAGCGACCGCGAGCTGGGGCCGTTCATGCGTCCTCCTCGGGGCCATCGGCCTCGGCCGGCGCGATCAACGCGTCGAGCGACACGCCCGCCGCCGTCAAGGTCGCGCGTTGCACTTGGCAGAGGCTGCGCACGCCGACGATCGCGAGCTCGATCATGGCGTCGAGCCCATGGGGACCTTTGCGTGGGATGGGCGCGTCCTCGGCGGTGCCCTGCACCTCGATGACGTCGCCGACCTCGGTGGCAACGAGGTTGAGATCGACGCGCGCCTTCGAATCTTCTTTGTAGACGAGATCGAGCGCGAGACCGTCTCCGACATGCCCGACGCTGATCGCCGCGACCGGCGCGCGGAGGACCGGACGCTCGAGCTGTCCACGTCCGGTCATCTTCGCGAGCGCGAGCGCGAGCGCGATGAAGCCACCGGTCACCGACGCCGTGCGTGTCCCACCGTCGGCCTCGAGCACGTCACAATCGACCACGATTTGCCGCTCTCCGAGGCGATCGAGGAGCACCCCTGCCCGCAGCGCGCGACCGATGAGGCGTTGAATTTCGTGCGTGCGACCGCCGATCGACTTCGAGCCACGACCCTCGCGACCTTCGCGGTTCGGGTTGGCGCGCGGGTGCATCTGGTACTCCGCAGTGACCCAGCCCTTGCCTTTTCCTTCGAGGAAAGGCGGCACCTTGGCGTCGAGCGAGGCGGTGCAGAGGACGACCGTGCCGCCGGTGCGATAGAGGACCGAGCCCTCGGAGAGGCGATGAAAGCCGACTTCGATGCGAGGGATGCGGTGCTCGTCGGATTGACGACCGTCGGGACGCGTGAGGGGCATCCGCGTTCGGTACCTTCGCGGGCGCCGCGAGTCGACTCGGTTGGCTCAGTACACGTCGCTCGCAATGCCGTGCCCGCCGTCGAGCTTGGCTCCTGCTTCCAACCCCTGCGCCGTCGCGACGCGTGGAAAAAGCAGGACGAATCGGCTGCCATGGGGGACGACGGGCTCGTAGGCGATGGAGCCGCCGTGCGCTTCGAGGATTTGGCGGGTGAGCGGCAGCCCGAGTCCGGTGCCGGTCGATTTGGTGGTGAAGAAGGGATCGAAGATGCGCGCACGAACGTCGTCGGGGATGCCGGAGCCTTGATCGCTCACCTCGAGGCGCACGCCGCTGCCGACTTCGGAAGGAGCCTCGGACAAGGCGATCGTGAGCACACCGCCGTCTTCCATCGCCTCGCGCGCATTGCGTACGAGGTTGAGGAGGGCCTGGCGTACCTGCGCTTCGTCGATGGGGACGACCAGCGGTCGCGAAGGGCTGGGGAGCCGTAAATCGACGCTGACGCGGGCTCGATCGAGCTCGGGACGGGCGAAGACGACCACGTCACCGAGGAGCTCGGCGAGGTCGACGGCGGTGGGCCGCGGCGAAGGCAGACGTGCCACGCGGAGGTAGTCTTCACTGACATCGGAGAGTCGGCCGACCTCACGCGCGATGGCCGCAAGTAGGCGACGGGCCTCGCCTGTCGCGGTCGACGAGGCGCCTCCCTTCGCGAGCGTCTCGTCGAGGAGCTCGACGTTGAGCCCGATCGACGAGAGCGGATTGCGGATCTCGTGCGTGATGTGCGCGGCCATCTTCCCGATGGCGGCGAGACGCTCCGCCTGCAGCGCACGCTGGCGAGCCGCGGCTGCGTCGGAGACGTCGTCGGCGACGAGGAGTGCGAGACGACCGCCATCCCCGGCGGCGGCGTCCTCGGGCAGTAGGCGAAGCGGGACGACGCGCAAGTCGACGACCAGCGGCGTGCCTTCCTGCCCTTTCAAGGTGACACCGAGGCGCGCCGGAGGCTCCGCGTTCTTCGCCACCGCGTGCGCGACGTCGTCGACGACGACCGCGAAGAGCTCCTTCGCAGCGCTCTCGCCCTCCGTCAGACGATCGCCGAGGCGCACCCCGAAGAGCGCGAGAGCCGCGGGATTTGCCGCTTCGACCTGTCCGTCCTCTCGGAGCGCGATGACCGCGGCGCGGAGGTTGTTGACGATGTCCTCCTGACGTCGACGAAGTCGCAAGAGATCGGCGTCCCGCGTGGCGACGCCTTCGACCATCGCCGCGAAGGCGACGGCGAGCTCGGCGATTTCATCGCGACTCGCCTCCCCGCGGTTCTCGCCGAGGAGCTCGAGGGGAAGCGGGCTGCGATCTCCTTGCGCGATCGCCTGCGCGCGTTCGGTGAGCGAGCCGAGGGGCGCGAGCCGACGCCGCACCTGCCTCGTCGCCACCGCGGCCACCACCAGCGAGAGCACCGCGAGCACCACCGAGAAGACGATCGAACGCTTGTCCCGCGCGACGATGCCGACCACCACCGCTTGGCGCCGATCGCCTATTTTTTGGGCGAGCGCGTCGAGACGCTTGGCGATCGCGAGCTCGCGCGCGTTGACCCCTTCGAGGAGGCTACGCGCGGTCTTGGAGCCCGGCGATTGGAGGGCGACGAAGAGCTCGTGGAGCGCGCCGGCGGCGGAGAGCAGGTCGGCGTGGATGGCCTCGAGCTCGACCGCGACGTCGCGACCGAAGACGCGTGTCTCCTCGTCGGGCGCCTCGCCGAGGACATTTTTTGCCGCTTCTTTCGCCCTCGCGAGCGCCGCCGGCCTTCCGCGCGCGACGGTCTCGAGCCACTCGCGGGTGGTGCTCGCCGCGCTCGGATCTTCGAGGAGACGGCTGAGGAACGCGGCCATCGTCCACTGCGTCGCGCGCGCGCTGGCGAGAGCGGTCTCGAGCGGGAGATAGCCCTGGCTGAGCGCGGCGACGTCTTGTCCGGCACGACGCTGCGCGCTGAGACCCACCGCGGCCGTCACCATGAAGGCGAGGACCACGAGCGCGAAAAAGGCGAGGAGACGGCGCGCGAGGCTTCGCGGAGGCGTTCGGCTGTCGGCCTTCGGCTCGCGTTCCTCTCGCCCACTCTCGCGATCGCGCTGCATCGCCGGCACTTTTCGCGCTTCCCGCACTACTCGGGAGTGTGCGTCGATTGCAGCGCGCGGGCGAGGAGGGTCGTCACGTCGACGACGCGCGTGCCGTCGCTTCCGAGCATCTTGCGGCTCGACCCGCAGGTGGTGGCGATGGCGCCGCCGCCGAGCGCGCGATGCTGCACGCGACGCTCTTCCGCGATTTCGCCCGCCGTTTCGCCATAGGTCAGCGGCACGAGGCCACCGCCCCCGGCGCAGGTGGCGCCCTCCCGACGACGCGCGAACTCGTCCGGTGCACGGCCAAGGAGCCGGGTGAGGACGGCACGCGGAGCCTCGTAGACGCCGAGGCCACGGCCGAGCGAACAGGCGTCGTGGTAGCGCATCGCCTCGCGCTCGGGCTCGGGCAACGCAGGCAGTCGATCGAGGTGGCGTGCGGCGAGCTCGACGAGATGCAGGACCTCGAGCTTGGCGGGGAGCTCGATCGCGACCTCGGCGTACCGACGCGCGATCGCATGCGCGCAGCCGGCGTCGGCGACGACGAGCTGCTTCGCGTTGGCTACCCTCGCGGCCATCGCTCGTCCCTCGGCGACGAATCCGGCGCGATCGCCGGCCATGCGCAAGGGTGCGCCGCAGCAACCGGAGACCACGGAAATGGGGCGATTCGCGAGCGCTGCCGCAGCGACGATGGCGTCGGCGGCGACGTCGTTCTCTGGTTTCCCATCGGTCGTGACCGGCGTGGCCCGCGCCGAGAGGCACCCGACCACCAACTGCACCTCGGCGCGCCCTCCGTCGACGACCTTTGCACCACGCGCTCTCGCCCGTTCGACGGCAGCGGCGAGGCCACGATCGGACGCATGGGTACGTTCACGATGTCGCTCGACCACCTTCGTCGCCGACGCTGGCGCCAGCCCTTCCCGCGCGAGATCGGCGCGCGCGTCGAGGAGGGTGCCGGCGACGTCGTTGCGATGATCGCACGCGTCGCGACACGCGAAACATCCGGTACAAGCGAACGGCGGAAACGCCTGCTCGGCCGTGCGTTCGACCCCTCCGCGCGCGAGGAGATAGGACGCCGTCATCTTGCCCCACGGCGAGGTCGTCTCCCGACCGTCGGCGTTGGAGACGGGGCAAGAGGCGCGACAGAGCTTGGGGCAGAAGGCGCAGGTCTCGAGCGCCGGCGTGCGCGCGTCGAGGAGAGGGAGGCGCATGCACGCATCCTACTCGGTGTTCGTCGTGGTAACGCTAGCGAACCATCGCCGCGAGCTTGTTTTGCACGCCCGGCGCCATGCCTTCGACGCGCATCGAGTGGAAGGCGATCGTCGGCTCGGGCACCAACATGTAGCCGCCGGGGATGTCGACGTAGGGATAGTAGTTGCCGACGACCGTCGCGACCGGCTTGCCGTCGGGCCCATCGAAGGTGACGGCGTGCGGATCGGAGAAGGGCGGCGACTGGAGGACGACGTCGTCGCCCCAGGTCATCGACCCGTCGACGTCGATGGAGACGAAGCGGTACTTCGTTCCAGCGCTCGGCGCGTGATAGAGCATCGGGCTACCGGCGACCGTGTTCATGCGCGTGAAGAGCGCGCCGAAGGTGTAGTCGGAGACCCAGGTCGGGTTGCAGTACCCCATCATGTCGGTGTACTTCGTCGGCGAAATCAGCGTCTTGAGGACGATGTCGTAGCCGTAGACGCCGATGCCCGCGCCCGAGTACGGGAACTTCGGATCGACGCCCGACGCGCCGCCGCAGTTGGCATGCGAACGACCGTGGGCATGGCCGACTTCGTGGGCCATCGTCTCGGCCGAGGTGTCGCCGGTGTAGCCGATGCCGACGCTGGCGCGACCGGAGGAGTCGCGTGAGTCGGTGAGGAGGCCGCTGAGACCCGAGACGCAGCCGCCGCCGCAGAAGGTGCCGAACGACGAGGCCGGCTCGAAGGCGCCGAAGTAGTAGAGGTCGTTCGGCGCGCCGTCGCTCGCGCGAAGTCTGACGAGCGCTTGGAGCACGTTCGACCAACCGCTGCCGCTCGCGCTGATCGACGACGCGTAGTCGTAGGGAGCGCGGACGGTGATCTCGACCTTCTTCGCCGGGTAGAGCTTGTACATCTCCTTCCGATACGCCTCGACCTGTGCGGCGCTGGTGTCGGGGAGCCGGCCGCTGCCGTCGGCGTTGTAGCGAACGGGGACGAGGAGGACCTTGAGCGTGTCGCCGGAGCTACGCGCATCGAGGCTCTCGGCGCCGCTCGCCGGATAGACGGCGGACGTGCTCGGCCCCGTCGCGGTCTGTCCCGGCGGCGTATGCAGCGCCACCGAGTAGGTCGTGTCGGTGCCCATCGCCGCGGCGGGGAGCTGGAGGTCGAACGTCGAGTTGAGGTCGCCGTCGCTCGACGCGCCGCTCAACGTCTTGGTGTCGGCGACGGTCGTGGTCTTGCCGCCGGAGTTGATCGTGAGCACGGCGGTGACGGCGCGTGCCGTGTACGTCGGGCCGGGCGAGACGTAGACGCGCATCACGCCTTCGCGTCCGGCGACGACCGGCGCGAGTCGCGTCGCGACCTTCGCGCCGGCTTTGGCGACGTCGACCTTCACGCCTTGGAACACGGCGATTTCGGTGATCGGCAGATCCTTCACCAGATCACCGTCTGCACCTGGAGGCGGCGCGGTGTCTTCGCCGGGCGGCGGCGTCGTGCCGGTGTCGTCTCCCGGCGGCGGCGTCGTACCGGTGTCATCGCCTGGTGGCGGCGTCCCGGTATCGGTACCCGGCTTCGGCGGGCCACTGTCGGTACCTGGCGTCCCGCTGTCTTCGCCACCTTCGGAAGGAGGTTGCGTCGAGGGGTCGGGCTCACCGTCGATGTTGCCCTGAGCGGCGCAACCGACGCCGAAAGTGCCGAGCGTGAAGACGAGCGAGGCGAGGACAACCGGCGACGAAAAGAGTGTCCGCGTTTCCATGGGAGACAGAATGCGATCCGATCGAGCTGTCCGCCTCGGAATCCGCACCGGCACACGCCCCGCACGAACAATTCCGACAATGCACGAAGATCTGGCCCGATTTACCGGATTTTTCCGATTCGGCCGGTCGGGCGAGGGTCCCAAAAAGCGATAGGACGTGCCTCGAGACATCTGATCGGCGGCAGACGACTTCGTTCCGACGCTCGTCGCAGTATGGTCCTCGGCGTGAACGAGGAAGCGCGTGAGCGCGATCAACAACCGAAGAAGATCGGTCACTACCGCGTGCTCGACGTGCTCGGTGGTGGAGCGTTGACGGTCGTCTATCGCGCCGAGAGCGCAGGCACCGGACGCGTGGTGGTGCTCAAAGTGCTGCGTTCGACCGCGGGCGCCGGCAGCGTGTTTCACCGGCGCTTCGAGCGCGAAGCACGTCTCCTTGCGCCGCTCCATCACCCGAACTTGATCGAGCTCTACGACTACGACGCGGGCGTCGTCGGCGAGCAGGCGCCGTACATGGTGCTCGAGCACATTCGCGGCGCCTCGCTCGCCGAGGTGTTGAAGCGGCTCGGCGACGGGACCAACGCAACCGCCACCGGACGTCTCGAGGCCGATGAAGCCGCCGCGATCGCGCTCGATGTCGCGCGGGCGCTCGCCTATGCGCACGCACAAGGCGTCGTTCATCGCGACGTCAAACCCGGCAACGTGCTGCTCGGTCAACGCACGGCCGACGGGCGCGGCGACGGTGATCGCGAGGCGGGTGCGCGTCAGGTCGTCGTCAAGCTCGTCGACTTCGGCATCGCGCAAGAAGGTCGGCCGGAAGCGGAGGCCGCGAGCGCCGACCGCACCAGCAGTTCGAGCGGTTCCAGCGGCGCCCAGGACGAAGAAGGCATCGGGACGCCGGCGTACATGTCGCCGGAGCAGCTCCTCGGCGAGACCGTCGATCATCGCAGCGACCAGTTCGCGCTCGGGCTCGTCCTCTACCAGCTGCTCACGGGCGTTCGACCCTTCGACGGCGATGACGGCAGGCCGGCGATTCAGCGGGTTCGGCGCGATCCACCGCGACCCTTCCGCTCGCTCTCGATCACCGTGCCGCGCCCGCTCGAGCGGCTCGTGCTGCGTTGCCTCTCGAAGAGGCCGGGCGATCGTTACGATTCGACGCGAGAGATCGCCGACGAGCTGTCCCAGTTCCTCGAAGAGCGCTCGCCGGGGCGTTCGACCGAGACCTCGACCCTCCATGCGCGGGTCCTCTCTCGCGCGCGCCTCCTCGACGAGCGCCGCACGCTTCGTACCGAACGCATCGGTCACTTGGATCACTTGGATCGCTTGGATCGCACGGATCGAGACGAACCACGCACGGCCGACGGTGAAGGGCGCGCGCAACGAACCTCTCCGTTGCGGGTGCGGGCGGTTCCCCTCTTCCCCACCGTGCTCGGGGTCGCGCTCTCGTTCGTGGCGATGGCTGCGGGCGGCGCGGTCATCCAATGGCGCGCCGGTGGCATTCGCAAAGGAAGCGGCGGAACGATGGGGCAGAGCTCGGTGGTGAGTGACGTCGGTGCCGGCGAGGTCGGTTTTCTCCGCGTCATGGTGCGCCCTTGGGCGGAGGTCGTCGTCGACGGTCAGAAGATCGACACCACGCCTTTCGCGCGCGCGATTCGTCTCCGACCTGGGCGTCACGTGGTCAATTTCCTCCATCCGCTCGCGTCCGAAAGGCGGCTCGTCGACATCCGCGCGGGCGAGACGACGATGGTCGAGGTCGTGCTGCCCGTGCCGGTGAAGGCACCCGAGGACGAGTTTCTCCTCGGCGAACCGAGCGCGAAGGTGATTCCCGCGCCCTCGAGCAAGGACTCGTCCCCCTTCGGCGTTCCCTCTTCGCTCCAAGGAGCACCCGGATCAGGAGGCCCATGATGAAGAGCCCGAAGAACTCGAAGAGCTTCAGGAGGTTTCCCTTCGTGGCCGTCCTCGCGCTCGTCGTCGCCGGCGCGACGCTCACCGCCAAGCCCTCGGCCGGCTTCACGCACGTCGTCCGCAAGGGCGAGAGCCTCGCCTCGATCGCGAGCACGTTCTACGGACGCGCCGACTACGAGCACATCCTCGTCGGCGCCAACGCGCTCGATGCCCAAGGTGGCAGCGTCATCTCGCCGGGCATGCGCCTGGAAATCCCCGCCGTCGGCCACGCCCGCACCGCGCTCGGTGACA
This sequence comes from Deltaproteobacteria bacterium, assembly GCA_025363655.1. Taxonomy (GTDB): domain Bacteria; phylum Myxococcota_A; class Polyangia; order Polyangiales; family JADJMO01; genus JANYDK01. Next base: position 27,632 of record JANYDK010000009.1, on the reverse strand, counting down.
CCTGGAACGCGCTCGCCGACAAATACTTCGGCGATCCGAACCACTCGCGCGTCCTCTCGGAGGCCAACGGATCACACCCATGGATTCTCCCGGACGCGGGCAGCGAGATCGTGATTCCCTATGTTTTGCGGCACTTTGCGGCGGCCGACGAGACTATCTTCGATCTCTCGCAGCGCTACTTCGGCGACAAGATGCTCGCCTGGCAGCTGGTCATTTTCAACGACCTCAAGCACAACGACATCAAGCGCGGGGACGTCGTGCTCGTGCCGCTGACGGACCTGAAGCTCACCGCCGAGGGTGATCGCGAAGCGCGCAGTCAGGTGCAGCACGACCTCGCGGCGACGTCGTCAGGGGCGCGTGATCGCCAGCGGCTCGTCGAAGAGCAGCTCCCCGAGCTGCACCGCCTCGTGACCGAGGGTCGCTACATCGAGGCCGTCGCGCTCGGCGAGCGGCTGCGAGGTACGGGGGACGCCACTCGCAGCCAATTGGCGAAGCTCGGCAAGCGCCTGACGGTCGCTTACGTCGCGCTCGAAGCCCCCGGCGCGGCGGCCGACGCCTGCAAGCTCTACCTCGACAACGTGCAGGTCCCCCACCTCGAGCCCGAGACGACGAGCCCCAAGATCCGCGCGGTATGCGGAAAATAGCCGATTTCTGTAGTTATGCTCCGCCGCGGAGCCCCTCGAACGCATGACGCGGTGAGAAAAATGCATACGGGGGGTAGTGCTTGAAATGGAATCCTGCCTATCTTGCATCAGAGCTGGAGAGGCGGGCCGAAGCCCGAGGAGCGAAAAGGACAATGACCGAGAAGAAGGCGCGACCCGAAGAAGACATCCAGTTCGGCGAGGAGCTCCCCGTCCTCCCGATCCGCAACGCCGTTCTCTTTCCCGGTGCGGTCGCTCCGTTCGACGTGGGACGCGAGAAATCCGTCGCCCTCGTCGAGGACGTCGACAACCTCGGATCCCCCGTGATCGCGATCTTCGCCCAGAAAGATTCGGCGACCGACGACCCGGGACAGGAAGACCTCTACCAATACGGCTGCGCGGCCCGCGTCCTCAAGGCGCTGAAGCACTCGAGCGGGAACTACTCGCTCATCCTCCAGGGCATCTGCCGCATCAAGTTGGAGAAGATCCACACCTCGGCGCCGTACCTCAAGGCGAAGATCAGCCGCCTCGACGAGACGTCGTCGAACGAGGTCGAGGCCGAAGCGTTGGCGATGAGCCTCCGTGACATCGCGAAGCAGGTCATCCAGCTGATGCCCGAGTTGCCGCGCGAAGCCGGCTCGCTCATCGACAGCATCCAGGCGCCCGGCGCCCTCGCCGATCTCGTCGCTGCCAACCTCGACGCTCAAATCGAGGAGAAGGCGAAGATCATCGAGACCACCGAAGTGAACGAGCGCATCCGCATGGTGCTGCGTCTCCTCACCCGTCAGCTCGAAGTCCTCCGCATGCGCGAGCGCATCAACTCGCAAATCAAGGAGGACATGGGGAAGAACCAGCGCGAGTACGTGCTTCGCCAGCAGCTCAAAGCCATCAAGGAAGAGCTCGGCGAGGACGACGGCGATCAGGGCGACCTCGACGGCCTCGAAGAGCGCATCGTCAAAGCCAACCTCCCGAGCGAGGCGGAGACGGTCGCCAAGAAGCAGCTGAAGCGTCTGCGCGCGATGCAGGTCGGGTCGGCCGAGTACACCGTGGTGCGCACGTACCTCGACTGGATCCTCGACATCCCCTGGCACAACCAGACGCAAGACATCATGGAGATCGCGGCCGTCCGCAAGGTCCTCGACGAGGATCACTACGGCCTCGAGAAGGTGAAGAAGCGCATCCTCGAGTACCTCGCGGTGCGCAAGCTGAAGCAGGACAAGAAGGGTCCCATCCTCTGCCTGCTCGGACCGCCCGGTGTCGGCAAGACCTCGCTCGGTCGCTCGATCGCGCGCGCGCTCGGCCGCAAGTTCCACCGCATCTCGCTCGGCGGCGTGCACGACGAGGCGGCGATTCGTGGTCACCGTCGTACGTACGTCGGTGCCCTCCCTGGGCAAATCATCCAGGGCATGAAGAAGTCGGGGACCATCAACCCGATCTTCATGATGGACGAGGTCGACACGATTGGTCACGACTTCCGCGGCGATCCGGCGGCGGCGCTGCTCGAGGTGCTCGATCCCGAGCAGAACAACTCGTTCGCCGATCACTACTTGGAGATCCCTTACGACCTCTCCAACGTCATGTTCGTCGCCACCGCGAACATCGCCGATCCGATCCCCGCACCCCTCCGCGACCGCATGGAAATCCTGGAAATCCCGGGATACACGCGACGCGAGAAGCTCGCCATCGCACGGCAGCACCTGGTGCCGAAGCAGCTCGAGGAGCACGGCATCAAGCCCGAGATCCTCGACGTCACCGACGCGGCCCTCGAGCAGATCATCGACTACTACACGCGCGAAGCGGGCGTTCGTTCGCTCGAACGTCGCATCGCCGACGTGGTTCGTGGCGTCGCGGTCAAGGTCGCCGAAGGTGACTTCACGCCGCGCAAGCTGGAGACGCCCGAGCACCTGCACGAGTACCTCGGCGCGCCGAAGTTCACCTCCGAGGTCGCCGAGCGCACCGAAGAGGCGGGCGTCGCGACGGGCCTCGCGTGGACCAGCGTCGGTGGAGAGATTCTCTTCATCGAAGCGACGACGATGCACGGGGCGGGCAAGCTGCAGCTCACCGGGCAGCTCGGCGACGTCATGAAGGAGTCGGCGCAGACGGCCCTCTCGTTCGTCCGTTCACGCGCCGAGCAGTACGGCATCGCGCGTGACTTCCTCGACAAGCGCGATCTCCACATCCACATCCCCGCCGGCGCGATGCCGAAGGATGGACCGAGCGCCGGCGTGACCATGCTCACGTCGCTCGTCTCGCTCCTCACCGGCATTCGCGTCCGTCACGACGTGGCGATGACCGGGGAAATCACGCTCCGTGGACGGGTCCTGCCTATCGGCGGGCTCAAAGAGAAGGTGCTCGCGGCCCACCGCGCCGGCATCAAACGCATCATCGCTCCCGAGCGCAACCGCGCCGACTTGGACGAAGTGCCCAAGGAGGTGCAAGACGCCATCGAGTTCATCTTCGTGAAGAAAATCGACGAAGTCCTCGACGCCGCGCTCGAATCGAAGGTGAAGCCGCTCGAGGTGAAGCCGGACGACGGCAAGCCCACGCAGGCTGCCGGCGCCCCGAGCTGACGCGCGTCACGAACACGAACACGAACGACGACAGACAGACAGACAGAAGACTTCGGAGGCGTCGGGCGAGAGCTCGGCGCCTTCGACATTTTTTGAGCTCTCGATCGCTGCCAGGGCTCAGCTGCGCGTGCGCACGCCGGGCCTTTGCCACGCGTCGGCCAGCTCGCGGGTCCGTCGGTGCTCGGGAACCCGATCGAGGAAGTTTCGGCGGAGCGACGGATCGGCGATTTTTTCCGCGCGCGCGACGATCACGCGGGCCGCCTCGTCGAGGGCGCTCTCGGCCGCCTCGCGCTCTCCGGCGGCGGCGAGCGCTTCGGCGACGACGAGACGCACGAGCCCTTCGCCCTCCTCGACGTGACCGAGCTGCTTCACGAGCGCGATCGCTTCCATCGCCCTCGCGCGCGCGGTCACTGCGTCGCCTTCGGTGAGCGCCACCTGCGCGGCAACACCGAGCGCGAGAGGACGAAGGGGGAGCGCGCGCCGTGCCTCGTCGGGTCGCTCGTCGAGCCACTTCAGCGCCCAACGCACGTCTTCCGCAGCGCGGGCGACCTCACCCCGGAGGAGTTGGATACGCGCACGGTAGAGTCGTGCCGAGAGCGCCAGGCGCGAATCACCCTGCTTTTCCAGGGCTTCGAGGGCTTCGCTCTCGTTCTTCAGCGCGTCGCGGAGGGCGATTGCGCGAGCCTCGGTGTCGGGGCCTTCGCTCGCGAGGAGAGCGAGCGCGAGCCCGAAGTTGTGTTGCGCGTAAGCAGCGACCGAGCGCAGACCCATGCGGCGCGCGGTCGCGAGCGACTCGCGGAGGACGTCGACCGCATAGCCATGATCGCCGAGACCGAGGCTGGCATACCCGACGCTCGCTCGCTGCATGCACGCCGCGCGTTGATCGCCGGCGCGAAGGAAGGCCTCGGCGGCTTCGGTGGTGTGCTGCCTGTACCCGCCAGCGTCGCCGGCGAAGAGCGCGCGCATGGCGCGAATGAGCGCGAGGCGGGCCGAGAGCGAAGGATCGGACGCGAAGGCAGGCGCCACCGACTCGATGTGCGCGAAGAGACCCTCGGCGACCTCACGCTCGCCCGCCAAGAGCAGCTGCGCCGACGTGCGCGCCCAGGCGATGATCGCCGAGGCGGGGCTCTGCGTGTCGAGCCCGAGCGCGAGGAGTCGATCTTTGAGCACGCCGAGGCCTTCGACGTCCCCGAGTCGTCCTTCCGCGAGGCCGACCTCGGCGGCGGCGGAGAACCACGCCTCGGAGCCCGAGCGGAGCAAATCGAGCGCCTTTTTCCCTGCTTCGCGCGCGAGGACGTGCTCGCCACGCCATCGATGAGCCTCGGCGACGATAGCCGAGAGCGCGCCGAGATCTTCCCCCTCGGCACCGAGCGCGATCGCGAGACCGGCGCGCTCGATCGCCTCCGGGAGATCGCTCGTCGAGAGCGCCTGCGCCGCGGCGCGGAGATAGAAGCGTCGCGCGCGTTTGGCATCGGCGCCTCGCTCGGCGTGCTCGGCGAGGACGATCGCTTCTTCTTCTCCGAGCGACTCGAGCCACTCGGCGGCGAGGCGATGACCGAGCGCGCGATCTTCGGCGGTGAGCATCGCATATGCCGCTTCACGCACCAGCTCGTGGGCGAACGCCAACTCCTCGACGTCGGGAAAGCGGGCCCGCGTCGGGCTCCTTCGACGGATCACCTCGCGCTCGAGGAGCAGCGAGAAGCAGCGATCGACGCGCGCCTGCGGCTCGTCCCCGAGGAGCGCGTACACGCCACGACGATAGAAGATTTCTCCGAAGACGCTGGCCGCACGGAGGACGCGACGGACGTCGGCGGGGAGACGATCGAGGCGACCTTGCAACATCGCGAGCACGGTCTCGGGCGTCTCGGCGCCATCGACACCCTGACTGCCGTGACCGCTGCCATGACCCTCGGCGAAAGCGCGGATCAGCTCCTCGAGGAAGAAGGCGTTGCCCTGCGCACGCTCGACGATGCGCGCCACCTGCGCCTCGGTCGCCGAGTCTCCGAGCACCTCGCGCACGAGCTTGGCGCTGCGCTTCGGGGTGAGCTCACCGAGCACGACCTGCTGCGCCCGCCGCGACGAGAGCTCGGAAAAAAGCTGCGGAAAACGCTCGTGCATCTCGGTGCGTCCGAAGGCGAGCACCATCAGCGCCGACTCCGGGAGCGCGCGCAGCGTGGCGTCGAGCAGCTTGACCGAGGCGAAGTCGCCGTAGTGGAGATCTTCGAAGACGATGAGGAGCGGTCTCGTCTCGCACTCGGCGGCGACGAACTCGACGAACGCGCGTTGCACCTGATCGCCCATCAAGAGCGCGTCTTGCCGCGCCGCGCGGAGCTGCAGGCTCTCGCTCGCGCCGAAGGGTGTGGCGGTGATTTCTCCGAGGAATTCCGCGATGCGATCGACGTCGGCGGCGGGGAGGTGACGCGCCACTCGTGCGCGGAGCTTGCGCTGACGGACCGCCAACGGTTCGCCCTCGAGCATGCCTGCGCTTCGACGGAGACCGGCCCCGACGAGCGCGAAGGGAGCGCCCGCGCGAAGCGGATCGCCACGACCGATCCACACTTCGGGCGCGACGTCGCGGGCCTCGAGACGACGAACCACCTCGTGACGAAGCCGCGATTTGCCGACGCCCGGCCGGCGCCGTGACGACGACCGCGTGCGCGATCGGCTCATCGACGCACTCTTGGAAGGTGGCTTCGAGGAGCGCCAGCTCACGCTCTCGACCGATGAAGGGGGTGACGCGTCCGAGGACGGTGCGGGTGCGATCGACGACTTCGCGCTCGCCACGCAGCTCGAGGCCGGCATCACTCGAGTCACGTGCGTCGCGCGCACCACCGACGTCGAAGCGGACGTCGAGGAGCCCCGCGGTGACGTCGTCGATGGCGATCGGCCGGCGGCGTTGCTTGGTGCTCGAGACCGGCGGCTCCTCGACGGGCACTGGCGCGGGTTCGGCGCCCTCGAGGAGGAGCGCACGAAGCGAGCGCGCGGCGCGATCGATGACGTCGCCGACAGGCAGCCGACCGGCGATCGCCGCGCGACCCGTCACCAGCACCATCGGCGCGAAGCGCAGCTGTTCGCGCATCGTCAGCGCACAACGCGCCGCCTGCGCTGCGCGATCGGTCGCTGTGGCCGCGCCTTTGGTCAGTCGTTCACCGAGACAGGCGATGAACGAGCCATCGGCGAGCACCTCGAGGCGCGCACCGAAGGGAGCCACGGCCTCACGCAATCGCTCGGCGCGCGCCGAAACGTTGTCTGCGCTCAGCGTCGGCGCGAGCTGACTCCCCTCCCCATGAGCCTCGCCAGCCACGACGACGCTGACGATGCTCAGCTCGCCGGCGGTGATCGAGGGCCGCGGGGCGCTGTCGAAGGGTGGCAACGATCCAGCGGAAATCGTGCCTGATTCGAGGAGCTCGGCGAGCGCGAAGGCGACCTCGGCGCCGTCGCGCGGCCGCATCACCGGATCCTTCGCCAGCATCGCCGAGAGCACGCGATCGAGCGCTTCTGGAAGATCGCTGCGGTGCTCGCGCAGGCGGGGAGACTCCTCGAGGAGGATCTTCGCCAACACCGCCATCACGTGCTCGCCGCGAAAGGCCGCGCGTCCCGTGAGGCACTCGAAGAGCACGCACCCGAGCGCGAAGACGTCGGCGCTGGCATCGATGGTGCGATCGCCACGCGCTTGCTCAGGCGCCATGTAGCCCGGCGTGCCGATGAGCGCGCCCGAGCGGGTGGCGAAGCGTGCCTCGGCCGAGAGCCGCGCGACGCCGAAGTCGAGGACGCAGACCTTGGCGAGCTCGCCGTCACGGAGGAAGAGGTTGCTCGGCTTCAGATCGCGGTGGATGACGCCCCGCGCATGCGCCGGCGCGATCGTGTGCGCGACGTCGTGGACGAGCCGCACCGCTTCGAGCGGAGAAAGCGGCTCCCGCGCGAGACGACGACCGAGATCTTCACCCTCGAGCCACTCCAACGCCAGCCAGAGCTCACCCTCGCCCGTCGAGCCGTGATCGACGTAGCGAACGATGCCCGGAAGGCGCAGATCGGCGAGCGCGCGCGCCTCACGCTCGAAGCGTTGACGATCGTCGAGCTCGTCTTCTTCACCGCGACTCTCGCCACGATCGAGGAGGACCTTGAGCGCGACCGGAGAACCTTCGTAGCCATCGAGCGCGCGGTAGACCGCCGCCATGCCCCCCGAGGTGACGTGCCGCTCGATGGTGAATCGATCGGCGAAACGTGTTCCGGGATGCATCGACCCTCGACTGCGCTCGTCTTGCGCGGGGCTCAGAGCGCGACGGCGAAGCGCGCGCTGATCTCGTGAAGCACGCGCGCGTCGGGATCTTTCGACGTGCCCTTGGCTCCCGGTGCCAGCGCTTGGTTCTCTTCGACGCCGCCAGGGAAGCCGTACATGCTCCACATCGCCGTCAGCCGCACGTGCTTGGTCGCCCAATACGTGGCGCCGAGTTGCACCGCATCGACCTTGATCGAGGTCGTCTTCGCGTCGAGGCCACCCATGTGCACGCCGGGCCGGAGCGTGTCGCCGTCGAAGGAGCGCGCGACCGAGTCGTATTCGAGCCGCACCTGCTCGTAGCGCGCCGAGAGTTGGAGACCGCTCTTCGCCTTCACGGGTCCTGGCGCCAGCTTCGGATCGGGGTATTTTCCGAGCTCTCCCTGCACGCGCGGTTCACCGAAGGGCCAGAACGAGAGCTGCACGTACCAGGAGGTGCCGGTGAGCGTGCCTGCCCGCTCGATGGCCGCGAGCGTGTTGCCGTACGATTCGCGACGCTCTTCGTGGATGAGCACCGCCTCGGCGGCGAATTCGAAGCGACCGATCGGCGCGTAGAGCTCGAAGGCGGCCGCGCGTTGATCGTGGCTGGGGATGACGTGCGTGACGCCGAGCTTGGCCGCGTTGCCGTCGCTGTAGGTCGGCGACCAGAACGAATAGCCGCCTGGCGTCGAGAGACCTTGCGCGTCGTAGCGCACGTACGTCGGATCGCGACGCCCCCAGCGACCGGAGAGGCCGAGGTGCACGTGCGCGAAATCGCCCTTCGTGCCCGCGAGCGGACGAACGAAGAGGCGCCCGGCGACGTCGATGCGGTTGTCGACCGAGGGGCGGTTCTGCCCGTCGCCGCCGACCGCCGCGATGGCGTAGTTGACGAAGCCGCTCGGCGCCTCGCCGCGGATCATGATGCCGAGGTCTTTGTTGTAGGGGGCGCCGACCGCGCGCACCGTGAGCGAGCGCTCCATGAACGTCAGCCACTTGTCGCTGGTGACGTTCTCCATCGTGAACGGGAGATCGAACTGCCCTACCTGCACCCGGAGCCAAGGACACGCTTCGTAGCCGAGGAACGCGTCGGCAGCGTTGGCGATGGCCGTCGGCTTCTGGTTGTCGTCGAGCGGTTGTCCGCCGCCGAACTCGGCGCCGATCCAGAAATAGAAGTGCTTCATGATGCGTCCGGCGAGCTCGAGGCGCAGTCGCTTGAGCTGCACATTGCCCTTGAGACCGGTGCCGTTGGCACGCTGGAAATCTTCGACGCCTGGCCCGAGGTAGCCGTAGCTGTCGATCTGCATGCGACCCGCCGGCATCAGGAGGAAGCGGTCCTTGGCATCGCGTAGGTAGAAGTTGCCGGCGTAGCCGCTGACCACGCCCGACTCACCGTCGTGCATGCCGTGTTTGCCGTCGTGCACGCCGTGCATGCCGTCACCGTGCGCCTCGCGATCGCACCCGTCGCCGTCGCAGTCGTCTTTCCCCTCGCCGCCCTCGCCGCCCTTGCCGCAGTGATCGCAGCCCATGTTGCTGCTGTCGGTACCCTCCTGCGGAGGAATGGCCGTCGGATCGGCTCCTTCAGCGGGCGGCGGCACGTCCTTCGGGGACGGCGGCGGCGACGCGTGCTCGCCCGGAACGACGTCGTCGTCGGCGCGGGCACTCGTCGTAGCGAGCGTGATGGCGAGGAGGCCGGGGACGACGAAGGCGGTGGTGAAGACGGTCGAGGCGAAGCGTCGCATTCTGGCGTGACGATAGAGGACGCCCCGCGATTTGACGAGCGACTCAGGTGGGCGGCAGGGCCTTGGGATCGACGTAGCCGGCCGCGGGCGGCGCACTGGCGGCTTCGATCGACGAGGCGCCACCTGCCGTCGTCGGTTGGCCGGGAGGTCCCGAGCTCTTGCGTGCGGCGGCGAGGCCCGCTTCGTAGCCGGCCTGGAAGCCGACTTCTTCGTCTTCGACCGCGTCGTGCGTTCCGGTCGGGCTCGCGGAGGGCTTCTTTTTCCGTACCAAGAGCGCGATCAAGACGCCGATGAGGATCAAGCCGAAGACGATGCCGATGAGCACGAGGTAGCCCGTCGTCTTGTCGCGCTTGAAGGCGAAGACGAGCTCGGCGAGCCACGAGCGCTTGGGCGGCGCGGAGAACGTCCCGGTGATCTCGAGCGCCTGCACGACGTCGCCGCAGACGCCTTTTTCCCCTTCGGGCGGGAGGTGCGCGCAGGTGATGGTGCACGCGAGGAGAGTCGGGGCGCCGCTCGACTCGTCCTTGAAGCCGAAGAACGAGAGGCCCTGCACCTTGACGATGTCGCCCGGCTTCTTCTTCGGCTCGCTGCCCGCGGCCGCGACCTCGGTCTTGCCGTTGCCATCGGCCGAGAACTGCGCCTCGGCGTGGAACGGCTCGACGATGCGGTTGTCCTCGACGCGGACGGGATCGGGATCGATTTGCTTGAGCGAGGTGTATTCGCCGACCGCCTTCTCGACCTGATCGAGCATCGACGAGAACGCGGCATCGCGAATGTTGTCGCCCCAGCCTTCGGCGCTCGTCTTGGCGCAGGCGACGACCAGCTCGGCGACGTGCGGCGGCTTGGCGTTCGGCTTGTGGAAGCCCCAACCCTTCTTCAAGACGACGGTGATCGGCGCGCCACCCTCGGGCGGCGTGGTGTCGATCTCGGGGAGATCGTCGTCTGCCAGCAGCGGCCAATCACCAGGAAAACCTACAGAAATTGCGAAGTCGCCGACCTCGAGCTTGAGCTTCTTGTGGACGAAGGCCTTCGGGCCCGACGACGAAGCGGACGTCGACGGAGCTGCCGACGCGCTCGTCTCGGGTGCGGCGCTCGACGAATCGCTGGCGCTCGCGCTCGTCGACGGCTTCGGCGCGGTGAAGGTCGGCTTCGGCGCCGTCTCGAGCGAGGTGCCCGTCGTGCTCAGGTCTTTGGTGCCGGTGGTGCCCGGATCCTTGACAGTGGACTCGCCGCCGTTCTTGATCGTCCCGTCGGTGCCGAGATCTTTCTGCGCGTGGGCGACCGGCCCGAACACGAGGGCCGGAATGAGTCCAACGGCCAACGCGAGGGCGACACGCACGGGGGCGCCGAGGAAGCTTGGGCGCGGAGATCGACTCGAAGCCATCCTACTTAGGACGTATCACAGGGGGCCCAATCTTGGGCGCAGGCTTCGGCAACCGAGCGGAGCAAGATTGACCGAAGCGGCCAAAGTTGCGAAGCAAGCTTTGGCGACGCTGAAAACATGAACAAAAGCAACGAGCGGGAGTGACCGTGAGGCCACCCCCGTCATTCATGCGCGAGCAGAAGCAGTGAAAGATTCGGCAGCCAGGGCGCATTGCGCCACCAGCCCCGACTCGCGCTCACTTCTTCGCGGCCGGCTTCTTCGGCGTGCCCTTGGCCTTCTTGGCGGCCTTCTTCTTCGTGGCGAGCTTGGCCTTGGGGGCCGGCTTCGCGTCCGCCGCCTTGGCGTCGTAGCCGTCGACGTGGACCGAGAAGGCGGGCGTGCCGTTGGCCCGGCGCTCGCGCTTGTTGACCTTGCCGTTGGTCGTGGACTTGCGCTTGCGGATGCGGCTCGACTGCTGCGTGGCGGAGACCATGATGGGCTTCTCTCGGCTCGAAAAGGTGGGTCGGAACGAGGGCGCGCGTTCTGTCACGAATTCGAGCGTCGTGCAACGTCCGCGCGCGCTCTTCCGCGTCGCCTGCTTTGGCGTCACGAAAAACGATGGTAAAGCGGGCACGTGGCGACCGAGGTCGAAGACGAGATCCGCGAGCTCAGGCGCGAGGTCATCGAGTCGCGAGGGCTCGTCATCAAGACGAACAACCTCACGAACGCCCTCGCCGCCGACCTCAAGAGCATCGCCAAGCGGCAGGCCGGCTACGAGCGGCGCATCTCCTGGAACAGCGCCAGCGCCTATGTCGTGTTCGTCCTCGTCGTCCTTCTCGGCGTGAAAATCCTCTGGGATTACCGCCGGGAGAACCTCAGCAGCCAGACCGACGGCAACAAGGGCGAGGTCGAGACGCTGCGCAAACAGAAGGGCGAGTGGGAGAAGCGTGAGGAGGCGCGCGGTCGCATCGACCAGCACGCGCTCCACCTCTACGAGCTCGTCCGCGGCGGCAAGCGCACCGAGTTCCTCGAGCAGTTCGACGCCACCCCGCGAGACGGTCTGACCAAGACCGAGCTCCAAATCTTCGCCGACATGGCCGAGCGCTTCCGCAACGAGCTCGCCCTCGAGCGCTACTCGGCCGGGCTCGACCACGCGCGCGTGGCGCGTTGGCAAGAGGCGGCCACCGCCTTCGAGGAGGCCCTGAAAATCAAGCCCGATGCGACGACGGCGCCTGCCACCAAGCTCGCGCTCGCGCAGGCATATCACCGACTTCAGCGTGCCCGCGACGCCGTGCCGATGTTGCAGGCGCTCTCCGAGGGGGCGACCGACAAGGACATCGCCGCCATCGCCACCTGGGAGCTCGCGCAAGTCGACATCGACCTCCAAGCCTGGAACGACGCGAAGGCGACGCTGCGAACCTTCCTCAAGAAATTCCCCGACCACGCCCGCGCCAACGACGCGCGTCAGGTTCTGGCCGAGCTGCAGTACAAACATTAGCGGCCCGAAGTCGCCGGCGAACGGGGCTTGTCTGCGCGGCCTTCGTCGTGCTACGCGCATCGCCCCCCAACCTACGAGGCGACGTTTCCGATGGATACGAGCGACATCCGCAAGGGCCTGAAGCTGACGATGGACGGCAACCCCTACGTCGTCGTCGACTTCCAGTTCGTCAAGCCGGGCAAGGGCCAGGCCTTCACGCGCTTGAAGATCAAGAACTTGATCAACGGCAACACCCTCGAGCGCACGCTCAAGTCGGGCGAGAAGATCGAGCCCGCCGACGTCGAGGAGCGCGAGGCCACGTTCTCGTGGGACGAGGGCGACCAGCTCGTCTTCGTCGACGTCAACAGCGAGCAAATCTACGTCGACAAGGTGAAGGTCGGCGACGACGCGCGTTGGATCGCCGATGGCCAGAAGGTCGACATCGTCTTCTTCAACGGCAACGCCATCAACATCTCGCTCCCCGCGCACGTCGTGCTGCAAATCACCAGCAGCGAGCCCGGCATCAAGGGCGACACCGCCTCGGGCGCGACCAAGCCGGCGACGCTCTCGACCGGCGCGACGATCAACGTCCCGCTCTTCGTCAAAGAGAACGAGTGGGTGAAGATCGACACGCGTGATGGCTCGTACATCGAGCGCGTCAACCGCTGAGAGCGGAGAGCTGACTTTCGCACGAACCAGGCAGGCTCATCCCGGTCACCGGGACCCCCTGCTGCGTCAGCTCAGTACCCAGGCGATGGCGGCGCCGAGCCCCCCGATGAGGAGGACGCCGAGCGCGATCCACGGGAGGAGGCTGCGGCGTTCTTCCACGGGTTGCGGCGGCGGCGCGAAGCCGCTCGGCGCGGTGCCATAGCGAACGGGCGCGACGCCACCGATGGGCTGCGGAACGGCAGCGCCGGTCATCGCGGTGCCGTTGCCCGGGACCATCTGCGGAAAGCCGCCGTCGGGAGAGAGCGCGGTCGCCGCCATCGCCGGTGCATAGGGCGCGACCTGTTGGCGATGCACGTCGGACGGCGTCGGCACCGTCTGGGCGAATTGGCCGTAATTTGCCGCGGGAAATGAGCCGCCGCCGCCGCCGGTGGGGATCGTCGAGTTGGCCGCGGCCATCGGATCGACGTTCCCGGAGATGGGCGTGTGCTGCACGGAGCGCCCGCTCTGGGGCCCGCCCTGACCTCCATGAACGGCGGGGATGTTGGCGAGCTCACCGCGCGAGTTGATCGGCGAGACCTTCAGCTCGGTGCTGACGAGCTGCGCCTGCGGGAGCTGCATCGGCCGCTCGCCGCGCGCGATGCGAAGGAGGTCGTCGCTCATCTCGCGTGACGAGCCGTAGCGGAGCGTCATGTCTTTGGAGAGCGCGCGCGCGATGAAGGCGTCGAACGGCGCCAGCGAAGGGTCGTGACGAGAGAGCGGGATCGGATCTTTGGTGAGGACCGCGGAGATGAGGCCCCAGATGTTGTTGGGATCGTCGCCGTCGCTGGGGAACGGCGTCGCGGCCGCCGTCATCTCGTAGAACATGACGCCCACCGCCCAGAGGTCGGCGCGGTGATCGACGTTGCGCGCGCCCTTCACCTGTTCGGGGCTCATGTATCCGGGCGTGCCGAGGAGGACGCCGGTGGCCGTCTTGCGCCTCGCGCCACCCGCCGCGTCGATGCACTTGGCGATGCCGAAATCGAGCAGCTTGGTGTGGTACTGCCCGTCGGGACCCGGGACGAGGAAGACGTTTTCGGGCTTGAGATCGCGGTGGATGATGCCCATCTGGTGGGCGTAGTCGAGCGCGTGGAGCACGCCGGCGCAGACCGTGACCGCGAAGTTCACGGGCAGCTTCTGCTGATGCTCGGTGTAGTCGATGAGCGCGCGTCCTTGCAGCAACTCCATCACCAAGAAGGGCACACCACCCTGGTCGCCGACGTCGGTGACGCGGAGAATTCCGGGGTGATCGAGCTTGCGACAGACGTCGCCCTCGCCGACGAAGCGCTCGACGACCTGCGGGCTCGCGGCCATCTCGTCGTGGAGGAGCTTGACCGCGACCATCTGGCCAGGGCGATCGAGGGGCTGGGCCTCGTAGACCGCGCCCATGCCGCCTTCCCCGAGGAGGCGACCAAGGCGGTATCGACCGCCGATGGTGCTGCCGGCGTGACGTCCCTGAGCGGCGGGCGAAGCCATGCAGGTGGTGAGGCTATCGCTTCCGCTGCGCGCCGTCAGCCGTTTCGTCGCCGACGCGGCAAGGCTCGCCGAGGCTGCTAGCCTCCCCGCGATGCCCGAGGCCGCGATCGAGCCCATGACCGTCGCCGACGTGGCCGGCGTGCTCCGTATCGAAGCGAGCTCACCGGAGAGCTCCGGCTGGGACGAGGCGCAGCTCCGCGGCGAGCTCGATCGGACGTGGGCGCATCTCTGGGTGATTCGCAGGCGCGGTCACGTGCAGGCATTTCTCGCGGCCTGGCTCGTCGCCGACGAGCTCCACGTGCTCAACGTCGCGACCGATCCTGGTCATCGTCGCAAAGGTCACGCGCATGCGCTCCTCCTCCACGCGCTCGCCTTCGCCGCCGGACGGGGCGTGCGCCTCGTGCTCCTCGAGGTGCGCCGCGGCAACGCCGGCGCCATCGCCCTCTACCGTCGCATCGGCTTCGTCGCGATGGGGCTGCGTGCCCGGTATTATTCGAACGACGAAGACGCCCTCGAGATGGTGCTGCGGCTCGATCCCGACACGGGGAAAGTCCTCCCCGGCCAGGACGAGGTCCGGGTCTGAGCGCCTCCGAGCCGCGCCGACGCTTCGGTCACATCGCCCGATCTCGTCGTGATTGCAGGGCACTCGCACGGACGGTTTTCGGCTGATAGGCTCGCCGACGAATGGACCAAGATCCGCGTCACTCGGCGAAGACCGCCCGCGAAGGGTTGGCTCGTGGGCTCTCGATGCTCCAAGACCCGTCTCTGCCGCCGCCGTTCTTGGCGGCTGCCGAGCCCATCGCCCGCGCGATGGGCTTGCTGATGCAGATCGAGCGCAGCGACGGCTCGCCGCCTGCCGTACGTCCGGTGGCCGAGCACTCGCTCGCTGCGGTGCGCGACGCGCTGGCCCGGCTGCAACAAATTCCCTCGGGCAACGCCACCGCCGAACAGGTGATGGCCACCGTCGCCGCGTCCCTCTCGACGGTGCACGGGCTCACGCGCTACGGCGACGCGCAACAAGCGCCGCAGCAGCAACTGCACGCGCCTCCGGTCGCCCAGTTCGCACCGCCCGCGCCGCAATACCAAGCTCCCGCACAACCGCAATATCAAGCGCCGCAACAGCCGCAGTACCAACAACCGCCAGCGTCGAATCAGTTTCATCCGCAGCAGGGCCCGCCGCAGGTCGCCTCGTATGCGCAGCCGCCGGTGCCGCAATTCCAAGGGGCCCCGCCGGTGCAAGCGTACGCGCCGCCACCCGGGCCGCAGCCGCAAGCTCCCGCGCTCGGTTATCGCGGACCGTCGCAAGGTCCGACGCAGGGCCTCTCCGGCGACAGCGTGCCCCCGCCGACCGGCACCATCGAGGCCGAGCTCGGCGCGCACTCACCGTCGAATTTCTACAAGACGCTCAGCGGCAACGACATCGTCGATCACGGCGGCATCTTCGTCTCGACGTACAACATCCCGAAAATCGGCCAGCGCGTCATGCTGCGTGTGCACATGCCCGGCGGATATCACTTCGACTGCCAAGGGCTCGTGAAGTGGACGCGTGAAGGCGCTGACAACCCCGATGCGCCTCCCGGCTTCGGCGCGCAGTTCCACGGCATCACGCCCGACCAACGCGGCCTGGTGCAGCGCTACGTTCGCAATCGCGAACCGCTCTTCTACGACGACTTGTAGTGCGCGGACGACCTTCGGTCTTGGCCTCGCGAGCGCGCGTCGTTCGTGGCTTCGCTGCGCTCGCGTTCGTCCTCTTGACGCTCCTCTGGCCTCGCGGCGCCGCGGCCGTCGGCGATCCGTCCCTCGTCTGGCAGACGTTCACGACGCCGCACTTCCAGATTCACCACCACAAGGGAATCGAAGACATCGCGCGGCGTCTCGCCGACGTCGCCGAGAGCGTCCATACGCGCATGTCGCCGGTCCTCGGTTGGGAGCCGAAACAGCGCACGCAGGTCGTCCTCACCGACGACACCGACTTCGCCAACGGATCGGCGACCGCCCTCCCCTTCAACACGGTGCGCCTCTACGTCACCGCGCCCGACGATCTGTCTGCGCTCAACGACTACGACGACTGGTTCATCGAGCTCGTCACGCACGAGTACACGCACATCCTCCACACCGACAACATCACCGGCATTCCGGCGATTTACGACGCGATTTTCGGGAAAATCTATTCGCCGAACCAGAACCAGCCGCGGTGGATCCTCGAAGGACTGGCGGTGCTCGAGGAGTCGGCGCACACGAGCGGTGGTCGCAACAAGTCGACGACGTTCGACATGTGGCTGCGCGCCGACGTCCTCGAAGACAACATCGCGCCGATCGATCAGATCTCGCACGGGGCCAAGCGCTGGCCCCAAGGCAACCTCTGGTACCTCTACGGCTCGCACTTCCTCGAATACATCCAGTCGATCTACGGCCCTGACGCGCTCCGCTCGGTGTCCGCCGATTACGGCGCGCAGATCATTCCTTTCGGCATCAACCGATCGATCCACCGCGCCACCGGCAAGACGTATGTCGAGCTCTACGCCAATTGGATCGCGTGGATGCAAGACCGCTACGCAGCGCAGCGCGCCGCCGTGCAGAAGCGCGGGCTCCACGAAGGCAAACGCCTCACCTTCACCGGCAACGAGCTCTACCATCCGCGCTACGTGCCAGCGGCGACCGGGCTCGGCGGCGGACGAGACCTCGCGTTCTTCCGCAGCGACGGTCACACCACCTCGGGGATCTACACGCTCGACGCGGCGAGCACCGGCAAGCAGAAGCCCCGCCTCCTCTTCCGTACCAACGGCGCGAGCAGCCCCAATTTTCTCGCCAATGGTGACGTCCTCTTCGACAGCGTCGACGTCTTCAAGAAGGTCTACTCGTATTGGGATCTCTTCCTCCGCGGCAAGGACGAGCTCTCGGGCGACGAGACCGATGGCGGGCTCCGGCTCACCGAAGGTCTGCGCGCGAGTGAGCCGACCGTCTCGCCCGACGGCACGCAGGTCGCGTTCACCGTCAACAAGAAGGGGACGACCTACCTCTACGTCGCGCCGCTCGGCACCAGCGAAGGCACGCCCCTCGGCGAGCCGCGCAAGGTGATGGAGATGCTCCGCTTCGAGCAGGTGTACACGCCGCGATGGTCGCCCGACGGCAAGAAGATCGCTTACAGCGCGTGGACCGAGGGCGGCTACCGGGACGTCAAGATCGTCGACGTCGCCAGCGGCATCGTCGACGACGTCACCCACGATCGCGCGCTCGACACCGGACCGGTCTACGCGCGCGACGGAAAGACGCTTTATTTCTCGTCCGATCGTACGGGCATCAGCAACGTCTACGCGTACACGTTGGCGACCGGCGTGCTCCGTCAGGTGACCAACGTGGTCAATGGCGCCTTCCAAGCGGACGTCAGCGCCGACGGCAAGCACCTCGCGTACATCGGGTACACGCACGAGGGCTACGACCTCTTCGAGATGGATCTCGATCCGGGCGTCTTCCTCGAGGCGCAGGACTACGTCGACAATCGCGGACCGCGACCGCCCGAGCCGGTGCACCTCGATCTGAAGGCCAAGCCGTACAATCCGCTCCCGACGTTGCGGCCCTACACGTGGTCGTTCGCCTTCAAGCCCGACGGCTTCGGCGACGCGGTGCAAGTGACCACCACCGGCGGCGACGTCGTCGGTCATCACGCCTTCGCGCTCACCATCAACGCCAGCTTCGAGCGCGGCGAACCGGGCCTCGATCTCAGCTACGTGTATCGACGGCTCCCCTTCGACATGAGGTTGAGGGCGTTCCGGTTCATCGCGCCACGCGGCGGATATCGCTTCGGCGATCAGACGCCGACGTGGGTCGAGCAGGACCTCGGGCTCGAATCGGGGCTCGTCTTGCCTCTCGTTCGCGCATTCTGGTCGCAGACGCTCTCCATCGCGTACACGTTCGGATCGTTCAAACCACAAAGTGGTTTTCCCAAGGACGTCTACGATCCCTACACGCGCCTGCCGGTGTTCCCGCAGACCGGCTACATCGGCGCGATTCACCTCGGCTACGCATGGTCGAACGTGCAGCGCTACCTCTGGAGCGTGGGACCGGAGAAGGGCTTCGCGCTCTCGGTGACCCTCGACTACGCGCGCAAGGAGCTCGGCAGCGACTTCGATCTCCTGGTCGCGGGCTACACCGGCGCTGGATACATTCCGCTCCCCTGGGCGAAGCACCACACGCTCGGCTTGCACGCACAAGGCGCCGCGTCGGCCGGTGACTTCGGACGTCGCAGCATCTTCGCGCTCGGTGGCTACAGCGACGTGCCGATCGTCGACGCCGTGCGAAACCTCATTTTCCAGCCCTCCGTCGCGCTCCGCGGCTACGCGCCGGCGGCCGTCTTCGGCGACTCGTACCAATTGTTCAACGCCGAGTACCGCTTCCCCATCGTCCAAGTCGATCGCGGCGTGCAGACGCTCCCCGCCTTCCTCGAGCGCGTCTACGGCGACGTCTTCCTCGACTACGGCATGGCGACGTTCGAGCACATCGACTTGCTGAAGATGAAGACTGGTGTCGGCTTCGAGGTCCTCACCGATTTCATCATCGGCTACTTCACGCCGCTGACGATGAAGGTCGGCTTCGCCTACGGCCTCTCCGACGGCGGAATTCGCCCAAAATCAGGCGAAAGCGTGAAGTCGTACACCGGGCAGACGTACGTGGTGCTCGCGTCTCTCTTCTGAGATTTTCGGCTCGAGTCTCGCGCGTGATGAATATTCGGCGGAGGCCATCCGTCCCGCGCCGGCCATGTCGAGCTCGCGCCTCTTCGCCCTCGTGTTGTCCGTTTGCGCTGTTTGCGCCGGAGCCGCCTGTGCCCAGGCTGCCGATCAAGGCGGAGGCACGTGCACGACGTGCGCTGCTGATTCAGGAGGATCGCACGACGACACCTCCGGCCACGACGACGTCGGCGAACCGATCGATGTGCGCTCCGACACGGGCGGCGGCGGCGACACCTCGAGCGCGAGTGACACGGGGAGCAGCAGCGACTCCGCGGGTGGCAGCGACACCGGAAGCGGAAGCGATACGAGCAGTGGCAGCGACACGGCAAGCGGCGACACGGCGAGCGGCGACACGGGCATCAAGGACACCGGCGTGCTCGACACGGGCGTGAAGGACACCGGCACCGACACGGGTTCGGGAGGCGTCATCACCGGCGGCCCCTGCTCCTCGGGTGCGACCGGCGCGACGGCATTTCGCCTTCATTTCTCCGGTTCGACCGGCTCGACCGCGACCCCCGTCTACGACCTGAACGGCCTCCCCGACAAGTCGCGCTGGCACATCGGCGTCTTCGGCTACAGCATCGGCTTCACGTCGTCTTACGTCGACACGTTCCTCGAAAAGGGCGGTTTGCAGCTCGATGGCAGCGACTTCATCGACGTCGAGCTCAGCACCAAAGGCGTGTCCGGCATCCGCAGCGCCACGCTCGCGATTCGCGGTCGAAGCTACGACACGACGACGAGTGGCGGCTTCAACTGGCAGACCTTCACGGGCACCGGCGCCACGGCGAGTGACCTCGTGTGGAACAGCACGCCGTATCGCTGGTACACGGCCGATGCGACGAGCGCGATAGCCTCTGGAGACAGCGGGATGCTCCTGCGGATCAAGGCCGGCGGGCTGTCGGGCTCGCTGGTGGTGAACGCCGTCGAGCTGTGCGTCGACGCGAGCTGAAGCGCTACGGCGCCGTCACGCAGTCATCGTCGAACACCACCTTCGAGTCTCCACGAACGAAGGTCCACCGCGCTTTCGCCGGCGGTGCGGCCGATTCCCAAACGAGCTGGTGCGCGAGCTTCGGTTCGAAGCCCGCCTTCTTCGCGAGCGCGTTCGCTTCGAGGACCGAGCAGCGCGGAGAGGCGAAGGCGACGATCGGTTGCACGGGCATCGGGGCCGACGAACGGCCTTTTTTCACCGCGGTGTAGCCGAGGTGCTCGCCGGTGCCGTCTGGTTTGCTGCGCTGCAATACGACGCTGAAGAAGCCGATTTCCGCCGGCCGCGCGATGCCGAAGACGGGGACGTCGGCGGCCTCCGCTGGCTCGCACGTCTCGACCAGCGTCCCGAATTCGTCGACGCAGCTCGCGCGAAACCAGACCGGTCGGACCTCGTACTCGCCGCTCTTGGCGGTGACCATCGTCTCGCGAAGGAGCACCTCGGCCTCTCCTGGCGGCGGCCCCGAGTCGACGGGATCAGGATAGGCGCTCGGCATCTTGCGGGCGGCGGCTTCGCGCTTCTCGCGCTGGTTGTCGAGCGAGCTCTGGGTGGCTCGACGAAGGAGCAAGACGCCGCTGAGCGCGATGGTGCCCCAGAAGATGCCGATGCCGACGACGATGCGTTTCTCCATGATGTCTCGAGTCCCCGAGAACCATGGGATCGACGGGGCCGCTCGTCCATAGCGACGGCGTCGGTTCCTGCGACGGGAGCAGATGCGAGTACCATTCAGGGATGCACCGAATGCACAGCGCCGCCGTCACGGCGCTCTTCGTCGTCCTCTTCTCCCCGTGCGTGCTCGCGCCGACGCTCGCCTCCGCCGACTACCTCCCGCCACAAAAACCGGCGCCGTCGGAGGGAGAGCCGGTGATGGAGAACGAGCCGCCGAAGCCCGGCAATCGGAAGATCTACGTCGTCGAAGTCGAAGACGAAGCACCGAAGACGCGCGCGGTGAGCGTCACGCTCGATCCGCTCTCGCTCCTCTATCCGATGTACGGCGTGCACCTCGAGATCGCGGCGACGCCCGAATTCTCCGTCGGACCGTTCTTCGCGTTCGGTTCGCCGAAGGTCGATCAGAGCGCGACCTACGTCGGCAGCGATCGCGCTTCGACCTGGCAGCTCGGGGCCAAGGGCATCTACTACGCGCAGGGAAACATGGATGGCGGCATCCAGGTCGGCGTGCTCGGGCAGTACACGCACGCCAAGCTCGATCCGGGCGCGTCGCTCGGTACGGCTTCGACCACCGGGCCCGGCGCAGGCTTCGTCGCCGGCCCGCTCCTCGGATGGAAGTTCGTCACCAAGGGCGGCTTCACCATCGACTCGCAGATCGCGATCGGCATCTTCGTCGCCAAGCAGAAGGCCTCCGACGACAGCGCAGCGAAGGACGATCGCGCCGCGCTGCTCATCGCCAACTTGCTGGTCGGCTGGACATTCTGAGCTTATTTTTGCGCTCGATTACGCGAGAGCCGCGACGATCGCGTCGGTGAATTCTTTGTTCGTCGATTTGCCGCCGAGATCGCCGGTACGCGCGGTGCCCTTCTCGTAGACGTCACGGAGGGCGCGCTCGATGCGACGCGCGGCCTCGTGCTCTTCGAGGTGGTCGAGCATCATCACCGCGCTCTGGATGAGGGCCGTGGGATTGGCGACGCCCCTGCCCGCGATGTCGGGCGCCGAGCCGTGGACGGCTTCGAACACCGCGGCGTCCTTGCCGATGTTGGCGCCGGGGACGATGCCGAGACCGCCGACGAGCCCGGCCGCGAGGTCGGAGAGGATGTCGCCGTAGAGGTTGAGCGTGACGATGACGCCGAGGCGGTTGGGGTTGCGCACCATGTTCATCGCGCAGGCGTCGACGATCATCTCGACCATCTCGAGGCGCGGATGACGACGCGCCGCCGCCCGACCGCACTCGAGGAAGAGGCCGTCGGTGATCTTCATGATGTTCGCTTTGTGGACCACCGTGACGCGCGGATAGCCCATTTTTTCTGCGTATTCGAAGGCGAACTCGCAGATGCGGGTGCTCGCCTCGGCGGTGACCACTTTGATCGCCTGGGTGACGCCGGGGATGATCGTGTGCTCGATGCCGGTGTACATGCCCTCGGTGTTCTCGCGGACGATGACGAGATCGACCGCGCCGCCACCCGGTGCGCCGCCCTTGCCGACAGGCGCGGCGGTGAAGGGCGTCGAGACTCCCGGGAGCGACTTCACCGGACGAAGGTTGGCGAACATCTGCAGCGCTTGGCGGAGCTGGACGTTGGCGCTTTTGAAGCCCTTGCCGATGGGCGTGCCGATGGGGCCCTTGAGCGCGACTTTGTTGCGGCGCACCGAATCGAGGACGCTCGCGGGGAGCGGGTTACCGCCGTGCTTTTCGGCGACGTCGGCGCCGGCTTCGACGACCTCCCACGCGATGTCGACCCCTGCCGCCGCGAGTACCGCCCGTGCGCTGTCGCAGACCTCGGGACCGATGCCATCGCCAGGAATGAGCGTGATCGTGTGCTTGGCCATGGTCCGGACGTAGCGGCGGCGAGTCGGTCCGGCAACCCTGGTAGCCTCTTTCTCCCCTCCCATGTCGGCCATCCTCTCCATCGGGACCGAGCTCACGCGCGGCGAGCTCGTCAACACCAACGCGACCTGGCTCGCCAACCGCATCACCGCGCTCGGGTTCGAAGTCGCGACGATCGAGACCATCCCCGACGAGAAGCCGCTGATCATCGACACACTCCTTCGCCTCGCCGCGCGGCACCGGGTGATCGTCGTCACCGGCGGGCTCGGCCCGACCACGGACGATCTCACCACCGCGTGCGCCGCCGAGGCCGCTGGAGTGCCGCTCGAACGCCACGAGCCGTCGCTCGACGCCATCCGTCGAAGGTTCGCCAGCCTCGGTCGTGAGATGACCCCTTCGAACGCGAAACAGGCCGATTTTCCCAAGGGAACCGACGTCCTTCCGAACCCCATCGGGACCGCGCCGGGCTTCCTCCTCAAGCTCGGCGGGGCGCAGCTCTTCTTCACGCCGGGCGTGCCGAGCGAGATGAAGCGCATGTTCGACGATCACATCGAGCCGCGCATCGCGCCCCTCGCGCCGAGCACCACCGCGCAGAACCATTTGAAGACGTTCGGGCAGACCGAGTCTCGCATCGGCGAGCTCCTCTCCGGTATCGAGGGCACGTTCCCTGGCGTCACCATCGGCTATCGCGCGCACTTCCCCGAGATCGAGGTGAAGATCTTCGCCAAGGGAAAATCACGCGCCGACGCGCAGTCGCAGGCCGATGCGGCGACGCGCGAGGTGCGCACGCGGCTCGGTGATCTCGTCTACGGCGAAGGGGCGACCGAGACCTTCGCCGCCGCCTTCGCCCGCACGCTGCGCGGCCTCGGGCTCACGTTGGCGGTGGCAGAATCGTGCACCGGCGGCCTCGTCGGACACATGATCACCAGCGTGCCCGGCTCGAGCGAGTTCCTCATCCTCGACGCCGTCGTCTACTCCAACGCCTCCAAGAGCACGCTCCTCGGCGTCGATCCGGAGCTCATCCGCGCGCACGGAGCCGTCAGCGCCGAGTGCGCCGATGCGCTCGCCAAGGGAGCGATGCGCGTCGCCGCCAGCGATCTCGCGGTCGCGATCACCGGCATCGCCGGCCCAGGCGGCGCGACCGACGACAAACCGGTCGGGCTCGTCTACCTCGCGGTCAGCAGCGCACGCGGCACCGAGGTGGTGGAGAAGCGCTTCGGCGGCGATCGCCACCGCGTGCAGACGCTCGCCGCCTATACCGCGCTCCGTCTCGTCGAGACCACCGCGCGCGCGATCGCCGAGACCAAAAACGTCCCCAAGGTGAGCTGAGCTCGCGACAGTCTCGTTTCGCTCGGTCGCCGGACAGTCAGAAGTGCTTTCGCCCGACGTTTTCCGCGTTTCCAGCGACGGGACACATCGCGCTCACCTCGCAACGATCGCACGCCGGCTTGCGCGCAGTACAGGTGCGACGTCCGTGGAAGATGAGCAAGTGCGAGACGAGATCCCAATCGGCGCGCGGGACCTTCTTCATCAGCTCGAGCTCGATCTTCTCGGGCGTATCTTGCTTCGTCCATCCGAGCCGCTGCGTCAGGCGTTGCACGTGGGTGTCGACGACGACGCCGACGGGCGCCTTGAACCAGACCCCGAGGACGACGTTCGCCGTCTTCCGCCCCACACCTGGTAGCAGCACGAGCGCCTCGAGTGAGGCCGGCACGAGGCCGCCGTGTCGCTCCATGAGCAGCTTCGCCAGCTCGACGATCCGCTTGGATTTCTGCCGAAACATGCCGATCGTGCCAATCAGCCGCTCGACCTCCGCGACGTCCGCACTGGCGAGCGCACGCGGGTCGGGAAACCGAGCGAAGAGTCCAGGCGTCGCCTTGTTGACCCCGACGTCGGTGGACTGCGCCGAGAGCACCGTCGCGACGAGCAACGTGAAAGCGTCGGTGTGATCGAGCTCGCAGTGCGCGTCGGGATACGTCTTTTTCAACCCCGCCAGCGTCCCGAGCACATCACTCGTCGGCTTTGTCGTCTTCGTCTTCGTCTTCGCTGTCTTCGTCTTCGCTGTCGTCGTCTTCGTCGTCCGGGAAGAGCTCTTCGTCGGAGGGGTCGTACTTCGCACCGCCGGGCTTTTCGCCATCGTGGGTCTCCGTCTGGGGCTCGCTGGCAACGTCTATGGGCTCGGGCTCGGGCTCGGGCTCGGGCGCGGGCGCGGGCTCGGGCGCGGGTTCGGGTGCGGGCGCGGGCGCGGCATCCTCGGCCCCCTCCGTCGGATCAAAATCCGCAGCCGCGATCGATGCATCTCCCACCACCGGCGCGGGCTCCTTGGGCCCATCCGGCAACACGTCGCCCAACTCGCGCTCCACGACTTCCTTCGACTCGTCCGAGAGCTCGGTGAACTCACGCAAGGTCGGCAGATCGCGGAGCGATTTGAGGCCGAAAAACTGGAGAAAATAACCCGTCGTGCCGTAGAGGAGAGGGCGACCGGGCTCGTCTTTCTTCCCGAGGACGCGGAGCAAGTCGCGATCGAGGAGCAGCTTGAGGACGGCGCCGGCGTCGACGCCGCGGACGTCTTCGATTTCCGGACGGGTGATCGGTTGACGATAGGCGACGAGCGCGAGCGTCTCGACCTGGGCGCGCGAGAGGCGCACCGGCTTCTGCGCCGTCATCTCGCGGACGAAGGGCGCGAAGGTGGCGCTGGTCCGGAGCTGCCAACCGCCCGCCAATTCGTCGAGCTGGAAGCCGCGAGCCTCGGCGCGGTACTGCTCGGAGAGCTCTTCGAGGATCGCGCGACATTCCTTCGAGTCGGCGCGCGCGACGTCGGCGAGATCGGCGACCTTGATCGGACGATCGAGGACGAAGAGCAGCGATTCGAGGAGGCCGCGCAGGTGGCGGCGCATCACGTTTTCTTTCGGCGCGTCACCTTCGGCGGCGCTCGAGCCCTCGCCTGCGGTCGCGCTCGTGATCGTCGCTGCGTCGCCGAGGTTCGCCGCTGCATCGAGCGCGGTCGGATCGGCGTCGACGAACGACTCGTTGGCCGCTCCTTCGAGACCGCCGAGACCGCCGAGACCGCCGAGAGACGAGCCCTCGGGGCCGTCGGCGAACATCTCCATGAAAGACGCTTCGCGCCCTTCACGCTCGAACGCGGCCTGCTGCTCCGCGATCTCCTCGACGAAGACGGCGCGAACTTCGGACTCGTCGAGCTCGCGCCCTTCGTCGGCCGCGGGAGGGGCCAAGCTGTCGTCGGGATCGACCACGTCGATGGCGTCGGAGAAGCCGCCGGGCGCGTCGCCCTCCGAGGTGTGCTGGAACTCTTCCGCCTGATCGTCGTCGTCGAAGATGCCTTCGTCGCCGCCGTGATCGACGTTGCCGGCGTCGGCCGCGTCTTCGGCGTCTTGCTCGTCAGCGCCGTCAGTACCGTCGGTACCGTCGGTACCGTCGGTGTCGTCGAGATCGTCGGGGAGGCTCTCGTCCTCGATGCCGTCGTCGCCGTCCTCCCCCTGCCCGCTCATCGCCGCGCGTTAAAGCCGCGAGGGCCGCGCACGGCAAGTGGGCAATGGAGGACGCCGCAGGAATCTCCGCGCGTGCGGCGCAACGCTCCACCGTTCATCGAGAAACGAAGGGTCATTCGGCTTTCGCTCCTTTGCGCGCAACCGCGACGACGGTCCTGCCGACAGGTGGGTGCACACCTCTTCAGGAGCCATTGCCCATGCGTCGCGCCCTTCCCCTCTTCTTCGCCACGTTCCTGCTCACCGCCGCTGCCTGCAGCTCGGCCAACTTCGATCAAGCGAACGACGATGAGAGCGACAGCGCCGACCTCGACGTGAACGACCTCGACGGCGGAGACCCGAAGCCCGACGGCGGACCAGGAGGGGACGCTGGCGAAGACGCCGCGATCGACGCCCACCTCGACGAGACCGCGATCGACGCCGACGTTGGAGGCGCAGATGCCGACGCCGACATCGGCACGCCCGACGTCCCGCCCGTCGACGCGCCCTTCTCATGCAAGGGACAACCGAACGGAACGGCGTGCGAATCGTCGGACAGCAAGCGTCGCATCTGCGTCGGCGAGGGATGTGTTCTGAGCGCGTGCGGCGACAGGTTCGTCGACACCGCCGCCGGCGAAGAATGCGACGACGGCAACGACGTCGCCGGCGATGGATGTCAGCCGCTCACGTGCAAATTCTCTTGCCACGCGAGCAAGGAATGCGACGACGGAAACACTTGTATTTTGGGCCGATCGTGCGACGCGAGCCACGTCTGCACGACCGGCACGCACGCCTCGAGCAGCGTCACCTGCACGCCCAAGAGCGGCGGCGACGGCTACTGCAACGGCGGCAGCTGCGCGAGCAAGAGCTGCGGCAACCACGTCGTCGATCCCGGCGAGGAGTGCGACGACGGAAACACCGACCCGAGCGATGGCTGCCGCAACGATTGCGCCTTCACGTGCAAGGCGGCTGCCGACTGCGACGACCACGATGCCTGTACCGGCGTCGAGACCTGCAGGACGTCGAGTCACACCTGCGCCAAGGGGAGCCCTCTCGCCTGCAGCGATGGCGTCGCGTGTACGAGCGACAAGTGCGTCCCGGCGACGGGTTGCGTCTTCAGCTTCCTCGACGCTGACGGCGACGGCTACGCACCGGCGAGCGGCTGCGGCATCTCGTACAAGGGCGGTGACTGCAACGACGCCGACCCGACGATGCACCCCGGCGCCACCGAGACGTGCAACGCCAAGGACGACAACTGCGACGGCGCCACCGACGAAGGGATCGCCAAAACCACCTGCGGCGTCGGCGCCTGCGGACGCATCGGCTCGAGCTGCCTCGCGTCGAGCTGCACGGCCGGTGCGCCTGTCTCCGAGTCGTGCAACGGCGTCGACGACGACTGCAACGGCGCGATCGACAACGGCGTCCCGATATCGACGTGCGGCATCGGTCAATGCGCGCGTGCGGGCACGACGTGTTTCGCCAGTAGCTGCACGGCCGGCTCACCGGTCAGCGAGACGTGCAACGGCATCGACGACGACTGCAACGGCGCGATCGACAATGGCCTCGCGAAGTCGTCGTGCGGCGTCGGTCTGTGCGCGCGCACGGGCTCGTCGTGCTTCGCGAGCAGCTGCACCGCTGGCTTACCGGTCAGCGAAGTCTGCAATGGGCTAGACGACGACTGCAATGGTGTGAATGACAACGGGCTACCGATG
>JANYDK010000008.1 GCA_025363655.1 Deltaproteobacteria bacterium | reverse complement strand
CATGTTCGAATCGCCGTACACACCGATGCGAATGTGATCGGTCGCCTTGCCACGTAAGAGCTTCGCGACCTTCTCGTAGAAGGGGGCCATCGCCGCGTCCTCGGCGTCGACGATCTCCGGCACATCGACGTCGAAGTCTTCGTGCTGCAGCGCCGGCAGCTCGGGCGAGAGCGGCTTGCACTCTGGCAACGCCGCCGGCGGCGCCTTCGGCGGCTCGACCTTCTCGATCTTCACCGGCGCGATCGCGACCTTCGCTTGAGGAGGGGGCGGCGCCAGCGGCGGCGGAGCCTCGTGCGCACAGCCTGACGCGAGAAACACGGGGAGCGCGACCAGCGGCGCGAAGAGCGGACCGAGGAAGAAGACGTACGCGCGGTTCACCGATCGAGGCTAACGGAAAGTCACGGTGACACAGGAATTTCCGGCATTCTGCGCGATTCGCCGAACGAGCCCGCTCGGAGTATGGTGCCGCCGATGCGCAGCAAGGGTCGGTATCTCGTGCTGCTCGCAGGTCCTCTCGCGATCGTCTCGCTGGTGGCGGGCGTCACGCTCGTCGGCGCGTGCCGCACGGGGCTCTATGGGGTCGATCTCGATCCCGACGTCGTGCCCGACGGAGGCAAGGCCGCGATCGAGGACGCCAGCCTCGACGACGCGCCACAAGCGCGTCTCTATGCCGTGAAAATCAGCGCCGGAGCCCAACACACGTGCGCGCGGATGGAGGACGGCGAGCTCCGCTGCTGGGGCAACGGACAGCTCGGACAGCTCGCCAGCGGCAGCGACACCACGCGCAGCACGCCCGGCCCCTTCGGCGTCGACGACTCGCGCGACATCGTCGCCGGCGGCGATCACACCTGCGTCGTGAAGAACGACGGCACGCTCTGGTGCTGCGGTCGCAACTACGACGGCGAGCTCGGCACCGCCGACAACGACGACAAGAGTCTCCCCGCGCAGACCCAAATCATCACCGACGCCGTCGACATCGCCGTCGGTCGCGAGCACACCTGCGCGCGCCGCATCGATGGCAGCACCTGGTGCTGGGGCGAGAATGAAGTCGGTGAGCTCGCCGACGGCACCGGTCACTTGAGCTGGGTCCCGATCCGCTCGCTCGTGCCCATCGGCGCCAAGCAACTCGCGCTCGGTTACAGCGACGGTTGCGCGCTCCTCGAAGACGGCACCGTCCAGTGCTGGGGCTACAACCTCTATTCGCAGGTCGACGAGACCCGCCTCAATCGCTTCTCGCCGCTGCCTGTCGACATGCCCTTCGCCGCCACGCAAATCGTCGCCGGCGACTACCACCTCTGCGCGCTCTCCGCCGACGGACGCGTCGCCTGTTGGGGCGACAACGAGAAGGGCGCGCTCGGCAACGGCAACACTCTGCCCTTGAAAAAGCCAGAGATCGTCACCGGCCTCCCGAGCATCAAGAGCCTCGCGGCAGGTGGTGGCCACAGCTGCGCGCTCGCGCAAGACGGCAGCGTCATGTGCTGGGGAAGCAACACCCACGGCGAGGCGGGCGACGGCACGATGGGGCCCGCGAAGACGCGACCGGTGAAGGTGACGGGCCTCGTCGCCACGCAGCTCACCCTCGGCGAGACGCACGCCTGCGCGATCGGCGTCGACCGCGAGGTCTACTGCTGGGGCGATGGCGAATGGGGCGCGCTCGGCGACGGCAAGGTCGACAACGCCGGCTCGCCGCACAAGGTCGTGTGGGGTTCGTACGGGCTCGTCCCGCGGCCTGATACCGGCGTCTTCGACGCGATTCACAAAGACATCAAGACGACGGACGGCTGAGGGGCTGACGCGGCGCGGCTTGCTGCCCGGCTACCGTAACTCTCTCCTGAGGTGCGATGAGCCACACTCCGAAGAAGCTCGCGATCCTCGTCGGCGGCGGACCTGCGCCCGGCATCAACGCGGTCATCGGCGCCGCCACCATTCGCGCCATCCTCTCGGGCGTCGACGTCATCGGCGTCCTCGACGGGTTCTCCAACCTGATGAAGGGGAACGTCACGCGCGTGAAGGCGCTCTCCATCGACGACGTCAGCCGCATTCACTTCCGCGGCGGCTCGTACCTCGGAATTGCCCGCGCCAACCCGACCAAGCACCACGAGACGCTGGAAGAAACGGTGCTCTCGCTGCTCCGCCTCGAGGTCGACAAGCTCCTCACCATCGGCGGCGACGACACCTGTTTTTCGGCCTCGGAGATCGAACGTCACTCGAAGGGACGACTCCGCGTCGCCCACGTGCCGAAGACCATCGACAACGATCTCGATCTTCCGGCCGGCACCGACACGTTCGGTTTCCAGACCGCGCGCCACATCGGCTGCGAGCTCCTCGAGAACCTGATGGTCGACGCGCGGACGACGCACCGCTGGTATTTCGTGGTGGCGATGGGTCGCAAGGCCGGGCACCTCGCGCTCGGCATCGGCAAGGCCGCCGGCGCGACGTTGACGCTGGTGCCGGAAGAGTTCCCGGCGGGCCCGATTCGCATGGCCACGATCGTCGACACGCTCGTCGGCTCGATCGTCAAACGCCTCGCCCACGGAAGGCCCGACGGCGTCGCGGTCCTCGCCGAGGGCATCGTCGAGCGCATGGAAGAGCACGACCTCGAAGGCCTCGCCGGCGTCGAGCGCGACGCCCATGGTCACCTCCGCATCGCCGAGATCGATTTCGCGGAAATCCTGAAAAAACGTGTGCAGAAGCGGCTCGCCGAGTTCGCGGTGAAGGCGACGATCGTCGCCAAGAACATCGGCTACGAGCTGCGCTGCGCCGACCCGATTCCCTTCGACATGGAGTACGCGCGCGACCTCGGCTACGGCGCCGCCAAGTTCCTCTGCGAAGGAGGCAGCGCCGCCCTCATCGCGATGATCCAAGGGTCGTTTCGCGCCATCCCCTTCGACTCGATCATGGATCGCGGCACCGGTCGCATCCGCGTGCGGATGGTCGACATCGGCAGCGATCGCTACATGATCGCCCGCCGCTACATGCTCCGCTTCCGCAAGGACGACTTCGACGATCCGAACGAGCTCGCGCGATTCGCCAAGGTGCTCGGCATCTCGATCGAAGATCTCGAGCGCGAGTTCCGACACGTCGTCGCCGAGGAGCCGGTGCCGCGCCCCTTCTTCGGGGAGACGGCGCAGACCGGCGCGACGCCTTCGGTGCGCGTGAAAATGCCCTGAAAAGCCGAGAATCAGGGCAGAGTCTTGGCGAACTTCTCGATCTTGTTGGTGTCGCGGTTGCCCGCTTCGTCGCGCGCCCGGACGACACAATAGTAGGTCGTGTTGGCGGTGAGCCCGGTCACCGTGTAGTGGCTCGTGCCCTTGGGCATGCGCGCCGTCGTCGTGAAGTCTTCGCCGCCCGCCGTCGTCGAGACGTAGACGTCGTAGACGATGTTCGGCGCCGGGGAGTAATCGTCGGCCGCCTCCGACCACGCGAGGTCGAGGGTGGTCTTGCCGCTGGTGACCGCGCTCGCGAGACCGCCGAAGCTCGGCGCCGTGACGTCGGCCGAGATGGCGGTGGTCGCGAAGCGCTCTTCGCCGTTCTTCTCCTCGTTGCCCGAGCCGTCTTTCGCGCGGACGACGGCGAAGTACTTGGTCGAAGGATCGAGCCCGGTGATGGTGAGGCTGGTCGCGTTCTTGATGGGGTGCGGCTTGGTGAAGTCCTCGCCACCCGCCGATTTGCCTAGATATACCGTGTAGACGAGATCGGTGACCGGCGAGACGGTGTCGCTGCCGAGCGCCCAGTTGGCGGTGATGGTGGTGCCCGAAGAGGTGAGCGAGGTGATGCCGGCGAAGGTCGGCGCCGTCACGTCGAGCGTCGTCGCCGAGAGCTCTTTGGTGCTGAGCGCGACGTTGCCTGCGGCGTCGACGGCGCGAACGACCACGTAATATGTCGTCGATTCGGTGAGGCCGGTGATGTCGGCGGTGGTGACGCCGGGCGAAGTGACGACCGTCGGCGCGGTGAAGTCTTCCTTGCCGGGCGTGGTCGTGTGGTAGACGGTATAGCGAATTTGCGACGCGGTGGAACCAGCGTCGATCGCCGGATTCCACGCGACGTGGAGCGAGCTCGAGCTGGTCGGCGAGACGAGGACGACGCCGCCGAACGACGGCGCCGTGTGATCGGGCGTGTCGATGGCGACGGCGTTGGTGTTGCCGTCTTGGTTGCCGGAGGCGTCGAGCGCTTGGACGACGAAGACGTAGTGATGGAACCCGGCGAGCCCGGAGACCTGACCCGAGCTCGCGCCCGCGGGCGTGGTCGCCAGCGGCGTGGTGAAGTCGATCGTCTCGAGCGTGTCGCCGCCGTAGATGCGATAGAGGATGCGCGCGGCCGGCGTCTGATCGTCGGTGGCCGGATCCCAGGCGATTTGGACGGTCTTCTC
Source organism: Deltaproteobacteria bacterium (assembly GCA_025363655.1). Taxonomy (GTDB): domain Bacteria; phylum Myxococcota_A; class Polyangia; order Polyangiales; family JADJMO01; genus JANYDK01. Next base: position 64,586 of record JANYDK010000008.1, on the reverse strand, counting down.
GTCGAGGGCGAGCGCCTTCTTCGCGCCGGCGAAGGTCGGCGGCGTGGTGTCGAGGCCGTGCGGAACGTCCGGCCCGCCATCGCCGGTGTCACCGACGACGGCGTCGGGTTCGGCGGGATTGCAGTTGAGGCCGACGAGCGCGAGAGCAACCAGCGCGGTTCCAAGCCGAAGACGCATGAAAAAGAAGCCTTCCTCCGAGCGACCGCCGGACGCAGTGGGCGACGAGCGCAAGAATGTCGTTCGATCGTAGACCGCGGGGCTCGGGATGCAAAAGAAAGCGAGGATCGCCCGGGCCGACATGTGCCCGCACACCCTTCGTCACTAAACATCGGTACACCACTTCGTCGATTGCGTGGCCATGGTGGCGCCGGCATGCTCTCGTTAGAGGCGGTGGCATGATGCGTCCTTACCGGGTCCCTACCTGGCTCTTTTTTGCTTTTGCGTTGATCTCGGCCCTCGCGGCGACGAGACACGCGTCCGCGTATCCGACGGGCATCTACAATCCCGGCGTTCCTCCCGTCTCGTGGAGCGGCTGCAACAGCTGCCACACCGGCGGTGGGCCCGGTGGAAACACGGCCGTCGTCTCGTTCAACGTCATCAGCGGCGGCAATCCCGTGGCTGTCGGCGGCGCGACCTACGTCGACGCGAACACCGACGTGACGATCGATTTCCACGTCACGCCGAACTACCACGCGTGGGTCGGCTTCAACGTGGCCGAGAACGGACCTGACGTCGGGCTCCTGAAATCAGGGTCGGGCATCGTCCACCAGATCTGCTCCGACCTGTCGACGCCCTCGCCTCCGGGCTGCTCGGCGAGCACGACGCAGGTCTCGCACACCATCAAACAAGACATCGGCGCCGGCGGAACCGCGAGCTTCCGCTTCGTCTGGCATTCCCCGAACAAGAACTGCGCGGACTCGATTCTCTACGGCTGGGGCAACACGATCGTCAACCAGACGACCGACGACTACACGAAGAATTTCGCGATCCGCACGTCGATCAACCTCAAGACGCGCTGCGGAAACGGCACCGGCTGCGGCTCTTCTTCGATCTGCATTTCGGGCAGCTGCGTCGACGGCAACTGTTGCAACCGTGCATGCGCCGGCGCCTGCGAGACGTGCGCGGGAACGGGCGGCACGTGCAGCTTCACCACCGGCCTGACGCGCACCAGCGCATCCTGCGGCGGCACCGGCTCGTGCGTCGGCTCGTGCAGCGGGTCGAGCTCGAACTGCTCTTTCCCCGGCGCGACGACGACCTGCTCCTCGCCGACCTGCGACACCGTCAGCGACAAGGCGACGCCGGCGTCTCTCTGCAACGGCGGCGGTGGATGCACCCCGCAAGCGCAGATCAACTGCGCACCGTCGACCTGCAACGTCGCGAAAACGGCCTGCAATTCAGGCTGTTCCGGCGATGGCGACTGCATCGCGGCTTACTACTGTCTCGGCGCCGCCTGCACGCCGAAGAACCCCCTCGGCACCGCCTGCACCGGCGCCAATCAGTGCGCCTCGGGCTTCTGCATCGATGGCGTCTGCTGCAACACCAACTGCCCCGAGCAGTGCGGCTCCTGCAATCTCGCGGCGACCAAGGGCACCTGCTCGGCGGTCACCGGCGCGCCCGTCGGTGGTCGTCCGCCTTGCCTCACCGACGGCACGGCGTGCGGCGGCGCTTGTGACGGCGCGACCCTAGCGCTCTGCGCCTACCCGAGCACCAGTTGCCGAACGGGCAACTGCTCGAGCGGCGTCGCCACGCTGCCGGCCAGCTGCGACGGCAAGGGCAACTGCCCGCTCCCCAAGGTCCAGGTCTGCACGCCCTTCGGGTGCAACGCGGCCTCCACGGCTTGCAACGCCACCTGCGCCATCGACGGCGATTGCTCGGCTGGATACTTCTGCGACGCCGGCGCCTGCGTCCCGCGCTCGATCGTCGGCGCCTCGTGCGCTGGCGACAAGGAGTGCACGACGGGCTTCTGCGTCGACGGCGTCTGTTGCGATCGGGCCTGCAATTCGCAGTGCGAAGCTTGCGACGTCAAGCTCGGCACCTGCCTGACGATCACCGGCCCGCCGCACGGCGCTCGCAAGGCTTGCGGCGACAGCGACGGTTGCCCGACGACGTGCGACGGGTCCGATCCGGCCAACTGCACGCCGGCCGCTTGTGACGCGGGTCCCGCCGACACGGGTCTCATCACGCCGGACACTGCGGTCGACGACACCGCCGTGGCCCCCGACTCGGGTCCGCCCGATGGCGGCGGCACCGACGGCGGCGCTCCCGACGGCGCACGGGCCGATGCTGCCGGCGATGCGTCGACGGCCGACGGCGGTGGTGGAGAGGGCGGCGCCGATGGCGGCGACGACGGCCTCAACGAGAACGGCGACTGCGCCTGTCGCACGACGGGTCGCTCGAACGCGGCCACGGACGGGCTCGTCTTCCTCTTCGGCGCCGCGGCCTTCGCGCTGCGTCGCCGTCGTCAGCGCACGGGTTGAAGCCAAAGGTTGCTGCGCAACTTCGGCCGCTTCGATCCATCTCGCTTCGCGAGGTTGCCGAAGCTACTTGAAGCCGCTCGCCGGCAGCGGCGGGACGATGACGACGATCGATTCGCCCGGCAATCCCGGGTCGACAGGCGCGATGTTGGGGTCGACGTAGACCTTGCTGTCGAAGCTGCCGGCCCGGAGAATCGGTTCGCCGATGCACACGCTCGCCTCGCCCTCGAGCACCTCACCACGCTGACGAAGCACGGCGAGAACCGACGTCTCGTGGTTCGCGAGATCGATGTCGCCGCGCGTGATCGCCGATTTCAGTGAGCTCGTCCGATCGCGCATCGACTTCGACGCCACCTGCAGCTGCGCGAGCTTGTCGCTCAGACAAACCGTCTTGACGACGTCCTTCTCGCGGCGCGCTTCGTCGAGCATGTGACGCACGCGAGCCTTGGCGCCGTCGACGCGCGCGACGGCCGCTTCGGCTGCATCGACCGACGGCGGCGGGGGCTTCGCGGCGACGCTGACCGTGCCCTCGGGAGGCGCCGCCGAAGCCTCCATCGCCAGCGGTCCGAGTCCGACCATGATCCAAGTCGCCAGTCCGAGCTTTCGTGCACGCATCTCGACCTCCTACCGCGTAGGCGGCATGGAATGAGGCGGACGCACCGTGCGTCCTCGCTGCCCACTACGTTGCGAGCGGGCGACGAAGGATTCACTTCGTGCCGACGGCGCTCCCCGCTTCTGGAGCGTTTCTCGCCGAAAACTCGGGGCGACTTGCCGACGGGGCGCCGCCTTGGGAGGTTGTCGATCGGATGGCCACGCCGCGCCGCACCGGACTCTTCTCGATCGCAGCCGCTCTCGGGCTGGCGATCATCGGTGGCGCGATCTGGCTACAGTCGTTCCGACCGACCAACCGAATCCTCGGGACCATGATCGCCTCCGAGGTCTTCCACATCAGCGCGCATCTGGTGCTCTACGGCAGCCTCGCGGTGATTCTCCTGATGGCGTCGGGTCGTCGTCGCCTCGTCGCCTTCGCGGGGGTCGCGCTGGTCGGCTTGCTGCAAGAGAGCGCGCAGGCGGCGAGTGGGCACCGTCTCCTCGGCAAGCCCGAGCTCTTCGACCTCTGCGTCGACATGGTGGCGCTCTCGGTGGTCCTGCTCGTCGAGAGTCGCGCGTGGGCTCGCGGAAGCCTGCGCGCCGAGCCTGGTGCGCGATGAGCGGTTTCGTCGAAAATCGTCCTTCGTATCGCATCGCGCACGGCGAACGCGGCCCCACCGGCAAGCTCGCTTCGTGGCCGTTGCCCCTCCTCTTCGTCGACATCATCGATCACCGTCTGAGCGGTTCGCTGGTGCTCATCGCGCCGAGCGGTGACGTCGACGTGGTGGTCTTCTCGGAAGGAGCGCCGACGCGAGTCCGCACCGCGAAGTTGGTCGCCCCGCTCGGCGAGATGTTGGTGCGCTATGGCGTCCTCGCCAACGTCGACATCGAGGCCGCCGTCTCGCGCGCAGCCGCGGCGAAAGCGCGCATCGGTCAGCAACTCGTGAGCGAGCGCATCATCGATCGACGCGTGCTCCTCGAGGCGCTCCGTGAGCAGACGATGGTGCGATTGCGCCGCGTCGCCACGGTGCCGGAAGGTGGCAGCTACGAGTTCCACAGCAACAGCGACCTCCTCGACGACGGTGCGCCGACCAACGCGACGATGTGCGATCCGCTCGCCGCGCTCCTCGCGCTCGTGCGCGCTTGGCCCGATCGCCGCCGCGTCGATGCCTTCCTCGAAGAGCGCGCCGAGCTCCCCGCAAAGCTCCATGGCGCCGCCGAGCCCGAACGCTTCGAGCTCGCGGACGCCGAGCTCGCGGTCCTCGAACGAATCAAGCAGTCGACGGCGACGTACGGTTCGCTCCTTCATTCGACGTTGGCACCGACCGACACGATCCGCGCGCTGCTCTATGCGCTCGGGGTTTCGCATCACCTCGACGATGGACGCGGGAGCTATCCGCTCGACGTCGAATTGCCGCCCGAATCGACGTCTTCGTTGCGCGACAGCTCCCTCGGGCGCGGCGTCGGGAAGGCGCGCACCGACGTCGTCAAGAGGCAGGTCGGCGCCGCCGACGATGCGCGCGAGGCCGAGCTCTTGTTGCGGGCGGGCAAGCTGGAAGAGGCCGAAGAGCTGGCCACGCGTGCCACCGAGAACGATCCGGAGACGCCGTCCTTTCGCGCGCTCCTCGGCCACATCCTCGCGGTGCGCAAGCCCGAAGATGCCGACGGACGGGCGCTCGCGCTCCTCGATTCGGCGATCGCCGACGATCCCCAAGACGATCGTGCGCTCGTCTATCGCGCGTCGCTCCACCAATGCGCCGGACGCGTCGAGGCCGCGCGCGCCGACTATCGCGCGGCGCAGGGGATCAACGCCACCAACTCCGAAGCGGCGCGTGCGCTGCGACAGAGCGGCGTGCGGGGAAATCCGGTCGCGCGGCGCGGTTTCACCCCCCTGCCCTCCCCCGTCCCGCCGGCGTTGCACTCGCGCATCGGCGATGGCGCACCGCCGCCACCTCGTTCGTACGTCGGCTTGGCAACGGCAATGGTCGTCGCCGCCACGCTGGTGTTGCTCGCCTACTACCTACTGGTACTTCGCCATCGGTAGGGCTGCCTCATCCCCGGCCGTCGCCGGCGCCCCTGGGATTGCGCAACGGCCTTGGCGGACGCACTCTTCTTCGGGAGATGGCTAGTCGAAAAGATGCGCAGGCAGAGTCGAAGCGAAAAGCGGTGGTGACCACCGTGGTCGGTGCCGCCGCCGTCACCGTCGGCGTGGTGGTGGCGTGGCCGCTGGCAGTGGTCGGGGCCATTCCCACGGCCGTTCTCGGCTGGGACTGGTGGCGTCACCGGGTGAAGAACGGCCTTCGGCTCTAGAGTTTCCAGGTCACTTCGGTCTCGAACTGCGAGACGGGCAAGTCGGCGAAGCGTTCGACCGACGAGATGCCGAAGGTGCGCACGGCGACCGACGGTAGACCGCTGAGGCGGGCGACCTCGGCGATGTACTCGGCCTGGGAGGCGACGAACCACGGCAAAATGTACGTCGGGTAGCCGATGCGCCGGAGGATGACGTATCCCGGCTGCACTTGCTCGACCTCGGACTGACCGAAGTCGTAGTGACGTTGCGCCCAACGCACGAGACGACCGCGGAGGTCGCCGTTGCTGTCGGAGAGCATCGTCCGATAGACGCCCTTGGCGTCGAGGCGGGCCTGCGCGGCCGAGGTCTCGACGATGAAGCGCTCGAAAGGCACGTGCAGCGCCACCGACATCGCCTGCATGAGCGGGTACATCGGGAGCGCGTCGTAGAAGCTCGATGCGAGGAACGACTGCCGCACGAAGGCGCGGAGGGAGGCGTCGGCGAAACCCTCGGCGAAGGCTTCGATACCGCCTGGCACGCGGTGTTCGATACCGAGGACGAGCCCGCGATAGAGGACGCCCTTCATGCGAAACTTGCTCGTTCCCGCGGGCACCGGGAGCGGCGCCACCGCGAACCTCGGCCCAGAGACGACCGGGTCGACCGCCCGAAGCTCCGGCGTCGAGGTCGCGCGACGGAGAGAGACGGGAGGCGGCTGCGGAGTCGTCGTCGTCACCGGCGTGGTCGACACCGGCATGGTCGGGGGCAGCCCCCGCGCGATCACCTTCTCGCTCGGCTTCGGCGGTGACGGCGGCGGCGAATCGACCAGCTTTTCACGTACGATTTTCACTTCCGACACGCTCGGCGTCTTCGCCGGCTCGCGATCGACGACGGTCGGGGTGGCGGAGACGACGGCGCCATCCGAGGGACGCCGGTGGAGCTCGGCGCGCCCGACGAAATCGCGCGCCCAGAGGTGCCGCGTCGCCGAATCGGCGAAGGGAAGGAGCGCGGCACCGAACTCGCGAACGTCGTCGAAGCGCGCTTCCCGATCGTGCGAGAGGGCGCGGAGGACGATGACGTCGAGCTCGGGCGGCACCTCCGGCGCGATGATGCGCGTGGACTCGACGGCGCGCGCGCGGATGGTCTCGAGAAGATCTTGCACCGTCGCGCCGCTGTAGGGCGGCGAGGCGACGAGGCACTCGTAGAGGATGGCGGCGAGGCCGTATTGATCGCTCCGCTCGTCGGCGTGGAGCCCACCGATGAGCTGCTCGGGCGCCATGTAGCCGAGCGTACCGAGCACCGCGTCACCTTGCGTGAGTTGAATCGACGAGTCGCCGCCGCGCCGCTTGCTGAGCCCGAAGTCGACGAGCTTGGGCAGAAGGTCGCCGCGCGCGTCGTGCGAGAGGACGACATTTCCAGGCTTCAAATCTCGGTGCAACGTGCCCATCGTGTGCGCGGCGACGAGCGCCGAGGCGAGCGGGAGCACGGTGCCGACGGCCTCACTCGGGCTGAGGCGTCCGTGCGCGCGGAGCCAACTGGCGAGGTCGGCGCCGTCGAGGAGCTCCATCACGAGGAAGGGGATGCCGTCGTGCTCACCGACGTCGAGGACGTCGACCACGTTGGGATGACGAATCTGCGAAGCGATGCGCCCCTCGCGGAGGAAGCGTTGACGAAGACGCTCGTCGCCGGCGAGGTGCTCGTGGAGGAGCTTGACCGCCACCGGGCGGCCGAGCGCGACGTGCTTGGCCTCGAACACGGTCGACGTCGCGCCGTGCCCGAGCACGCGTTCGATTTGGTAGGGGCCTACGCGGACGCCCTTCCATTGCCGGCGCAGCGGGGAAGTCTCTTCGGCTTCCGTCATCCTGCGACCTCGCAACAGCCGTCGCCTCTACGCATCGTCGCCCCCCCTTGGACCCCTCAGCGTATGCCTTCAGACGAGGCCCGGCCAGCCGTCGCCGTGTCGCGCGAACCGAGCACGAATCTCTGCCGCGTCGTGCGCGGAGAGAGGTCCGGCCCCGACGTCGGCGACGGCGTGGGAGAGGTGCGAGGAGCTGCGCGTACCGAGGAGCGCACAGGTGACGCCTTCCGTGAAGACCGTGAAGCGGAGCGCGTCGGACTGCGTGACCTTGGAGAGATCGCCGTCGAACATCGCCTCGAAGCGACGACGATAGGTGCGAACGTCGTCGCGTTCGAGCGCGGCGTCGGCGCGGAAGGCAGCGTTGGCGAGCGAACGCTTGGCGAGGACCCCGACGCCGCGGGTGATGGCGCGCGGAATCGACGTCGAGAGCGCCTGTTGATCGACGACGTTGACCGAGCACTCGACGACGTCGAAGACGCCGCAGGCGATCGCATAGTCGAGCGGCTCGCCGTCGCCCGAATAGCCAACGGCCCTTATTTTTCCGGCCGATCGTGCGCGCACGAGGGGCTCGAAGAGATCGCCCAGGCCGAGGCGTGCGCGGTCGCAGGAGTGGAGGAGAAAGACGTCGAGGTAGTCGGTGCCGAGACGGGCGAGCGCCTGATCGATACCACGCGTCATCACCTCGGGCGTCCAATCGCCGACGCCGGGCACGCCGTAGCCGCCCTTGGTGACGAGGACCACGTCTTGTCGACGAGCACGGCGATCGCGCAGGGCGAGCCCGAGACGCGCCTCCGAGGCGCCATAGCTCGGGGCGGTGTCGAGGACGTTGATCCCGTGCTCGAGGGCCTCGTGCACCAGCCGCACCGCCGCGCCCTCGTCGAAGGAGAGATCGCCGAGGGGACCAGCGCCGAGGCCGAGGGGCGAGACCATGAGGCCCGTGCGGCCGAGCGCGCGTCGATCGGTGAGGGTCGGCATGTTCAAGCTCGGGCGCTGACGATCCAAACGCTCGAATGACCGATGACCTTGCCCTCGACCAGGTACCCGGAGAGTAGATCGTGGAGGGCCGCCATGATCTGCGGCTTCTTCGCCTCGGCCTCGGCGCCGGCGAGCCGGATGACCTCGCCCGCAGGTCCGAGCGAGGTGCAGAAGTCGATCGCGGCTTCGACCGAGTCGCCGAGGCTGAGCCCGAGATCGACGCGCTCGAAAGTGATCTTGTGAAAGCCGGCGGCCTTGAGCTGCGCGCTGACGACGTCGGGGCTGGACATCGAGAAGGGGCCGGGGCCGCAGGTGACTTGGTCGCCCTTTTCGTGGTGCGTGACCAGCGAGAGGACGCGCTGCTCGCACTCGTAGAAGAACGGGTTCTCGTCCTTGCGACGCCACACCGCCATCGTCAGGAGCCCGCCAGGGACGAGCGACTTGCGGAGGTTGCGCATCGCCGCCACCGGGCTGGCGAAGAACATGGTGCCGAAGCGCGAGAAGACGCGGTCGTAGGGACCGCCGAGATCGTCGGCCTCGACGTCGGCGACGACGAAGCGCGCGTTGGAGACACCGGCGACCTCGCCATCGCGGCGCGCGCTCTCGATGAAGCGCGGGGCTGCATCGACGCCGACCGCCGAGCCCTTCGATCCGACGCGGCGCGCGAGATCGATCGTGGTGTCGCCGAAGCCGCAACCGACGTCGAGGACGCGCGCCCCTTCGGCGATCGGATGACTCTCGAGGACGGCGTGCCCGAGGCCGGTGAAGCCGCCGATGACGATGTGACGAAAACGCACGAATTTGTCGAACAGAACCGTGTTCCAGGCTTCGATCGCTTCGGCGTTGGCGGGTGTGCTCATGGGGGTTCGCGAGCTTCTCATACCTTGGAGCTCGTGCGCACTCGTGAGGGTCACTTTACGGAGGAGGGCGGCGCGCACAGCATCGGGCGATGTCCCAGGGATTGCGCTTCGCCTCGGCCGCCGAATACCCGTTGGACCTGCTCGCCGAGCTCTTCACGCGGGGCTTCGAGAACTACATCGTGCCGGTGGCGAACGTCGATCGAGTGACGCTCGCTCGTCACGTGCGAAAAGAGAGCATCGACTTGGCTGCGTCCCGTGTCGTCTCTCGCGACGATTCGCCGACGTCGCCGATCGCGCTCGCCCTCATCGCCTTGCGCGGCAACCGCAGCCGGCTCGCGACGATGGGAATCATCAAGGAATCACGGGGAATGGGCGTCGGCAGCGCCGTCGTCGGCCAGCTCCTCGCGGACGCACGTACGCGCGGCGACGCGCGGATGACGCTCGAAGTGATCGAGTCCAACGCCGCCGCGGTCGCGCTCTACACGCACGCGGGATTCGAGCCGATGCGCCAGCTCGTCGGCTGGACGGGAAAAGACCTCGGCCCCGGCGACGATGGCATCGAACGATGTCCGCCCGACACGCTCGGTCGCATCGCCGGACGCAGCGAGCTCCAGGACCTCCCTTGGCAGCTCGAGCCTGCGACCCTCATGCAGACGACCGCGCCGACGCAGTGCTTCCACCTCGAAGAGCGCGCCTTCGTCCTCGTCGGCGGCGCGAGCGAGACCACGGTCAACGTCGCCGCCTTGCTCACGATCCCCGAGCACCGTCGCCGCGGTTACGCGCGCAGGCTCCTCGCCGCCGTCGCCGCCAGGTTCGAGGGCCGTAGCCTCTCGATTCCGCAAGTGTGGCCCGAGGACGTCGGCGCCGAGGCGATGCGACGCATGGGCTTCGTCAAGGCCGAGCTCACGCAGCGCGAGATGAGCCTTCACTTCTGAACCTTCACTTCTGAGCCTTCACTTCTGAACCTTCTCGCTTCGCCGAATGCACCCTCCCGCCAAGGACCGGCTCCTCTGCTACGCTTCACCGACGCATGTCCCTCCGCATCGACCAGGATCACGCCCGCTTTCGCGCCATCGTCCGCGGGAAGATTCGCGAGAACCTCCGGCGCTACATCTCGCAAGGCGAGCTCCTTGGTCGCAAGGGCAAGGACGTCGTCAGCATCCCCATCCCGCAGATCGACATTCCGCGCTTCCGCTATGGCGACAAGCAGACGGGTGGCGCAGGGCAAGGTGAGGGCGAGCCGGGTGATTCGCTCGGCGGTGACGGCGATCAGAAGGGCGACGGTGGGAAGAAGGCAGGCAAAGACGCCGGCGAGCACGTGCTCGAGGTCGACGTCGCACTCGACGAATTGGCCCAAATTCTCGGCGAAGAGCTGGCGCTGCCGGACATCGAGAACAAGGGCAAAGCGAAGATCATCAACGCCAAGGATCGCTACACCGGCATCCGACGCGTCGGCCCCGAGTCGCTGCGACACTTCAAGCGCACGTACCGCGAGGCTCTCAAGCGGCAAGTCGCGACGGGGAGCTACGACAAGGACGATCCGATCATCATCCCGATCAAAGACGACCGTCGCTTCCGCTCGTGGAAGACCGAGAACGAGCCGGTCGCCAACGCGGTCATCATCTACATGATGGACGTGTCGGGCTCGATGGGCGACGAGCAGAAAGAGATCGTCCGCATCGAGAGCTTCTGGATCGATACCTGGCTACGCAGCCAGTACAAGGGCCTCGAGAGCCGCTTCATCATCCACGACGCCACCGCGCGCGAGGTCGATCGCGACACCTTCTTCCACACCCGCGAGTCGGGCGGAACGATGATCAGCAGCGCCTACAAGCTCTGCGCGCGGATGATCGAAGAGAGCTATCCGGCAGCGGAGTGGAACATCTATCCGTACCACTTCAGCGACGGCGACAACTGGTCGATGGACGACACGCTGCAGTGCGTGGAGATCATGAAGCAGCAGCTGCTGCCGGCGTCGAACGTCTTCTCCTATGGCCAAGTCGAGAGCCCCTACGGAAGCGGGCAATTCATCAAAGATTTGCGCGAGCACTTCGGCACCGAAGAGAAGGTGATCACCAGCGAAATTCGCGACAAGGACGCGATCGTCGGCTCGATCAAGGAGTTCCTCGGCAAGGGGAAGTGACTCGCCGAGGGCACAAGCAACCATGGCGAGCTCCATCGGATTCGAGGGGGAGCAGGCCTCCGATTTCGTCACGCCGTGGTTGCCTGTGCGCTCGGTGACTCAGGTGACTCAACGTTTGGCGACGCAATAGACGTAGCTCTGCGCGCCGTCCCTCCCGGCCCAGTAGACGTTGCGATCGTCGACCGCGAAGCGACCGTCGATGCCGGTGTGCTCGGCAGGTGCGATGCCGAGCGGCTTCGCGCGGACGTCGGCTGCGGAGTATTGGAGGATGGCCCGCGTCGAGAGATCGAAGCTCGGCGCGCAGGCGACGGAGCTGTTGGCGAGGAACACCGATGCGCCGTCGGCACGCACGGTGTCGGGGCAATGGAGACCCGACGCGGCGATGGTCGTACGTGCGTCGGCGAGGCCTATTTTCCAGAGCATTCCGCTGTCCATCGAGGCGACCCAGACGTTCTGCGCGTCGACGGCGAGGCTCGTTTGGCGTGAGACGCCGAGCCCGAGGGCGAGCGTCTCGTCACGACCGAGGTCGAACGCTCGTCGATGCACCGAGGCGGAGCCGTCTTGGCGCACCCAGTAGACGGCGTTGGCGTCGACGGTGAGCGCGTCGGCGTGCGCGTCCGCGCTGAAGAGCTCGGCGACGTCACCGCCGGAAGAGACGCGGTAGATCGAAGTGTCGGCGCTGAAGACGACGTGATGGGCGTCGTTCGCGGACGCGATCGCGAGGTGCTCGACGGTGCCTTCGAAGACGGTGGTGATCGCGCCCCCCGAAGTGGCGACCGAGCGCAGGCTGCGGCCGTGATCGACCCAGTAGACGCGTCCGCCGTCGACGCCGATCTCGGTCGGCTCGTCCTCGTCGTCGGCGAGGAGGATGGGCGTGCGCGCGGCGAGCGAAGCGACGAAGACCTTGCCCTTCGAGCGCGCCGTCGGCCACGTGGTCCAGTACATCGACACGCCGTCGGTGGCGACGGAGCGCGCGGTGTCGGACGAGGCGACGAGCGCGGTCGGCGTCGTGCCATTGCACGGATTGATCGTGATCGAGGGTGGAGCGTCGACCGGTGCGCCGTCGTGCTGCGGAACGGGAGCACCCGTGTCCGAAGCGGGAACGTCCCCGCCGGACGCGTCCGCGACACTGGCGCCACACCCGAGCGTGGTCGTCACGCCGAGAGCGAACGCGAGCGATGCGAGCCAGTGATGCGTGCGCTGCTTCAACCCGACCACCTCGGTGGGCTTTCATTGCATCGACGATGCCTCGCGCGAATGAACCTGATTTTCAGCGCATTCGTCGCGGCACACGTGAACGACGAGCGCGTGAGCGCGACGCGGCGATCACATCGACGCTCACGTCGAGCCCCACATCGACGACATCAGCGACGTCGACGTGACGTTGCGCGACCTCGAACGAGGAGCACCATGCCCGCCGCGAGCACGACCGCGTAGACGTCTTCGCGCGCGTCACCTGCGTCATGGGCGTCATCACGCGCGCCGATCGCGCAGGTTCCGCACGAGCGCGAACGGCCACTCGACCTCGGCGGCAACTGTCCTGGCGTCGCCTTCTTCGTCATCACCTCGGGGCACTTGGCGTTCTTCCGTGCGCCCGCTTCCGCGCGGTGGACGAAGCAGTCTCCGCTCTCCTTCGCCATGTTCGAGCCGACGTCGGCACCCGCGAGCTCGATCGGGCAATCGACCGGGGCCGAAGCGCCGTCGGACCAATGAGCGACGCACTTGTCCTTCTCGACGACGTCGATGCCGGTGGCAGGCTCGGCGACGGTCGGCGTCGCGGGTGGAGGCGTCGGCGCTTCGACCTCGGGCTCCTTCGACGTCGTCGGTTTCGGCTTGTCGAAGCCGACGAGCAACGCCGCAAAGAGCACGAGCGCGAGCTTGGACTGGCCGGGACGACCCATCTCCGAACGATATCACCGGGCTCGAGCGTGACGCGTGTGCGCTACGATCAGGTCTGGCGTGGCAGAGACCGATCCCGCGAGAGAGGCCGAGCGCATCGCTCGATTCATCACCGAGCAGACGGCGGTCACGTCGACGGCTTTGCTCCCCGAGCTGCGCCTACACCTCGCCACCGAGATCACGCCGCTCTGGCAGGCGAGCGAGGCCTACCTCGCGCAGCATGGAGCTCCACCGCCGTTCTGGGCGTTCGCCTGGGCTGGCGGACAGGCGCTCGCGCGTCACGTGCTCGATCATCCGGCGATCGTCGCGGGCCGCCGCGTCCTCGATTTCGCCTGTGGATCGGGCCTCGTCGCGATCGCCGCGGCGCGAGCGGGCGCCCTTCGGGTACGCGCCACCGACGTCGATCCATTCGCCGTCGTCGCCACCTTGCGCAACGCTTCCCTCAACGAGGTCGTCGTCGATGCCGACGCGAGCGACGTCCTCTCGAACGATACGCTCGACGACGACGTCGAGGTCATCCTCGCAGGCGACGTCTGCTACGAGCACGCGATGGCCACGCGCGTCACGCCCTGGCTGCGAGCCCAAGCGAGGGCCGGAAAAACCGTGCTCGTCGGCGATCCGGGCCGCGCATACTTGGTCACAGGAGCCGACCTCGAGCCGCTGGCGCGTTACGAGGTGCCCGTATCGGATGACGTCGAAGGTGCATCTCTCAGCGTGGCGTCGGTGTTTCGTCTACGCGCTTGAGCGAAGATTTTTGCCATCTGGTCCGTCCATCTGCTCGGAGGGTCGACGACCGCCGCGTCCGTGGGCAAGCTGCCGGTTCACGAATGTAGTCAGCGGACGGGCCGAGAGGCGAGTCCAGCCAAGAGCCGAAGTCGCGATGCAATCTTCGGAGAGACAGGAAGCCGAGACATGAGCAGTGCGTCCGTCAACCACATCGTCCGCCCCGGTGCCAGCGATCGATCCGTGATGGTCATCGACGACGATCCGGCCATCCGCGATCTACTCGTCGCCGGCGTCGCGCCCTATTTTCAGCTCTGGGTCGCGAGCGACAACCTCGAGGCGTGGAACCTCCTGCAGACCATCCCCGCGCCGTCGGTGTTGGTCGTCGACGTGATGACGCCGGGGCTCGACGGCTATGCATTCGCAAAACGCGTCAAGCAACACGCGACGTTGAAGTCGATTCCGATCATCTTCCTCACCGCCAAGGCGGGCGCGCTCGACCTCGTGCAGGGCATCAACGCCGGTGCGAAGCACTACCTGACGAAGCCGTTCAAGCTCGCCTCTCTCCTCGAGAAGCTGGCGACGCTCACGGGCGTCCCCATCACGCCGCCCGTGCACACGAAGCGCCCGCCGCCGTCGCGTTGAGTTGAGGCGAGTTTCGTTCACCAATCGCTGCCACTCGCGTCGGGGAGGCTGATTTCCCAGCGAATCACGGCTCCTTGGCCGCCGGGCGCCGGTGCGTGGACGGAGGCAAAGCGTTGCTCGAGGCACTTCTTGGTGGCGGCGCCGTAGCCCTTGCCGTCGACGCTGACCTTCTTCGTCGTGCCGGCGCCGTCGACGCTGAGGGAGACCGCGCCCGCGCCGCCCTTGCCGCAATCGCGATAGGGGATCGACGAGAGGACGGCGCGCAACGTGACCGTAGTGGCGTCACCGTCGTCGTTGACCTCGACCTTCGCCTCGGCGCTCGATCCTTCGCCTCCGCCGGCGATCGTCGGCAAGCGCACAGCCCAGCGAAATGTCCTTGGTTTTCCGGTGAACGCGGGGATCTGCACCTGGGAGAAGCGCTGCAGCACGCACTCGGTCGCGGCGTCGTCGTAGGCGCCGGCGACGAGCTGCGCGCGCTGCACGGAGCCGTCGGGATCGATCGTCAGCTCGAGCTTGCCGTCTCCGCCGACGCCGCAATCACGATAGGGAATCGACGGGAGGACGGTGCGAAGGACGGCGATGGTCGAATCCGACGTGCCCGAGGCTCCGGCGGCCGCCGATTTCTCCGCGTCCTCGTCGACGACTGCGCACTGGTCGCTGATGTCGCAGTAGACGCGCACACTTCGACCACACCCTTGGACGACGATCTCTCGCTCGTAGGTGTGAATCGGATGGATCTCGGAGGCCGGACACTGGAGCGCGTCGACGGCTGCGTAACGAGCCTTGGTCGTGCGGGCGAAGCCGCCCGTTCCGATCATGCAGGCCGAGGTGGCGAGCGAGAAACCGATGGTGACGGTTGCGAGGAGTCCGAGGCGACGGAGGGAAGTGACGCGGCGCATGCCCAGTCAGCATGCGAGCCGCGCCGATTCATCCCGCGCCTTCGTCACATCGATACTTCGATTGCGCGTGATCAGAACCAGGTCAGAAGGCCGCTGGTGACGCCGATGTTGGTGATCTTCTGCGTGTTCGAGCCCGACGCGCCGCCATCCTGGGTGCCGGTGATGGGGAGATCGACGTTGCCGGCGAGGTACAAACCCACGTGTTTGTAGGGTGAAATCACGATCATCGGCTCGAGGTTGAAGGCGAAGCCCGTGGAGCTCAGCTTGGTCGTGCTGCCGGGCGTGGTCGGCGTCGCCTCGACGGTCGTCTTCTGCGAGAGGGAATAGAACGTGAACCCGCCGCGCAGCCAGAGCGCGATCGCGCCCGAGCCGAAGACGAAGCCCGCGCGCGGGGCGACGAGGATCGCCGTCTGCGAAGGTGCATCGGTGGTCTTGCCGCCTGCGTCGTTGGTGCCGGCGCTGGTGGCGACGCCTAGCGTGCCGCCGATCGAGAAGTGATCGCTCAGCATGTAGTCGGCGCCGAGGCGGGGGATGCTGTAGATGGTCTCCGGCGAGCTCCAGAGGAAGCCGAACTGCGAGCGCTTCTCGGTGAGATCGAAGGCGCCCTGCGCGGTCTTGGTCGAGGTGGTGGTGTACCCGAAGAGTCTCTCCGCGCCGATGATGAACGTGCCCTTGCGATCGAAGAGGCGCGCCGGCGGGAGCTCGAACATCGGCTTGCCGTCCTTGTCGATCATCTGCTTGCCGTTGGCGTCGAGGATCGGCTTCGGCTGGTTGTCGTCGATGCACGCCTTCTCATCGGAGGTGAGCGGCTTGTTGCCGTTCTCGACGATGGCGGTGTTGGTCTTGGCCTCGGTGGCCTTCGCTTCGGCGGCAGCCTTGGCGTCGGCGGCGGCCTTGGCGTCGCTGGCGTCACTGGCGGCGTCGGCGAACGCGAAGCTCACGAGCGAGGCGGCTGAGAGGACGAGGGCGAAGGAAGAAAGGAGGGCGGGCTTGTTCATGGTTTTCTCCGGCGGGTTACGGAGCGCAGCCCTTCGCAAAAACGAAGCCCACACATGAGTACCCTTTCTTTGCAGTGGATTTCCGCTTCCGCCGTGGCGCGAGAGGACCGTCGAAAATCGCGGCGCCCACGGTCCTTCCGTCGCAGATTTCGACGCGCACCTCGCTACGCACGCCCCCACGCGAAGGCCCACCGGTTTGCGCTAGGCTGACTGTCGATGGCCCAATTCGCGACCAAGACGGCGCTCCCCGGCTACCTCCGGCGGGAGCAGGAGAACATCGAGAACGCCGCGCGCGAGGCCGGGCTCGACTTCTTCCCCATCGTCTACGAGATGCTCACCTACGACCAGATGAACGAGGTCGCGGCCTTCGGTGGCTTCCCCCAGCGCTATCCGCATTGGCGCTTCGGCATGGAGTACGAGCAGCTGAGCAAGAGCTACGAGTACGGCGCGTCGAAAATCTACGAGATGGTCATCAACAACAACCCGAGCTTCGCCTACTTGCTCGAGGGAAACTCGCTCGTCGATCAGAAGATGGTCATGTGCCACGTCTGCGGGCACGTCGACTTCTTCAAGAACAACTTCGTCTTCCGCGCCACCGATCTCGACGCCCGCGGGCAGGTGGTGCAGCCGACGCGTCCGGCCGGGGTCTACGATCCGAACCGCAAGTGGATCGACAAGATGGCGAACCACGGCTCGCGCATCGCGCGTCACATCTCGCGCTATGGCATCGACAAGGTCGAGCCCTTCATCGACAACTGTTTGAGCCTGGAAAACCTGCTCGATCCGTACGATCCGTTCAAGGCCCGCGCGCCCCTCGTCAGCGACGAGGACGAAGACGAGCGCTCCACCGAGGTGCCGCGACTGCGCGCCAAGGGGTACATGGAGTCGTTCATCAATCCCGAGGAGTACATCGCAGAGCAGCGCAAGAAGATGGAGCAGAAGCGCGACGCTCCGAAGAAGAACCCCGAGCGACCCGAGCGCGACATCCTCCGCTTCCTCCTCGAGAACGCGCCGCTCGAACGATGGGAGCGCGACGTCCTCGAGATCATCCGCGAGGAGGCCTACTACTTCGTCCCCCAGATGCAGACCAAGATCATGAACGAGGGTTGGGCCAGCTTCTGGCACTCCAAGCTCATGACCACCAAGATCGCCGGCAGCGACGAGATCCTCGACTACGCCGACCGCAACGCCGGCGTCATGGCCACCTCACCCGGCCGCATCAATCCCTACAAGCTCGGCGTCGAGCTCTATCGCGACATCGAAGAGCGCTGGAACCGCGGCATGTTCGGCAAAGACTGGGAAGAGTGCGACGAGATCCAGGCGAAGCATCACTGGGATTTGCGCCTCGGGCTCGGCTTCAAGAAAATCCTCGAGGTGCGTCGGCTCTACAACGACGTCACCTTCCTCGACGAGTTCCTCACGCCCGAGTTCTGCCGTCGGCACAAGCTCTTCTCGTTCGGCTACAACCAGCGCAACGAGCGCTACGAGATCGAGACGCGCGAGTTCAAGGCGGTGAAAGAGAAGCTCCTCTTCCAGCTCACCAACTTCGGCAACCCCTTCATCTACGTCGAGGACTCGAACTTCGACAACCGCGGCGAGCTCCTGCTTCGCCACGATCACCAAGGCGTCGACCTCCGCATCGATTATGCGAAGGAGGTGCTCGGCGCGATGGTGCGGGTGTGGAAGCGGCCGGTGAACGTGCTCACCAAGCAAGAAGAGAAGCCGGTGATGCTCCGCTTCGACGGCAAAGAGCAGACGAGCAAGGCAATCAAGTAGACTTGCGACGAGCGTTCCTGCGTCGACGCTCGAAGAGGGCGACGCCGAGCGCGAGGAACGAGGCACCCGCCGGCAGCGAAACATCGCTTGTTTCGCCGACGATTTCGCAGCTGCAGCCGCGGGGCCCCTTGTCGATCGCCGGTGGAGGCGTGCCTCCGAACGACGCATCGCCGCTCCCGGCATCACCTTCGGCACTCGCGTCACCCGCATCGGGCTCGGTGAGCGTGCTGAGCGTCGGTGAACCGGCGTCGCTCGGTCCAGCATCGGGACCGAGGCCGGTGGGAACACCGACCGCAGCCACTTCGATCGCAGGCATCCCGCTCTTGAGGTAGGTCGCGAGTTGGATCTTCCCACGCGGCGCCGCAGCGAGACCGACCGCCGACGCAGGCTTCGGCTTGCTCGTCATCCACGCCGGCTTGTCGCCCCACTTGCCACGCTCGGGATTCTTGCAGGCGATCGGGCCCGTCCAGGTGTGGCGCATGATGTAGCGCGCTTGGAAATTGTTGTACCCCGCGGGATAAGCGGCGGTGCCGAGCTTGTCGTAGCCCTCACCGACGTAGTCCGATTCACGCCCGCCGGTGATCGGCGCCGAGGCGCGGAAGATCAAATCTTCACCGAGCGAGGTCGAGTCGTAGCGCGCGTGAAGACGCGTGATGACCATCGAGCGGTTGAAGCTGCTCATCCCGGTGCTGACCGGTTTCTGCGGCACGCCGTTGATGATCAGCGGCGTTTTCGGCGTGTTCGGAAAGAGCACGTCGCCGCCGAGGCTCGAGAGCTCCTCGGTTCCCAGCGGCGGCGTCGGGCACGGATCGCACGAGCTCGACTCCCACGAGTACTCGGTGACGATGCCGTGGCCGTTGCCTTGCGCCACCGCGGCGTCGAAGAGCGCAGCGTAGAAGGGCGCGAAGCTCTTGGCGGTAGCTTCGGTCACCTCGAGGTTGGTGGGGATGAAGACGTTCGGATAGTTGGCGAGGTCGTAGCGCTTGTCCTTCGAGAGGACGAAGACGATGAGGTCTTGCTTCGCCTGCGCGTTGATGAGCCCGAGGCGCACCGGCAGCCGGAAATCGGCGGACTCGTAGGCGATGCGGAGCGGCGAGAGCACCGCCACGCCGTTCGCATCCAACTTCACCTTCTTGATGTCGACCTTGGCGACGAAGAACTTCTGCTGCTGATCGATGTACGGCTGCAGCGCCTTCGCCGCGCCGCTGGGGATCGAATATTTGTTGTCGTGCAGCCAGGTCTCGAGGCCGGCCGACTCGGTGGCGCCGAGGACCACGATGTCGTATTCGCCGACCGAGAATTTAGCCTCGATCGTCACCGAACCGCCGCCACCGCCGCCCGAGCCGTAGCCGTAGCCGCTGCCACTTCCGGTGCCATATCCACAGGTGCCCGGCTCGGCGTTGGCGCACGGGTGATCGCACGGATCGGTCTCCCAATACTCGACGAGGCGCGGCGAGGTGAGCGTGTCGAGCTTCTTGAAGACGTCCATGGGCAACGTCTTCACGTCCTCTTTCTTGAGGACCACGGGCACCGGCACCACCATCGCGAAGTCCTTTGCCGGACCTTTGTAGTTGTTCGACATCGACAGCACGGTGCGCGTCCCCTCGCGCATCAGCGACACCATCGAAGCGTCGGCATAGAGCGGCTTGTCCCCCGGCGGCGCCACGTAGAACCCGCAAAAGGCGTGCGCGTTCTTCGGCGCGACGGTGAGCGCGACGAACGAGAGGCACGCCAGCAAACCCAAGGCAGGTGCGGTGAAGCGAAGACGCATGGTGGACTCCTCCCCGCGAGCGACACGGGCCTCGCGGGCAGGTTCCCGCAGCGGCCTAAGACATCTTGACGCCGACGGCTTTGGCGAAACTTTCCTTGTCGAGCGCCTTTTCCAGCGCTGCCTCCGCGGTGATCGTCTTTTGCGCCACGAGACGCTCGAGGGCCATGTCCATCGTCTGCATGCCCAGGTTCTGGCCCGCTTGGATGAGGCTGGGGATTTGGAAGGTCTTTCCTTCGCGAATCTGCGAGGCGATGGCCGGCGTGCCGATCAAGATCTCGTGACAGCCGACGCGACCTTTGCCGTCGGCGGTCTTGAGGAGCTGCTGGGCGACGATACCGGCGAGCGACTCGGCGAGCATGCCACGCACCTGCGGCTGCTCATCGGCGGGGAAGGCGTTGACGATGCGCTCGATGGTCGAGCTCGCGCTGTTGGTGTGCACGGTGGCGAAGACGAGGACGCCGAAGCTCGCCAGCTGCAGCGCCAACTTCATCGTCTCGTTGGTGCGGAGCTCGCCGATGAGGATGACGTTCGGATCTTCACGACCGGCGCTGCGCATCGCGGTCGCGAAGTCCTTCGCGTGAGGCCCGATTTCCCGGTGCGTCACCTGCGCTTTGATCGGCTCGTGGACGAACTCGACCGGATCTTCGATGGTGAGGATGTGGCAGGCGCGGTTTCTGTTGATGTGGTTGATCATCCCCGCGAGCGTCGTCGACTTGCCGGAGCCCGTCGGGCCGGTGACGAGGACGAGGCCGGCGCGCCGATCGCTCAGCTTCACCAGCGCCTCGGGGGTCCCGAGCTCGGAGAGGGTGAGCACGCGCGTGGGAATGACACGGAAGACCGCCGCGAGGCCGGTCACCTTGTTCATGTAGTTGGCGCGAAATCGAGCCTTTTCCCCGAACGCCCAGGCGAAGTCGAGATCGTACTCCTCGATGATTTGCTTCTTCTGCACCGGGTTGATGATCTCGAAGAGGAGCTCTTCCATCTCCTTCGCATCGACCGGCAATTCGCGAATCGGCACCAGGTCGCCGCGTTGACGGACGAGTGGCGGATAGCCGATGCCGAGGTGGAGGTCGCTCGCCTTGCGCGCGAGCATCTCGTCGAACAGCTCGGCGATCTTCGGCTGCGGGGTGGAGGGCTCGGCCATCGCTCAGGTCCCCTTCTTTCCGAAGAGCGCACCGGCGCGCGCGAAGAGGCCGCCATCTTTCTGATCGCCTGGTTTTTGCGGTGGTTGCCCACCAGGCGGAGGTTGACCGGGCGGTTGCGCGATGGCCGCCGCCTTGGCCGCCGCCTGACCACGCGCCTTGGCCGCGAGCTCGTCGGGGTTCTCGGCGAACGGCAGCGCCAACTCGAGGGTGGTCTGATCGCTTTGCACCAGCTCGAGGAGCGAGTCGTCGAGGCGATGGATGCCCGCCGACTTGCCGCGCTGTTGCAGGCTGGGAATTTGGTACGTCTTGTTCTCGCGAATGAGGTTCCAGAGCGCGATCGAGCCGGGGAGAATCTCCGCCGCCGCGACCATCCCCGTCTTGGTCTTGTTCGGGAGGAGGCGCTGGGCGACGATCAAGCGGAGGCCGCCGGCGAGCGTCATGCGTACCTGCGCCTGATCGGCCGGGGGAAATAGGTCGATCAAGCGATCGATGGTCTTGGCCGCGCTCGGCGTGTTCATCGTCCCGATGACGAGGTGACCGGTCTCGCTGGCCGAGAGCGCCATGCGCACGGTCTCGGTGTCGCGCAGCTCGCCGACGACGATGACGTCGGGATCTTGGCGGAGGGAGCCCTTGAGCGCGTTGGCGAAGCTCTTGGTGTGCGTGCCCACCTCGCGCTGGCTGATCATCGCCTTCTTGCGCGGGTGGATGTACTCGACCGGATCTTCGACGGTGATGATGTGGTGCGTGGTGTCGGAGTTGATGAGGTTGACGAGCGCCGCCAGCGTCGACGTCTTGCCGTGACCGGTCGGCCCGGTGATGACGATGAGACCTTGATGATGGTGCGTCGCCTTGCCGATGTCCTCGGGGAGGGCGAGCGACCGGAGCGTCGGAATCTCGTTGGGGATGACGCGAAATGAGCCTTTGAAACCCGTGCGTTGGCGCGAGACGTTGGCGCGGAAGCGACCGCCGGTCTCGTGCGTGAGCGCGAAGTCGACCGACCCGTCACTGACCAAGATCGGCCGCAGCCGCTCGGGAATGAACGGCATCAACATCTCTTCGGCCTCCTCGGGCGAGAAGGGATTGCCGTGCGCCACCAGCTCACCGGCGATGCGGAAGAGCGCGGGGCGACCCGCGACCACGTGGAGATCGCTCGCCCCACGTTTGCGCGCGCGGGCGAGGAGCGCGTCGAGGCCGCGTGCTTCGCTCTCGTCGAGATCGATCGGCACGCTGGCGCCCGCATCGAGCTCGAAATCGGCGCGATTGCTGCCCGGCGCATCGAGGCCTTCGATGCCGGCAAGCCCCGCCGCCGCCGCGACCACACCCTTGAACGGCAGGCCACGGAGCACCGCCGGCATCGAGTCGCTGTCGGGGTCCTCCGAACGCGCGTCGAGATCGAGGCCGGCCGGCGCGCGCGGCGCTCGCAGATCGGGCATCGGCGGCGCGATCGGACGTTGCGCCGCGATTTTCATCGACGATTTACGCTTGCCAGAATCGCCCGGCTTCGGCGTGATCGACTTGCGAGCGGGGCGAATCGACTTCGGCCTCGTCCCCGTCCCCGGCATCGCGATGCCCCCCCCCGCGGGAGGAAGCACGCGCACTTGCAAGGTATCGTCCGCCTTGCGTATCGCCAGCACGGTGACCTCGCCGAGGCCTTCGACCTTGTTTTTCCACTGCGTGGGCTTCGGCGAGAGGTTCGGGACGTGCTCGCCGCCGCCGAGCGCGTTGAGCAAACGCGAGATGACCGCGGTCGACGCAGCGACGTCGTCGACGGGCTTGAAGGCGCCGTGGATGCGAACGCAGGGAAAGCGTCCGCTCACCAACGCCAGCTCGGTCACGTCGGTCCCCTTCAGCTCCTGCACGAGCTCGAGGATCGTCTTCATGCGCGCGCGCCCTCCAGCGACGGAGAGTAGCAGCAGCCACAGCTAGGCGACCATGGTCTTGCCGACGAGGTCGCGCAGCGCTCACGCTCAGTCAGCATCTCGGCATCTCGGCATCTCAGCGGCTCAGCGGCTCAGGGAAGAGGCACCGGCGTGCCGAACAGCGAGAACGTGTGCTCACCCTCGCTCCACGGGCAGATGAAGGTCGCTCGCCCGGGCGCCTTGGTGACGGAGCCGGTGACGTCGACGCCATCGCAGGAGATCTTCCAATCGGTGACGAAGTCCGCCGAGGCCGAGATTTCGTGGGCGAGGCCTTTGGTGCGGGTCGTCGCGCGATAACGCACGTTCATCGTCCCCGGTGTCGGCCTCTCGATGGCCAGCAAATCGCCGGCGACCGCGCGTGGATAGCTGCGCGAGACGACGCGCATCGATTCTGGGCGCCCCTTCACCGCGACGTCGAAGCGCGGGCTCCAATCGCCTGGTTCCCAAGCCCACAGCGTGCTCGACGCGAGGAAACGATCTTGCAGATTGAGCTCCTCCGAAATCCAATGAATGCCGCGTGGCTGGGCTTCGTTGCAACCGAACTCGGTGACGAACCACGGCGTGCCCCAAGCAGCGGCCTCTTCCGACGCGTTCTGCATGCTCGGAAGGAGCTTCGCCGGATCTTCCGATTCCCAGCCATTCTGGCTCGGAATGGAGAATTGCCCGGTATAGATGTGCGGCGCGTAGACCCCCGGACCATTGCCCCACGGGGTGTACGGTTTGCTCGCGGTGTCCCATTGGTTGCGAGTGCCATTGGGCTCGAAGAAGACCGCCAGATCACCGTCGAGTTGATGAATGACGTCGGCGAAGCGCCGATGAAAGGCCCATAGCCCCACGGTGTCGGACTCGACGTCGAAGGCGACCGGCTCGTTCCACGCTTCGATGCCGACGATCGTCTCGTCACCGACGTAGCGACGGACCATCGTTCCGACCGCTTCGAAGAACGCCTGTTGCAGCGTGCGACCGTCGGGGAGCTCCGCGTCGTTCCAGAAGCTGGTGCCGGCGGCGATCACCTGCGCGGAGAGCCGCCGACCATCGTCGCTCGGCCCTTCCAAGAGCTTCTCGGGCGCAGGCACGATGGCCCAGAGCGGCGCGCCGTCTTCGCCAATCTCCTTCGAATAGCCATCTTGGTGCATGTCGAGGAGCACGCGAAAATGATGAGCTTTGGCGAGCGCGAGAATGGCGTCGACCTTGGCGAAGAACTCCTTCGAATAGGCCTTCGGTTGCGGCTCGAGCGCGCTCCAGTTGATGCAGAGTCGAATGACGTCGAAGCCCAGCTCCTCGAAGCGCTTGGCGCCGGCCTCGTCGAAATCGGGGAAGGTGTAGTTGGGTTTGCGACCGTCGGCGAAGGTGACGTCGAAGATGCCATTGACCTTGGTGTTGAAGCCGCGAAAGAGGAGCTGTCGTCCTTGCCCGTCGCGGAAGGTGCTTCCCTCGACGAAGACGGCGTCGGCCTTTCCGGCGCGCGGATGAGGCTCTGGGGGCGCGACCTCGGCGACGTCGAGACTGCTCGCATCGACCCCCGCGTCGTTCGGCGTCGACCCGTCGCTCGCGTGACCGCAGCCCGACGAGAAGACCGACGAGAAGACGAGCGCGAAGAGGAGGGACGAGCCGAAGAGCTGCCGAGTGCGCACGCACGCAGACTAGCTCAACCGATGGACTCCGCCGCAGCGACGCCCGAGAGATAAGCGCCGTGCACCGTCGCCGAATAGTCACGTCGCGTCGCTTCACCGGCAAAATACAGCCGATTCGCGATCGGCGCGGCGAGCGCGTCGTGGTCCTTGGAGTCGGCGCCGGGCGGGATGTGCGAGTACGAGCCGCGGGCGAACGGGTCTTTTCGCCAACGCGTCACGAGCTTCGCGCTCGGGTCGGGGATCGACTCGCCGAACATCGCGTGCAGCGCGCGCATAGCCTTCTCTTCGATCTCGGCGTCGGTACGTCCCTCGAGCTCGTCGGCGACCTTGGCGGCGTTGAACGCGAGCAGCACGTCGGCGGAGGCGACGCCCCTCATGTCGAGCCACTCGGCGAACTCACCGACGTGCTCGCCGGCGTACTTGAACACCTGCTTGTCCTTGGGCCAGAACGCCGAAGGAAAACGGAGATAGACCTTGTCGAGGAGCCCGACCCCGAGGGCGTCGATCGCCTGCTTTTTTCGCTCTGGGAGCGCCGGCGAGAACTCGACGTCGCCCTCCTTGAGGACGCCGAGCGGCAACGTGACCACCGCGTATTTCCCTGTGAAAGCGCCGCTCGTGGTGTCGACCGTGACGCCGTCGTCGCCGTGCGAGATGCGACGGACGGTCTCGCCGAGGCGCACGTCGAGACCCTCGGCAAGCGCGTCGATGATCTGCCCATAGCCGCCGGGGAAGAGCATGTCGTCGCCCTCCATCTGCTTGTCGTCGTCCCACGAGTCACGCGAGAGGTCGTCGAGATCGGCGGCGTAATCTTGCTCGATCTCGGTGTTGACCCAATGCGTGAACCAGCGCCGGACGTCGGCCGAGGGCTTCTCGTCGGCGAGGTAGTCGTCGAGCGCGGACTTCAACGTCGCGTCGCGATCGGACTCCTTGCGCAGGTGCTCGACGTGCGCGAGGAAGTCTTTGTAGCGCTTCTCGAGATCGTCGATTTGGGCGTTCGTCAGGGGATGGCCGTCGCGGTCGAAGACGACGCGCGCCTCCCAGTTGGTCGCCTTGGTGACTATTTTTTTCGCGCTCACGATCTCGCTGATCGGATTGCCGATTTGCCCGTGAATCCACGACGCGCCGAGATCGACCGTCACGCCGGGCCAGCTGCGATCGGTGTGCACGCGGCCGCCGACGCGATCGCGTCCCTCGACGACGATCACCGATCGCCCTTTTTTCACCAGCTTCTGTGCAGCGACGAGGCCGGAGACGCCGGCGCCGATGACGAGGACGTCGGCTCGACGGGTGGTCTTCGGTGACGTTTTCTCTTTCTCTTCGCCTGTCGAAGAGCCACCCGAGGAGCTGCTCGGAGAAGACTCGCTCTTGCGAGGACAACCGATGAGCGCGCTCGCCATTCCGGCAACCGACGCGGCGACACCGAAGCGCAGGATCTGTCGACGGCTGGGCTCGTGAATCAAGGTCCTGCTCATCGTAGCGACTTGTGGTCTCATCGTCATGGAGATGGCCGAACGGTCCGACGTCGCCGAGACCTTCGTCGCGCTCGTCGAGACCAGCGCCGACTTCATCGCCATGGCCGGCTTCGACGGGAGGGTCCTCTACGTCAACCGCGCCGGCCGCGAGCTCCTCGGCCTCGCCATCGACGCCGACGTCACCACTTTGCCGCTCAGCGCCTTCCACACCGGCGACGGGCTCTCGCGCGCGGCGATTCTTCGCGAAAAAGGCTCGTGGCGCGGCGAGGGCGTGCTCCGTCACTTCCAGACCGGCGAGCTCATTCCCACGCAAGTCAGCTCGTTCATCGTCAAGGATCAGGCTGGCAAGCCGCTCGCGTACGCCACCGTGCAACGCGATCTCCGCGAGACGCAACGTCTCGAAGCACAGCTGCGACAAGCGCAGAAGATGGAGGCGGTGGGCACCCTCGCGCGCGGCATCGCCCACGACTTCAACAACATCTTGCAGACGCTCCTCGGACACGTCGAGCTCGCACGAATCGATCTCGGCCGCGGCCGTCCCATCGAGTCGAGCCTCGACGAGATCGCGGGAGCCGGCCGCCGCGCGTCGGCGCTGGTGCAGCAGATCCTCACCTTCAGTCGTCGGACCTCCAGCGAGAAGCAGCCGCTGCAGCTCGGCATCGTCGTCGAAGAGGCGACGGCGCACCTGCGGCCGAAGCTTCCGACGAACGTCTCGCTCGTGATCTCGATAGCGCCGAATGAGCCTGAAATCATGGGCGATCGGCCACAGTTGCAGCAGGTCGTGGCGAACCTCTGTGCCAACGCCCTCCGCGCGGTCGAGGCGACAGGAGGTCAGCTCACGCTCGTCGTCGACGAGCTCGCGAGCTGCGTGCGCCTCCAAGTGACCGACGACGGCGTCGGCATGGACGCGGCGACCGTCGCGCGCGTCTTCGATCCGTTCTTCACCACCAAGACCGGCGGCAGCGGCACCGGGCTCGGTCTCTCGGTCGTGCACGGGCTGGTGAAAGAACATCACGGCACCGTCGAGGTACGAAGCGAGCTCGGTCGCGGCACCACCGTCGAGGTGCGATTTCCTCTGCTCGGCGCGCACGTCGCCACGTTCCCGCCCGCGGTCACGCCCCCGCCGATCGATCCGCCGCGCGGCGAGGGACGACGCGTGCTCTACGTCGACGACGACGAGCCGCTCCTCGACTTGACGGAGCGACTGCTCGGACGCTTCGGCTACGACGTGACCGCCACCTGCGACGCCGACGATGCCCTTGCGCTCCTGAAGACCGATCCGACGCGCTTCGACGTCTTGGTCACCGACGCCAACATGCCGGGGACGACCGGTCTCGAGCTGAGCAAACGCGCCCTCGCGATGCTCCCCGAGCTCCCGATCATCCTCGTCTCCGGCTACGTGTCCGATGAGCTCCGCGCCGAAGCCCTCGCGCTCGGCGTGCGCCACGTCCTCGACAAGCCCGACTCGGTGGAAGGCCTCTGCCGCGCCATCCACCTCTGCGCCTCGGGGGCGTCTCCGGAGTAGACGCCGGCCCGTTCCGACGTGACGTGCTCCGCGCCGTCAGATGCGGGTATCCTCTAGATCATGTCCGAACCGACCCTCCGCACCTTCGAAGATTTCTGGCCTTGCTACGTGAAGGCGCACTCGAAGAAGGCGACGCGCACGCTCCACTTCGTCGGCACCTCGGCGGCGATGGCGCTCGTGGGCGTCGGAGTCCTCACGCGTCGATGGTCACTCCTCGCGCTCGCCCCCGTCGTCGGCTACGGCGCGGCGTGGGTCGGCCACTACTTCATCGAAGGCAATCGGCCCGCGACGTTCGGTCACCCGCTCTGGTCGCTGAAGGCCGATTTCGTGATGTGGAAGAAGATCGCCGACGGCACCATGGACGCCGAGGTCGAGCGCATCTGCGGCGCGGAGAAACCGGCCGAATCGTCCGTCGCGCAGACCGCAGCCGACTCGCCGGCGCCGAGCCCGATGGGCGAACCGGCAGCGAATACGGTCAACTGACGTTCGAGTGAAGACTCGTCGAGAGTCGATATAGGGTCGGAACGTAAGGTCACCGAGGAGGAGGGATCGAATGCTCGCCGGTCGCATGATGGCGTTCCCGCTGACGCTCACGCACATACTCGAGCGCGCGCGCACCTACTTCCCAACGCACGAGGTCGTCAGCCGCCGGCCCGACAAGTCGCTGCTTCGCCATACTTACGCGCAAATCCATGCGCGTTCGGTGCAGCTGGCCCGCGCGCTCGATCGCCTGGGCGTCGCCAAGGGGACGCGCGTCGCCACGCTCTGTTGGAATCATCACGCCCACCTCGAGGCCTACCTCGGCGTGCCGGCGTCGGGGCGCGTGATTCACACGTTGAACCTCCGTCTCCATCCGACCGAGCTCGGGTACATCGCGTCGCACGCCGAAGACGAGGTGGTCATCGTCGACCGCTCGCTCTTGCCGCTGTTCGAGAAATTCCGCGCCGAGGTGAAGAGCATTCGGCACGTGATCGTCTACGGCGATGACGGTCCGGTGGGTGATGGATATCTAGATTATGAAAAGGTGCTCGCCGCGGAATCGACGGAGGGGTACGTCTTTCCCGAGCTCGACGAGAACGACGCGGCGATGATTTGCTACACGTCGGGGACGACGGGCAACCCCAAGGGCGTGGTCTTCAGCCATCGCTCGATGACGTTGCACACCTTCATGGCGTGTAGCGCCGACTGCCTCGGCGTGCGCGGGAGCGACGTCGTCTTTCCGGTGGTGCCGATGTTCCACGCCGCCGCTTGGGGCCTCCCGTACGCGACCGTGATGTCGGGCGCGAAGCTGATTTTTCCAGGTCCCCACCTCGATGCGGCCTCGGTCGTCGAGCTGATGGCACAAGAGAAGGTCACGCTCGCAGCAGGCGTGCCGACCATCTGGCTCGGCATCCTCGCGCTCCTCGATGCGTCACCCGGCAAGTTCGATCTCTCGAGCGTGCGCTCGATGCTCATCGGCGGATCGGCGGCGCCGCCGGCGATGATCGAAGGCTTCCGCGTCCGCCATCGCCTCGAGGTGATGCACGCCTGGGGCATGACCGAGATGAGCCCGCTCGGCACCGTCGCACACCTCAAGAGCCACATGGCCGAGCTCACCGACGAGCAGAAGCTCGGCTATCGCAGCAGCCAAGGCTTCGCTGCGCCCTTCGTCGAGTGTCGTCACGTCGACGAGTCAGGAAAAATTCTCCCCTGGGACGGCGTGACGATGGGCGAGCTCGAGGTCCGCGGCCCTTGGGTCGCGCAGTCGTACTTCGGCGACGACGGCGCCGATCGCTTCACCAAAGATGGCTGGTTCAAGACCGGCGACGTCGTCACGCTGTGCGCCGAGGGCTACGTCCGCATCACCGATCGCTCGAAAGACGTCATCAAGTCCGGTGGCGAGTGGATCAGCTCGGTGGCGCTCGAGAACGCGCTCATGAGCCACCCCGCCATCC
Source organism: Deltaproteobacteria bacterium (assembly GCA_025363655.1). Classification (GTDB taxonomy): domain Bacteria; phylum Myxococcota_A; class Polyangia; order Polyangiales; family JADJMO01; genus JANYDK01. Next base: position 35,058 of record JANYDK010000008.1, on the reverse strand, counting down.
TCGAGGCCGCGGTCTTCGCCGGAAGGCACGAAAAATGGGCCGAACGTCCGCTCGCAGCGGTGGTCTTCAAGACCGACAAGACGGCCACCAGCGACGAGCTCCGCGATCACCTCGCCCAGTCGTTCGCCAAATTCTGGCTCCCCGACGAGTACATCGTGGTCCAGCAAATCCCCCGCACGTCGACCGGGAAGTTCCTCAAGACGAAGTTGCGCGAGCTCTACGGCGATCGACTGATCACCGGCTGAGGCTCAGTAGGTGCCGATGACGCCGAGGTGAACGGCGACGTCCGTCTTCTTGTTGTTGGCGTCGGCATCCGAGAACTTCCACGCCTCGGCCGAGAGCTTCACCTTCAACCCGCGTTCGATGCCGATGGCAGTACCGATCGTCCAACGGAGGACGGAGCTCTCTTTCGAGAGTGAGCTGCCAGCGGCGACGTTGCCGACGCGGAAGAGCGTGTCGAAGCGACCGATCAAATCGACGGCCTTGCTGATCGGATGTTCGATTTCGAAGTAGGCGCCGTGCTTGGAGAAGAAGTCGCCGCCGCTCGTGGGGACGGCGTACTTGAAGCGCGTCGGATCGCTGACGTCGAACTGCTGACGACGCACGAGGTACTCGGCGCGGACGTTGGTGCGATCGATGCGCAGCGTCAGGTCGGCGCCGAAGATGCCGTAATGGAGCGTATTTTCAGGGTCGAACGTGCCGTACATGCCGCTGCCGCCGAAGGTCAAATCGGAGGCGTCGCCGAGCTTGAGCGTGGCCGCGAGCCGACCTCCGAAGGTCGGGCGACTGTTGTTGTCGACGTAGTAGAGGTTGGGCGCGCGCGACTGCTGGAAGTCGAGATCGAAGCCGGACTTGTCGCCCTTGAAGCCCGACACCGCATACGCGGCGTAGTCGACCTGGAGCTTGTCGCCGAACCAATGCGTGCCGTTGAGCTCGACGCCGTTGTCGGGGAAGGGGCTCGGAAGAACGCCGAGGTTCCACTCGCGCAGCCGCAAGAGACGTCCCATCTCGTAGGGGAGCGGCTTGTCGCTGAGGCGATGGTTGGCCGGATCGTGGCGGAGGTTGAAGTTGCCGAACGACGGTGAAAACCGGCCGACGCGGAGGTTGAGCTCGTCGCCGAAGCGGTAGTCGAAGTAGGCCATGTCGGCCTCGAAGCCGTGGCAGCCGTAGCAGAGCTTGACGTTGGCCGAGAGGTGGTCGCTGAGATCGATGGCGACCTTGAGCGCGAGCTCGGTCGTGAAACCGTCGAAGGCGATGTTGCGCCCCGTCGCCTTCGGCTGCGTCGGGATGAAGAGGTAGTCGACCTGTCCCGAGCCGGCGAAGTGGTGCTCGATGGCCGCCGCACGACGCGCGTAGAGCGAGCTCAAGACGGCGAGCAAGACGCCGAGCGCGAAGCCGACGAATCGAGCGGACCGACCCGAAGGGGAGATCCAGGGAGAGGCCAAAGTTGCGAAGCAATCTTTGGCGAAACGAAAGAGCGGACGACGCGAGCTCATCCGCCTGCCTTCGCCTTCTTTTCTGCGATTTTTGCCTGCGAATACCAGTGCAGGAAGCGGAGGATGACGGTGGCGTCGGTCTGCGAGATGCCGCTGCTCGGCATGCGACGCATGCGCTCGACGTAGGTCTGCCAGTACTCGTCTTCGGTGATGCCGCTGTCGAGCGGCCTCGCGAGCGAGTGACAACGCGAGCAACGCTGGGCGAACACGTCGTAATCGGCGCGGACCGTCTCAGGCACCTTCGACGGATCGAGCCCTTCGGCGGGTCGACTCGGGCAACCCGCCGAGAAGAGCGTCATCAGGGCAGCGCCCGCGACGATCGCGGCGCTGGTCACGAACGGACGGAGACTCATTCGCTGTCGGCTCCCTTCGCGCCTTGGGCGATCCACGTGCTGATGAGCTCGATTTCGGCTTCGGAGAGGAACGGCGGGCCGCTCTTCGGCATGCGCGTACCGAACGCGTAGGTGCCGCGCAGCTTCTGGATGATCGCCGATTCGGCTGGATTTCCCGGGATGACGATCTTCGAGCCGCTGGTGCCGCCGCCTTGGCGGAGCGTGCCGAGTGAAGAAAGGTCGAGCCCGCCGAGATCGAGCCCGATGTGCGAGGCCTCGCTCGAATAGTGGCACTTCTTGCAACCGGGACCGGCCGGATCGGTGGGGAGTCGCTCGAGGATTGGCCTGATGTCGCGCGCGAAGGAGACCTGCCCGACCTCGGCGCCGGTGACGTCGACGACGCCCGCATCGCGGAGCTGTTCGCTGCCGACGAGCGGCGCGACCTGACTGCAACCGAGCGACGAAAGAGGCAGCGCGCACGCGAGCGACGCGAGCAAGAGCAGCGTCGATCGTGAGAAGCTCATCGAGCGCGTCATCCTACTTGGAAGAAAACGAGAGTGTCACCGTCGCCGTCGCGTCGCCGGTGTCGGCTTCGATCTTCGCCGAGCGCGCCATCGTCTGGATGCACGCGGCCATGCCCGGAAGGAACGTCGCGCCGGCGAGCGTCGCCGAGGTGACGTGGCCCGTATCGTCGATGGAGAGCAGCAAATTCGCCGAGCCCGAGGCCGCCGTGCCCTTCACCTTGAGGGCGTCGACGTAGCACTTCTTGAACGGCATCGGCGCCAGCGCCTTGCGCACCGCGGGGCCCGAGACGCCGTTGGTGGTGCTGACGTTGGTGAGCGAAACCGACGCTGACGACAAATCGACCGGCGGCGGCGGAGCAACCGTCGGAGCCGTCGTCGTCGCCGGCGGAGGAGGCGCAGTGGTCGCGATGGCCGCGCTGGTGGTCGCCGGAGGAGGTGGAGGTGGCTCGGTCGTCGCCACCGTGGTCGTGGTCGCGGTCGTGGTCGGCGCGAAGGTGAGCGTCGAGGTCGGCGGCGCCGTCACCTTGGTGATCGTCAGGCTCGGCGAGGGTATCGTCGAGGGCGTCGGTGCGCTGCCAGATGCGACGACGGTGGGCGGCGCGGTCACCGACGGCTGCGGCGTGATCACGGAATCGCCGGAAATCGAGGGCGGCGGCGTGCCGTTGGCAGCCGTGTTGGAAGACGCACTGGCGACCGGCGCTTGCGGATCGGGACGACGAAGCAAGTAGACGCCGGCGCCGATGGCCGCGAGCGCGACGATGGCGAAGGGCCAAAGCGAACGACGTGGCGCCAAGGACAGCGACGGCTGCGTGACGACGGCCGCCGTACCGAGGAGCGTCGCCTTCGGTGCTTCGACGATTTTCACCGCCGGGGTGCCACCGCTGCTCGGCGTCATCAGCGTCGCCGCCGTCGCCACCGCGAAGCGCTGTTCGGCTTGCCCTTCGAGGCTCCCTGCCGGGACGGTCTCGGCGATGCGCAGGCGAGGCGCCGGATCGGTCGAGGCGACGGCCGAGGAACGATCGCCGTTGGAGATGCTCGACGGTCCGGCGAGCGCCTCGCGCAGGGCCGCGCGCATCTCGCGGGCGTTCATGTAGCGATCGGCCGGCTTCTTCGAGAGCGCTCGGAGGCACACCACTTCGAGCCCCGGATGCACGCCGCCGATGACCACGGCCGACGGCGGCGAGGCTTCGTCGGTGACGTGCTTGAGGGCGATGCCGAGCGCGCTCTCGCCGTCGAAGGGCAAACGGCCGCTGAGCATCTGGTAGAGGATGACGCCCATCGAGTAGAGATCGCTGCGAGGGTCGAGCTTGTCGCCGCGCGCTTGCTCGGGCGACATGTACTCGGGCGTGCCGATCATCATTCCTTGCGCGGTGAGCTTGGCGCCGGTGGGGGACGTCTCGCCACGTCCGTCGCCGAGCTTGGCGATGCCGAAGTCGCACACCTTGACGACGTCGACCGCTTCGCCGTCGTCGCTGCGACCGGGGAGGATCATGATGTTCTCGGGCTTGAGATCGCGGTGGATGATCCCGAGCTCGTGGGCGACGGCGAGGGCGGCGAGCGCCTGCGAGAGAATCGCCACCACCCGACGCGCCGGAAACGGCCACTGTTCGAGCAGCAACTCGTGGAGGTTCTGCCCGTCGAGCAGCTCCATCACGATGTAGAGGAGACCGTCGGGCTCCTCGCCGTAGTCCATCACCCGCATCGAGTTGACGTGATCGAGTCGCGAGGCCGCCTTCGCTTCGCGTTGGAAGCGCTCGGCGAATTTCGGATCGGCCGCCATGTCGCGGTGCATGACCTTGACGGCGACGTCCTTGTCGATGGCGTTCTGCCGCGCGCGATAGACCGCGCCCATGCCGCCGCCGCCGAGGTACTCGGCGATCTCGTACTTCCCTGCGAGCACGCGGCCAAGCAGGTTCGGATCGGCCGGACGACTCATGACGGTCCCCTCACTCTATCCCCCTCGAGGATGACCCGCGAGGTGCGGTGGACGCACGCCGCGATAATAAAAGAATTCGAGTCGAGTGCTTCTCTCGGACGTATACAGAGAGCCTCCGAAATTCGCCCTGCTAGGCTCCTGATCATGCGCTTTTCTTCCTCGATCACCGCCGGCCTCGTGCTCCTCGTGGGCGTGAGCTGCGCGCGAACCTTCGACGACAAAGCCGTCGCCGACGCGTCGCCCGTGGTCGACAGCGCGCCGATCGACGTCGGCCCGCCCTCCGACTGCGACGTCGAGTACGGCGGCTTTGCCGGTGCACGACTGGTGGCAGCGAAGCACGTCGAACGCCTGAAGAACGACTGCCGCATCCAGCAATATTTCAGCGCCATCCCCGCGGCGCGCTTGGCCCACGTCGAAGAGTGTCTGGCGATGCAGGTGGCGGCGATTCTCCACTGCACCAAATCGGGTCAGCGCGTGAAGTATCCCGGTCCCGACTCGAAGGGCCTCCTCTGTCGCGACATGAAGTCGTCGCACGCCGGCAACGGCATCAGCGGCGGTGACTTCGCGGCGTGGGTCGAAGATCTCCGCCTCGCCTTCGCCGACGCCAAGTTCGACGGCGACGACGCCGAACGGGTCATCGGCGTCTTCAGCGTCGGGGTGAACCAAAAAGACATCGTCGAGTCGTCGGCGCAGACGCCGAGCAAAGCGGTCGCCGGATGCGACGCCGGACCGGTCGACGCGACCGCGCCCGATGTCGGTGACGGCGGCTACCCGCCTCCGTACTGACGCCGCAGAGCCGATCGAAACCGAGCGACAAAAAGCGAACGGGGCACCGAGTTTCCTCGATGCCCCATCGCACTCTCAACCTACGAGCTCAGGGGACGTCGGCGACGTAGAGACCCGGCTTCACGCTCACGTCTTGCGACGAGTAGATGATCTTGGTCTTCGCGTGGTTCATGTAGAAGTCCGCCTCGGCCTGGACCGCGACGAGGTTCTTCGCCTTCGACTTGGCGTCGATGATGCGGAGGTTGGCCTGACCGTCGCCGCTGCCGGCGATGTAGCCGTCGTTGTAGACGACGACAGAGCCCTTCGGCGAGTAGCTGACCCAAACGCCCGGGGCGAGCTTCTCGGCCGTCGTGACGGCCTTGGTCGGGTCGACGACCATCATGTCGCCGGTGCCGGCGGAGACGGCCACGTAATAGAGAGCGAGGGTGCCATCGGCGGTGAATTGGTCGCCGAAGATCGCGCCGTCGGGCTTGGCGTCGAGGTTGAGCGCCGTGCCGCCCGCGAGCGGGACGAGGAAGAGGTCGCTCACGCCCGTCTTCGAGTTGTAGTTGGTGCCGTAGTAGACGTACTTGGCGGCGTCCGGGATGTTGAAGAACACCTGGACCTTGGTGCCGAGCGTGACCGGAGCCGGCGTCGCGCCGACGGTGGCGATCTTGAAGTCGCCCGTGGTCGTGACGTAGATGGCCTTGTCGCCGGCCGCGAGCAGGTCGCCGAAGCTCCCCTTGGTGTCGATCGGGAGCGCCGCGCCCGTCGGGATCGGCAGGACTTGGATGTCGCCGTTGAAGTCGATGACGAACGCCTTGGCGCCCGCCTTGTCGACGCTGAGGCGGTTCTGGAGGTTCGAGCGGAGCGACGTGACCGTCGTGCCGTCGATGAGCGAGAGGCTGGCGATGGCGCCCGCCGGGGCAGCCGCGTCGGCCGTGTCTGCACCGACGTCGACAGCGACGTCCGCGTCGACACCGACGTCTGCGCCGGTCTCGCCGACCACGGGGATCGCGCACCAGTTGACGAGGGGCTTGTTGCCCGACCAAGCGAAGGTCGGCGTGCAGGGAGCGGTCGTCGAGGTGCTGTCCTCGAGGACGTCCTTGATCACCGACTTGGCGATGATGGTGCCGTCGGCCTTGGCGACCGTGAGGTCGACCGTCTTGCCGCCGCCGTGGGCGTTGTCGGCGAAGATGATGGTGGTGCCGTCGGCGCTCGCCGCGGCCTCGCCGAGAACGGCGGTCTTGGTGAGCTCGTGCGCGCCCGAGGCCTTCGTCCACACCACGAGGGTGCCGATGCTGGTCTTCGAGTCGACCGCGTGCCACGAGAAGACGGCCTTGCCCGACACGAGGATCGAGGCGCCGGTCTTGTCGATGACGTCGGGCGTGACCGGGGCGGTGCCCGCGGTGTTGATCGCGACGGCCTGGCCGGCGTCGTCGAAGCAGATGAAGAAGTCGTCGGACGTCATGCCGTTCGACGAGAGCGGCTGGAAGGTGCCGTCCGCGAGCAGCGTGGACTTGATGTCCGGCGTGCCGACTTCGCTCGGCTTGACGTCGGTGCCACCCTCGGTCGGCTTGTTGGTGTCCGTTCCACCTTCGCCCGGCGGCACGTTGGTGTCGACGCCGACGCCAGTGTCGGCAACCGTGCCCGGATCGCTGCTGCTGCTACCGCAGTTGGCGGCCGCGGCCAGCACGAAGAGCGCTGAAAAAGCGCCGAGCACCCGCACACCATTCGTCCCGAATCCCAAAAGCTTCGACATGGCCAAACCCTTTCGTTCCGCTGGCTAGTGTCGACGCCGAACTGCGTGCGAGCCGCCTGAAGTGCGGATTAAGAGGAGCGAACCTTGGTCGTCCCGGGGCTGAGAGTCAATTGGCGTACATCGAACCACCGTCAGGTCCGTCCGGATTCGCCAGATCCAGCGAGAAGGATACGGGCGTAGGCGCACGGTCGGCCTCCGGGTGCTCCTTCGGGCACGAACGCACCGACCGCGCCGAACCCTCCCAGCATGCCGAAGAGACGAAGCCGGACGCGCACTCGGTCGCCCGCGAAACAGGGCTTGCGATAGGCGAGCTCGACGTGACGCGCCAGGAGCGAACGGGTCGAGTGGCCGTGATGGACGACGCGCCTGAGCGCCGCTTCCTCGAAGAGCCGCGGATACACCAGCGAATTGACGTGCTGGTTGCTGTCGGTGTGGCCGATGGAGAAGGTGTGCGCGATGGCGTCGTCGACCAGCTCGGCGTCGTGATCGACGGCGGACGGCGGCACCTCGAGGAGCTCTTCCCCGTTGCGGAAGACGTAACGATCGGCTGGAATTTCCGGTACCCCCTCGATCTCGAGGCGCCGCACCTTGCGTGCTTCGGGAGGGCCGAAGGGGCGCGTGAAGACGTGCTCGGCGAAGCAGCGACCGAGGTGCGTTGGCTCACCGGCGCCTTCGGGCGTCGGGCCATGGGTGCGACCCTTCGGCCCGGAGACGTCGAGCCACATGTTGAGCATCAGGCGCTCGACTTCGCCGCGATCGTCGACGACGTGCGAGAGCTGCATGCGCGCCTCGCAATCGAGCGAACGACGCACGCCGACGGGCCCGTCGAAGCCTTGGAGGACGATGCGGCTGAGGATGGGGACGAGCCCGCTGGCGAAGCTCTGTCGCATCGCGCGCGAATCGAGGAGCTTCACCCAGGCGACGTCGCCGAGGCCGTGCGGGATGGCGTCGAGGAGGAGGCGGCCGTCTTGGGCGACATCCTCGTAGCGCATCGACATGGTGCCCGTGGCGCGGTGGGTGTCGGGGACCTCGGGCAGCGGGGGAAAAGGAAACACGGTGGACCTCGTTTCCCCCACGCAGAGACAGAGTAAACTGCCTCATCCTCGGGCGGCCGTCACGACCTTTGGATGCTTTGACCGCGGATTGAAACGAAGAGGTTCCCATGACCGCAAGGCCGCTCGGCATCGTGTGCGTGCTTTGGTTGATCGGTTGTGGGAGCGCATCGAGCAGCGCCTTCGAAGATCACGACGGAGGTGGATCGACCGACACCAACGTCGGCGGCGACACCGCGATCGATCCGGACGCCGGCTTCGACACCACGAGCGACGGCGACGGCACGACCTCGGCCGACACCGGCTCGCCCGTTCCCGACACGCGACCGCCGCCGATCGACGCGCCGCCCGGTTGCCCGACGGGCTCGACGCACGTGCCGACGAAGTGCCCAGAGCTCTGCACCGGTGGCTGCAAGGGCGACGAGTGCATCATCGATTGCTCGGGAATCAATGCCTGCAACGGCGTCGCGCTCGATTGCCCGGCCGACATGCGTTGCACCATCGCCTGCACCGGAATCAGCGCCTGCAACAGCGCGAGGATCAACTGCGGCGCGTTCGGCGCCTGCGCGGTGTCGTGCACCAGTCCTTCGTCGTGCGTCGGGCTCGACATGCGCTGCGCCGATGGCGCCTCGTGCAGCCTCGCGTGCAGCGGCGTGTCGGCGTGCACCTCGTCGCGACTCAAGTGTGGCAAGGGCGCGTGCAACGCCAGCTGCACCGGCGTCGGCTCGGCGGTGACCGTCGACTGCGCCGACTCGTGCGGCTGCAAAAAGTGCTGATTTGCTGCCGATTTTTCGCGACTAACGAGTGATTCGGCCTTCGAGGTACTGCACGACGTCGCCGCCGAGGTCGCTGCCGATGGCGTGGAGGCGATCTCCGGTGGCGGCGGCGGTCGAGCCGGCGGGCAACGTCGCCCGCATGCGCACCTCGTCGACGAGGACGTTTCCCGGCGCGAGGATCTGGACGATGACGCGCGCTTCGGTCGCCTTGACCGAGACGCCGGCGAACGCGCCCGGCTCGAGGGTGTGCACGCGCACGGTGACGACGTAGGCCCCGTCGGGCGGCGGTGTCGAGGATTTCACCGCGTGAAACGAGGGCGATGCGAGGACGCGGTCGTCGAAGCCGCTGTCCATCGAAGTCTTGTCGCGCTCCCACTGCGCCTTCAGGTCGTCGTTCTTCGGCGCGATGAACTGCGCTTCGGTCTGACCCTCGACCGTCATCCCGGTGAAGTCGATCGGCTGCAGCACGAAGGTGGCGCTCGCGGGGATCGTCGCCGAGGAGCTGCGCACCACGCTCCAACGCGGACGCGCGCACCCCGCGGCGAGCAGAGTGCACCCGAGCAGGGCAAGAACGAGCGGGAGAGAGCGCGCGAGTCGCATGCGCTCTCCTACACACGTGGGCCCGCCGCGACTACTTCTTACCGGCCGGCGGCGCGTGTTGGCCCGTCTCGACGACGTCGCCTTCGTCGAGCTCTTCGACCTCTTCGACGTCGGACTCGTCGACCAGCTCGGCGTCCTCGACCTCTTCGGCATCGGCCTCGCCGGCTGGAATCGAGTCGGAGGCGTCGTGGGTCGCGGTGGCGAGGTGCGATTGCGATTCGGTGGCGATGGCGTGCTCGTCGGTCTGCCCGAGCGAGTGCGACTGAGGATGGACCGCGGGCGCTTCCATCTGCGTGCCCTCGGGATCGATCGGAGCGCCGCCGATGATCGGTCCGTCGGCGGACATCTCGCCGACGAGCGTCTTCATGTCCTCGTCTTCGTCGGACCACGGCTGCGAGGCGAGCGCGCTCTCTTGGTCGTGCGTCGCGGTGTTGCCGAAGGCGCCGGTGGCGGCCGCGTTGAAGATCGGGTTCTCGGTGGTGGCGTCGGGGATGTCGTGGTGATGGTCCGGCATCGACGGCGACGACGAGGAGGCCTCGGTGATCTTCGGAGAGGCCGGCATCGACGCAGGCGCGGGCGGCGGCGGACGATTGGAGACGCGATCGGGCGAGACGGGACGCTCGATCGCCGGGCTCGCTCCGATGAGGGTCGGCGGCTCGGAGGCAGGTGTCGTTTTCGGAGAGGCCTTGAGCGTCGTCGAGCCGCCGTACTCGGACTCGTTGCGCTCGGTGCCCGGCGGCGGGACGCTCGGGGGCGCCGGGGGACGCTGCGGAGGAAACTTCCCCGCGGTGAACTCGAGCTTGTTGCGCTTGGCGCGATCGAGCCCGGCGGTGGCCTCGGGATCTTGCGTCTTCAGACGCAGCACGCGTCGCCACGCATCGGCGGCCTCACGCGACTCGCCGAGCTTCTCCTCCCAAAGGCGCGCGATCTGCCGCGCGAGATCGGCGCGGACCGATTGATCTTTGCTGCGTAGGATTTGGTCTTCGAGGAGGTGGATGAGGCCCTTGTAGTCGTTGGCCTCTGTGAGGAGCTTGCCGTAGCGCTCGGTCACCGCGGTGTCGGCGGGGGCGAGCTCGTGCAGCTTCTTGAGATCGGAGAGGGCGCCGTCGACGTCGTGGAGGCGCTCCTGACGGATGCGCGCGCGACGGGCGATGATTTGACGAACGAGCGGTCCGTCGAAGACCTCTTCGAGCGCGCGCGTGAGGACCGACTCGGCGCGCCGACCATCTTCGCCCGCGGCCTCTTCGACGGCGTCGAGACCACCGGCGTCGACGTGGGCCACCAGCGCCTGCGAGAGGAGCTCGAAACCGCGGGTTTCATCGCCGATTTCGTCACGCATGCGGAGCGCGGCGCGGCGCAGTTGGGCCGAGCGAGTGCGACCACCGTCACGCGGACCGGTCGCCGACGTACGCATCGCTTCGACGAGCGCGCGCCTCAGATCGGTCGTTCCGCGCGTCTCGTCGACGCCGGCGGCGGCGGCCCAGAGCGCGTCGAAGGGATCGTCGGTGCCCGAGACGGCGAGGGCGAGCTCGACCAGCTCCTTCGCTTTCTCTTCGACGGGCGCGCCGCCTTCGCTCGCGGCGACGGCGTCGATGGCGCGCTTGTAGGCGCGGACGATTGCCGCGAGCTTGTCGACCGGCACCTTGCAGCGACCGATTTGTCGTTCGTAGAGCTCGACGGCGAACATCGCGTTCGGTGCGAGGGCGGCGAGCTGCTCGACGAGGACGCCGGCCTCGGAAGGAGGAACCGCGCCGAGGCCGATTTCGCCGTGTCCGAGGGCCTCGTCGACCGACATGCCGAGCGAGATGCGGACCTTCGCCTGACGGATGAGCTCTTCGGCGCGTGCCGGACCCGAAGTGATGGCCGCGCGACGATCGTGGATCTCGAGGACGAGGTCGCCCGACTTGGCGGTGATGGCCAAAGGCTCGAGGTCTTCGAGGAACTTCACGTCCTTGCCGCGCGGCGTGCGCAGCAAATCGGGCGCGATTTCCAGCGCGCGCTCGACGGCGGCGCCTCTGACGAAGCGATCGAAGGCTTCGCCGAGGAGACGTTGCCCGTCGGAGCCCGGCGTGGTGCGCGCCCAGGCGAGGATTTGCCCGCCCATTTGCGCGTGCGCGGCGTGACGATCGGCGATCGCGAGCGCAGCGGCGCGGGCAGCGTCCGAGCCTTGCGCGGTGTAGAGCGCGAGACCACGGAGCGCGTCTTCGACTCGGCCGAGCTGATCGGCGAGGATCTCGGCCTTGCGACCGGCGAGGAGGGCGATCTCTTCGTCGTCGCCCTCGACCTCGATTTGCGCGTCGAGGAGCTCGACCACGCGCGGCCACTTCTCGCCACGCTCGGAGAGCTCGCGGAGCTTCTGCAGGGCGGCGAAATCGTCCGGGTCTTCGCGGACGACGGTCTCGTAGGCGGCCAGCGATTTGCCGAGCTCGTGGGTGTGATCGACGTAGATCTCACCGAGGCGACGGGCGATGTTCGCCTTCTCTTCCCCGTGGGCGGCGAGCTCGAGGTCGCGCTCGAGGGCGTCGGCGGCCTCGGGATAGCGATCGCGCGCCTCTTCGAGATCGGCGATCGCCTGGAGCGCCTCGCGGCAGTTCTCGTCGAGCTGATCGAGGACGGCGCGATAGCGGCTGACCGCTTGATCGACGTCACCGATCGCGTCGGCAAGGAGCGAGGCCTGACGAAGCGCGACCCTTGTTTTGTCGGCCTTCGTCTCGGCGAGCTTCTCCATGCGCGCGAGGTAGCCGATGGCCACTTGCGCATCGTCGCGGGCGACGGCGTCGTCGGCGAGCATCGAGAGGGCGTCGGGATCTTCGGTGCGCTCGACGATGCGTTCGAGGAGCTCGCGGGCGCCGTCGACGTCACGGAGCTGCTCGCGGCGGAATTGGGCTGCGCGACGGAAGAGGGAGAGGGCTTTCGCTTGTTCGCTCGCACCCTCGGCGCGGCGGACGAGGAAGGCGCCGAGATCTTCGAGACGACCTTCTTGTTCGTAGAGCGACTCGAGGCGCGCCGCGAGATCGTCGTCGTCGGGGGCAAGCTCGACCGCTTGTTCGAGGCGGACCACGGCCGACGAACCATCGCCACTCTTGAGGAGATACTGCGCTTCGACCGCGCGCAGCTTGGCCTGACCCTTGGCGTCCTTTTCGAGATCGCCACGGCGACCGACCGCGACGGCGGCGTTCTCCCAACGCTCGACCCGCACGGCAGCGTCTTCGGCGCGGCGCCAGACCTCTGCGTCGTGGAGAATTTCACCGGCTTCGGCGAACGCCTCGGAGGCGCCGACGATGTCTTTCAGCGCCTCGCGCAGCTCGCCGAGACGAAGGAGGAGCGTGCCCTTCGACGGACCGGCGTCGAGGAAGCCGAGCGCGTCGTCGAGCGAGCTTGCGGCCTTCTGCAGATCGCCGACCTCGACGAGGAGATGGATGGCTCGCTGGAGGGCGACCTCGTCTTTCGGCGCGTGCTGGACGACGCGAAGCAGCGCATCAGCCGCTTCCTTCTTGTCGCCACGCTTGGTTTCGTGGACCTCGGCGAGCTTCTTCTCGATGCTGATTTGCTCTTCGATGTCGCCCGCGGCCATCGCCTCTTGTTCGAGGAGGGCGGCGAGGTCGTCCCAGTGCTGCGTCTTCTCGAGGAGACGATGGAGGGCGGCGCGCGCGGTGTCGTCGCTACGATCGAGCGAGAGGAGCTGCTTGTAGGCAGCGATGGCGCCGTCGACGTCCTTGAGGTTGGTCTCGGAGAGATTCGCCGCTTCACGGAGGCGCGACTTGCGCGTCTCGACGTTGCCCGACGAAGCGCGCGCAGCCGCCAGGAGGACGTCGCGCAGCTCTTTCCACTGCTTGCCACCGCGGAGCGCGTCCTCGACGAAGGTGAGGGCTTCGGGCTGCTCGGGATCGAGGGTGAGGATCTCCTGGTACTTCGCGAGGGCCGCGCGCTTGTCTTTGGTCGCGAGAAGCGCGGCGATTTCCAGCTGTTTTTGCAGACGCTCCGCCGGCGGGAGCGAGGCCGACTGGCGATCCATGTGCGCCGCCAGCTCGGAGGTCTTCCCGGCGCGCTGGTAGAGATCGGTCAGGCGCATCGCCACCGACGGATCGGGATCGTCCTTCAGCGGCTCGAGCACCGAGATCGCTTCTTCGATTTTTCCGGTGCCTTCGTAGGAACGCGCGACCGACTTGCGGGCTTCGAACGCATGAACGCCGTTGGGATTGGCCTTGAGGTAGCCGAGCCAGCGGGGAATGATTTGCTCTTCGCGACCGAGGTGCTGCGCCCAGTGCTGGGCGAGCTGCATCGCGCGATCGTGGCCGGGGAGCGCGTCGAGCGCCGACTCGGCGTAGGCGAGCCCATGCTCACCGTCGAACTGCTCGGCCATGCGCACCAGCAGATCAGCCGCCTCGGCGCGCTCGTCCTCGGGGACCTTCTCGAGGCCGAGGACGCGCTGGATGATCGACGCCGCCACCTCGTACATGAGGGTGGTGTCGCCGGGATCGATGCGCATGGCGTCGCGCAGCGTCGCGGTCGCGCCCTTGCCGTCACCGCTCGACATGCGGAGGCTCGCCTCGTCTTTGAGGAGGGCGAGCTTGCGATCGGTGTCGACGATGGCCTGGATTTCCAGGTCGTAGAGGGGCAGCGCCTCTTTGACGTTGTTCTCGGCCTTGTAGAGCTCGCGACAGGCGTAGATGGCGCCGACCGCCGAAGGGTCGACTTCGAAGGCCTTGCGGTAGTTCTCGATTGCCTTCTTCGGCTGGGCGAGCGGCGCCTCTTGCCACAAGCGGCCGAGGTCTTCGTGGAGCATCGAGAGACGCTGACGCTGCGCCGGATCGTTCGCCGCGATGGGGGCGAGCGCCTTCGCGCGGCGTTCGTAGAGCGCCACCAGCGCGCGGTGATCGTTCTTCTCGCGGTAGAGCCCGGCGAGGCGATCGCTGGCGACGTCGCTGGTCGGATCTTTCTCGATCGCGCGCATGAGCAACGTGGCTGCCCGGCGCTGATCGCCGATGGTCATGGCCCACACGTTGGCGGCTTCGGAGAGCCAGTGCGCTGCGTAGGTCGCGTCGGTGGTGAGCTCGCCGATGCGCTCGAGGAGCATCGCGTAGCCACGCGGATCTTGCTGACCTGCGCCGTGCGCCGCCGCGAGCGCGGCCTCGTCGTGTGGATTGGCGACGAGCCGCCGGACGATCTCGTCCATCTGCGAGGGATGCATGGAGGGACCCAAGCTACCAGAACCCGGCGAATGGGGCTGCGTTCGCGGAGTCGTGGGAGTCGTCGGCGATTGCATCACGAGGTAATTCATCGGCGGCGGCCCCGCCTCAAGGTCGTGGAAATTTGCGCCCGTTCCCGTTACAAAAGGCGAGCCTCAGGCGACGAAATGGGGTGTTTGTAGGCAAAGAGGCCGCCCACGCGGGGCTGCGGGCGATGGCGGCACGCGTCAGAGGTCGTCGGGACGACGTCAGAACGTCGCGGCGAGGGTCAGCCCGCGCGTGGTCGGCGAGAGAAGCGGAGCAAGTGAATAGGTCACTGCCGAGCTCGACGAACCCCCCGATGAGCTCGCCGCCTCTGCCACCTCTTCGACGTGTGATCCGAGCGAAGCATCGAGCACGCCGTGGACGACCGCGAAACCCGAGAGGCTCGCGAGCGTGATGCCGCCGATGCGTTCGCCGCGCGTCGCCTCACCATGGGCCGCGAAGGCGATGCCGACGACGACCCCGGGCAAGCCGAGGAACGACTGCGTGACGGAGGTCTCGGCGGTGTGTGGCGCGCCGGAGAGGGCACCGACCGCAGGAGAAAGCGCGAGCGCGGTGACCCCCATCGCGGTGCCGTAGCCCCACCATTTCGGATCGTCGGGTGCGAGCAAGGTCGCGGTGCCATAGCCGCCGGCCATCGCCGAGATGACGAAGAAGCCGAGGCCCCAGAACGGGACGCCGCGCGGAGGCGTGCCGTCCTTCTTCTGCGCAAAGCCTCCCCCGTAGGCGTACATCCCGAGCGCGGTGAACCCTCCGCCGACGAGCGACTGTCCCCACGCGAGCTCGGGCGAGACGTGCTCGTGGTTGGACGCGGCCTTGATGTCGACGTACGCGAGGGCACCGACGCCGATCGCGACCGCGCCGCCGCTGATCCATGCGAGGGCCTCGAAGACCGGTCCACTTCCCGAGCCCGAGCCCTGTGCGTGCGCCGGGCGCGTCGCGAAGGTGACGAGAGCGAGCGGGACCGCGAGGCACGCGAGGCTTGGTCGGCGAGGACGTCGCGGCATCAAAATAGGCCGGAAAAAGCGACTCCGCAGCTTGCGTGGCCGAAGGTCGGCGAGACGCTCCACGTCGCGGCTTTCGTCGGTGGCGCCTGATCGTCGAAGTGCGTGCCGAGCGAGGCGTCGAGGACGCCGTGCAGCGCCAACAAACCGGACACGCCGGTGAGCGCGAAGCCGGCGGTGCGTTCGGCGCGATTGCCGTCGCTGCGCGCAGCGTCGATGAGGCCGACGGCGATGCCCGGTACCGCGAGGATGGCCTGCGTGGTCGACGTCTCGGCGTAACGTGGCGCGCCGCTGATCGTGCCGACGGCGTTGGCGAAGGCGAGCGTCGTCGTGCCGGTGGCGGCGCCGTATCCCCACCACACCGCGCCGTCTTTCGCGGCGAGCGTGGCGATGCCGTACCCGCCCGCGGCCGCACCGACCGAGAAGATGGCGAGCCCCCACCACGGCACCGGGTTCGGCGAGCCGTCGGGCTTCTTGTCGAAGCCGCCCGCGTATCCGTAGGCCACGATTGCGGCGAACCCTCCGCCGAGGATGGCCTGACCCGCGGCGAGACCGTTGCTCACTGGCTTGTGATCGGCGGCTGCTTTGGCGTCGACGACGGTGAGGACGACGACGCCCCCGATCGAGATCACGCCGAGGACGTAGCCGATTCCCTCGAAGGCCGCCGCGCTTCCCGAGCCACTTCCGAGGGCGTGCGCGCTGCCCGACGAGAGCGACGCCGACGCGAACGCGCCGAGGCCGAGGAGGGAAACGGCGGACCACCTTCGTATCGGTCGCATCGGACGCAACGGTCGCATCGGCCCCATCGGCCGCAACATATCCGATGCGTGTCACCTGCGTCAGACGTGCTCGGCGAGGCCGATGACGTGGCCCGAAGGATCGACGAACCACGTCTCGCGCGCGCCATACGGGGTCTCGCGCTCTTCGATGAGGATCTCGCAACCCCCGGCAGCCTTCACGGCTTCACGCGCTGCGCGGAGCGAGTCGACGTCGCAATAGAGGAGAGAGCCCTTGGCACGCGCGGCGACGTCGGCGGCGTCGTCCTTGAGGCTGGCCGTCGTCTGCAGCATGATTTCGCCCAGTTTTCCCGAGAGAATGACGAAGCCGAGCTTGCCCGCGTGCGGCACCTCGACGGTGCGGGCGTACCCGAGCTTCTCGTAGAGCGGCAAGCTCGGCTCGATGCGATCGACGATGAGGAGGGGAGTGACTTTCTTCAGCTTCATGCCTCGACGTTAGCGTCGACGGCGGCTGGTGGATTGGACGATTCGGACGCGCCGAGGAGGCCGCGGCGGCGCTCGGTCCAGAGCTCGGTCGGCGTTGCTCCAGTGAGCGCGCGGACGTCGCGGATGAGATGCGATTGATCGGCGAAGCCATGTACGACGGCGAGCTCCGCCCAGCGAGGCGGCTGCACTGGATCGAGGACGTCGAGCGTGACGACCAGCGACTGCACGCGTCGCACGCGGGCGAGCGCCTTCGGACCGAGGCCGACGTGCTCGTCGAAGAGCCGGAGGAGCTGGCGATTGCCGAGCCCGACTCGAGTCGCGAGCGCGGCGGTGTTGGTCTCGCCTCGATCGATGGCGTCGATCGCGGCGCGCAGACGGCGATCGGGCGCGTGCCTTCGTGGCCTGCCGAGCAGCGCCTCGTCGAGCAGCGCGATACGAGAATTCATGTCGATTTCGTGGAGACGCTCGGCCAGCTCGCGACCCCAATGGCCACAGACTTCGCGAAGACCGAGCGCTCGATCGCGGATGTCGCGGGCCGCGACCGAGAGGAACGCCGCCGCCTCGCCGGAACGAAATCGGACGCCGAGGAGATCGATCTTGCCCTCTGCGGCGACCGGCTCGGCGACGATCGCCGTCGACATCACGCCGATGACGCGCGCGTGCGGAGCGTCTTCATGACCATGACCGGAGAGATCGAAGAGGAGATCGACGCAGCCGTCGGGGAGGACGCGATGGCTCGATTCGGCGCCCGCGACGCCGCGGAGTGACCAATAGCAGGCGACGAACGCGCGGAGGCCCGGAGCAGGTCGATGCTCGCGATACTCCATCACGGCGTCACGCGTCACTCGTCACGCGTCACACCGATCCGAAGACTCGATCGAGGAGGCCACGTGCGACGTCGCGATCGGGGAGGCCGGCGACGTCGCGGAGATCTTTCGCGGGCTCGTTCGTGAGCCGCATGCGCAGTCGCTCGACCGCCCGCTGTCGGGCGCGAGCGACGCGACGGCGGGCCGCGAAATCGAGGCGTTCGTTCATCCAATCGGCGATCGCGTGGCCGAGCGCGGCGTGACGAGTCTCGTCGACGGCGATGCGCGCGAACGTTTTTCGCAACTCCGGATCTTCGGCGTGCGTCGCTTGCCAATGCGCGAGCACGGCGGCGAACGTCTCGTGGACGCAACCCTCGACGGCGTTCTCGCGGGCGATGGACTCGAGCGAACGTGGGCGACGATGGCGGCGATGACGGACGCGCGGCGGGGTCGCGTGATGACGACGGGCGAGCGTGCCGAGGGCGCGCGCATGGCGAATTTCGTCGCGTCGCGAGCGATGGGCGGCGTCGACGAGCTCGCTCGGAGCCCCATGCGACGCGAGCTCGCGGGCGAGGATGTCGAAGGCGAGGATCGAAGCGGCTTCCTCGTGCGCCATCGTCGCGAGGTAGGTGCCGAGGCTGGAGTTTCCAGTGCAGCTTGGCGGCGAGGCGATGCCGGCGACGCGACGACCACCGCCGGAGAAGAGATCGCAGTTGCACATCATCGACAGCTCACGATCGGGAAAGGGGACGGCATCGGCCGTGCAACCGGCGCCTTCGATGACGCGACACCCCACCACCGCGTCGCGATCGATGGCGCCGTCCGGGGTCGCCACCACTACTTCACAACCGTCGGTGGCGAGCGCGGTCGGGAGCCCGCACAGGAGACCGACTCGGCAGAGCTCGATCGGCGGTGTCGTGTCACCGCTGTCGTCGTCCGCCACGTCGGCGTCGGGACCCGCGTCGAAGACCACCGACCACGAACAGCGCGAGTCGTAAGGAATGTTGGTGTCTTCTTCGACGAAGGTCTCGGTCGCGGCGTCGTCGGTCTCGGCAGTGGCACCATCGGGAACGTCGACGGACGAGTCGACCAGGGTCGAGTCAACCTTCGAGTCGTCTGCCGGAGCCACCGTCGTGCTGCCATCGTCGCTGCAAGCTGCGACCGCGATCGGCGCGGACATGACGAGAATTGCCGCACCGAACGCCCGTCGAAGTTGCCGATGACGCTCGCCGACGCGACTCATGTCGACAGCATGACACGAGTTGACATGGTGCGGCACGTCCTCGAAGAGAGTGCGCGCAGGGTGTGCTCTCTCGCTTGCGGGGCTTCTCGCATGAGGTCATGCTGCCCCCCCTTTTCGCGAGCCCCAGGGGAGTCCATCGAACATGTCCCGTATCGTCCGCGCCGGCCTCATCCAGTGCAGTAACCCCATCAACGACGAGACCCGCCCGGTCAAAGACATCCAGGCGGCGATGCTCGAGAAGCACCTGCCGATGGTCCACGAGGCCGGCAAGCAGGGCGTGAAGATCCTCGGCCTGCAGGAGATCTTCAACGGGCCTTACTTCTGCCCCTCGAAGGACGTGCGCTGGTACGACGCCGCCGAAGAAGTGCCCGGTCCGACGACCGAGGTCTTCGTCCCCATCGCCAAGAAGTACGGCATGGCGATCGTCGTCCCCGTCTACGAGCGCGAGATGGCCGGCGTCTATTACAACACCGCGATCGTCATCGACGCCGACGGCAAGTACCTCGGCAAATATCGCAAGACGCACATCCCCGACGTCAACCCCGGCTTCTTCGAGAAGTTCTATTTCCGCCCGGGAAATCTCGGCTATCCGGTGTTCCAAACGCAGTACGCGAAGGTCGGTCTCTACATCTGTTACGACCGGCACTTCCCCGAGGGCGCGCGCCTGCTCGGCATGAATGGCGCCGAGGTGGTGTTCAATCCGTCGGCCACCGTCGCCGGGCTCTCGCAGTATCTGTGGAAGCTCGAGCAACCGGCGCACGCCGTCGCCAACGGTTACTTCGTCGCCGCGAGCAACCGCGTCGGCACCGAGGCTCCCTGGAACATCGGCAAGTTCTACGGCACCAGCTACATCTGCGATCCGCGCGGCCAGATGCTGGCGGTGGGCAGCGAGGACAAAGACGAGCTCGTCATCGCCGACATGAACATGGACCAAATCGAGGAAGTGCGCCGTACGTGGCAGTTCTACCGCGACCGTCGCCCCGACCTCTACGAAGGCCTCGTGAAGCCCTGATGTGCTGCTTTTCTCGCACGGTCGTCGAGGTCTCGGGCACGCGCATCTTCGCGCGGCCGATGGACGACGGGCAGCAGGCGCTCGTCTATAGCTTGAAGCTCGCGGCCGACGAGGCACTGGCGATGATCCTGCCGATTCCGGTGCCTCCGGAGTCGGCAGACGACGCCGTGCGCTTCGTCGATCTCAGCGCCTATCCGAAGATCTTCGACGACCTCGAGAAGGCGTTCCCGCCGCCGCCCGCGGCGCAGAGCTTCGGCCCGCCGACGCGGTCGATGTTCCAGTCGCAAGCGAAGCGCCTCGAGGTGCACACGGTCGGCAAGTTCGAGGCCTCGTTCGTGCCTCGGCTGGCCGACTTCTCCCGCCTCGATCCGCGCTTCCGATTGGCCGACGGCGTCTTCGATTCGTTGCCGCAGTATCGCGACTTCGGGTTCGCCGTCTTCCAATTGAAAGACTTCGGCAAAGGAATCGTTGACCGCGTCAAAGGTTTGCTCGGCGCGCACAAAGCCGAGACGTCGGAGATTCATCCGATGGCCTTCGTCTTCCCGCGGCGCGATCCGAAGTCGATCTTCTTTCCCACCGTCCACGTCCACGACGGCGAGGTGCACCCGACGGCGCACTTCGATCACGTGCTCTACCTGCAAGCCGACTTCGCCGCGCCGCACGCGGGTTGGTGGGCCGGCACCGAGCCGAAGGACGTCGATCTCTCGCGGGCCGCTGGCCTCGTGCGAGGCGATCAACGCCTCTGCAAGCGTGGGATGCGCGGCGACCTGCCGAACCAAGACACCGTTCTCGTCCTTTGATGTAGCGAATCTGCACGTTTTCCTGGAGGATCGTTCGATGTCCAAGACGCTGATTCGTGGGGGCACGGTGGTCACGGCGGTCGACACCTACAAGGCCGACGTCGCCATCGTCGACGGGCGCATCGCCGCCATCTTCGGTGACGGCGCCGGGCCGAACATGAC
Source organism: Deltaproteobacteria bacterium (assembly GCA_025363655.1). Classification (GTDB taxonomy): domain Bacteria; phylum Myxococcota_A; class Polyangia; order Polyangiales; family JADJMO01; genus JANYDK01. The sequence continues at coordinate 14,334 of JANYDK010000008.1, read as the reverse complement.
CTTCGACACCACCATCGACGCCACCGGCAAGTACGTCATGCCGGGCGGCATCGACGCGCACACGCACCTCGACATGCCCTTCGGCGGCACCACCTCGAGCGACGACTTCGAGACCGGCACCCTCGCCGCCGCGCACGGTGGGACGACGTCGATCATCGACTTCGCGATCCAGGCGAAGGGCGATCCGCTGCGAAAAGGGCTCGATACTTGGCACGCGAAGGCCGAGGGCCAGGCGGCGATCGACTACGCGTTCCACATGATCATGACCGACGTCAACGACGGGACCATCGAGGAGATGGGACAGCTCGTGAAGGAGGGCATCACCTCCTTCAAGATGTTCATGGCCTATCCGGGCGTCTTGATGGTCGACGACGGACAAATCTTCCGCGGCATGCAGCGCGCGGGAGAGATCGGCGCGCTCATCTGCATGCACGCCGAGAACGGCATCCCGCTCGACGTGCTCATCGGGCAAGCGATCGCCAAGGGAAACACGGCGCCGAAGTACCACTCGATCACCCGTCCGCAGATCGCCGAAGCCGAGGGCACGCATCGCGCGATCTGCCTCGCCGAGATGGCGGGCGCGCCGGTCTACATGGTGCACCTCTCGGCCGAGCGCGCGCTCAAGCAAGTGGTGGAAGCGCGCGATCGCGGATTGCCGACCTACGCCGAGACGTGTCCGCAATACCTCTTCCTCAGCGACGAGAACCTCGACGAGCCGGGCTTCGAGGGCGCCAAGTACGTCTGCACGCCGCCGCTGCGCCCGAAGCACATGCAGGAAGATCTCTGGCGCGGGCTCCGCACGCACGATCTGCAAGTGGTCTCCACCGACCACTGCCCGTTCTGCATGAAGGGGCAAAAAGAGCTCGGGAAGGACTCGTTCGCCAAGATCCCGAACGGCATGCCCGGCGTCGAGACGCGTCTCTATCTGTTGTGGGACGGCGGCGTGAGGCAAGGTCGCATCTCGATGAATCGCTTCGTCGAGATCACCAGCACCGCGCCGGCGAAGCTCTTCGGGCTCTATCCGAAGAAGGGCACCATCGCGATCGGCGCCGACGCCGATCTCTTGGTGTGGGACGGCGAGAAGAAGCACGTGCTCAGCGACAAGACGTTGCACATGCGTGTCGACTACTCGCCCTACGAAGGCCGCGAGGTGGTCGGCGCACCGACGCACGTCCTCTCGCACGGCCGCGTCGTCGTCGAGAACGGCAAGTACCTCGGCAAGAAGGGCGACGGCCGCTTCGTCCAGCGCGGCACGTTCGCGCTCTAGGTCGGCACGCGCTACGGCAACCGAGAAATCAGGCTCGAAAGCACCCGCGCGAGATCGGCGACGCCTTCGGGCTTGGCGAGCGTGGCGTCGGGCGCGGGATCGAGAGCGGCGAGGTCGATGTTCCCCGAGAGCACGACCACCGGGAGCTCGGGACGCCGCGCGCGGATCCACGCCAGCACGTTGCGACCAGGGACATGCGGGAGCGAAAGATCGAGGACCACCGCGTCGAAGGTGTCGACCTCGCGTTCGAGTCGATCGAGCGCGTCTTGGCCATCGACCGCCTCCACGAGCTGAAAGTTCTCGCGCCGGAGCGCGCGCGCGATCGTACTCCGCACCAGCGCCTCGTCCTCGACGACGAGGACTCGACCCGTCGCCGTCCCCATCGCGTCCGGCGCCGGCACCGCCGAGCCTTGGGGCACCGGCGCGCTGGGAATCGTCAGCGTGAACGTGGTCCCGACGCCGACCTGGGAGTCGCAATGCACCTCGCCGCCGAGATCGCGGATGGTACCGAAGACCATCGCGAGCCCGAGGCCCGTGCCGCGCCCTGGCGATTTCGTCGTGAAAAATGGCTCTCCGAGCCGCCGCCGCGTCGCTTCGTCCATGCCTGCGCCATTGTCGGAGACGCAGACCGTGACCATCCCCGGTCGCTCGGTCAGACGTTCGATCGTGAGCACGATGCGCGCGCCCTCGCGCCCTTGGAGCGCGTCGCGGGCGTTGAGGAGGAGGTTGAGGATCGCCTGCTCGTGATCGCTTTCGCCACCGACGACGTCGGCGCGCGGCGGAGGCTCGAGGACGTCGATGGTGATGGCTCGATCGAAGGTCTGACGGCAGAGTTGTGCGACTCGACGAGTGATCGTCACGAGCTCGGTGCTGACGCCGGCGTTGGCCGTCCCTCGCGTGAGCGCGACCAGACGACGCACCAGATCGGCCGCGCTCTCGGCTGCATAGCGCGCGTCCTCGAGGAGCGGCCGCGTCTCTTCGGCGACCTCTTCGAGCGCGAGCTCGAGGTTCGGCATGATCGCGGCGAGCATGTTGTTGAAGTTGTGCGCGACGCCGGCAGCGAGCTCGGCCATCGCCTCGCGCCGCTGCGCCACCCGCAGTTGCTCTTCGAGGGCGCGCGACGCGGTGATGTCGAGCGCGACGCCGGTCCAGACCAGGCTCTGCTCTTGACGCGCCGGCCGGCCACGCAGCCGCAGCCACCGATAGCCGCCGAAATCGTCGGAGAAGAGTCGCAATTCGTGCTCGACCACGGTCATGGTCATCGCCGAGCGCGCGATCGCCTCGCGGACCGGCGTGACGTCGTCGGGATGGATGCGACTCCAGAGCCCTTCCGAGCCGTTCATGAGCGCCTCTGGCTCGATGCCGAAGATTTGCCGCGCGGGACCGACGACGTGTCGCACGCGATCGGCTCCGTCGTCGGTAAGCTCGTATTCGTAGAGCACCGCCGGCATCGCATCGAGGAGGCTGCGCACCCGCGCGTTGCTGCGTTCGAGCGCCGCGTGCACCGCGCGCTCGGGATGTGCCTCTCGTATCCGACCGACCTCGGTGAGCGTGCAGATGGCGCGTCGCGCGTCCCCTTCGCCGTCGACGCTCACCGTGAGCAAGCCCCAGACGAGCACCCCATCCGAGCGCGAAAATCCGAGGACGTCGCGCGACGACTGCCCGGTGCGCAAGGCGACGTTCATCGGGAGATCGCCCCGCGGCAACGCGCTGCCGTTTTCGCAGACGATGCCGACGTCGACGTCGATGCGCGAGCCGTCGAGCTTCTCGCGCGTCGTCGCGAGCAGCCTGGCCATCGCCTCGTTGGCGTAGATGACGGTCCTCGAGACGTCGACGACGAATACGCCGACGTCGACGTGCGCGAGGAGCCGTTCGTGGTCGATGCCTCCCAACCTTCCCTCTTCCTCTTCCCCGCCCCAAGCATCTCACAACCCCTGAAATTCGGTCAGTTCGCGCGCGTCACTATCAGGAGAGGCACGCTCCGAGTACCCTTCCGGGCGATGCGTGAGCCGGACGTCGTCGAAGCCTTGGTTCCCCTCGGATTCAGCCTCAACGAGGCGCGCGCCTATGCCGCCCTCGCCCAAGGCGGCGCCGCCACTGGGTACGAAGTCGGACAGCGCGCGCAGATCCCCCGCTCGGCCGTCTACGCGGTGCTGCGTCGCTTGGTGAAGACCGGTGCCGCGCGCTCGATCCCCGGCACCGACGGCGAGCCCGAGCGCTTCGCCGCGACCCCCGCCGAGTCACTGTTGGCGCTCCTGAAGAAGCGCTTCGACGCCACCACGCAGACCTTCGAGGAGGCGCTTCGACGCGTCGACACCACCCCCGAGGCACCCGACGCCTTCAGCGTCCGCGGATACACGCGGGTGATGGAAGAGGCCGAGCGCCTCATCAGCAGCGCCAAGGAGCGCCTCGTGATGAGTGGCTGGCCACGCGAGCTCGCCGCGCTCTCCGCCGAGACCAAACGCGCGCTGAAGCGAAAGGTCTACGTCGTCGTCTTCGCGCACGCCGCCCTCCCCGACATGCCGGGCGAAATCTTCAGTTACGGCCTCGAAGAGAAGGCCCTCGAATCGTTTTGGAAGCACCGCCTCGTCGTCGTCGCCGACGACGCCCGCACCCTCGTCGGCGCCACCGAACAACAACCGCACGACAGCGCCGTGGTCAGCGCGACGCCGGCCATCGCCGAGCTCGCCACCAGTCAGATCGCCCTCGACATCACGCTGCTCGCCCAACGGAAAGGCCGTGACGTCGAGGCGGTGATGGCCAAGATGCTCCGCGGGCGCGTGGGAAATCTCGATGCGTTGCTCGACGACGGGAAGCCGGCAGCGAAGGCGAAGCGGCGCTGAGAGAGACTCGCGAGAGGCGGAGCGCGAGACGCACGTCAGCTTGCATCGTGCAGGTGACCGTGGGTATGGTGCAGGCAGGCGCCACTAGCTCAGCTGGATAGAGTGTTGGCCTCCGAAGCCAAAGGTCGTGCGTTCGAATCGCACGTGGCGCGCCAGAGAATTTGCCGGGGAATCCGGGGTTTCGGGAGTCGCAGGCGAAGCCTCTGGGAAGGCCTTCCGCGGACCCAGCAGCAAACTAGCAGCAAGCGGGGCGGCGCCGACGTCGAGGCGATCGATCTCCGTGCGCAGGTAGCCCGGCGAGAGGTGACCGTAGGTCTCCGTCGTGATGCGCGGATCGGAGTGGCGCATGATCTTCTGCACCGCCGCCGGGTTCGCGCCCGACATCATGAAGAGGCTCGCCGTCGTGTGGCGGAGATCGTGGAAGCGGATCGGGCGGACGATGCCCGCGGGCCAGAGCTTGTGATCGTGCGTCGGGCAGTGGCGGAGCGACGCGTCGAGGTGGGTCTCGGCGTGCTTGCAGCCCTTGGCGCGACAGCGGTGACGGTAGCCGGTGACGATCTCGGCGCGGCGTAGAGCAGCCCGGAGGATGTGCTCGAGCTTGCTGTGGCGGCTGAGTGGATCGCCGTCGGGGCCGGGGAAAACGTAGTCGCTCGTGGTGGTCGCGAGCGCCGAGCGGAGGAACGGTTCGAGCTCCTTCGAGATCGGGATGCTCGCGGAGCTGCCGCCCTTGGTCGTGTCGCGATCGTGCGAGCGCTGCACGTGGACGAGGCGCGCTTCGAGATCGACGTCGCCTTTGCGGAGCGCGATGAGCTCGCCCTTGCGCAGGCCGAGGAAGATGGCCGCCGTGAAGAACGAGCGCCAGTGCGACGGGAGCGCGCGAATCACGAGCGGCACTTCGTCCGCCTTGAGGTAGTCGGGCGTGCGCTTCGCGACCTCCTCGACGAGCTGCTGGCGGGCTGCTCGAAGCCGGAGGATCTGATGGGTCCCGACGGCCCGCCTGACGTCAACAACTTGATGACGTCATCAACGATCGCACCCGAGCATCCCAAGTCCCGCGTTGCGGCAGCTCGCGATCGATCGAACGGTTGCGCCGTCAGCTCTTCGGTCAGAAGGCCGACAAGGTCGACAGCTTCATGCCCGAAGAGCGCATCGTGATTCCGGTGCTAAGGCGAACGCGCAAAGACGCTCGATGCTCGGCAACGTGACGCGTTCCGGGCGCACGGCGTCGAGCGCGGTCTCGAAGATATCGAGGAGGGTTCTGATGGTCGGCCACGTGCTCCTCGACTGCCGGTGACGCCCGACAGCGATTTCCACGGTCACGGGCAGACGTCGCAGAGCTCGTCGAAACCCGGGCACGACGATCCGGAGGAGCCCCAACCCGGCGGCGACGTGTGGCAGGTGACAAGGTCGGTCTCGGTCTCGCAGGCCACCAAGGCGCGTTGCGCCGCGGTGCACGCACCGGACACGCTGCGTGCACAGTCCTTCGAGGGCACGCAGGGCAGCGGTAGACCGGGACAAATCTTGTTGATGTGCTTGCAGAACGCGATGCACTCGGGCGACCCGGCGATCGATCCGTCGGGGGGTGCGGTCCATGCGGGCGGACAATCGGGGCTCGTCGCCGTATCGTCGGCGACGAAGCCGTCGTCGGTATCGTCGCCGGTGTCTGCGGCCGCCTCGTCCACATCGTCCGCATCGGCGGCGTCAGTCGTGATCGAGGCATCGGACGTGGTCGCGGAAGTGCTCGAGCAGGCCGCGCCGCCGAGGACCGTCGCGACCACGGCGACGAGCGTGAGGCGGCGAAGGGACGGCGTCATGACGACGAGAGTGTCGACCTTCGCCGGCCGACGCCAGCGGAAAGTCTCGAGATCGTGCGCCCAGATGGCCGATGCTTCTTCCGCCACGATGCGCTCGCGGCCTTCGATGATCATGACTTCGGTCCGGTCGACGAAAGGTCCCCGCGGCGCCGATGTTGACCACGTCGAGGTGAGCGATGTCCGTCACTGCCACTTGTCGAGGAGTGGGCACCAGCTCGACGGATAAGCGCTGATCGCGGGACAGGGGCGATGGCACCATCCAGCACCGCGAGCACGCGCCCATCTGAGACGCTGTCACAACCGCCGCCCGCGCGAGCCGTCACAACCTTCGGGGGTGGCGGCTCGCGCCGTTTCGAAGGCCACACGCCGCCGCTCCGATGCGCGAACGCGCGCGTAACCCCGGTCGTGCCGACGGCCATCAAGCTGCCCTGCGTGCCGAAAGGGCAGGACCTCGATGCCACCGACCTCGCGCGCGAAGTCGGAAGCCTCACCGTGCCGCCTCCCTCGTCGCAGGAGTCGGGAGCGCGCTGAGAGATGTCGCCAACTCACGCTCTAATGATGGCGCGAGGGGACTCAGCTCGGTAGGACGTGCTTCCGTGCAGCGGATACCCTTACCGCGCGAGCGCTTGGAGCGCCCGACGCGCGGTGACCCTCGAGTTCGGCTGGTATCCGAGGCGGCGCGGTTTCCCGTGATCCGAGTGAAGCTCGCGGCGGATTCTCCGTGCAAGCTCACTGCAGAATTGGTGGAGGTACTGAAATAGCCTCCCGGAGTTCCGAAGGTCGGCAGGCGGGTCGCCGCGCGAACGCCTGCTCGTTCGCTCCAGAAAATCGCAGACGCACTCGACGTCGAGGTCGCCGAGCTGTTCGCGGAAAGCGCGGCGAACTCGTGAAGTGAAGCGGTGCGTGGTGTCGACGACACCGATGTGAACCTCCCCGCACCCTACGAGTTCACACTGCACCAGCCATTTCGCAAACCTCGACCGCCTCTCACGCGGGGGCTGGACCAGGCGGAGTTGGAGCTCCAACACCCGAAGGCCTGCGTCGACGATGATGCGGATGGCTTCTGCGCGACTCACACGAGCGCACAAGGCCCCATTCGAGAGTGCTGCTGCAACGCGATCGATTCGTCGCACCGTCTCCCCCGACATCCGGACGGACTGCGTGACGACTTCGAGCATGGCTTGGAACGCTTTCAACTGACCTCTGTTTCTGCCCCGGAAACACGGTGCGAGAGCGTTGTGGCGGGCGGCCAAGGTTGCCGCCATCACGAGAAACGTGCCGCGCAGTTTCGAGAAACGTGCCCAACGTGGCGTCGGGACTCGGTCGGTCGCAAAGTACACACGCTTTGGTGGCCCGAAAGACCGACGAATACCTCACGCTGAGCGTCGACCCAGGAGTCGCGGCAAAGTGCCGAGCGCTGTACGACCAGCGTCCTCCCGGGCGATCGATCGACGAGGACTCGCGCTTGCTGGGCACGTGCGCAGCGGCCGGCGACATCCTGGACGTGCGCGAGCGCTATGCCGTGCGTGTCGCCAGGCTGGCAGCGCGAAGTTCCGTCGGCGATTTGCGACTCGTATCCGCGCCCAAACGGCATCTCGATCTCGTGGAGCCGCTCCTGTGGAGCCTCTCGATATTTCGCGCAGAGGAATCGGTCCCTCAATCCCTCCGCAGGGTCGCAGACGGCGTCTTCACCGACATCGGGCTCACGCCCGAGACCTTCCTCGATACCGCCAACGGATGGGCGATGCTGAGGGCCACCGACGAAGCCGGTTTGAAGGCGAGGCAGGCGCGGCGCCGACCGATGACGAGTGCGATCGCTGCGCTGCTCGTCGCTCCGCTCCGTGCCATGGACCCCGCCGGAAAAGTGGCGCACATCGACGATGGCGTCCTCGTCCAGCGACTCCAAGAGCGCGTCGCCGCGTACGAGGCACGGACGCCGCGGGACTTTCACCGGCCGGTCTCTGAACGCTTTTGGATCTTCTTCCGGCAAGTCGCGCGGAGGTTCGCCGACGCGAAGCTGGGAGTGCCCACAGCAATGGATCTCGGGCCTTTGTGGGGCTACGCGGTCGAAAGCGCAGCCGGCGACTCTCCGGCGAAGCTGTCCAAGGCGTGGGCAGACCGGCTGCGCACAGCGCCGAGTGACATTCGCCAGCGAATCGAGCACCTCCGTTCGACCGGCGTTTGGATCGAGCTGATGACGACCTAGACCGAAGCGTGGCCTCGTCACGTTTCTCGACGTCGTCGCGCCGTACGGTCTCGTTTCTCGACATCGACCCTGAGCGGCTCGCGCGCGAGGCGTCGATCGACGATCAAGTTCGGCGCTGCAGGGAGTGGGCGCGCTCCCGCGGAGCCGAGGTGGTCCCCGACATGATCTTCAAGGACGCCGCCGTGAGCGGAGCCAGCCTCGCCCGCCCCGCCTTCGAGCGCCTGATGAGCCTCGTGAACGCGAAGCCGCCGAAGGTCGATGCGATCGTCGTCGAAGACATCTCCAGGGTATCGCGCGACTTCGCCGACGCAGCGCACCTGTTTCGGCAGTTGCAGTATCTCGAGATCCCACTCATCGGCGTGGGAGACGGCGTCGACACCGCGGCCCGTGGCGCAAAGATCACCTTCGCGATGAAGTCGCTCGTGTCGGACCTCTACCTCGAGGACCTCCGCGACAAGACGCTTCGAGGTTTGGAAGGCCGTGCGCTTCTGGGCATGTCAACGGGCGGTCTACCGCTTGGCTACCGCAGCATCCCCGAGACAGACACGTACGGTCGCGTGGTCGGTCATCGGATCGAAGTCGAGGCGAACGGCGCGGACGTCGTGCGGCGCATCTTCCGGCTCTATCTCGACGGCCGCTCCCTGGAAGCCATCGCCCGACTCTTGAATGACGAACACGTTCCACCGCCGCGCGCGCAGACCCGGCATCGCCGCAAGGGCTGGGTCGCGAGCACGATCCGCGCGATGTTGCACAACGACGCGTACGTCGGAACGTGGCGCTACAAGCGGCAACAATGGGTGAAGGTGCCCGGCACGAACATCCGCAGACCACGCAAGCGTGACGAGTCCGAGGTCATCTGCGCGACCTATCCGGACCGTCGCATCGTCGATGAGACGACCTGGAGCGAGACGCGGGCGCGCCTCGCAGCCGTTCGGCGCTGCTACGTCCGCGACGAAGGCGCTTCCCCAGCTCGCGCGATGAGCAACAAACAGAACACGTGGCTCCTGAGCGGCCTCCTGCGCTGCGGCTCCTGCGGAGCCGCGATGACGATCCACGCAGGCACGAGCGCTCGCTACTATCGCTGCAGCGACGCCAAGAAGCGTGGCACGTGTCCCAACAGGCTCGCCCTCCGCGAGGACGTCGCACGTCGATGCATCTTGGGTGCGCTCGCCGAACGGTTCCGCACGCCGGCCGCGATTCGCTTCCTCCGACAAGAGCTCGTCGATCGGCTCGCAACGCTGTCTCGGGACGCGACTGCCGAGGTTCGCGAGCGCACCGAGCGTCTTCAACGCACCGAGCAGCGCATCGCTGGGCTCGTCACGTTCATCGCCGACGGCGACCGCTCGGAGTACGTGCGCAAGGCGCTGCACGATCTCGAAGCGCAGGCAAAGACCGAACGTGCCGCCATCGCCGGCCTACGTGCGACGTCGGCCAAGCCGATCGTCCTGCCATCGCCCGACGAGATCCTTCGGCGCTCCATCGCGCTCGAGGAGCTCCTCACGACCGATCCGGTTCGCGGACGCGAAGCTCTCCGGCGCCTTTTCGACGCCGGCCAGCTTCTCGCGCATCCGCAACCGGACGGCACGTACGTCGCCGAGAGCCACATCTTTCCGATGCGACTCGTCGACTTCGATACTTCGTCTTCTTCAGAGGCCGAACCCAACTCGAAGTTGTGGTCTAGCCATGGTTGCGCGGGGGCGCTACGCACGCTGGAACACGATGCGCTGCCAAGTACTCGAAGCACCATTGACAGCACACGGCAAGCGCGAAACACGTGCTAAGGTGACCGTAGTTTTGGAACCGACACGCATGCCTGAGCCAGGCTTCGGGCTGCACGTGGATGCTGAGCTCGGCATCGCATTCGTCGGAACCTACGTTCCGCGTCGTTGCGGAATTGCGACATTCACTCGTGATCTCGCAGAGGCGACCTCATCCGCTAGCAAGATCGTTTCACCCATGATCCTCGCCATGACCGATCCGGGTGGCGAGTACGAGTATCCGACGGCGGTTCGCTACGAGATCAGGCAAGGCGTGCGCGGCGACTATGCGCGCGCTGCGGAATTCGTGAACTACAGCAGCGTGCGTTTGGTTTCGATCCAGCACGAATTCGGCATCTTCGGCGGAGACGACGGCGTCTACTTGCTCGATTTCTTGACGCAGCTGCACGTCCCCGCGATCGCGACCCTGCATACCGTATTGCGCAATCCGACCGATTCGCAAAAAGCGATCGTCCGGCACATCGCCAAATGCTGCGCGAGGGTCGTGGTGATGAGCAGCATCGCGAAAGATCTGTTGGCGACCGCGCATGGAGTGGCCGGGCCCAAGGTCCAGATCATTCCCCACGGCATTCCCACGATGGAGCCGCGCGATCAAGAAAGGCTCAAGGGAAAGTTCGGAGTGGCCGGCAAGCGAATGCTTCTAACGTTCGGCCTCTTGAGCCCGGCCAAAGGGATCGAGACGGTCATCCGGGCGCTGCCTTCGGTGGTCGCGGAGTTTCCGGACACGCGCTACTTCGTCGTCGGCGCGACGCACCCCGTGATCAAGAAAGGGCACGGCGAGGCGTATCGGACCAGCCTCGAGCAAGAGGCTCAGCAACTCGGGGTTCGTGAGCACGTCGTCTTCCGCGATCAGTTCGTCACAAGCGAAGAGCTCGCGAGCTATCTCCAGGCCGCGGACATTTTCGTAAGCCCGTACCTGAACGAAGCCCAAGTCACGAGCGGCGCGCTTTCGTACGCGATGGGCGCCGGCGCAGCCGTCGTGTCGACGCCGTATTGGCACGCGCAAGAGCTACTGGCCGACGGTCGTGGAAGCCTGTTTCCATTCCAAGACAGCAACGCGCTTGGTCGTGCGCTGCGAGAGCTATTGGGGTCCCGAGAAAAGCTGAAGCGCATGCGGGCCGCTGCGTTCGAGTTCACGCGGCCGATGGTTTGGCCGCAGGTCGGCAAGGCGTACTTCGATCTGGGAACGAGCGTCCTCGCCGATCGCAAAGCCCGGCTCGAGATGTCGTCCGTACCGAAGGACTCTGCTCCGCGACTGAGCAGCTTGCCTGATCTCCGTCTGGATCACATGCAACGCATGACGGACGACACGGGAATCATCCAACACGCCACGTTCAGCGTGCCGGCACGACGGAGCGGCTACTGCGTCGACGACAACGCGCGCGCGCTCATCGTCGCGCTCCAGGCCGATCGCGTCCAGCAGTCACCCGAAACGCGGCGCCTCGTGACAACCTACCTCAGCTACCTCCTGTGTTCCCAAGAGGAGGACGGGCATTTCCGCAATTTCATGCGGTACAACCGCGTGCTCGAAGACGGACCGCGCTCGGACGATTGCATTGGACGCGCGGTCTGGGCCCTCGGGGTCACCGTGCAACTCGCAGCGGACGATGGAAGCCGACTCTTGGCGCGTGACATGTTCGAGCGCGCCATACAAGCATGCGGCGAGCTGGGACTGCGTGGCACCGCTCTCGCCGCAATTGGAGCCTCGAGCGTTCTCTCGGCCGAGCCCGGGCATCAGAGCGCACGACGGATGCTGGCCTTACTGGCCAAAAAACTGGTGGATCGATACCAAGCGGAGGCCACGGAGGACTGGCGTTGGTTCGAGCGAACCCTCACGTACGACAACGCGATGATCCCCCTGGCGCTCTTCACCGCCTATCGCGTGACGGGGGAACGAAGCGCCCTACGCATCGCACGTGAATCTCTCGAATTCCTCGAAGGGGTCTGTTTCATCGGCGACCGCCTTTCGCTCGTCGGCAGCACGGGTTGGCATTCGCGCGGTGGCAAAAAAGCAGCCGCAGACGAGCAAGCCATCGACGCCGCCGCATTCGTGCTCGCGTTTCGAAGCGCGTACTTGGCAACGAACGATCATCACTATCTAGAGCGCATGCGACAAGCATTCGGCTGGTTTCTAGGAGCCAACCGTCTCGGCGTTTCGCTGTACGACTTTGCGACCGCGGGTTGCCGTGACGGACTTGGTGTGAGCCAAGCGAACGAGAACCAGGGTGCGGAGAGCACGCTCAGCTTTTTGCTGGCGTTGCTCGGGGTCCTTGAACTCGCGAGTGAAAGTGTCGACTACACAGCAGCGCCATCGGGTGCGGAGAGCGGAACGATCTAGATGCAGAAGATCGCAGTGACACGCACGCGGCATCGGATCCTGCCCGATCCGCGTCGCGTCCTCGCCAAGCCTTTCTTGCCGGGCGAAGAGATGTTGCTGCCGGGTCAGTCACGCGGACGCCTGCTCATGGAGCGCCTGCTCGCGATTCCAGAACAAGAAGTGGGGGCGCTCTTGCAAGAGGTGCTCGCCAACTTCGCGGAGCGCCATCGCGACTTCGACGCCATCCTGGGTCGGCACTTCGACGTGGTCGCCCGCTACATTCCCGCCGGTAACGCGATCTCTCCCGCGCGTCGGTCGCTCGTCGGGGCGTACTTCACGCACGAGTATTCGGTCGAGGCCGCGGCCCTTTTCAATCCGTCCATCGTGATCGCTCCGGATCAGAGCGGTCTGAAAGAAGCAGAACGACGCTTCGTCATGAGCCTCCGCGCCGTCGGCGAGGGGCACCTATCGTCGATCGAATTTCGGACCGGCGTGATCTCGCTCTCCGGCGACATTTCGTTCGATCCACCCGGGCCATTCTTGGTTGGGACCCAAAGAACCGCGCCCGTTCGATACGAGAAGCATCTGTTCCGTCTCAAGCTCATGGAGCTGCAGGCGTGGAACGACATTGCCGACCGCGTGCTGTCCCGGCTCGCCCAGGAGTTCGCGCTGGAAGAGCTCGAAGCCTCTCTCCAGGATCTGGAGCAAAATGGTCCACCGCCGGCCATCTGGTTCGAGACCGCCAAGGTGATTCGCGTGCTCGCTGCGTCCAACTACGTCGCCACGTTTCCGGAAAGCTCCTCGCTTTCGGAGCGCGTTCTTTTTCCCGCGGGTCCGAACGAGACGCGCGGAATGGAGGACGCGCGGTTCGTGCAGTTCACCGACGGAGCGACGACGCGCTACTACGCGACGTACACGGCGTACGACGGCTTCAACATCATGCCGCAGCTGATCGCGACAGAAGACTTTCGAACGTTCAAGATCGCCACGCTCAACGGTCTCGCCGCGCAGAACAAAGGCATGGCGCTCTTTCCGCGCAAGATCGGCGGCATGTTCGTCATGCTCTCGCGCAAGGATCGTGAGAACCTCCACCTCGCGACCTCCGACAACGTGCGCTTCTGGAACGACGTCACGGAGCTCTGGCGACCGTCCCGTCCGTGGGAGTTGATGCAGATCGGAAACTGCGGATCGCCGCTCGAGACTTCGGAAGGTTGGCTCGTGCTCACGCACGGGGTCGGGCCCATGCGGCGCTACGGTCTCGGCGCGATCCTGCTGGACCTCGACGATCCGCGAAAGGTCATCGGCGCATTGAAAGAACCGTTGATGCTCCCCGACGCCACTGAGCGCGAAGGCTACGTGCCCAACGTGCTCTATACTTGCGGCGGTTTGATCAACGGAGACGAGCTCATCCTGCCGTATGGTTTCTCCGACGCTGGCATCGGCGTCGCGCGAATCGGGCTCGCGGATCTTCTGCGCGAGCTGACCAAGAACTAACTACACCGCGGTGCAGAATTGACGGTGACGAAGCCCGCCGGCTTGGCTGACGAGTCCAGCAGGGCGACGGGATCGCCAGATTTCGGTCTCCATCAGGTTGGGTGGGTGCACGGCAGGGCGAGCGGGCATGAGCTGGCCGCAGCCTGAGCCCCGAGCAGCATAGGAAGATCATCGCGATGAGGCTTCGTGCGCTGTGAAGTCCGAACGAGCGGCGGGTGATCGTGCGGATCTTGCCATTGGTCCCCTTGGAGCTCCCCCGCTGTCGTGGACGGTGGGGCTATGCTGCCAACTGCGTAACTTTCTTGTTCATGAAATGCAATTCAAACTCAATTGGACTGACGTAGTCGATCGCCGAGTGCCGACGACAAGGGTTGTAGAATTCATCGATATAGTCAGCGATCGCGGCGATTGCGGCTGTTCTCGTGAGGTAGTCCTCGTGGTCGATCATCTCGCCCTTGATGGTAGCGAAAAAGCGGCTCTCCGAGAGGTTGGGTGGATGCGCGAGCTGCGTGACGCGACGCCGACGAGCTGCGATTCGGCCTCGGGGCGGAGCCGAGCCGCGTGATCGAGGGAGCAGTAGAGCGCGCACGGCGCCGGGGGTACCGGGTTGGTTAC
>JANYDK010000147.1 GCA_025363655.1 Deltaproteobacteria bacterium | reverse complement strand
TCCGACGAATCGAGTCCACGTTCTCCATCGAAGCGTGGAACGAGGCGGGCCATCCGAAAATTCATTCTTCCGGGCGATTATTTCCGCGCGGCGCCTAAGGAAGCCAATCGGCGATGCGCTTCCCCGCGGTCAACGAGGCACAATTGTAGAAGTTTACGGCAATGGATAGGCGTTCGAGGTCGAGTTTCTTCGAGAGGATGGGACGACAATCGCTCTTCTAGAGCTATTGCCTGATGACATTGAATGCGCTGAGTAGCATTGCGTGAGCGACTTCATGCCAAAGTAGTGACAATGACCTTCTATGCCGATCTGTCGTCGTGCGATTACTTTGGGCCCACCGCCGCCCTCCCGCCGCCCTCTCCCCTCCGTGCCGATAACTGGTGAGACACCGGCCGTCTGGAATTCAATGTCCGAACCCCGTGGGGCGGGGTTTTGCGCCGATGGAAACGCTGTCCTCCGCGATCGGGAGGGTAGTCGTACGATCCATTCGCGCGCCGCCTACTGCACCAAAACCATCTCCAACCCATGCGATCCATCCGCCGGATCCACCGCATACAAAATCGCCCCCCCGCACCCATACGTCAGTAGCCCCTCGCCGAACGGATGCGCACTCCGCGTCTCATTGGCCAATAGCCGCGGCGTCACGCTCCCCACTCCATTCCACGCATACGCCCTCAGCCTCTTCCCCGTCCCCGCCCCGCTCGGCGTCGCCAGCACCGTGAAAATCGCGCTCTTGTCCACGCCACCAAGGCGCGCAGGAAAACGCGGGACGTTGGCGAACGAGGCGCCGGTCTCGTCGGAGAGTTGCACGCGTTGGACGTCGAGGGCGCCGCCGGTCGATGTCGCGTGGGCGAGGAGCGCGACGCGGCTGCCGCCATCGACGGCGTCCGGAATGGCGACGGTGAAGCTGCCGGTGCCATCGAGATAGGCGCCGACGTACGAGAGGCCGCGCATTTCGGCCGAAGCGGTGTCGATGACCGCGCCCCAGTTGGTCGGCGGCGTGGCGGCGGGATCGATCTTGCCGATGGCCGAAGCGATCGTCGTCGTCGGGCCCGACGTCGGGACGTTGGTGCGTCCGGCGATCGACCAGAGGCCGAGCGAGCCGCCGAAGAAGTTGGTGTTGGTGTGCGTGGTGGCCGAGAAGAGGGGCGAACTGTCGAAGAGCGAGACGACCGGTGCGAAGCTGGCGACGGCGCCGATGCGTGCGCGAAGCTGCGCGCTGGTGGTGTCGCTCGACGTGCGTTGGACGAGAGGGGTCGAGCCATCGACGGCCACGACCGAGAGGCCATCGGCGCCGTTGACCGGCGAGCCGATGGCGAGATCGACCGGATCGGTCCACGCGCCGCTCTTGTAGCGACGTGAAATCGGGTGGAATTCGCAGTCTTTGGAGGCGCCGGTGCAGCCCGCGACCCAGGCGACGAACTCGAGCTCGCTGTCGCTGACGCGGAAGAGGAAAGGATCGGCGCGGCCGCCGACGAAGGGGACGACCCCGTTGGCGTCCGTCGTCTTCGAGAGGAGGCGGGCGGTGGTCCAGGTCGAGTCAGCAGGGTTCCAAGTGCTCGTGACGGCGCGACGCGTGTCGCCGGTGCCTTCGAGCGCGACGAGGACGAGCGTGCCGTCGTCCATCTTTCGCAACGCGGGCGAGGCGTCGGCGGCGCCGATTTCCGACTTCAGGCTGGGCACCGACCAGGCGCCCGACGCGGTTCGAACTCGAATCGAAGGACCTCCGCCGCCGTGCCACACGCTGACGTAGAAACGACCATCGGGGAGCGCGAAGCCTTGCACCGTCGGCACGCCCGAGCCGCCATCGAGATCGAGCGTCTGCACCGACGACCAACTGCCGAAGGCGCCGCCCTCGTCGGGTCGGTAGACGACGGCGGTGGCGCTCGGCGTCGACGTGTGTGCGCGGGTGACGAGCACTTGCCCGTTGGGCGCGTCGGTGGCCGTGAGCGCGTCGGAGTCGACGATCGGCATCGCGCCGCCGACCTCCGGTGACCACTTGCCGTGCGAGTAGATGCGCGCGCGCTTGGGACCGCCGCCGGGAGAGTATTGGAGCGTGAGGGCGCCATTGCCGAGGCGACCGAGCGTGAGCGCGGAGCCGGCCGTGAGGTTGTCGGCGTCGACGTCGAGACGCTCGTCCGCGCCGAACTTCCCGCCATCCGGCACCGGATCGACGATGCGCGAGTAGAGCCCGTAGCGCGAGCCGCTGTCGAGCGCCTCGAGGAAGACGACCATCAATTTGCCGTCGGGAAGCATCGCCACGCTGCCGTTGGCGACCTGCCGGAGCGCGTCCGGGTTGTGATTCAGCTTCAATGGAGACGTGAACGTCGGCGCCTTCGTACACGTCACCGGCGGAGGCGACGTATCCGTCCCCGTATCCGCCTTCCCCGTATCGGTCGGAATCACTGCATCCGAATCGGTCCCACCGTCGCTCCCCGCATCGTTGTCCGTCTCCGTCGTCGCATCCTCGACGTTCGAATCCGTTCCCGGCTGCGTGTCCCCACCGCCACCGCCGCCGCAATTCAGCGTCCACGCGATCGGCACGATCGCGACCAGCGCCAGCAGCGCGGTGGCCGTTCGGGCCACGCGTCGTCGCGCAGTAGACGTCGCGACAGCCGAATCGAAAGACGTATCCGAAGACTTAAGGAAAGAAGGGAAGCGAAGCATCACGTGGAAATCTATCACGTGACCGAGGCGCGGCACCTCGTTCGCGGCTCAGAGCGTGGTCTCCCCGAGAAGCGGTAGCGTCCCGATGCGGACATCTCGGGAAGCACGCATGAGGCGGTCGACCAGCGTCGGCATCTGCAAGGCCGGCAGGGCCCGCACCGGCTCGTCGAGCGGGCGGAAGAAGTCGTCCCAGTGCGAGAGCAAAATCGCCTCGGGCGAGAGTGCGCGCAGTACCCGCTCGGGGACGTCGTCGCCTTTGGTCCACCCCGCCACGCACAGAAGAAGCAGATCGAGATTATGGACCGCGAGGGTGCGCTCGACGAGCTCGGCGCTCCCGAGGTGGAAGAGGGTGCGCCCGCCGACGCTGATCTCGACGCCGAAGACCGCGCCGCAGCGGTACTTGTGGAGGCGCATCGGGACCGCGTCGCAGTCGTCGATGTCGCCCGGCAAAGGCACGCGACCGAGCACCAGCTTGGAGTGGGCGCTGGCGAAGAAGCGCAGGCGAAAAGGGCCTATTTCCGAGATGAATGAGCCGGTGCCGCCGGCGACGAGCGCCTCTTCGACGTCGACGATTTTGCTCGGAGTGACCTGTCCGCCGAGGCAGAGCGCGGTCGCCGAGTGCGATCCGTAGACGCGGGCTCCGGTGGCGCGCGCGATGGCCGGGACATCGAGCGCGTGATCGAAATGCGTGTGCCCGACGATGACGGCGTCGGCGCGCGGAAGGAGCCGGCGCACGAGGGCTTCGTCGGACACGAGCGGCGCCGCGACACAGCGCGCGAGCGAGCAGCGGCTGACGTACGGATCGATGAGGATGACGTGATCGCCGTAGCGAATCTCGAAGCCGGCGGTGCCGAGCCAACGCACGTGCACGCGCTCGCCGCGCCGATCGGGCCAGAAGCCGGCGGCGGGCACCAGCAGGGATTCGTGGAGCTGGCTCATGATGGGCGATCGCGCTCGCGCGTCGCACGAGAGTAGCGCGGGTCGGTCGCGGGGCCAGGTGACATCGGACGGAACCGCAGCGCACCTCGCGAGAGCCGCTATCCTGGTCGCCCATGCCGAAGGTTCGTGCGCTCTCGTTTCTCCAGTGCCTCCCTTACGTCTCCTTCCTCCCGCTCGTGGTCTTCGCGTCGGGAGCGTGCTCATCGAAGAGCGACAGCGCGCAGCCGACCGACGGAGGCGCCGACACCGGCAACGGCGCGAGCACCGTGACCTTCAATTTGGAGGCTGATTTCTCGACCGAAGAGCACTTCTACGATTTCCCCTATCCGTCCGATCTCCGGCTCGGCGCCGATGGGAAGGTGCAAGGGAACGCGTTCCCCAATCCACTGAAGAAGTCGGTGGTCGACGGGCTGCGCATCATCGCCAGCGATCACGTCGGCTTCCCGGTGGCGCCGGTCGCTTACTTCCATTTCGATCACGCGCTCGCGAAGCACTTGATCGACGACGTCGTCGCCGCACACGCCAGCTCACCGGTGCTCCTCGTCGACGTCGACGACGCTTCTCCGGAGAAGGGCCGCTTCTTCCCGCTCGTCACGCAGACCATTCCCACCGACGACTACGTGCCCGAATACGTGCTCGGCGTCGCGCCGCGCCCGGGGATGTTTTTGCACGAGAAGCGCAAATACGCGTTCGTGGTCAAACGCACCTTCGGCGACGACAAGGGCGCGCCGCTTTCGGTGCCGGCCGGTCTCGCGAGCCTCGCGTCGGGGCAGGCGCCTGCAGGTGCGCATGGAGCCGCCGCGCTCGCCCTCTATGCGCCGATGTTCGCGGTGTTGAAGGACAAGGGCATCGCGGCCACCGATGTCGCCGCGGCCACCGTCTTCACCACCGGGGATGCACCGGCCGAGCTCGCCGCGCTCACCGACAAGATGCTCCCGCTCTACGACGCGCCGATCACCGACTTGGTCGTCGATCCCGACGACGGCGCGAAGCACGATCGCTACTGCGAGATCAAAGGCAGCATCACCTATCCGCAGTTTCAGAAAGGCGCGCCGCTCTTCGACAAGGAAGGGCTCTTCGTCGTCGGCGCCGACGGTCTGCCGGTGAAGCAGCGCGACGAGAAAGTGCCGATCGTCCTCACGCTGCCGAAGGGCGCGCCGATGCCAGCGGGCGGTTACCCGCTCCACATGTATTTCCACGGCTCCGGCGGCCTCTCGGCGGCGCTCGTCGATCGCGGTACTTGGCGCGTCGAGAGCGACCCGACGAAGTGTCCCGAGGGCAAGCTCGAGAAGTGGCTGGGCACGCTTGGTTGCAACACCAAGGGCGAAGGGCCGGCCTTCGTCGTCGCGCCGTTCGGGCTCGCCGCGGCAAGCTCGGCGCTCCCCATCAACCCCGAGCGCGTGCCGGGCGCGTCCGAGCACGACTACATCAACTTCGCCAACCTCGCGGCGATGCGCGACACCTTCCGCCAAGGCGTCATCGAGCAACGTCTCTTCATGAAGGCGCTACGCACGCTGACCATCCCGCCGTCGGTCGTCGCCACCTGTACGGGGCTTTCGCTCCCGACCGGTGAGACCGCCTATCACTTCAACGACGGCCCCGTGACCGCGCAAGGCCAGTCGATGGGCGGCATGTACACGAACATGGTCGGCGCCATCGAGCCGCGCATCCAAGCCGTCGTCCCCACCGGCGCGGGTGGGTACTGGAGCTACTTCATCACGCTCCCCAACGTGCTCGGCTATCCCCACGTCGGCGGCTTCATCGCGGCCTACGCAGGCACCGACGACAACCTCATCTTCTTCCATCCGATGCTGCACCTCTTCCAAACCGGGGTGGAGCCCATCGAACCGTCGATTTACACCACGCGCCTCGCCCGTCGTCCCTTCGCAGGAAGGCCGGTGCGACCGATCTACGAGCCCGTCGGCAAGGGCGACACCAATTTTCCCGAGCAGGTCTACGACGTGATGGCGCTCGGATACGGCCACAAAGAGGCCGGCACCAACTTCTGGCCTTCCATGCAAGACGCCCTCAAGCTCGCCGGCCTCGACGGCCTCTTGTCGTATCCGGTGAGTCAGGATTTGAAGTCGGAATCAGGCACACCGTTCACCGGCGTCATCGTCCAATACGAGGGCGACGGCATCTACGACGCGCACGCGCTCTACACGCAGCTCGATGCCGTGAAGTACCAATACGGATGCTTCCTCGCGACGTTCCACAAGAAGGGAATCGCGACGGTGCCCGCACCTGCGCCGCTCGGGACTCCCTGTCCGGGGATGTGAAGTTGGGCCGATGAGAAGTTGAGCCCGCTGGAGGCTGTGTAGGCGCGAACGGGCTACCCGTGGGGCGGGGGGACGATCCGCTCGCTCGGGGACCGCGGGCTAAAGCCCACGGCATGAAGCAGCTCGAGCCCGGCCAAGCCGGGCTTCATATCTTAGCCCGCGGTCCGAGCCGGTCCGAGCCGGTCCCGGAATCACGGCCCCCGCAGCACATCCACGCTCAAAAACTGCGTGCGCGACTTCTGCGCGTACAACCCCACCTCACCACTCGGCAACCACCGACTCGTCGGCACCGGCACCTTCACCGAGTAGCGCGTGTCAGTCGTGAGCACCGACGAGGGCACCTTCGGATCGAAGATGCGGCACTCGAAGTCGCCAGACGTGGCGCCGTCGCCCTTGGTCACCGAAGCGCGGAGGCCGATCGTGTCGCTCGGTCCGTGGGGGACTTCGGGGGGAATGGCGAGCTGCGCGATGCTCACGCCGCCGTCGGCCAAGCTGAGGGGGAAGGCGACCGGGCCGCAGCCGCCGCCGCTGCAGCCGGTGTCGGGAGCGCGCGCGGCCGCGAAGCCGTTGGCCACCGAGAGCGCGCAGATGAAGAACTTGCTCTGCGGTGAGCCGGTGACGCGAAGGAGGACGCCCGCGCTTCCGCCGGTGTCTTCGCCCTGCACGTCCATGATCGTGGTGACGACCGTCGCCGAGCCGCCCGAGCCCGTGCCGCCGACGAGGAAGCGCAGATCGGAGTCGGAGGTGCTGCCGCCGAGGAGCGAGTCGCCGTCTTTGTCGACGACGAAGAGGGCCGCGGGTCCCGTCTCGGGTTGCGCGCCGAACGGCTTCCAACCGCTGATGCTGCGCAGCGGATCGAAGAGGAGACGCGTCGACGTCGGGAGGAAGGCGACGTTGCCTTTGCACGCATCGCCGACGTCGCCGCCGGTCTGCGATTTGTTCTGCACGTTGGGGCAGTTGTCGCACTCGTCGGGGACGCCGTCGCCGTCCTCGTCGTGCCCGGTGCAGCTGCGGCCGTCGGGGAGGACGAAGGTGGTGTCGGCGATGGCCGTGTCTTTCGGCGCGTCGGGGGAGACGTCGCCGGAGCTGGCGTCGGAGTCTCCGATCGGGGCATCGCCTTCCACGAGATCGGTCGTGTAGTCGGGCCAGGTGCAGGCGGTGCCGAGCGCCGCGCTACCGAGGAGGAACGTTCCGGACACCGAGACGAGGACGAGCGTCGTGCGACGGAGAAACGACGGCATCTGTCGTCGATGATGCCTCGGATGGACCCTCGATGCACAATCAAAAGCAGGCGCTCACTCGTCAGGTTCGTGAGGTTCCTGCGGTTTACGGGGGTCATTCAGGCGCGTCTTGCGACGGAGGCCGGTGGCGAAGATCAGCGCCGTCACCAGGCCGCCCGCGGTCCAGCCGAGCGAGCCATACGCGAAGGAGCAGTCGCAGGCGCGCTTCGGTGAAGGTGGAGGAGTGGCATTCGCAGCGACGGCTCCGGGAGCAGCAGGCGCAGCTCCACCGGGGCATCCCCAGGGGACGTTCCCACCCGCGCCGAGCGTGCACTCTTCGATCGTCGAACCGTCCATGCGCACCGCCTTCATCGAGGCCGTGCCCTTGCTCACCGAGAACTGGATGAAGTGATGCGTCGGCTCGAAGCGGAAGGCAGTCGGCTCGTCGTGATGCTCGGGATAAAGCGGTGCGCCGCCCCCTCCGGAGATGAGGTACTTGAGCCCGCCGACCTCGCCGCGCTCGTAGATGTGATCGTGCCCGGCGAGGACGAGGTCGATCTTGTGCGCGCGAAGCAGCTCGGGGACGTGGCCGAGTTGGAGCGCGCGGTTCGGCCCGTGGAGCCCGCTCGAGAAAGGACCGTTGTGGAGCACGACGAAGCGCCAAGTGATGCCCGCTTCGCTGTCGAGCGCGACCAACGTCTTCTCGAGCCAAGCGCGCTGTTCGCTGACGAAGTCGTCTTGCGAGTCGAGCACGACGAAGCGCGCAGAGCCCCAACGGAACGTGTAATAGCGCTCGGCCGAGCCGCTCGGCCCCGGCACGCGGAACATGCGGGCGAAGCGCTGTGCGCCGTCGGAGGTCGGGATCGATACCTCGTGGTTGCCGATCGCGGGGAAGACGCAGCGGCTTCTCAGGAGCTCGCGTTCGATGAGGAAGAAACGCGTCCAGCCGTCGGGCTCGCTCCCGTCTTGAACCATGTCGCCCGTCTGCACGATGAAGTCGCCCGGCGCCGATTTCATCGCGGCGACGATCGACGCGTGCGACGCAGCATCGGTGCGGTTGTCGCCGTACGCGAGGAAGGAGAACGGGCGATCGTCCTCCGGCGCGGTAGTGAAGGTGCCCTCCTCGCGCGTGCCGTCGTCGATCGCGACCGTGTAGCGATAGCTCGTCGCCGGCGTGAGACCGGTGAGCACGAGCTCGTGCACGGTGTCGACGCTTCCTTGCGTCGTCGCGTTCGGTCCAGCCTCGCCCGGGCCCGTGCCGCTCGGCGCGACGCCGATGCTCGCCGTCAGCGTCGCCGAGTGCGGTGCATCGAGCTCGAAGAGCACCGCGACCTGCCGCGAGCCGAGGTCTTGCAAATAAGGACCGCGCCGGAACGAGGCCGCTTCGGACGACCTGCTCCACGAGCTTGCAACGAGCGCGCACGCGAGCGCGAGAGCCGACGTGACGGGCGTCTGGAGGTCGCGCATCGGCAGCTCGTCGGTCTATACGAGCATCGTCGGCTCGGCTAGCGCGACTGCATGCGTCGTCTGGGGGCCTGCAGCGCGATCGTCGTCTCGTTCGGATGGTCCTTCGCGTGCGGAGGCTCACAGCCGAAGGGCGAGTCGCCGACGACCACGTACGTCGCCACGAGCCCGGCGAGCGCGTCTTCCACCTCGAGTCCTCCGAGCGCCGTGACGAGCGCCCCGACGAGCGGTCACGACTTCGTGATGCCGGTGACGATGCCGACCGAGTGCCCTTGTAAGACGAAGACGAACTAGACGCCTCGCCCGCGGCCCTCGTCGCACCCGTCTCGAGGCTGCGCCAGCGCACGCCGAGAACTTGGCCTGCACACTTGCTCACGGGTTATCCACACCCTGCGGATAACGCTGTGCGGCATTGGACCCAGGTTCGCGCTTCTTTGTCCAATTCCCGGCAAAAAACCCGACCGCCTTACTTGACGGATCGCTCCACCCCTCCGTAGGGTGGGCTGTCCGGTGGGAAGAAGTGGCAAGAAGTGCCAAAAGCCTCCGCGACATGAGAGTGACCGGAGCAGATGTGGCAAGGGCAGTACGAGCACGCGATGGACGCGAAGGGGCGCACGAGCCTACCTGCGCGTTTTCGCGATGCGCTCGCGGCTGCCGGCGACGATCGCTTCGTCCTCACGAGCGCGCTCGATCCGTGCCTCGTCGCCTATCCACTCGCCGAGTGGCGAGCCTTCGAGGAGAAGCTCGCGCACTTGCCGCGCTTCGATCCGAACGTGGTGAAGCTTCGTCGTCTCTACGTCAGCGCGGCCGTCGAGGTGACGTTCGACGCCACCGGGCGCGTGCTCGTGCCACCGACGCTGCGTGCGTACGCGGGCCTGGAGAAGGACGTCGTCTGGGCGGGCATGGGGCGAAACGCCGAGCTCTGGTCGAAGTCGCGTTGGGTGCGCGTCACCGAGACGACCGAGGAAGAGCGTCGCGAGCTGGCGATCAAGCTCGGGGAGCTCGGGCTGTGAGCGCACCCGTCGATCACGCGTTCGTCCACCACACGGTGCTACGCGCCGAGGTCGTGGCCGCGATCGCGCCGCGCGAAGGTGGCCGCTACCTCGACGTCACGCTCGGTGGCGGTGGTCACTCCGAAGGTCTCCTCACGGCCGCGCCAAAGGCGACGCTCGTGGGCATCGATCGCGACGAGACGGCGATCGCGGCTGCTGGCGCGCGTCTGTCGCCGTTCGCGGGTCACGTGCGCATCCTTCATGGGGCGTTCGCCGATGCCACCAGCCTCTTGCGTGATGCGGGAGAAGCAGGCGGCTTCGACGGACTCGTCGCCGATCTCGGCGTCTCCTCACCGCAGCTCGACGATGCCTCGCGCGGCATGAGCTTCCGTCGTGACGCTTCGGCGGCGCCGATCGACATGCGGATGGATCGCTCCCACGGCGAGACGGCACGCGAGCTCATCGATCGCTGCACGGACACCGAGCTCGCCGATTTGATCTTCGAGCTCGGCGAAGAGCGGCGCTCACGGCGCATCGCCTCGTCGATCAAGCGCGCGGCCACCGAAGGCAAGTTGGAGACGACCGGCGACCTCCGCCACGCGATTTGGTCGGCGGTCGGCGGCAAGGGCGACGTCGGGATCGATCCGGCGACGCGAACGTTCCAAGCGCTGCGCATCGCGGTCAACGACGAGCTCGGGCAGCTCGATCGGCTCCTCGCCGATCTGCCGACGCTGGTCGCCGAGGGAGGCGTCGCCGCCATCATCAGCTTTCATTCGCTCGAGGATGGCCGCGTCAAACGCGCGTTCGCGGGCGAGCGTTGGGCGCTGCTGCAGCGCAAGCCGATGGTCGCTGGCGAGGCCGAGCTCACCGACAATCCTCGCGCACGCAGCGCCAAGCTCCGCGCCGCCAAGCTGCTCGCGCCGGGCGCGCCGAAGAACGATCGCGAGGCCCGCTACGCCGCGCGCAGGGCGAAGAAATACGGAGGCGCTTCGTGACGAGGACCACGCGCTTCGTCTCGCTGTGGACGCTCGCCGTCGTCGCCACCGCGTCGGCGTTCGTGCTCTACCTCGCGCTTCGGAGTCGATCCGTCGAGCTCGGGTATCGCCTCGGACGTGCGCGCAACAAGCAAGCGCAGCTCCGCGAGACCCGCCGCGTGCTCCAAGTCGAAGCGGTCGCGTATCGCAATCCCGAGCGCGTCGGAGCGCTGGCCAAGGGGGTCCTTCAGATGGAGGAGCCGCCGCCGCAGCGCATCTTCGTCGTCGGCGCACCGATCGAGGCGACGGAAGCGAAGACGAGCGCAACGGCACAAAAACAAGCTCCGTCCGCGTCGGCGAGCATGGGCTTGTCGCCTTCACCGGTGATGGCGCCGGTGCTGGCGCCGTCGATCGCGCCGCCCGCCTTGGAGGCGCCGTGAGGAACATCGAGCCGCGTCGGGCGCGATGGCTGAAGGTGCGGATGGGCGTCCTCTGCGGGCTCCTCGCGACCGGTCTCGCCTCGGTCGTCAGCAGCGCCTACAACATCCAGGTCAAGCACGGCGCCGAGTGGCGCGCGATCGCCGAACGTCAACGTCAACGTCGCCTCAAGGTGCAGCCGACGCGTGGCTCGATCCTCGATCGCAACGGTGAGCCGCTGGCGGTCTCGCTCGACGTTCCCTCGGTCGCGATCAACGTCGCCGAGCTCGTCCGCGGGGTGGCGCCGAAGGACGTGCCCGCGCTCCTCGACGACGCCGCTGCGCGCCTCGCGCAAGCGCTCGTGATGCCCCTCGCCGACGTGCAGCAGAAGCTGGCGACGAAGCGTCGGTTCATCTGGCTCAAGCGTCGTCTCAGTCAAGACGAGACGGTCGCTCTCCGCGCGCTGGTCGATCCGAAGTTGGGCCCGAGGGCGTTGAAGGGGCTGATGATCGAGGGCGAAGGGCACCGATTCTATCCCGGGCGCGAGGCGCTCTGGGGGCTCGTCGGCTTCGTCTCCACCGACGGCAACGGCATCGATGGGCTGGAAAAAGCCTTCGACGAAGACCTGCGCGGTCGTGCCGATCAGATCACCGCGCTCCGTGATCGCAAGGGCACGCTCCTCTTCGGCGACGGCATCGAGGACGAACGCGCGCTCGCCGGCGACGACGTCCAGCTCGCGCTCGATCTCGGTCTCCAGTACGACGTGCAGGCCGATCTCGAGGCGGCGCTGCGGGCGTTCGAGGCGAAGTCGGGGAGCGCGATCGTCGTCGATCCGAACACCGGCGAGATCTTGGCGATGGCGAGCGCGCCTGCCTACAACCCCAACGACTACGGCGACTCGCCGATCGAGGCGCGCAAGCACCACGGCATCGCCGACCGCCTCGAGCCGGGCTCGACGATGAAGATCTTCACCGTCGCCGCGGCGCTCGCCGAGGGGAAGCTGAAGCCGACGGAAGAGCTCTTCTGCGAGAATGGCGTCTGGGAAATTGGCGGGCAGACGATCCACGACACGCACCCGGAAGGGATGCTGACGCCGAGCCAGATCATCGCCAAGTCGTCGAACATCTGCGCCGGAAAAATCGGCCTTTTGCTCGGTGAAGCGGGGCTCTACGCGGCGCTCAAGCGCTTTGGTTTCGGCGAGACCACCGGGCTCGGAATTCCCGGCGAAGGGACCGGCGTCCTCCGCGCGCGTGGCCGGCCTTGGTACGAGGTCGAGGTCGCGTACGCGAGCTTCGGGCAGGGCGTCAGCGTCACCGGCATCCAGATGGCGATGGCGATGAGCGCGATCGCCAACGGCGGCAAGCTCCTCGAGCCGATGCTGGTGAAGAAGGTCACGAGCTCGATGGGCGAGGTGGTCCGCGAGGAGATCCCCGTCGTCCGTCGCGAAGCCGTCCCGCCGTTCGCCGCGCACCTCGTCACCGAGATGATGACGGGCGTCGTCGAAGAGGGCGGCACCGGCAAGGAAGCGCACATTCCCGGCTATCGCGTGGCCGGCAAGACGGCGACGGCGCAGAAGGCCGATCCCGCGACCGGCAAGTACGATCCCGACAAGTGGGTCTCGTCGTTCGTCGGCTTCGTGCCGGCGCAGAAGCCTCGTTTCGTCGTCGCCGTCGTCATCGACGAGCCGTGGGTCGCCCACCTCGGCGGTCAGGTCGCGGCGCCGCTCTTCCGTCGCATCGCCATGCGTGCGCTCTCGCGCTACGGCGTCGCCCCCTCGGGCGATTTGGCGAAGACGCCGATCACCTTCCCCCTCGAAGATCCGACGCCGAAGGTCTACGCCGACATGGCTGCGGGGATGATCGATCCGCTCCTCGATGTCACCGGTCCGGGCGGCGCGGTCAGCGCTCCGATCGGGCCGCCGGTGGGATCCGGACTTCCTGCCAATCCTGCCAATGTTCCGGCCAATCTTGCCATTCCTGCCATTCCTGCCAAAAACATCGGTGGACCGAACGGCGAAATCCCACGGGTGATCGTCCCCGAGGTGGCCGGGCTCGGCGCGCGCGACGCGGTCAAGGCGCTCACCGCGGTCGGGCTCGTCCCGGTGCTCGATGGGTCGGGGACGGTCGTGAAGCAGGAGCCGGCGGGCGGCGTCGTCACCGTGCGTGGGATGACGGTCCGGCTCAAGCTCGAGCCGTCGTCGTGAAGGCGTCGTGAAGGAGAACCATCATGGTCCCTCCTCCCCCTTCCCGTCGTGACCCTCGCGGCGTCCCGCTCGAGACCGTCGTCTCCGAGCTCGTGCCTGGCGGGCCCGTGCGCCTCGTCGGCGACGATTCTGTCTTCGTTCGCGACGTGCAGCAGGACTCGCGGCGCGTCGGGCCGGGCGATCTCTACGTCGCCAGAGCCGGCTCGCGTGACGAGAAGGCGCGCGCGGCTTTCCTCGCGGATGCGATCGGCAGAGGCGCTTCGGCGATTCTCCGTGAAGAGGAAGACGGCGAGCTCGACCTGAAAATCCCCCAGATCGTCGTTTCGCGCGCCTACGTGCGGGCGGCGCTGGGGATCGCCGCGTCGGCGGTGCACGCGCATCCTTCGTACGTCGTCGAGGTCCTCGGCATCACCGGCACCAACGGCAAGACCACCACCAGCTGGCTCCTCGGCGCGGCGCTCGACGTGCTCGCCGCGCGCCGAGGCGACGGTCCGGATTGCGCGGTGATCGGCACCGTCGGCGCGCGGCTCGGCGACGAGCGACGTCCGACGGCGCACACCACGCCCGAAGGCGACGAGCTCTCGCGTCTCCTCGATTGGGCGCGCGGGCAGGGCGCCGATCATGCCGCGATCGAGGTGTCGTCGCACGCGCTCGATCAAGGGCGCCTCGCCGGGACGCGCATCCGCGCTGCCGCGTTCACCAACCTGACGCAAGATCACCTCGACTACCACGGCACGATGGAGCGGTATTTCCAGGCGAAACGTCGCCTCTTCGTCGAGCTCCATCCGGGCGTCTCGGTCGTCTCCATCGATGACGACCATGGCGAGCGGCTGGCGCGCGAGGTGACGACGCCGCTGATCAAGGTCGGTCGCGCGGCCTCGGCGGACGTGCGCGTGCTCTCGGCGAGCGTCGATGCGCGCGGCACGAAGGCCGAGCTCTCGACACCGGATGGTCCCCTGACGCTCGTCTCGCCTTTGGTCGGCGAGCACAACTTGCAGAACCTCACCGTCGCGCTCGGCGTCCTCGTCGGGCTCGGGGTGCGCGCCGATCACGCCGCTTCGGCGCTCGGAGAGGCACGTGCGGTCCCCGGCCGGCTCGAGGCGGCGTCGGACGAATCGCGCGATGACATCACCGTCCTCGTCGACTACGCGCACACGCCCGATGCGCTGATTCGGGTGCTCGGTGCGCTGCGGCCGCTGACGAAGAGCACCGGTGGGCGGCTCCTCTGTCTCTTCGGCTGCGGCGGCGATCGTGACGCGAAGAAGCGCGCGCCGATGGGCGAGGCGGTCGCGCGCGGCGCCGACGTCGGGCTCCTCACGAGCGACAATCCACGCACCGAAGACCCGCGGAAAATTCTCGAAGACGTGCGTGAAGGGCTCCATGGCGTGCGTGAGCTCACCGCCGCCGAGCTCTCTGCCGGCGTCCTCGGCTTCCACGTCGAGATCGATCGCGCGGCGGCGATCGAGCGCCTGATCAACGCTGCGAAACCCGGTGACGTCGTCCTCCTCGCCGGCAAGGGGCACGAGGACTACCAACTCATCGGCACCGAAAAGCGTCCCTTCGACGACGTCGCCGAGGCGCGTCGCGCGCTCACGCAGCGTGTCCACCTGCGCGACCGGCGTGATTCCGAGGAGCAAAGAAGCTGATGACGACGCCCATTCCGACCAATCAGGCTCGCTTCACCGCGGCCGAGGTGGCCATTGCCAGCGGGGGTGCGCTCGCCTTCGGGGATCCGGCGACGAGCTTGGTCGGGGTCACCACCGACACGCGCGCGATCGTAGCGGGCAACCTCTTCGTCGCCTTGCGTGGCGAGACGTTCGACGGGCATACGTTCCTCGAGCAGGCCTTGGCGGCGGGCGCCGTCGGCATCGTCGTCGAGCGGAAGGCGACCCTTCCGGCCGGGCTCGCGAGCCGCGCCGTCGTCGTCATCGTCGTCGAGGACACGTTGATCGCGCTCGGACGTCTCGCGCGTGCACACCGCGATCGTTGGGCGCGTGCCCGTCGTGGAGACGCGATGATCGTCGCCGTCACCGGATCGGCCGGGAAGACCACGACGAAAGAGCTCGCTGCCGCCGCCGCCGCGAGCGCGCTCGGAGACGGTGTGGTGCTCGCCACCCGCGGCAACCTCAACAATCGAATCGGCGTCCCGATGACGCTGCTCGGACTCGAAGCGCACCACGTCCTCGGCGTCATCGAGGTCGGGATGAACGTGCGCAGAGAAATTGCGCAGCTCGCCGAGATCGCCGCGCCCGACGTCTCGATCCTCACGCACGTCGGGGTCGCGCATGCCGAGGGCGTGATCGTCGCCGGGGAGAGCGCCGAAGAGGCTGTTTGTCGGGAAAAACGCGCGCTTCTCGTGGCCAGCCGGCTCTGTGCGGTCGCCTGCATCGACGAGCCGTGGGGGATGGCGGCGCTCCTCGGGCTTCGTGTGGCGACGCGGTCGTTCGGTCGCCATGCCAGCGCCACCTACCGTCTCCTCGATCACACGCCGCTCGTCGACGGCGCCAACGTCACCGTTTCGCGGCATACGCAGGCGATCGACGAGACGCTCCTCGTTCGGCTCCCCATCTTCGGCGAGGCGGCCGCGCGAGATCTCGTCGCTGCCGTCGCCGCGGTCGACGCCGCCCTCGAAGCGACGTCCCGCCCACTCTTGCAGCAGGCCGCGCTCGGAGCGGCGCTCGCGCGACGCGTGCAATCCGTTCCCGGCCGGCTCGCGCTCCGCAAGAGGCAAGACGGCGCCCTCGTCCTCGACGACAGCTACAACGCCAGCCCCTCCGCGTTCGTCGACTCGCTCGCCACCGCCAAGGGCCTCGCCGAGCGTTCTCGCTTGCGGCTGGTGGTCGTCGCCGGCGAAATGCGCGAGCTCGGCAAAGTCGCGACCGAAGCGCACGATCGCGTGGCCGCCGCCATCGTCGAAGCCGCGCCGGCGCTCCTCTGCGCCATCGGTCCGCTCGCCGAGCGCTACGTCACGGCGGCCCGCGCGGGCGGCATCGAGGCTCGTCACTTCGCCGACTCCGAGGCCGCGGCAGCCGCATTTTCCAGCGAAATCGGCGCCGGTGATCTGGTGCTCGTGAAGGGCTCGCGGGGCGTCCGCACCGAGCTCGTGGCGTCCGCGATTTTGGCCCACGGTGGCGAGATCGCGCATCGAGGGGGCGGTCTTCTCCACGGCGAAAGCGGGGGCTGACGCGCAATGCTCTACGAGCTCCTCTACCCCCTTCGGCTCAAGGCGCACTGGCTCGGCGGACTCAACGTCCTCCGATACATCCCCTTTCGCGCCGTCGCCGCGACGATGACCGCCATGCTCATGAGCTTCGTCATGAGCCCGTGGTTCATCCGCGAGCTGCAAAAAAAGCAGATCGGGCAGGTCGTTCGGGAAGACGAGGCGGCGCACCACCAGGTGAAGCGCGGCACGCCGACGATGGGTGGGGCGCTCGTCCTCCTTTGCATGCTGGTGCCCACCATCCTCTGGGCCGACCCGCACAACGTCTTCGTCTGGGCCACCGCCGCGGTCACCGCGGGCTACGGCGTCATCGGGTACCTCGACGACTATCTGAAGATTCACCAGCGCAGCTCGGCAGGGCTCGCCGGTCGCTACAAGCTCGTCGGTCAGTTCCTCGTCGGCGGCGCGGCGCTCGCCTACGTCTTCATGCCGCGCGCCGGGCTGCCTGCCGATTGGCTGGAAATTCGCACCCATTTGGCGGTGCCGTTCCTCGCCTTCTCGAAGCACCCGATCGTGCTCCCGGGGTGGCTCTACATCTCGTTCGCGCTCGTCGTCGTCGTCGGCATGTCGAACGGCGTCAACCTCACCGACGGCGCCGATGGCCTCGCGATCGGCCCGGTGATCATCAACGCCGGCACGTACCTGATCATCGCCTACCTCACCGGCGTCACCTTCAGCGGCATCGCGCTCGCCAAGTACCTCAACGTCTCGCCCGAGGTTCGTCAGGCGATCTCCCACCCCGACGTGCACTTCTCGGTGGCGAACTATCTGGACATTCCTGCCATCGGGAACGCGAGTGAGCTGACCGTCTATTGCGGCGCGATGATCGGCGCCGGTGTCGGCTTTTTGTGGTTCAACTCCTTCCCCGCCAGCGTCTTCATGGGCGACGTCGGTGCGCTCGCCCTCGGCGGCGGTCTCGGGATGTGCGCCGTCTTGACGAAGAGCGAGCTCCTCAGCCTCATCCTCGGTGGGGTCTTCGTCGTCGAGGCCGGGTCGAGCTTCCTGCAGACGACGTACTTCAAGGCGACGAGGCGAATCACCGGGACCGGCAAGCGGCTCTTCCTCCGCGCGCCCTTCCATCACCACCTCGAGAAGCTCGGTTGGCCGGAGACGAAGATCGTCGTCCGGTTCTGGATCATCACCATCCTCCTCGCGCTGGTCTCCATCGCGCAGCTGAAGTTGCGGTGAGCCGATGACCTCCACCCAGCCGACCTCGCTCACTTCGCCCGTTTTGCAGGCGAAAAAGAGCCTCGCTGGCGCACG
The DNA here is from genome assembly GCA_025363655.1 of Deltaproteobacteria bacterium. Classification (GTDB taxonomy): domain Bacteria; phylum Myxococcota_A; class Polyangia; order Polyangiales; family JADJMO01; genus JANYDK01. The sequence continues at coordinate 186,814 of JANYDK010000147.1, read as the reverse complement.
CGTGGTCGTCGTCGGGCTCGGCGCTTCGGGCGAAGCGGCGGCTCGCCTCTCGCGCGCCAAGGGAGCCGACGTCCTCGTCACCGACGTTCGTCCACGTCAGGCGATCGAAAGAGTCGCGGCACAGCTCGAGAGCGAAGGCATCGTGCTCGCGGTCGGGGGACACGAGGGCGTCGATTTGGTGGGCGCCGATCTCGTCGTCGTCTCGCCGGGCGTCCCCAACCAGCCGTTCCTCCGCGACGCCGAACGTCGTGGCGCTCGAATCGTCTCCGAGCTCGAGCTCGCCTCCTGGTACGTCGATGCCGAGCTGATCGCGGTCGGCGGCACCAACGGCAAGAGCACCACCACCGAGCTCGCCGCAGCGCTCGCGCGCGTGAGCGGAAAGCCTGTTTTTGCCGGCGGAAACCTCGGTACTCCGCTCGCACAGGCGGTGCTCGAGAACGATCCCGGGGTCGCGCAGGGAGGCGTCGCGGTCGTCGAGGTTTCGTCGTTCCAGGTCGAGCGCATCGCCGGCTTCCGCCCGCGCGCGTCGGTGCTCCTCAACGTGACTGCCGATCACCTCGACCGCTATCCGTCCTTCGAAGCCTACGCGGCGGCCAAGGGCAACGCCTTCCGCGCGCAGACCGACGGCGACGTCGCAGTGGTTCCTCATGGCGACCCGCTCTCGGCCCGCCTCGCCTCGCTCGGAGGAGGACGTCTCGAGCTCGTCGACGGACCGGCTCCGGCGGCCTCGATCGGCCTCGTCGGCGACCAGATCGTCGACCATGTCAGGAATGTCCAGATCTCCCTCGGCGACCTTCGTCTCGAGGGTCGTCACAACGTCACCAACCTCTGCGCGGCGTGGGCTGCGGTGGCCGCGGTGGGCGTCGATCCACGGCTCTTTCCCCCGGCGATTCGTGCCTTTCGTGGACTCCCCCATCGCACGACGTTGGTCGCCGAAATCGACGGCGTCCGCTATTTCGACGACTCCAAGGGGACCAACGTCGGCGCAGCGGTGACGGCGCTCGATGGGCTCTCGCTCGGTGATGGCGCACGCGCGGTGCTCATCGCCGGCGGTCGCGACAAGGGTGGCACCTACGCGCCTCTCGTCGAGTCGCTCGCGCGGAGGGGACGCGCGCTCGTGGTCCTCGGCGAAGCGGCGCCGGAGATCATGCGCGCGGCTCGCGCCGGTCTCCCGAGCTCTTTCGTCGTCCTGCGGGCCTCTTCGATGGAAGAGGCCGTCGAGCGCGCGGCGCGCTTGGCGATCGCGGGCGACGCGGTGCTCCTCTCTCCGGCCTGTTCGAGCTTCGACATGTTCCGCGACTACAAGCACCGTGGTGACGTCTTCGTCGCCGCCGTGCGCGCGCGCCTGCCCGGAGGTTCGTCGTGAGCGCCACCACCAGCACCAAAGAGACCCCGGCGATCGACGAAAAGCCTGGAATTCTTGCTCGCCTGGAGGCGCGCTGGGAGGCGCTGTGGGCGACGCAAGGCTCCGTCGATCCGGTCATGGCGGCGCTCGTCGTCGGGCTCATCGCCTTCGGGGTGGTGATGGTCTACTCGGCGAGCGCGATCGAAGCGACCGTCCAGCACAAGGACGCACAGTTCTTCCTCAAGCGTCAGGTGATCTACGCGCTCGTCGGGCTCTCGCTGACGTGGCTGATCTCCCGCATCGACTACCACCGCCTGCGCGGGCTCACCTATTGGTTCCTCGGCGGCGTGGTCGCGCTCATGAGCGCGTGCGTCCTCGGCTTCGGGTCGAAGGGCGGTGGCGCGACGCGCTGGCTCGCCGTCGGTCCGGTGCACATCCAGCCGGCCGAGCTGGCCAAGCTCGCGCTCGTGCTTTGGCTCGCCTATTCGCTCGCGAAGAAGGGCGACGGCGTCAAGACGTTCAGCATCGGCTTCCTCCCGCACTTGTTGATGGCCGGCTTCCTCATGGTGCTGTGCATGAAGCAGCCCGACTTCGGGAGCGCGGTCGTCCTTCTCCTCCTCACGTTCACGCTCCTCTTCGTCGCGGGCGCGAAGGTCGGTTACATCCTCGGCGCCACCATCATCGGCTCGGTCGCCGGCGCCGCGGTCGTGCGCTTCAAGGAGTATCGCTGGCAGCGCGTCGTCGCCTGGCTCGACATGGAGGCGCACCGTCAGGACCTCGCCTACCAGCCTTTCCAGGCCCGCATGTCGTTTGGCTCGGGCGAGACGTTCGGGCTCGGGCTCGGCAAAGGGCTGCAGATTCTCTATCTGCCGGAAGCGCACACCGACTTCGTCGGCGCGGTCATCGGCGAGGAGCTCGGCTTCGTCGGCGTCGTCTGCCTCTGCACGGCGTACGTCTGCCTCGTCTACCGCGGCGTGCGCACGGCCTTCCGCGCGCGTGACGACTACGGCACCTACCTCGCGTTCGGCATCTCGACGCTCTTCGCGGTGCAGGCGCTGGTCAACCTGGCGATGGCGATGTCGCTCCTCCCGACCAAGGGCCTGGCGCTGCCGTTCATCTCCTTCGGTGGCTCGTCGCTCCTCGTCAACGCCATCGCCGCCGGCGTCCTCCTCTCGGTCAGCCGACAGGTCGATCGGGAGCACCTCGACCGCGAGAACGATCCGCGTCGTTCGGTCGATGGCTCGACTGGGAACGTGACCTCGAATGGGAGCTCGAGCTCGAGCTCGAACGAGGCGACCTCGTGATCACGAAAAGCGGCGCGCGCGTCCTCTTCGCCGGGGGAGGCACGGGAGGCCATGTTTTCCCGCTGCTTGCGCTGGCGGAGGCGTTCGCGCGGCTGGCGCCTTCGTTGGAGCTCGTCTTCGTCGGCACCGAGCGCGGCCTCGAAGCGCGCGTCGTTCCCGAGCGAGGGTTCGTCCTCGAGACCCTCCCGATCGAGCCGCTCAAGGGCCGGTCGATCTTCGGTGCGCTCAAGGGTGGCGTCGTCGCGGCTGCCGCCACCGCGCGGGCGACGGCGATCGTGATGAAGAAGCGCCCGAGGTTGGTGGTCTCGATCGGCGGCTACGCGGCGGGGCCCGTCTCGCTCGCCGCGGCGGCCCTCGGGGTCCCGGTCGTCCTCCTCGAACCGAACCGCACCGCGGGGCTGACGCAGAAGCTCCTCGCGCCGGTCGCCAAGCGCATCTACGTCGGGTTCGCCGAAGCGGGGAGCACGCTCGGTGACAAGGCGCGCGCGCTCGGTGTCCCACTGCGTGAAGGCTTCATGCCGACCGCGCCGCGCGCTGCGGGCGAGACGATTCATATTTTGATTATGGGTGGCAGTCAGGGCGCCGAGCACCTCAACCAGACGCTGCCTGCCGCCATCTCTCGCCTCGCCCAGACCGAGCGGCTCAGGGTCACGCACCAGGCGGGGCGCGGTCGCGATGCCGAGGTGAAGAAGCGCTACGAACAGGCGTTTGCCTCCGAGAGCGCACGCGCGATCGCGGCCGATGCCACCGAAGACGATCTCGAGCGCGCGCGGCGCAAGGGCGAGCGCAACGAACCGAAGAAGAACGCGAGTCCGCAGCAAGACTCGGGCGGCCCTCAGCGCCTCGAGTATGGCGAGAAGAAGCTCGAGGTCACCGTCACCGAGTTCATCGCCGACGTGCCGGCCGCGCTCGCCGGTGCGGACTTCGTCGTCGCGCGCTCGGGTGCGCTGACCTGCGCCGAGCTCTGCGCCATCGGTCGGCCGGCGATCCTCGTGCCCTATCCCTTCGCCGCTGACGATCATCAGGCTGCCAACGCCGAAGCGCTCGCCGGTGCGGGAGCAGCGATCGCGATTCGCCAGGAAAAAGCGGATGTTGCGGCTCTGCATGAGGCGATGCGGACCCTCTGTCGGGATCCGAAGAAGCGCGCGGCGATGACCACCGCGGCCCGTGCGCGCGGCGTGCCCGACGCTGCCACGCGCATCACCCGCGAGCTCCTCGAAGACTTTCTGCACATGCCCTCGGGCCAGTCGGATCAGAACAAGGCTCAGACGAAGAAGGGGAGTCACTGATGTTCCGCGGTCGCGTCCGCCACGTTCACTTCGTCGGCATCGGCGGTATCGGCATGAGCGGGATCGCCGAGATCCTCTGCTCGCTCGACTTCGCCGTGTCTGGCTCCGACTTGAAGGCTTCGGACGTCACGCGGCGCCTCGAGGGGCTCGGCGTGCGGGTCGACGTCGGGCATCGAGCGGAGAACGTGAAGGACGCCGACGTCGTCGTCATCTCCAGCGCCGTGCGCCCGGACAACCCGGAAATTCTCGAGGCGCGGCGTCGCATGACGCCCGTCATCCAACGCGCCGAGATGCTCGCCGAGCTGATGCGATTGAAGCACGGCGTCGCTGTCGCCGGCTCCCACGGAAAGACCACCACCACCTCGCTCGTCGCCACCGTGCTCCGCGCCGCCGGCCTCGATCCGACCGTCGTCGTCGGCGGCAAGGTCAACGCGCTCGGCTCCAACGCGCGGCTCGGGCAGGGGGACATCCTCGTCGCCGAGGCCGACGAATCGGACGGCTCGTTCCTCCGTTTGACGCCGACCATCGCCGTCGTCACCAACATCGATCCCGAGCACCTCGATCACTACGGCAGCTTCGAGGCGCTGAAGGACGCATTCGTCACCTTCGTCGAGCAGGTGCCCTTCTACGGCCTCGGCGTCCTCTGCCTCGATCACCCGCAGGTGCAGGCGATTTTGCCGCGGCTCGTGCGCAGGCACGTCACCTACGGGCTCTCGGCGCAGGCCGACTACCGCGCGGCGCACGTCGCTTATCATGGCCTCTCGACGCGCTTCTCCGCCTATCGACGCCACGAGCGGCTCGGCGATTTCGAAGTGCGGATGCCGGGCGCGCACAACGTGCTCAACACGTTGGCGGCGATCGCCGTCGCCGACGAGCTCGAGGTGCCGCTCGACGTCGTCCGCGAGGCGCTCGCGTCCTTCGAAGGCGTCCAGCGCCGCTTCACCATCGTCGGTGAAGTGAACGGCATCACGCTCGTCGACGACTATGGCCACCACCCGGCCGAGGTCGAGGCCACCCTCGAAGCCGCGCGCCGTGCGTATGGTGATCTCGACGCCGGTGGACGTCGCATCGTCGTCGCCTTCCAACCGCACCGTTACACGCGCACCCACGCGCTGATGAGCGAGTTCTCGCGCGCCTTCAACCGCGCCGACAAGCTCTTCATCACCGAGGTCTACGCTGCTGGCGAAGCGCCGATCGTCGGGGCCACCGGGGAGAACCTCGCCGACAACGTCCGCGCGCACGGGCATCACGACGTCACCTTCGTCGCCTCGCGCGCGCAGGTCACCGAAGAGCTCGCCAAGATCGTGCAGCCGGGCGATCTCGTGATCGCGCTCGGCGCTGGTGACATCAACAAGACCGTGCGCGAGCTCCACGCGCGGCTCTCGGGCGGGACTCCATGAGCACCTCGTCGCGTCCATCGTCGTCGGCGTCGTCGGTGCCCGCTTTGCCGAGCAATCGGCGCGTGGTCTCGCGTGAAGAACGCGAGGGCAGCAAGGGCAACGTGCGCGTCGCGCGCGTCGCGCGCAAGGATGGAACGCCGGAAAAGCCCTGGGATCCGGAGCTCCTCTGGCGAAGGCTGCGCCTCGTCGGACGGGTCGTGCTCGCCGCTGCGGTGCTCGCTGCCGGCGTCGTCGCCGCGGTCGCGGCACGTCGTTACGTCACCACCAGTCCGCGCTTCGGCCTCAAAGATCTCCGCATCGTCGGCGCGAAGAGGCACGCGACCGAGTGGGTCACCGAGACCGCCGGGATCTCGCTCGGTCAGAACGTGGTCGATCTCGATCTCGACGGCGCGCGCGCCAAGCTCGAACGCGATCCGTGGATCGAGCGCGCGACGCTGGCACGAAGGCTCCCCTCGAGCCTCACCATCGAGATCGTCGAGCGCGAGGCGGCGTCGATGGTCTCGCTGCCGAGCGGCATCTTCCTCGCCACCGCGCAGGGGCAGCTCTTCAAGCGCTTCGAGCCGGGCGATCCGAGCGATCTCCCGATCGTCACCGGCATCACCGAAGGCGACGCGGGAGGTGATCGCGACGCGACGGCGCAGCTCGTGAAGCGCGCGCTCGATCTCTCCTCGGAGATCGAGCGCGTCGGTCTCTACGGCGGCCGCATCGAGGAGGTGCACGTCGACGCCGACGGCGGTCTCTCGGTCGTCCTCGGCAAGCGCGGCGTGCGCGTCGTCTTCGGACGGCCGCCCTATCGCCAGAAGGTGCGCCTCGGCCTCCGCATCGAAGGTGAGCTCGCGCGTCGAAATGCGCGTCCGACGGTCATCTTTCTCGACGACGACACGCACGCCGAACGCATCGTCGTGCGGCTCGTCTCGGCCCTTCCTCCTGCCGAGGTGACGATCGACGACGCGCCGAAGGATGCGCCAAAAAACGCGGGAAAAGACGGCAAAAATGGCAAACCCAAGGCCCTCGCCAAGGCTGCCGGAAAGGCCGGAGCGAAGGGGGTGAGCCCGTGATGGTTTTTTTCTGCGCGCAGAAACTTGGCCGCTTGGGACGAAGGCTGACAGGTTGCGGGCAAGTCGGCGGTTCGCGTTTGACCACTTGCCCGCAAACCAGCGGCGAGGTCGGGAGCTGATGGTGATGGCAAAGCAGGGTGAAATCGTCGTCGGACTCGACATCGGCACCACCAAGGTGTGCGCGGTCGTGGCCGAAGTGAAAACGGTGCCCGGCGAGTCCTTCTCCGAAATGGAGATCCTCGGCGTCGGCAACGTGCCCTGCAAGGGGCTCCGCAAGGGCGTCGTGGCCAACGTCGCATCGACCACCGAGTCGATTCGTCAGGCCATCGAAGAAGCTCAGAACATGGCCGGCGTGGAGATTCGCACGGTGTTCGCCGGCATCGCCGGGAGCCACATCCGCGCTCAGGGGAGCAACGGCGTGGTCGCGATCTCGAGCAACGAGGTCACCCGCGGCGACGTCGATCGCGTCCTCGAGAACGCTCGCGCGATCCCCATCGCCACCGACCGTCAAATCCTCCACGTGCTCCCCTGCGAGTACCTCGTCGACACGCAAGACGGCATCCGCGAGCCGGTCGGCATGAGCGGCGTGCGCCTGGAAGTGAAGGCGCAGCTGATCACCGCGGCTCGCTCCTGCGTCGAGAACGTCATCAAGTGCGCCGAGCGCTGCGGCCTCACGGTGGCCGACATCGTCCTCGAGCCGCTCGCTTCGGCGGAAGCGGTGCTCACCGAAGACGAGCGTGAGATCGGCGTCGCGGTCGTCGACATCGGCGGCGGCACCACCGACCTCATCCTCTACGTCGACGGCGGCATCGTCGGCGCCAGCGTCATTCCCGTCGGCGGAATGAGCGTCACCAGCGACATCGCCGCCGGACTCCGCACGCCGATGGCCGAGGCCGAGCGCCTGAAGCACGCGCGCGGCTGCGCCCTCGGGCGCATGGTCCCCGACGACGAGGAGATGGAAGTTCCCGGCGTCGGTGGCTATGCCGCTCGCCGCGTTCCTCGCCGCGTCCTCGCCGACATCATCGAGCCGCGCGTCGAAGAGATCTTCGCGGTGGTTCGTCGTCAGCTCGAAGAGAGCGGATATCTCGAGCAGCTCTCGGCCGGCGTCGTCCTCTGCGGCGGCGGCGTGCTCATGGAAGGAATGACCGAGCTCGGCGAAGAGATCCTCGGCATGCCGGTGCGTCGGGGCTACCCGATCGGCACCCGCGGCCTCACCGATCTCACGCACGGCCCGCAGTTCGCCACCGCCGTCGGCCTCGCGCGCTACGGCGCCCAGGCGATCGCGCTCGGCACGATTCGCGAAGAAGAACCCGCCCACGCCGCGTCCCCGAAGGGCGGCCGCGGCGAGGTTCGCGAGGAAGCTCAGGAGGCCGCGCGATCGGGTCTCTGGGGATGGCTGAAAGCAGCCTTTTAGTCTTTATGTAAAAAACATCGTGTGATTATACTTACTTACGTAACCTCTTTATAAGTTGTCAGAGTTGTGGTTCATTAGGCGGCGGAAGACTTTCTGATTCGACGAAGTAAACGGGGAAGAGGCGCCCCGGTCGAAGAGGATGGCCTCCCGCCAAAGACCAAGGCGTACGGGGAACGAAGCAGCGCTCGCCGAAACGGGTTCGCGACCGAGGTCGCGAGGGAAACCAATCAGGTGACGCGCCACGCGGAGGAGCAGATGGGCGGCTTCCAGATCGAATTTGCAGACGACCAGCCGGACAGCCAGGCGCGGATCAAGGTCATCGGTGTCGGTGGCTCCGGCAACAACGCAGTGAACACGATGATCGAGTTCGGACTCGACGGCGTCGAGTTCATCGCGATCAATACCGACCGGCAGGCACTCGACGCCAACGCGGCGCCGACGAAGCTGCAGATCGGCCAGACCGTGACGAAAGGCCTTGGCGCAGGCGCGAATCCCGATCAGGGACGCAAGGCCGCGCTCGAGGACGTCAACCGCATCAAGGAGCTCATCCAAGGTGCGGACATGGTCTTCATCACCGCCGGCATGGGCGGCGGAACCGGCACCGGCGCCGCACCGATCGTCGCGCAGATCGCGCGCGAAGAGGGGGCGCTCACCGTCGGCGTCGTCACCAAGCCCTTCCTCTTCGAGGGACGTCAGCGCAGCAAGCGCGCCGACAGCGGGCTTCACTTCCTCGGTGAGCACGTCGACACGCTCATCACCATCCCCAACCAGAAGCTCTTCGATCTGGGCGAGGACCTGACCTTCATCGAGGCCTTCAAGCGGGCCGACGAGGTCCTCTATCAGGCCGTCCGCGGCATCTCGGATCTGATCACGCAAGTCGGCATCATCAATGTCGATTTCGCCGACGTCAAAACGGTGATGTCGAGCATGGGCAGAGCCCTCATGGGCACTGGCTGTGCCAAGGGTCAGGGCCGCGCGCGCCAGGCCGCGGAGATGGCCGTCACCAGCCCGCTCCTCGACAACATCTCGGTCGACGGCGCCACCGGCATCCTCCTCAACATCGTCGGTGGGCCCGACATGAAGATGAAGGAAATCGACGAAGCGGCCGCGCTCATCCAGGAGCAGGCGCACGAAGACGCCAACATCATCTTCGGTGCGTCGGTCGATCCGGCGCTCGGCGAGATGGTCAAGGTCACGGTCATCGCCACCGGCTTCGACCGCGTGATGGCGCAGGAAGACGCGGCGCCTTCGCAGCCGCAGCGCTCTTCCATTCCGCACGCGCTCCCGGCGCAGGTCCAGCCGCTCGCCCGTTCGGTCGCGCCGGCCTCCTCGCGTCGCGACTCCTCCGAGCCGCTCTTCGTCCAGCAGGGCGCCCGACGTCGCGAGCCCTCGAGCTCGATGCCGCCGCGCGAGCCGGCCCCGCCGAGCCGCACCGAAGGTCGCGAGCGTTTCGCCTCGCCGCTCGATCAGGACTGGGACATCCCGGCCTACATGCGTCGCAATCAGTAACTGACGACTGCGAGCCAGCCCGCGATGGTTGGAGCCTCCTGCGCGCCTCGGCGGGGGGCTCTCGCCTTTTTGTGCGTTCGATCGAAAGCGGCCGTACCTCGAGCCAGGGATGACTTCCGGGCGAAATCGATCGAAAACGCGTTTCAACCGCCATGGCTACCGACGAAGACGTCGAGCTCGACCCACGCCAGCGCAGTCTCATCCTCGAGATGCACGACAAGCTCGAGCAGCTCTCGTTCTACGAGCTCCTCGGCGTCGAGCCGACGGCGGACAAGAAGAAGGTCCAACGGGCCTATTTTCAGCTCGTCGGGCAGCTCCATCCCGATCGGTTCTTCGGCAAGAGGCTCGGGAGCTTCAAGCCGAAGATGGAGAAGATCTTCGCGCGGGTCACCGAGGCCTACGAGACGCTGACGTCCCTCGATCGGCGGGCGGGCTACGACGCCAAGCTCGGACGCGCCCTTGGGGCGTCGCCGATCTCGCCGCTGCCGCCGAAGCCGGGCGTTCCGACGGTGCCCACTGCGCCGAGCGGGCCGCCGGTCGATCCCAAGATCGCCGCCGAGCGAAAGGCGGCGATGGACGCGCTCAAACAGCGTTTCGTCGCCGGCAAGTCGAAGGTGAAAGAGCTCACCGACGCCGCGGCACGGGCCCGCGCTTCAGGTGACTCGATCGCCGCCGCCGAGGCGCTGCGCAACGCGCTCGTCTATGCGCCGACCGACGCTGCCCTCAAGGCGGAGTGGGCCATTGCGCAACGCGAGGCCGACGAGAAGCTCGGAGAGAGCCATCGGCGCAAGGCCAAGCTGGAAGAGCGATATGGACACTGGGCCGAGGCGGCAGCGTCGTGGAAGCAGCTGCTCGTGACGAGGCCCGACGACGCCGAAGCACGCGAGCACCTCGCCGCCGCGCTCGCCCGAATCGGTGGAGGCACGTGAGCGCGCCGCTCGAGGAAGAAGCGCTGATCGCCCTCGCGCAGTGGCTCGGACGCGCGCTGCAGTACTCGGTGTCGCACCCGAGCAGCCTCGAGCTCGGGGTCCGCGCGCAGGTCGCCTTCGATCGCGCCCTCGCCGCCCAAGCGGTGATCGAGCTCGGCGTCCTCAAGGACGAGGTGATGCTCGGCGACGCCGTCGTCCGTCATGCAGCGATCAAGACGCGGCTCGGGGGAAGTCTCCACGCGCGCGGAGTGCTGATTCTCCGCTTCCTTCGCGGCGTCGGCGCCGACGAGCTGACCAGGCTCGTGGAGCTCCTGGCGATGCCGGCGCAGGCGATCTTCGACCGCGGAGGCATCGTCCGCCTCGCCCTCGAGCGCGGCCTCGTCCGCGTCCAGCTCGAGGAGATCGCGCACGACATCACCGCCGAAGAACGCGAGTCGCAGAACCGCCGCGCCAAGCTGCGCACGTTCTTCCGCGACATGCTCCGCGATCTCCTCGCCAAGCGAGGGGTCGACGCGGCGATTGGAGAGCATCTCGCCGAGCTGCTCCGCCATCCGGAGATCGCGGTCACCATCCTCGAGGAGGACGCCGCCGGCATCGCCGAAGCGGCCGCCGGTCTCGCGCTGATGACCGAACAAGAAGAGAAGAAGACGGGAGTGCCGCTCGGGGAGAGCCTGCGCAAGGTCTTCCTCGCCCTCGCGCCGCTCTCGCGCGATCGACTTCTGCTCGGGTTTCCTGCGCTCGTCGGCGAATTTCGTCGGGGGTTGACGTGGGCGCTCGAAGGGCTCTCGCCCGATCAGCTGGCGCGATTCGCCTTTCCCAGCGTGCGATTTCACGCCAGCGAGCTCGACATCGTCCTCTATGCGCTGACGTCGGTCGTCTCTCACGACGGCACTCGCGTCGGCGCGCTGCGGCGGCTGGCGCTCTCACTCTTCGATCTTCCGAGCGACGACGCGTCGGCCGACGAGCTCATCCAAATCCTCGCGCGTCCGGTGCCCGAGCATGACTCCTTTCGGCGCGAGCGCGAGGTCCTCGCCGAGGTCGCTGGCCGGGTCGCGCAGTCACGCGCCGAGATTCTCGCGGTGCCGGCTGAACGGTCGCCGATGCGCCCCAGTCGCATCGATGGGCGACGGGTCGTCACCGAGGTGGTGTCGATCGCCACGCGCACGCGCTCGTTCGATCGCTTTTGCCGCTCGCTCCCGGAGGTCGCGGCGGTGCTCTCCGACGAAGGTGAGGACGGCGCGGTGCTCGGGCTCCTTCGTTCGCTCGGTCGCGTCGATCGACCGGAGTGGCGCGAGGGCGTCGAGCAGGCGATGCGCGCGGTCGCGAACGTCCGGTCGTCCCCGCGGATCCTCGTCGACCTCGAGGCGGCGGTCGACGCCGGACAGCTCGAGGACGTGATCGCCAGCGTCAAGCTCTTCGTCCGCTTTTCACCGCACGTGGTGCTCGATCGCCTCGACGCCTGCGACAACCGCAAGCTCCGGCGCATCATGCTCGACGCCCTGCCCCACGCCGGCAACGCGCTCATCCCGCTCTTGCGCGAGAAGCTCCGCTCGCCGAACTGGTACGTCGTGCGCAACTCGGTCCAGCTCTTGGCGCAGTCGGGTTGCACCGTCGCCGACGTGATTCCGGCGCGGAGGCACCCCGACGAGCGCGTGCGCCTGGAGGTGATTCGCGCGCTCCGCAGCTTGCCGCACGAACAAGCGACGATGGACGTGGTCGCGTCGTACGTCACCGATTCGTCGCAAGAGGTGCGTCATCACGCCAACATGTCGCTCCGTGGCGAGCTCCTCGGTCCGAGCGCGATCTCCGAGCTCGAGAAGGTGGCCGCCGACGACAAACAGGCCGAAGAATTGCGGCTTCGCATCGTCCACGCGCTCGGGCAATCGTCGCTCGACACCTCCGCCGATGCGCTCGGCACGCTCCTCCAATCGGGCGGCCTCATCGAGTCGGGTGCGACCGCAAACGTCCGCGACGCCGCCGCCGTCGCGCTCCATCGATCGCGCGCGCCGAAGGCAAAGGTGCTCTTCGAACAAGGGCTGGCGTCGTCGGCGCGTCGGGTTCGCAAGGCCTGTCAGCGCGCCGCCGAGGGAGGCTGAGCGATGGCCCAGTCGCTGGCCCCGCGCGGGAACGAGTGGGCCGACATCGTCGAGGTGCTTCGTTCGGTCACCAACCTGGTGACGGTGCGTGGGCACTACAGCGAGGGACACCCGGCGATCGCCAAGGCCGACGAGACCACCGCCGCTCGCTTCGCGCCGCTCCTCGCCCGCATCGGAGAAATCGTGGTCGCGCTCGTCGAAGGCGAGTTCGTCGTCTGCGAGCGGCCGATGCCCGATCTCTCCAAGCGCCTCCCGGTGCTCGTCGCCTCGATGGGGCGTCACGACGTCGAGTGCATCGTCTTCCAACGCGGCATCACGCCGAGTGAGTGCACGCACCTCGGTCGCATCCTCGCCGCGCCCGCCGTCGAACCGGGCAAGGCACGCGCCGATGCGCAGGCCCAGCTGCTGCACATTCTCTTTCGCTTCGCCGAGCTGAAGACGCAGGAAAAAAGGCGCACCGGCTGGGATGCGCACTATCTCGTGCCCTCCGTCGACGAGCTCTTGCAGGCCGTCGGCGCCGCGGTCTCGGTCGGCAAGCCGGTCGATCGCGTCGCCGTGCGCGCGCTCGCTGGGAAGCTCGTCGGCGCCTGTGCCGCCCGCAGCTACGCCGTCGTCCCCCGCTGTCACAGCGACGGCATCTCCGATCTCGCCGCGCACACCACCAACGTCGGCACCATCGTCGCGGCGATGGCCCTCGAGGCAGAGCTCGACGAACGCACGGCGATCGAGGTCACCGCCGCGGCCCTCCTCCACGACATCGGTCACCTCTTTCTCCCTGCCCACGTTCGCGGCATCCCCGAGCCGCTCCTCGACGCCGCCGGCAAAGAGATCTTTCGTCACCACGCCTTCGTCGGTGCGAGCGCGCTTCTCACTGCCGGTTGTCCGCCGCTGTGGGTCTCGACGGCTCTCGAGCATCATCGCGGCGTCGATGGTCACGGCTATCCGTTGCTCGCCGCGGAAGGCGCTCCACACGAGCTCGTCAGCCTCGTCGCCCTCGCGAGCTTCGTCGATCGCAAACGCACCCTCCTCCGCGGCCAGGCACTCGAACCCGAAGACGCCTTGAAAGTCTCCCTCGCGCTCGAAGGTCGGTTTTTCCCGAGCGGAAGCGTTCGCCGCCTCGTCCGCGCCGTCGGCGTCTATCCCCCCGGCACCACCGTCGAGCTCTCCGACCGCCAAGCCGCCGTCGTCACCGAAGCCACCGCGACCGATCCCCTTCGCCCCATCGTCCGCGTCCTCGTCGGCCCCGACGAAGGCCAACGCATCGACCTCAAGACGATCGACCCCCTCGAAGAACGCCACGCACTTTCGATCACGCGCGCAATCCCCCCGCCGATGCTTCTTCGCGTCGCGCACGAATTGGATGGTCACGAAACACCTGAGTTACACGCTCCGATCGTTCCCGAGAGCGCGCCCCCGATGGCTGCCGCGCCCGCACCCGCACCCGCACCCGCACCCGCACCCGCGCCCGCGCCCGCGCCCGTGCTCTCTTCCTCTCCCCCACGCACTCCTCTCTCCTCCACTCCACCCCGCACCCTCACCAAACCCCCAATCCCCCGCACCAGCGGCCTCTACTCCTCCGTTCGCGTCGAAGAACGCCTCGGCCCGATCGCGCGTCCGAGCAGCCTCATCCCTCGGCGCCCCACCAGCCTCCCGCCCGCAATCCCCACTGCCTCCACTCCCCCCCCGATCGCTCCCGTCGCTCCCGTCGCCCAGGTCGTCCCAACCACACGCGAAGCGCTCGGCGAAGACGCCCTCCTCGCTCGACTCGGTTCGGTCAACGCCGTTCCGCGCGTCATCGTCTCGCCGGCCGAGCTCGGCGGGCGCTCTCTCGATCCTCGCGCGGGCTTCCTCCTCACGTTCGTCGACGGCGCGACCAGCTTCGACGACATCCTCGACGCGTGTGGATTGCCGCGGCTCGTCGCGTTGCAGCTGCTCCACGATCTGCTCGACCAAGGCGTGATCGCGGCTCGCTGAACGGGCTCCCGTCGGCAGCTGGGCAGACGCCTTTCGCACCCTTTCTCATCGCGCTACACCACGCGTCCGATGTCCAGCACCGGCCCCGAGCGGCCCTCCGTCCCCTTTCTCTCCGCTTTGTCCCGTTCGCTCCTCGTCTTCGACGGGGCGATGGGCTCTCTCCTCTACGAGCGTGGCGTCTTCGTCACCCAGAACTTCGAGCAGCTCAACGTCACGCGTCCCGAGTTGGTGAAGAAGATCCACGGCGACTACGTCGACGCCGGCGCGCACGTCATCCAGACCAACACCTTCGGCGCCAATCGCTTCTGCCTCGAGCGTCATGGGCTGGTCGGCGAAGTGCGTGCATTCAACCTCGCGGGTGCGAAGATCGCGCGCGACATCGCTGGCTCCAGCGTCTACGTGGCGGGCTCGATCGGGCCGACTGGGCTCGTTCCCGGCGTCTCGCGCGAGTGGAACGAGCTCACGGCGGAAGTAGCATTCGAAGAGCAAGCGAAGGCCCTCGCCGAGGGCGGCGTCGATCTCCTCGTGCTCGAGACGTTCCGTCACCTCGACGAGCTCGAGGTCGCCGTCTCCGCTGCGCGCAAGGGAGCGCCAGGTCTCTCGATCTTGGCGATGGTCACCTTCGACGAGAGCGGCACCGTCGCCGACGGTACGGGGCCAGAGAAGGTCGCCGAGCGTCTCTTCGCGATGCACGTCGACGCGATGGGCATCAACCACGGTGACGGTCCGCAGATCGCGCTCGCGATGGCCGAGCGGATGCGAACCGGCGCTGATTTGCCGCTCGCGGTGATGCCCAACGCAGGTCTCCCGCGCACCGTCGACGGTCGTCAGCTCTACATGGCGACGCCCGAATACTTCGACGTCTTCGCGCGACGGATGATCCAAGCGGGCGCACAGATGGTCGGCGGCTGCTGCGGCACCACGCCCGAGCACGTGCGCTGGATGGCGAAGTCCGCGCGCATGCTAGGCGCCGCTGCGCGTCCGGCTCCCTCGGTGCGCGCCAAGTCCGTCTCCGAGCCGCCGGTCGGCACCGAACCGACCCCGATCGCCGAGCGCAGCACCTTTGCTGCCAAGCTCGCGGCCGGGAAATTCGTCGTCTCGGTGGAGGTCAACCCGGCGCCGGGTCTCGATCCGAAGCCCGCCCTCGAAGCCTCGAAGATGCTCCTCGCGAACGGCGTCGACATCGTCAACGTCGCCGACGGTCCGCGCGCGATGGCCCGCATGGCGAACATCGCCTTCTGTTCGCTCCTCCTCCGCGACTACGGCATCGAGTCGATGATGCACGTCTGCGGTCGCGATCGAAATCTGCTCGCGCAGATGGCGCACCTGCTCGGCGCGCACGCGATCGGGCTTCGAAACCTGGTCGTCATCACGGGTGATCCGCCGAAGGTCGGCGACTATCCGGAGGCGACGGCGGTCTACGATCTCGACGCCGTCGGGCTCCTCCAGATGGCCTCGGGGATGAACCGCGGTCTCGATCCGTCGGGCAAGCCGCTCAACGGCGGCAAGACGTCGTTCCTTTGCGCCACCGGCTTCGAGCCGGGCGCGCCCGACTTCGAGAAGGAGCTGCGTCGCCTCGAGCTCAAGCACGCCGCCGGCGCCGATTTCGTCATGACACAGCCTGTTTTTCAGGTCGAATTGCTCGACAAGATGTTGGAGAAGACGGCCCACCTGAAGATGCCGGTGCTCGTCGGCGTCCTCCCGCTCGTCAGCTACAAGAACGCCGAGTTCCTCCACAACGAGGTGCCGGGCATGCAAATCCCCGATGAAATCCGCGAGCGCATGCGCAAGGCGACCCCTGGCCCCGAAGCACGCAAGGAGGGCGTGAAAATCGCGCGCGAGATGCTCTTCGCCGTCCGCGAGAAGGTCCAGGGCGCGTACCTGATGCCGCCGCTCGGTAAGTTCGAGCTCGCGCTCGAGGTGCTCGACGGGCTCAAGCGATGAGCGCGACCAACGTCGCGATCGAGTATCGCCTCGCGAAATCGGGGAGCGAGCTCGACGTCGACGCCATCATCGACGTCTTCCGCGACTCCGGGCTCGGCGCCTACCGCCCCATCGACGACCGCGAAATCATCGGCAAGATGTTCGCCCACGCGAACCTCGTCGTCACCGCGTGGTCGGGCGAGACGATGATCGGCGTCGCGCGCAGTCTCTCCGACTTCTGCTTCTGCACCTATCTCTCCGACTTGGCGGTGCGACGCGCCTTTCAGAAGCAAGGCGTCGGTCGCGAGCTGATGAAGCGCACGCAGAAGGCGGGTGGCACTGCCACCATTTTCCTCTTCGCCGCGCCCGAAGCCGAGGCCTACTACCCGCGCGTCGGCTTCGCGGCGGGCAGCGGCTTCACGCTCTCGCGCATGCAGCGTCTGCGCTAGGAATCATTCGCATGCGATCTCGCGCCGGCGAGCCGCGTGGTACCCTGAAGCACGTCCGGGGAGGGCATGGTGCGAACGGGCCGACGAAATCGAGGGTGGTTGGCCTACGCGGCAGTCGGCGCGATGGTCACCTCTGCGCTCGCTGCCTGCTCGCTCCTCGTGCAGACGAGCGCCGAGCAATGCTCGACCGACGCCGACTGCGCGCGTCTTTTTCCGGGTGAAGTGTGCTCCGATCAGCGCGTCTGCGTGCGCGTGACGAGCGACGCCGGTCCCGATGTCGTCGACAGCGGCGCGGCCGACGCAGCCGACACGCTCGACGTAGGCGACGCCGATTGTTGGGACGAGGCCGGGTTCGGTGGCCGCGGCTGCTACCGCTGTGCGCCGACGAACAACGAGCAGCTGCTCAACGCATGCACATCGTACGCGTTCGCCCCCTTCGACGATGAGACGCGCATCGGCGGCTTCGATCCCGCCGATCCACGCCCAGCACTGCCGTCTCCTGACGCGGGCACCGATACGACTCCCGACGCGAGTGACGCGAGTGACGCGAGTGACGACGGCGTTGACGTGAGTGACGATGCAGTGACCGATTCGGGTCTCGAGGTCGGCGTCGACATCGGCATCGACACGGGTCCTCCTCCTCCGCCGAAGTGCCCGGCGCTGACGACGCTGCAGAACCCTGTCGTCTATGTCGGCTCGACGGGGCTCCTCTTGCAACCGACCATCGACGCGCTCGCCGACGTCAGCACCGAGATCAGCATCGTCACCAAGATCGTCGGCTCGTGCGACGGCGTGAACGCCTTGCAACCTGGCGGCCCACGCGCGTCGGGCACCGTCACCATCCTGCGCTCCGGCAAGCCGGCAGAGGTCTGCACGCTCGACACGCCTTACGTCGCCGATCTCGCGGGAGGAGGCCTCTTTTGGGACTCGTGCAATCCGGGCGTGCCCCAGCCGGCCGATCTCGGAGATCTCCTCGGCGCAGTCAATCCGATCGGCTTCATCGCGCCGCACGGCTCGACCCAAGAAGCGATCAGCGCCGCAGGTGCATATAAAATTTATGGATTCGGAGCGGCGGCGCACGTTCTTCCGTGGGGTGACGAGAGCGTGCTCTATCGCCGCAACCCGAGCTCGGCGAACCAGAATTTGGTCGCCATCGCCTCCGGTCTGCCCGTCGACCGCTTCCTCGGCATCGACTCGCACGGCGGCGCCAACATGGTTACCCTCGTCGGCAACGCACCGTCGGCGAAGCTCGAGGCGACGCTCGGCTTCTCCTCATCCGATCAAACCGACAATGCCCGCACGCTCGTGAAGGTGCTCGCCTACCAGCACACCGATCAACACGTCGGCTTCTATTGGGACTCCGAGCCCTCCGCCACCGATCGTCGCGCCGTGCGCGATGGTCACTACTTCCTCTGGGCGCCGATCCACGTCTTCGGTCGCCTCGTGGGCGGTGACTTCGTCGGCAACAACCCCGAGCTCGAACCGCATCGGCCGCCCGATCTGGTGCGTGACCTGGCGCTCTACCTCACCGTTCGCAAACAGCTCCCGCGTGGGCTCGACATCATCGCCGCGCTGAAAGATCCGGCCTCTGGTTCGGCCGCGATTCCGCAGTGCGCCATGCGTGTGACCCGGCGCAAGGACAGCGGGCCGCTCGAGCCGTTCACGCCGGCGCGCTCCTGTTCCTGCGCTTTCGAGGCCGCCCCGCCGGGGGTGACCCCCGCCGAGTGTCATCGTTGTGGCAAGGACGCCGAGTGCCCGGCCGCCCGCCCGGTCTGTTCGTTCGGCTATTGCGAGGTCGACTAGCACGCGTGCGCTCGCTTTGCGCTACCTTCTCTGTGATGCGATGAGTGGGGGCGAGAACAAATATCGCGACATCGCCGAGCTCGGCCGCGGTGGCATGGGCGAGGTGTTCCTCTGCGTCGCGAGCGGCATGGCGGGCTTCTCCAAGCTCCTCGTCGTCAAGCGGCTCCGCCCCGAGCTC
The DNA here is from genome assembly GCA_025363655.1 of Deltaproteobacteria bacterium. Classification (GTDB taxonomy): domain Bacteria; phylum Myxococcota_A; class Polyangia; order Polyangiales; family JADJMO01; genus JANYDK01. Next base: position 168,143 of record JANYDK010000147.1, on the reverse strand, counting down.
GCCGACGATCCCGAGCTCCTCGAGATGTTCCTCCGCGAGGCCCGCATCGCCGCGCGACTCAGTCACCCGAACATCGTCCAGACCAACGACGTCGGCTTCGACGGCAAACGTCACTACATGGCGATGGAGTACCTCGACGGGCAGTCGCTCTCGACCGTCCTTCGTCGATGCCGTGACGAGGAGACGACGTTTCCGACGGCGATGCACCTGCGGACGCTCAGCGAGGCGCTCTCCGGGCTCCACTACGCGCACGAGCTCGCCGACTTCGACGGCACGCCGCTCGGCATCGTCCATCGCGACGCGACGCCCCACAACATCTTCATCACCTACGACGGTCAGGTGAAGCTGGTCGACTTCGGCATCGCCAAGGTCACTGGCGCCGGCTCGCCGGAGACGACGACGGGCGTGCTCAAGGGGAAGGTCCACTACATGGCGCCCGAGCAAATCGACAGCTCGGAGGGGAAGCGGCCCGATCGTCGCGCCGACATCTTCGCCGTCGGCGTCATGCTCTGGGAGGCGGCGACCGGCGCGCGCATGTGGCGTGGGCGATCGGAGCCGCAAATCATCAACCTCTTGATGAACGGGGCGATCCCGCGGCCGAGGTTGCACGCGCCCGACATGCCCGAGCGGCTCGAGGCGATCATCGAGAAGGCGCTCGAGTACGATCCAGAATCCCGTCATGCAACCGCGGCCGAGCTGCAGGGCGAGCTCGATGCGTTCCTCGAAGACCACGAGTCGCGCACCTCGCCGCGCGACGTCGGTCGGTTCGTCGACGCGCAGTTCGCCGACACGCGTCGTCACCTGCGCGATACCATCGAGGGCCAACTCAAGCTCGCCCGCGAGCTACCGACGGCGCCGATCCTCGACCTCAGCGATCAGCGCGGGCAGCTCACCACTCGAGAGGCCGAATCGGGCTCGAAAATCGTGGTCGCGCGCCCGACCGGCGTGCGACAGGCCACCCAGCGCCGCTCGTTCTACCTCGCGGCGGCCGTGGCGCTGGTGGCGACGGCAGCGGTCATCTTCGCCGTGCGCGGTCGTTCTGCGCCGACGCCACCGCCGGTCATCTCCTCCGGTGCGAGCGCCACCGCCGAAGCCGCCGTCGCCTCGAGCAGCGCGTCCGCCCTCGATTTGACGATGATACCGCTCGCGGCGCCCACACCGACGACGAGCGCCACCGTCGTCGCCAGCGTCGCAGCGCCGGGAGCTTCGTACGTGGCGCTCTCGCTCGATGCCGTGCCGAAGAACGCGACGCTGCTCCTCGACGGCGTGCGCCTCGCGGCCAACCCGACCAACGCGCGCTACGTGCGTGACGGCGCGACGCACAAGGTCAGCGCCGAGGCGCCCGGCTACGTCGCCAAGTCGCAATGGATCGTCTTCGATGCCGCCGAAGCGAAAGCGCACTTGGTCCTCGTGCCGGGCGGTCCGTTGCCAGCGCCGTCGCCTTTGTCTCCATCGGCGAGCGCCACCGTTGCGCCTCCACAGCCGACCGTGACGGCACAGCCTTCTTCGAGCTCGAGCGGGCAGGCGAAGGTTCCGATCGACAAGGGCGATCCATGGGATGTGGGAAAATGAAACGTAGTTTTGCTTTCGCAGGCGCGCTCGCGCTCGCCCTTTCGGCATCGCTCGCCGGCGCCGACGAGACCGCCGCCGACGCCAAGGCGCACTACGACAAGGGCGTGGTGCTGACCGACGACGGAGCCTTCGACGCCGCGCTCGTCGAGTTCGAACGCGCCTACGCGCTCCATCCGAGCTTTCGCATCCTCTACAACATCGGGCTCATCCACAACCAGCTCCACGACTATGCCGCCTCGCTGCGCGCCTTCCTCCGCTATCTCGCAGAAGGCGGCGCCGAGGTGCCCGCCGATCGTCGCACGTCGGTCGAGGCGCAAATCGTCGAGCTCCGCACGCGCGTGGCGACGGTGACCTTGGTGGCCTCCGTCGACGGCGCCGATCTCGTCGTCGACGACGTGCTCGTCGGCCGCTCGCCGCTCGCCGAGCCGCTGATCGTCAACTCCGGTCACCACGTCGTCACCGCCACCAAGGGCGCGAAGACGATCACCAAGCGCATCACTCTGGCCGCACGTGACGAGGTGAGGGTCGAGCTCGCGCTGCCCGTCGATGCCCCCGTGGCCGACGTCGTCACGCCGCCTGCGCCGAAAATCCCCTGGATTCCCTGGGCTGTCACCGCCGGGCTGACGGGCGGAGCGATCGTCACCGGCGTGCTCGCCCTTCGCGCGTCGACCACCCTCGCGGACGAAAGGCGCACCGATGGCATTTCGCGCGCCGAGCTCGATGCGCAGCAGAGCAAGACGAAGAACCTCGCGCTCGCGACCGACCTCCTCACCGGTGGCGCGATCGTCGCCGCCGGCGTCAGCGTCTATCTCACGGTGGTCGCGCTCGGTGGACCGAGAAAGGAGCACGTCGACGACGCTGCGAACGCGACCGATGCGCCGGTGGTCCACTTCGCGCTCGGCCCCGGCTCCCTCGCGCTCTTTGGCAGTTTTTGACCCTGAAATCTCCATTTGTCAAGAATGGCAAGATCTCACGGGAGTGAGATGCGTAGCGCCAGGGTGAAGCGCCGTCCCGGGATTGGATAGCCGACGAAATCGCTGCTCGGATAGCGGACGAACGTCGGCGTCGCGCCCGAGGCGTAGAGCACGTCGCCGCTCCGTTGGTCGAAGATGTTCGCGACCTCGAAGAGGGTGACGATGCCGCGCGCCGGCGTGAAGCTCACTCCCGCGCCGTGCCACGTGCGGGTCGGCAACGTCAGCGTCGACTCGCGGTTGAGAGGCGTCGCGGCGACGACGTCGAGCCCATAGCGCACGATGAAACGGCCGAGTCGCGCCGAGACGTCGACGGTGAGATCGTGTCGCGGTCTTCCTGGGAGCGGCTGACCAGCGGACGAGGCGAGGTCGGTCAGATCGCGGGTGACGAGGAGCGTGTAGCTGGCGAGCGCGCGCAGTGGACCCAGCGCCAAGCCGACGGAAGCCTCGGCGCCATACGACGCAGCATCGCCGACGTTCTCCGCGCGGAGCGTGCCGAGGCCGCGCGGCGCGATCACGATCAAGTCGCGGGTGCGTGCCCCGAAGACGACCAATTCGGCGTCCCATGCGCCGTCTTCGATGGTCTTTCCGAAGGGCCCGCGCAGCCGTGCGCCGACATCGAAGGCGAGGGCGCGCTCGCTTCGCAAGTTGGGAGAAGCTTCGGTGGCGCCGCCGTCCCCGAGCAGCTCGAGGAAGCTCGGCGGACGGGCGAGCGCACCCGCATGGGCCGCCAAGATCGCGTGCTCCGAGAGCGCGACCTCGGCGCCGAGGTGTCCCGCCGGCAACGCTTCGAGATTGTCGCCTCCCTCGGCGGCGACGTCACGACGAAGGTCGACTCGGCCAGCCGCGAGCAACGTCCATGGCACGCGCTCGCTCACGCGATAGGTGACGTCGGTGCCGAGACCGGTGCGCGTTCGTCGTCGATCGGGCAGGGGGCCGTACACTCGACTGCCCGCGCTGCTCTCCATCTCACCGTCGAGCCGGACGTCGAGCACGAAGCGCTCGCCGAGGCGAAGGCTCCGACCGATCATCGCTCCGACCGCGGTGACCCCGGAAAAGGAAGTCCCGGTGAGCCCGAAGCCGTTTTCGCCGAGAGGGTCGGAGAAGCTCGTCACCTCGCGTCGGACGAAGACGCGGCCAATCCAACGGCCGTCGTCGGCCGGTCTCCGTATCTCGACGGCGAAGAGGGCTCGTTCGCGTTCGAGGCGCGTGGCGGTGGTCGGATGAAGGAACGTGCCGGCGACGCCGTCTCGTCGGGCGACGCCGAGCGCGGTGAGAAGAATCGTCAACTGGTCGAAGTCGCCGCGCGCCTGCGCCATCCCAGAGACCTGCGCGCTGCCGGCGTTGGTGCGCTCGCGATCGACTTCGTTCCCGGGCCCGAGGCTCGGATCGACATAGAGAAACCCACCACCGATGCGGCTCGCCGAGAGCCCAGTGGCGAGTACCCAACGCGATCCGCCCTCGTTTGGGCGTGAAATTCCAGTGCTTCCAGAGTTTCCCGAGATCGTGCGGACGTCGGCGATGCGCATGCGGAGCGCACCGAACGAACCGACTGCGTCGTAGAGCTCGGTGCGATCGGGGCCGCTGGTGCTCAGCGGATCGAAGGAGACGACGCCGCCGAGGTATCCGCCTCCGAGCGCAGCCGGCGCGAACGTGCGATGGACGTGAGCGACCGCGCCGGGCCAGAGCGGCAGCGTCGCCAGATCGACCGAGGGATCGGTCGCCGAGGTGAGCGGAATGCCGGCGACGACGACCGCGATTTGCGACGAAGCCGCGCCGCGAATCGAGAGGGTGGCGAAGCCTCCGTCGACGCCGAGCCGTCGGACGCGCAGCCCGGGGAGCCCTTCCAGGAGCGCCGCCGCATCGGCGCTGTCGCGCGGCTTTTCGCCTTCTTTTGCCGTGCCGACGAAGCCGGTGACGGAGGAGCCGGTGACGACCACGTCGCCCTCGTCGGCGTGCGCGCGCGTCGAACCCGCTCCTGCAGCGACGCAGAAGACGATTCCGAAGACGAGCTTTTCACGGCGAGTCACCGAGAGGACATAGCGAGCGCAGCTCGCCGCCGAAAGCGCTGCGCGGCACATTTTCCAAGGCACTCGGTCCGCTCGCTCTTTTCGCGCCGTCGCATTCGCGCCACGACGCATGGGTGTCGGTCTCCTCCACGGCTCCGTCGCGTCGGCCTCCCGGAAGCTCGCTCGCCGCACGTTCCGCGGCCGCGCTCGGCAAAGACGGAAGCATCGCCCGCGCGCTCGAGGCGGCCGGCGTCGCCTACGAGGCGCGCGAAGGACAGCTGCAGATGGCCGCGGCGGTCTCGGCGGCGATCGAGGACGAGGGCGTGCTCCTCTGTGAGGCCGGCACCGGCACCGGAAAGACGCTCGCGTATCTCGTTCCTGCGCTCCTCAGCGGCCGACGCATCGTCGTCTCGACGGCGACCAAGGCGCTGCAAGAGCAGATCTACACGAAGGATCTACCGTCGCTCCAGACGCACCTCGGCGTCCCCATCGACGCTGCCCTGATGAAGGGGCTCGGCAACTATCTTTGCAAACGGCGGCTCGACGAAGCGCGGAAATCGCCAGCCGCCGGGCTCACGATGAGCGCGATGCTCGCCCGAATCGAGACGTGGGCGCGGCAGAGCGAGACCGGCGATCGTGCCGAGCTCGTCACCTTGCGCGACGACGATCCGACCTGGCACGACGTGCAGAGCGGCAGCGACACGCGCATCGGCCAGGGCTGCACCTTCTACGACGGATGCTTCGTCACCAAGATGCGCGACGCGGCCCAACGGGCACGGCTCGTCGTCGTCAACCACCACCTCTACCTCGCCGATCTCGCCCTCCGTCGCGGCGGTGCACGTCAAGGCGTGATCCCCGATCACGACGTCGTCGTCTTCGACGAGGCGCATCAGCTCGAAGACATCGCCACCGAGTTCTTCGGCGTGCGCGTCTCGACGGCGCGGGTCGAGAGCGTGGTGCGCGATGCTCGTCGCACGCTCTCTGCCGGCGGGCTCCTCGACAAGGCACGTGGGGGTCGCGTGCCGGCCCCGCTCCTCGACACCCTCTCCGAGGCCTCGCGCGCGTTTTTCGCGGAAATTTCAGGCGCTGCTCACATCGGCGAAGGACGTCGTCCGCTCGGTGACGAGGCGTGGACGCCGCGGACGATGGACGCGTTTCACAAGCTCGACGCCGCGCTCGAGGCGCTCACCGCCTACGCCAAGCTGCGCGAGCCCGGTGGCGGAGAGGACGCACGCGAAGACATCTCGGCCATCGGTCGACGCGCGACCGGCTTGCGTGACGATCTGGTCCGCGTCGGTCGGCCGGGCAAACGCGACGTGCCTTGGATCGACGTGCGCCCGCGTTCGTGCGCGATCGGCGTCTCCCCGCTCGATCTCTCGCGCGTCTTCCGCGACGAGCTCTTCGCCTCGCGGGGGACGAACCGGCCGCAGACGATCATCCTCACGTCGGCCACGCTCGCCACCGGTCACGTCGGCGAAGGAGGCCCCTTCGTCCATGCCAAGCGCCGCCTCGGCTTGCTCGACGAGGTCCCCGACGACGCCCCTGCCTTCGGCGATTTCGCCCACTCGGATCGATTCGACGAGCTGCCGCCCGCGCACCTCGATGACGATCTCGCGCCCCCGCCGCCTCCACGCGCGCCGAGGGCGGTCGAGCTCATCGTCCCCTCGCCGTTCGATTTCGCAGCGCGTGCCGGCGTCTATGCGCCGCTCGATCTCCCCGAGCCGAAAGATCCGAACTACCTCGCGCGCGCTGGCGAACGCGTGCTCGAGCTGGTGCGGCTCGCGCGTGGCGGCACCTTCGTCCTCTGCGCCTCGACGCGTCACATGCGCGCCCTCCACGCGCTCCTCCGCGAAGCCTCGATTCCTTATCCACTTCTCTGCCAGGGTGATGCGCCGAAGATTTCCCTGCTCTCCGCGTTCCGCGAGCACGGCGATGCGGTGCTGGTGGCGACGATGGGCTTCTGGGAAGGCGTCGATGTGCCAGGTCGGTCTCTAAGACTGGTGATCATCGACAAGCTGCCGTTCGCCGTCCCGACCGACCCGGTCGTCGCCGCGCGTCACCGTCTGCTGGAAGATCGCGGTCGCAGCGCCTTCGCCGAGCTCTCGGTTCCCGAAGCGGCGATCGCGCTCAAACAAGGCTTCGGACGGCTCATCCGCACGCGTGACGACGCCGGCGTCGTCGCCATCCTCGACAAGCGCATCCGCACCAAGGGATACGGGCGCGTGCTCCGGGCCGCCTTGCCGCCGGCCTCGCCGCTCCACACGCTCGACGAGGTGCGTAGCTTCTTCGAGGTCGTCGTCGGCGTCGGCCAAGGAACAGCGCGTTGAACCCCGATACGTCGGAGAAGCCCTCGGCCCTCGCACGGCTCGTCACTGCGTCCTCGTTCCATTCGCTCGTCGCCGGTGGCCTCGTCGCGCTCTCGGCTCCTCCTTTTCCCGGTGCGACGACGATCCTCGCGCTGCCGGGCATCGTGCTCTTCGCCATCACACTCTCGCGCGCCGAGAAACTGCGCAGCGCGACCTTTCGCGGGTTCTGCTTCGGACTCGGGATGAACCTGGCTGCGCTCCAGTTCGTCATGCCGACGATCACCAAGTTCACGAATCTCGGCGTGCCCGCGGCGATCACGGCTTGGGTGCTGCTCTCCTTCGCGCAGTCGCTCGCCTTCGCCGCGGCCGGCCTCGTCTTCGGGCTCGCGCGTCGCTTCACGCCGACGCCACTCGCCTTTGCCCTCGGTGTCGCCGTGGCCACGCTCTCCCCGCAGCTCTTTCACTGGACCTTGGCGACACCGCTCGCGCGCGTGCCCATTCTTCTCCAGCTCGCCGACGTCATCGGTGAACGCGGCGTCGCCATCATCTTCGCGCTCGTCGCTGCGATGATCGCGCATACGCTCGTGGGACCTCGCCCTCTCCGCGGACGACTCCTCGTCACCGCCGCCTCCGTGCCGCTCGTCCTCGTCGTCTACGGATGGGTTCGCAAAGGCGCGATCGACGCCCGCCGTACCGCCGCTCCGAAGGCTCGCATCGCCTTGGTGCAACACGCGATCCCCCCGGAGGATCGCTGGAAGCCGGAGCTCGCGCCGTACATCCTCGAGCAGCTCTGGTCGCAGACGCGCGCGGCGCAACGTGACGGTGCGAGCCTCGTCGTCTGGCCCGAAGCCGCGTACCCCTACGTGCTGTCACACGAAGGCGGCATCGACGGCGGCCCCGAGCGCATCCGCGGCCCGCAGATCGAAGTCGAGGTCCTCGCCGGCGCGCTCACCACCGTTCCCACCGACGGCGGCGGAAACCTCGGCGATCGCTACAACGCCGCCGTCCTCGTCGATAGATACGGTCACTATGGACCTCCGGCCGCGAAGATGGCGCTCCTCGCGTTCGGCGAAGCGGTTCCCTTGGGCGAGACCTTCCCCGCCCTCCGCCAAATCTTCGCCCGCGCCGGCAGCCTCCGCCCCGGCACCGCCGTGAAGCTGCTGTCGACGACCGGCCCCGGCCCCATCGTCCGCGCCGGTATTCTCAACTGCTACGAGGACATCCTCCCGACGCAGGCCCGGCTCGTCGCTGCAGCTGGCCCCAACTTGCTGGTCAACGTCACCAACGACGCCTGGTTCGGCGACACCGCCGAGCCCGATCTTCATCTATCTGCCGCGATCGCCCGCGCCATCGAGACACGCCGCGATCTAGTGCGCGCCGTGAACACCGGCGTCACCGCGCACATCGACCCGTTCGGTCGCGTCCTCGCGCGTGCACCACGAGGGGCGCGGACGATGCTGATGGTGTCGGCAGCGTTGATTGAGGATGGACCGACGATTTATGTGCGGATCGGGGACGTCGGGTGGGTCGTCGGGTTGGGCTTGGCGGCGATCGGGTTTGCAGCAGGACGCCGCCGCCGTCGCTGAGACTCAGGTGCGTGTGCGGGCGTGGGCATACAAAAAGCCGAACCCCCTCTCCGCACTGCGGAAGAGGGGGCTCTGCTAGCCGAACGAAGCCTGGGGGCTTCGTTACGAGTCGACCTACTGAATGAGGTCCTTGAGCGCCTTGAGGGCGGTCGCACGAACCTTCTTCGAGGCCGGCTTGCCCTTGAAGATGGTCTTCTCTTTGGTGAAGGGGTTGATGCCTTCACGGTCCTTCGTCGCCGGCTTCTTCACAGCCTTGAGCTTGAGAAGGCCGGGGATGACGAACTCGCCCGGGCCGCGTGAGCCGAGCTGCTTCTTGATGAGCTCCTGGAGCTTGTCAAACACGCGAGCGACCGACTTCTTATCGAGCTCCGTCGCCTCGCTCAGCTCGGAAATGACCTGAGCCTTCGTGAGCCTCTTTGCACCAGCCATGGGATTGCCTCCGCGTTGATCAATGGGGTGGATCCGGGTTCAGCCGGGCTACCACCGCGCTACAAGTGACCAGTACCCGACGTTCAGTACCCTCGCAAGCCCTTATTTTTTCGGCCTCGCGTCGGGTCACTCGGCGAAACGACGGTTCGATGCGGAAGTCAAGCCTCACGACGAACCGCGATTGATCATCGGCGAGGCGCGGTGACCGAAGGGCGGCGGAGCAAAAAACGCACTGGTTTTGCAGTGATCCGGTGCCTATCCGAGAAGATCGATGAGGCGATCACCCTCCCCCGAGGGGCGCCGGGCTCACTTTTTTTTCCGAGAAAGGCCGGCCTTCGTGCGCTTCCGCGTGGCCGCTCCCTTCCTCATGCCCTTCCTCATGGAGGAGGCGGGCTGCGTCGCCGATGACGGATTGGGCTTCCGCACCGGCCTCGAAACACCTTTCGCGTCGACGCCGCCGAGCGCCATGAGAGGAAGGGTGCCCGCGGCGACGCAGAGCTCGTCGGTTTTCGCCCGCATCTTTCGGTCCTCGGTGGCCGTTCGATGATCCCAGCCGAGGAGGTGGAGGAGGCCGTGCGCGAGCAGCATGGTCATTTCGTCCAGCAAAGGCCGACGTGCCGTGCGTGCCTGCCTCTTCGCGGTGGTGATCGACACCACCAAGTCCCCCAGCGAATCTCCGGCGAAACGAGCCCCTTCACCCTCGCGGAGCGCGAACGAAAGAACGTCGGTCGGCCGATCGATATTTCGATACTCGCGATTGAGATTCCGGATCTCTTTATCGTCTGTTAGCAGAATAGAAACTTCCGCATTTGGCAATTGAAGGAGCTGCAACATCGCCCCGACGCGGCGGCGGAGCGTGGGCGACGTCGGAGCGCCTTTCGTCCGAGAAATCGTGGATCGGCGAGCGATGGAGACAATCATGAAAAACAAACGCCAGAAGAGGTGGCCGGTCGTTTCGGGGCGCGATCGTCGTCACCGCGCCACCCACGGGAAAACGTGGGCATCCGTGATGCTACAGGTTTCCATACAAGGAAATGCGGTATTCCTCCGTCTCGGTGCGTCGAACAACCGAGAAAACAGGCGTCGCATCACCCGTGATCGCGCGAATGGCTGGGGCGCCCGCATCGTCGTCGACGGCGGTGATACGTCCCACGATTTTCTCGGTCAGGGTGTGACGTCGACGAGCACGCTGCCGGAATTGTCGCCGATCGACTCCATCCAGTCGTTCGGCGCCAAGTACATGTAGCCGTCGCGAGGCGCGGTGAAGGTCATCGCGCCCTCGAGGGTGTCGCGACCGAAGACGGTGCAGCCCGATTGCTCGATGGGGCAGGCGGTCATGAGCACGATGACGCTCATCAGCGGTGCCATCGCGTCGCCGCCGATGCAGTGGTGGCTGCCGTCGCCGAGACAGAGGGTGCCGCTCGCGCCCTCGGGACCGACCGCGCTCATGCCCGCGCGCGCCGTCCACTCACCGCCCTTGGGCTCGAAGTCGACCTTGTCGCCCTGCTTGTAGACGCCGACGAGCGTGACCGGCTGATTCGCGGGCACCGTCACGTGTCGCGTCGGGCGCCCGCCATTGTCGCCGGTGCTCCCCGGCCCGCCGGCAGGCTTGCCCCGCGCGCCACAGGCGACTCCGCCGAGCGCGATGACGACGAGGGATGCGGCGAAGGGGGCGGACCGAATCATCTCAATACTCCGCGATGGATTCATCGCCGGTGGCGAGGCTGAGCGTGGAGAACGCCACGTCGAGATCCATGATCGCCTGCAGGTGTGCGAAGCGATTGGTGAGAAAAGCACGGAGCGGATCGATGATGTCCTTGTCTTCTTTGGTGCCGATCGAGACCGCCGCCGACACCGTCGCCACCCAGCGCTTGGCGAGCGACTCGGCCTCGCCGTAGGCCTTCTCGCGAAGGGTCGCGTCTTGGCAGTTGCCGTAGGCCGTCTCGACCTCCACGCCGACGCCGCCGAGCGCGTATTTCTCGGTGTCGCGCAGCTCCTCGAGTTGGGCCTCGGCGTAGTGCACGCGCGCTGCAGCGGGGAGCAGGTCGAGGTTCCACTTGAAGACGACGCCGGCCGCGTACCGGAGGTAGTTGGCGTTGTCGACGATGTACGGGTTGGTCTGGTCGGTCACCACCGGCGAGTTCGCCCAACCGAAGGAGAGCCCGAGACCGATGTCGGGATAGAGACGCGCCTTCGCGAAATCGACCTGCGCGGAGCGTGCCTCGACGCCTGCCTTGACCATCTTGATCTCGGGCCGGTGCGTCTTCGCGGCGGCGAGATAGACGACCACGTCGACCAGGGGCTTGCGCGGCGGCTTGATCGGCTCGTCGGGGACGTTGAGCGCGGCCTCGTCGAGCCCGCTGAGGAACTTGAGCGCGGCCGTGGCGATGCGCTCGCCCTTCACCACCTCGCCCATGCGCGCACCGATCTCCGCCCGATACGTCTTCATGCGGAGGAGGTCGGCCTCGTCGCCGTCGTCTTTCCCTTCGGCGTCACCGATCGCCGAGTCGAGGCGCCCGGCGGCTTTCTCGAGGAGATAGCGCGCGTCGTGTGCCAACATCAGTCCGAAGTAGGCGCGACGCACGTCGTGATGGACGAGGTTCCTCACCCGTTCGACGTCGGCGGCAGCGACGTCGACGAGCGCGCTCGCGGCGGCGTTGGCGCTGCTGATCTTGCCGAAGGTCCAAATCGGCACCACGCCGTCGACGGTGATGCGCCACGCCGGACCGAGCTTGCTCGAAAGCGAAATGTCGCTGTTCGGCGAGTAGACGGCGGTGCCGCGGATCTCGGGCACCGCGGCGAACCCACCGCTCACCGAGAACTGCGACCACGGAATCCACTTGATCTCGTCGAGCTGCGCGTGCGCCTGCTCGAGCTTGTCCATCTGCATCTGGATCTGCGGGCTGCGCTGATCGGCGAGGGCGATGAGCGCAGGCAGCTCGTAGACGGGGCGCGGCGCCTTGGCGATGGTGTCGCCGGGCTTCTCCGGCGCCGTCTGCGCGCCTGCACGCTGCGGAGCGAGCGTGCCCATCGCGATCAGCGCGAGAGCTGGCAAAACGTGGGCAGAGCGCATCGGCCGGAGCAATTACCACGGCCTCGCGCGGTCATCGAGCGGGCGAGCACGCGACTTCGCGCCGGTCTGCTATTTGTCCTCGGCCATGACGACGGCGATGCACGCCTATCCGTCCGACCTCGCGCGGCACGTCCACGAGGCGCTCGCCGACGAAGAGCACGTCGCCACGCGTCCGCCCCTCCACGTGCTCGAGCGCGTCCTCTCGGCCTGCTACCAGGCGAGCCTTTTGCGCGACGAAGAGAGGCCAATTTCGTTTCGCGTACTCTTCGTCGAGCCCTCGGCGGTCGATGAGCACGGTGGTCCGCCGCACGGTCTCCATCGACTGCGCTTCGTCGAGCCGCGCGAGTTCGACGAGGAGGAGCTGCGTCGCCTCGCCCCGGCCGCCAAGCTCCATCGTTCGCTCATCGGCGCCCACGTCGTCGGCGAAAAGGCCTGTATTTGGGGCATTCTCCACTCCGGTCCGGGTTGGCTGCGCGCCGTCTCGGGAGGTCGCGGGGTCGAGACGCCCGGCCCCGACGCGCTGACCGTGATGGTGACGAGCCCTGGTCGCCTCATCGTCACGCACGGCGGCATGATGCTCGGTCGGCTCTCCGCGGGTTCGCTCTCGACGCCGGGCCGCGAGGTCTTCGACGCCACCTGGGTCGCCGAGCTCTTCCGCGAAGCACGCAGCGAGCTCATCGACATGCACCTCGCCGCGCGCGCGGCCTCCAACGAGAGCTGGGCCGAGCTGCATCCCGACCTGCCGCGCTTGATCGCGCAACACTTCGTCCGCCGCGCCATCGCCACCATCCGCGTCGCGCGCCACGGTGGCACCATTCTCTTCGTCTCGTCGCAGGGAGAAGACGCGCTGCGGGCGCTCAACATCAAGCATCGCTTCGTCGACGACGAGCCGCGCCGTCGGTTTCGCACGCTGATCATCGAGGCGATGAACGCGCTCGCCGCCTCCGCCCCGCCCGATCGCGGCGTCGGTTGGAACGAATACACCTTGAGCACCGATCGACGCATCCTCGCGCTCGACGAGGCCATCTTCGAGATCGCGCACATGCTCGCGGCCTTCGCCGACATCGACGGCGCAGTGGTGGTCACCGATCGATTCGAGATCGTCGGCTTCGGCGCAGAGATTTCGAGCGAGCTCGCGGCAGTGACGCACGTGCACCGCGCGCTCGATCTCGAAGGCCTGACGTTCCATCGCGAGCGCGTCGACGGCGTCGGGACCCGTCATCGCTCGGTCTACCGCCTCTGCATGGCCGATCCGACCGTGCTCGCGATCGTCGTCTCGCAAGACGGCGGCGTCCGCTTCGTCCGCATGAAAGACGGCGCCGTCACCTATTGGGACCAGGTCTCGATCGGCACGCTCGATCTCTAGTGGGCGGCGCCGAACTCTCGGCAGTCGCGCGAGCTACTGGCAGATGTTGACGATCTGTGAGCCGCCGCCGTCGGGGAGGCCGAAGGCGAAGACGGAGCAGGTCGGCATCCCCGTCTTGCAATCGCCGGACGTGGCGCAGAAGGCCGAGCACTTCTTGCTGCCACTCGGTCCGAGGCAGATTTGGGATTTGCACTCGCCGCTGGTCGTGCACGCCGTGCCGACGTCCTTGGTGCCGCTGGTCGGTCCGCACGTCACGTCGATGCGGTTGACCACCTGGTTGGGCTCACCGAGGCACGCTTCGCCGGTCTTGCAGTCTTTGTCGGCGGCGCACTTTCGCGCGCAAAATCCCGGGTGGCCCTCACTGGTGCCGACGGTGAGATTGAGCTCGGTGCAAACCACACTGGCGCCCAGGCCCGCGCAGTCGGCGTCGCCCGTGATGGCGTTGGCGCACGGTCGCGTGCACACCTGGCGGAAGACGTCGCACACGCCGTCGGCGCACTCGCTCGAGGTGGCGCACGCCGCGAACGGAGCCTTCGCCCCCGCGATGCCGCAGGTGTAGCAGACCGCGCCCGCGCACGAGTCCGGCCCGGTGCAGACCTGTCCTCCGGTGCAGTCGCTCGAGCGCACGCACGCCGCAGCTTGCGCGACGCACTTGCCCGTCGAGAGGACGCAATCGGCGTGCGTGTCGCACGAAGCCGCGACCACGCCACAGCACGCGAGACTAGAGATTCCGCATGTTTTTCCGCTGTCGGCGTCGCTCGCAGTGTCTGCTGCGTCAGCAGTGTCAGCGGTATCGGTAGTGTCCGCCGTATCGGCGGTGTCGGCCGTGTCGCGCGTGTCCGCGGCGTCAGCAGTATCTGCAGTGTCAGCCGTATCCGTGGTGTCGGCAGTGTCCGCGGTGTCGCCGACGTCAGCGCCGTCACCGACGTCGCTCGTGTCGCTCGTGTCGCTCGTGTCGCTCGTGTCACTCGTGTCGTTGGTATCGGTCGCGTCGCCCGCGTCGGCGTCGACGCTGCCGTCGGGGATCGCCGTGTCCGCGTCGCTGCTCGAATCTACGTCGGTGGCGACGGTCGAATCGCGCGTGTCGGGTGCGTCGGGCGAGGTCTCGGCGCCGCCCTCGCGACCGTCACTGGCGTCGAGCGCGTCTTCGGTGTCGAGCGGTCGATCAGGGATGTCGAGGATCGCGTTGCACCCGGCGATCGTCGACGCGACGATGACAGAACTCACACCGCCAACGAAGAGAATCGTGCGAACGCGGCGCATCTCAGAAGCTCCCGAAGAGACGCACGCCACCACCTTCGACGGAAGCCCACGGCGAGAGCGAAGCCGTCGGCCGCTCGGGCTCGGTCGACTTCGAGGGCGCCACCAAGATCATCACGAGGCCCGCCGTCGCTGCCACCGCGCCGACGCCGAAGATGATCGACGCGAGATTTCCCCGACTGCGCGCGTCGTCGTTGGTCTTTTTGCCGTCGGGCGTGCAGCCCTTGTCGGTGCAATCGGCCGAGCGATCGAGCGAGCGAGCGGAGAGCCCGAGGACGACGCCGACACCGAGACCGACGACGCCGATCGCACCGGTGACGAAGCCCGCCGTGCGCAGCGAGCTCCCCGACGAAGTGCCGGTCTTCGGATCGTCGATCGGCACCACGACGTCGGGTGCAAGCTTCGGATCGCCCGCAGCGGCCTCCAGCGGGGCGATTTTCACGCTCGTCAGCGCCGGTCCGGGGGGCACCGTGAAGGTCACCGTGCGCGGCTTCTTTCCTTCGGCGCCGACGACGAGCGTGTGCTCGCCAGGATCGAGCGGCAGCTTCTCGAGCGCCAACACCGGCGCGAGCGTCGCGCCGTCGAGCTTGAAGGAGAGCGCGACGTCGCTCGCAGGGATTTCGAAGGCGACGCGCGAGAGCTTGCCCTCGAGGAGCTTGGCGTGGAGCAGCGCGTCCTGCAGCTTGTCGGTGTCACCGACCGCCTTCGCGAGCTCGGCCGCCTCGAGGTAGCCGGCATGTGCGCTCGCCAGTTGTCCGACGTGCTCCTGACAGTCGGCGAGGCGATACGTCGTCAGCATCTTCGGCACGAGCCGCTTCGATGCCGCCAGCTTTTCGCACGCTTCGGCCCATTTTTCGGCCTTGGCGAGCACGCGGGCTTCCTCGAAGAGAGCCTTCGCTTTCGCCTCGTCCTCGGCCGGCGCGGCGACGCACTCGCGTGGGATCGCGATCGTCATCGTGCTCATGCCCATCGAGAGGGACATCGCGAGCAGTGCCGAGACCGAAGCGCGCGCGCGAATCACTCGCCCCATCCCCACACGTCCTTGGGCCCGTCGGGCTTGGTCGTCGATGCCTTCGTCGGTGCCGACGTCGACGGCTTCGGTCCGCCTGGCTTGGCGGAGAAGAGACCTGGATAGAGCTGCTTGAGAGAGTTTACCGGCGGGGCTTGCGCGGTCGTCGTGGTCGAGGTCGCGGCCACGGTCGGCTTGGTCGTCGGCGTACCGATCGCCTGCGCTTCGCCGAGCGTTCCGCTGCTCGCAGCCGTGCTCGGCGCGCTCATGGTCGTCGCCGGCGAAGTGCGCGTCGTCGAGAGGCTGGCGTCGCCCGTCGGACGACGGAGCTGCAAGCCCGCGATCGCGCCGACGACGATGATGCTGCCGAGGAGAGCGATGCCGACGACGAGCGGCCGACGCGAGCGACGTGGCTCGGGAGGACGCATCGTCGCCGTCGAAGGTACGAGCGCGGCCTGCGTCGTCTCGGAGGGCCCATCGGCGAGGAGGATGCGCGAGTCGGAGGTGTCGATTTCGATCGCCGGAATGTCGCCGAATGAGCGACCGCGGTTGCCGTCGGCGATGCGGTGGATGCTGCCGACGAGCGGCGACACGGCCGGCGTGAGGAAGGGCGCGAGGGCGGTCACCAGCCCGTCGACGTCGGGCCAGCGACGTTCGCGATCGCGTTCCATGCAGCGCATGACGATCGCTTCGAAGGCCTCGGGGATCTCGGGCCTGTGCGCGCGCGGCGGCACCGGCGCGATGCTGAGGTTCATCGCGAAGTCGACGATGTTCGACCCCATGAAGGGGAGCTGCCCCGTGAGGAGCCGATAGGCGATGACCCCCAGCGACCAGATGTCGGAGCGTGGATCGACGTCCTTCGCGTTGGCGAGCTGCTCGGGCGACATGTACTTCGGCGAACCGATGACGTTGGTCGTCGAGGTCAGCTCACCGAGCTGCGGCGGCTCGTAGAACGCGGTGGCGATGCCGAAATCGAGCACTTTCACGCAAGCAGTGTCGTCGACGCGGTGGGTGAGGAAGAGGTTCGCCGGCTTGAGGTCGCGATGGACGATGCCCATGCCGTGCGCGACGGCGAGCGCGTGACAGACCTGCACGAGGTAGTCGGCGACGTCACCGACGGCGAGGGGGCCGCGTTGCTTGAGCAGCACCGCGAGATCGCTTCCCTCGAGGTACTCCATCACCATGAACGCCTGACCACTGCTGTGGCGGCCGACGTCCATGATGTGCGCGACGTGCTCGCTCTGGATGCGCGCGACATTGCGCGCTTCGCGCACGAACCGCTTCACCGTCGTCGCATCGGCGCCGTGGGCCGCGTGCAACATCTTCAAGGCGACGCGCTGTTCCAGCTCCGCGTGCCACGCACTGTAGACGGTGGCCATCCCTCCCGCGCCGAGGACACCCTCGATGCGGTACTTGCCGGCAACCACCTCGCCGGTGTGGAGCAAGTGTGAGGACGTCTCTTCCACGCGGCGAGGCTAGCACCCGCCCTGATGCGGTTCCATCGCGTGAAGAGCGCGTGACATCCTCCGTCGCGCACCCTGACATGACGACCAGACCACGTGATTTTCCGTGTCGTCCGTCACCACTGACAGCGACGCCCTGGCGCGAAAAATCCTACGCGCACGCTCGTCCGCCGGCGCGCACTCATGCGTACATCAGCGCCCGAGCGGTGAAATCAGGCGTCCGCGGCGATCGAAGAGCATCCGACGGGAGAGCACGGCGGCGACGGTCCCGGCCACCGCCGCGAGCGCCACGAGCTGATACATGATCACCAGCTGGTATCGAACGGCGCGCTCGGGCGGAACTCCGCTGACGATTTGCCCCGTCATCATCCCAGGCAGCGCGACCAAGCCGACCGTGAGCAGACCGTTGATCGTCGGCGTGAGGGCGGCGCGGAGGGCGGTGCGCACCGGGGCGGCGAGTGCTTGCTTGGGCGTCGCTCCGAGCGAGAGGCGCTGCTCGATGACGGCGGCCTCGGTGCTCGCGGTGGCGAAGACGCGCTCGAACACCAGCGCGACCGTGTTCATCCCGTTGTTGAGGATGATTCCGGCGATCGGCACCACGAAGCGCGCTTCGTAGAAGGGCGTGGGGCGGATGACGACGGCGAACACGGGGACGAGGGCGACGATGGCGCCGGCCGCGATGGCGACGAAGGCAGCGCGAAAGAGGCGCCTTTGTCCTGGCCCGTGCTGGACGCGACCGGCGGAGGTCCACGCGGCGACCACCGACATGACGACGAGCGCGGCGACGACGGCGAGCGCGCTTTGGTGGTCGAAGAGAAAAATCAGCGCGTAGCCGATGGCGATCAACTGCGCCGCCGCACGCACCGCGCCGAGCGTGAGTTCCTTCCCGAGATCGAGCCGCTGTCGCCACGAGATGAGCAGCGCAAAGGCGACCAAGCCGAGCGACGCCGCGAGACGAATGAGCGGAATTTCCAGGTAGTTCATCGGATTCGGCCGCTTTCGCAGACCAGGCGACGGCAGTCGAGGACGTCGAGGTGTGCTTCGACGTGCGTGACCACGATCACCGAAAGGCCTCCGCGCGCACGCGTCTTGAGGAGCTCCAGCACCCGCGTCGCCGACGTCGGGTCGAGCGGCGCGGTCGGTTCGTCGACGAGGAGGACCGAGGGCTCGAGCGCGAGCGCGCGGGCGAGAGCGACGCGACTGCGCTCTCCGACCGAGAGCTCGGCGCCGGTCCGATTGGCGAAGCTGGCCGCGAGCCCGACCTCGTCGAGGAGACGGGCGACCCCTGCGCGATCGAGCTGCTTGCCCGCGAGCACCAGACCCGTCTCCAAGTCGTTGGCGACCGTGCCACCGAGCATCGGCGCGTTTTGCGCGACATACCCGACGGCGCGACGATAGGCCGTCGGCTCGAGCTGCTCGTGATCGACGCCGTCGAGGAAGATGGCGCCGGAAGCGAGCGGGGTAAGCAACGCAAGCGCGCGGAGAAACGTGGACTTTCCGCTACCCGACGCGCCCGAGATGCCGACGACCTCGCCGGCTTCGAGCATGAGCGACGCGCCTTCGAGCACGAGTCGGCCGCCGAGTCGGACCACCAAGTCGCGAGCGTCGAGGAGCACCACGCTCAGCGCTGTCGCACGTCCTCGATGACGTGACCATCGCGAAGCTTGATTTGCCGGTCGGTTCGGTCGGCGAAGTTCCCGTCGTGGGTCACCATGACGATGGTCCGACCTTGGTTGCGCGCGAGCTCGCCGAAGACTTCGAAGACGAGCGCGCCGTTCTTCGAGTCGAGGTTGCCGGTCGGCTCGTCGGCGAGGATGATCGCCGGATCGTTGGCGACGGCGCGGGCGATGGACACGCGTTGCTGTTGTCCTCCCGAGAGCTGCCCGGGGCGCCGTTTCCACAGCTCGCTGAGGCCGAGGAGCTCGAGCACGTCGTAACCGCGCTCATCGGCTTCATCGCGGTGAACGCCGCGGCGGATCATCGGCAAGGTGACGTTCTCGAGGACCGAGAACTCGGGAAGCAGGAAGTGGAACTGGAAGACGAAGCCGAGCCGCTCGTTGCGAAAGCCGGCGCGATCGTCGTCGTCGAGCGAAGAGATCTCGACGCCATCGAGCCAGATTTCCCCTTCGCTCGGCCGATCGAGGGCGCCGAGGAGATAGAGGAGCGTCGACTTGCCGCTGCCGCTGGCGCCGGTGAGGGCGACGAATTCGCCGCGCGGAATTTTCAGCGTGATGTCGTGGAGGATGACCTGCCGAAGCGTGCCGGAGCCGCCGAGCACTCGATAGACGCCGCGCGTCTCGACGATCGAATCTTCCGCCGGCGCACCTTGCGCGTAGACGCGGTGCGAGTCGGGAGGGAGCAGATCGTCATCTTCGGGGTCGTAGGTGCGCGTGGTCGGTTCGATCATGAGGAAATCTCTCGTTCGCCTAACCGATTTGCCCGCGGAGCACGTCGACGGGCTCGACCTTGGAGCCGCGCCACGCCGGAATGAGCGACGCGATGACGCCGACGACGATCGCGAAGACGATGCCATAGACGTAGAATTTCGGGTCTTCCCAGACGAGGAAGGTGTCGCTCTTCACCAGGCCCTCGCTGTGCACCTTGAGCTTGCCGAGCTGCACCAGCGCCAGCTTGCCGAGCCCGTCGCCGATGAGGCCGCCGATGAGCGCGACGATCACGCCCTGCAAGAGGAAGATGCGGAGGATGTCGCTGCGACGAAAGCCGACCGAGCGCATGATCGCGATGTCGCGCTGCTTTTGCAGGACGATCATGATCTGGATGGCGAGGATGCCGAAGCCGCCGACGAGCAAGATGGCGGAGATGACGAAGGTGATGATCATGTTCTGCATCTCGAAGAGCGAGAGGAAGTTGGCGTTGGTCTCCTTCCAGCTCTCGGCGTCGTAGCCGAACATGCGCTCGATGCGATCGTTCACCCGCATCGCGTCGTCCGGATCGCGCAGGCGCACCTCGATGCGACCGATGGTGTCGGGGCGTCCGAGAAGCGTCTGCGCCGTGCGGAGGAGGGTGTAGCCGCGGGTCTTGTCGACGGGAGGTACCCCCGCTTCGTAGATGGCGACGATCTTCAAATCGAGCGGCTGGCCGCCCGGCGCCGCCGCGTGGACGACGTCGCCGAGCTTGAGGCCCATGTCTTGGGCGACGCCGCTCCCGACGGCGAGTCCATCGGTGGCGATGGCGAGCGTGCTGAAGCTCCCGGCCTGCGTGTACTGCGAGATCGGCGTCACCTTCTCTTGTTGCGCGATCTCGATGCCGCGGAGGTCGAGCGATTTCGTCTTCCCCCCGTACTCGATGAGGACCATTCCCGAGAGCGAGCCGGCAGCGCCCTCGACCTCCGGGAGCTGCATGAGCGCGCGGACGATCTCTTGCGGACGCTTGATGCGCGCCTGCCTGTCGGTCGGGCTCTGGTGGGCGATGCGCGCGGCGACGAACTTGCCAGTGTAGCGCGTCAGCAGCGGCGGATCGGGCCGCAGCTCGGTGTCGAAGAGGGTGACGTGGGGGCTTATTTTCAAGATCGATTGCGTGAACTTCTGTTGGAAGCCCTGCATGATCCCGTTCATCGCGATCAGCGTGAGGACGCCGAGCGTGACGCCGCCGACGGCGATGCCGTTGAGCAACTTGCGATCCCACAGCTGACGGAACGCGACGAAGACGATGGTGCGGAGGGCGGGTGCGGACGCTCGCCGAGATCGCGGCGGGGCGACGGTAGGCGGCCTTCGCGCCACTTCGGCGACGCTCACAGCGAGCCGCCTCCGGCCGACGCCTTGGGGAGCACCGCGTTCATGTTCGGCGGCTGCGCGGTCGCTTTCACCTTCACGCCGGGCGTGAGCGTGTCCATGCCGACGATGACGATTTGGTCTCCCTCGGCGAGCCCGGTGAGAATCTCGACGCGGAGCATGTCGCGCACGCCGACGGTGACCGTGCGCTTTTCGACGCGATCGCCCTGGAGCACCCAGGTGGTGTTGGTGGCGTCGATTGCCTCGGCCGGTGCGAGCAGTGCGCCCGCGTGCTCGTCGACGATGACGTTGACCTCGGCGCTCATTCCGCTGCGCAACGTCGGCGGCGCGTCGGAGAGACGCACCTTGACGAGGAACGATTTCTTGGCGCGATCGGCGTCGGGGAGGATCTCGAAGACCTCGCCGTGAAAGACTTGCTTGGGGAAGGCGTAGAGCGAAACGGCGCCTTTTTTTCCGACGACGATGCGGCCGATGTCGGCCTCGTCGACGGAACATTCGAGGATGAGCTTGGTGACGTCGCCGATCTTGAAGAGGACGCCGTTGAGGGGGACGTACTCGCCGAGGTCGACGTTGCGGACGAGGACGACGCCGTCGATCGGTGCGCGCACTTCGGCGTCGGCGAGGCGGGCGGCGATCTCGGAGACCGCCGCCTTCGAGCCGCTCGCCTTGGCCATCAAATCGATTTTCAGCGACTGCGCCTGCGCGCGTTGGGCGGCGAGCTGCGCCTCGAGCATGGTGACGTTGTTGTTCGCGCGATCGAGATCGGACTGCGTCGCCGCGCTCGATTCGACCAGTTTTTGTAGGCGATCGCGCTCTTCGCGGGCGTTCTTCAACGTCGCCTCGGTGGCCTTCGCCTGCGACTCGATGACCGCCAGCTGCGGCGACGCCGGCGCGGCTTGCTGCGAGGCAGCCCACTGATCGGCCTTCCCCTTCTCCAGTTGGAACTTGAGCGCGGGCGTGTCGATGACCGCGAGCAAGTCGCCCTTCTTCACCACGTCGCCCTCACGCACCTTGAGCTCGAGGACGGCGCCGGCGAGCTTCGCCTTGACGGTCACTCGGTCGAGCGCTTCGACGGTGGCGGTGGCGTAGACGGCATCGATGGCGGTGCCGCGGACGACGGTCGTGGTGGTGACGCTCTTCGGCCGGAGGCGCTGGAAGACGACGAAGCCGGCCACTGCGACGATCACCAGCGCGAAGAAAATGCGCCCGTAGGGGCGGCGCTTGCCAGGTCGGAACTTGGGCCGTGCAGCCGGCGCCGCTTTGACCTGCTCTTCTCGTTCGACCGCGACTGGAAGCTCCGGGGAAGCGCTCTTCATCATCACTCCGCCCGATAGGACCAGCCCCGTCCTCATTCAAGACGTGCACCGGCCGAGCTGGGCTCATGTCGCAGAACAACTTTCACGAAAGTACATCAGGTGCCACGAAAAGCAGCGTGGAGTGGGCAACGACCCGGCGAACGGGTACCTTCCTCTTCATATGCGATCGAGCCATCGAGCTGCGTTCGTCATCGTCCCCATCATTCTTCTGACGGCCTGCGGCTTCTCGACGAGCGGCGCAGGGCCTGACGAGCCTCTCGTCGACGGCGGAGAGGACGGGCCGATCTATTCGTTCGACACCATGCCCCCCGACACCGGTAGTCCCGGCTTCGATGGTGGCATCGACGTCTCGCCGGGCGACTCGAAGCCTTCCGACGCGCCCGTCGACTCGACGATCGGCGTCGACACCAAGCCGCCGCCCGACACCACTCCGCCGACGGACACGACCCCGCCGCCGGACACGAAGCCTCCGCCCGACACCACGCCTCCGCCCGACACCACGCCTCTACCCGACACCACGCCTCCACCCGACACCACACCTCCGCCCGACACCACGCCTCCGCCCGACACTGCGGTCGCTTGTGACACCGGCGGCGGAGAGGTCGCGTTCGGCGGTCACTGCTATTTCGTCGTCTCGCCCGGTGGCGGTGAAAAGTGGGACGAGGCCAAAGGCGATTGCGCCGGTCGCGCCGGCACGCACCTCGTGACCATCACCTCGAGCGGAGAGAGCTCGGTCGTCGCCACGCTCTGCGGCACCGGCGAGTGCTGGATCGGCCTCAATCGAACGGCGGGCACCTTCTTCAAGACCGACTACAAATGGGTCACCGGCGAGACCGCGTCGTTCGACGGTTGGAAGGGCGGCGAGCCCAACGGCTCGGGAAGTTGCGTGCGCGAGACCTCGACCGGCTGGGCCGACGAAGACTGCAATCGCAAGCTCAGCCTCATCTGCGAACGCGAGTAGCTTCGGCAACCGAGCGCAGCGAGATTGACCGAAGGCCAAAGTCGCGAAGCAATCTTTGGCGACACGAGAAAGTCTCGTCTGAAATACTTCGATAAGCACTTCGATCCTCGCGGCTTCCTTTGCCGGTGACGGTGGGTCACGCCACGATCGGTCGAGATGTCGTCGGCTCGACTCGCGCGCAACGGTTCGGTGCTCGTCACCGCGCTGGCGATCGCGTGCGCGTCGATTGCCGCGTTTTCCACGCATCCATCGATCTCGTGGGAGTCTCGCCCGTCTTCCCCCGAGGCTCCTCCGCGTCGCATCACCTTCGAGACGCTCGAGAGCACGCTCTCGCCGGACGCGTTCGCCGACCTCGAGAGCGCGTCGAAGAACCCCACCGTCGACCTCGATCGTGCGGGAATTCTCGCGGAAGGTGCCCAGGGCTCGGGCGAGGTGACGTTGACGTTCGACGACGGGCCCGGGGTCGGGACCACGGTCGAGGTGTTGCGCATCCTCGAAGCGCACCACGTCAAGGGAACGTTCTTCCTCAACGGCTCGCGCCTGGCCGGGGTCGGTGTGGTCGCCGAGCTCCATCGACGCGTCGCCCAGAGCCTGGTCGCCAAAGGGCACTTCATCGGCAACCACGGCCTCGATCACCTCGCGCTCGACGGTGACGATGTACCCTTCCTCGAAGGACAAATCGATCGCTCGGCGCTGCTCATCGCGCAAGCGACGGGCGAGATGCCGCGTTGGTTTCGGCCACCCTACGGCACGCTCTCGCCGGCGGCGCGATCGGTGCTTGCCGCGCGTCACGACGAGTTGGTGCTCTGGACGATCGACGCGCAAGACACCCTCGAGGACGATCCCGAGCGGCTCGCGCACCGCCTCGAACAACAGCTCCTCTTCGCCGGTCAGGGCGTCATTCTCCTCCACGACTTGCGCGGCAGCAGCGCGCGAGCGCTCTCGATCCTCCTCGACTGGCTCGACCGTCATCCGCGCGACGCGGAACGTCACCGCGGCTTTTCGGTGGTCGATTTGCCCACCTACTACGCACACGCGGCGCAAGACCCATTTCCCGAGGCGAATCGTCTCGCGCTCCTACGCCTGCGTGAACGCTTGCACCGGTCGGGGAAGCTGTAGTCGTAGTCGCTGGTGAAATGAAAGAGTCGGCCTCGAAAGGGTCGTTGACCCCCAGGCGCTCGGCCCGATACCGTGATTGCTGGCAAAAATATGAGCACCAAGGTCCTCGTCTTCGAGCACGACGCAGCGTTCGCCGGTGAGCTTCGCCGCGAGCTCAGCAAGCTCGGTTGTGCAGTCACGGTGGTCGACGACGGCAACGCCGGGCTCTCGCAGGCGATGTCCGAGCGGCCCGATTTGATCCTCCTCTCGATCGAGCTGCCGCGGATGAACGGCTTCAGCGTCTGCAACAAGCTGAAGAAAGATCCGCAGCTGATGCGGGTTCCGCTCATCATCATGTCGAGCGAGTCGTCGGAAGAGACGTTCGAGCAGCACAAGAAGCTGCGAACGCGCGCCGAAGACTACGTGCACAAGCCGATCGCCTTCGGCGAGCTCTTGCAGCACATGAAGACGTTCCTCCCGACCATCGGCGACGGTGCGCCGAGCGGGGGCGACATCCTCATCGAGGACGAGATCATCGTCGGCGACCTCGACGAGATGGACGACGAGATGACGCAGGTCGGGCAACTGCCGCCGGGGCTGCGCGAGCAAATGGCGCAAAAACGCGCCTCGCAGGTGCCGCGTCAGACCGACGCCGAGATGGATGCGTTCGCCGACGCCGCCTTCGACAACTTGCTCGGTGGCCCTTCGCCAGGCGGACAGACCAACCCCGCGCCGCGTCCGTCGGCGACGCCGAGCCGCGTGGCACCGACGCCTGCTTCCGCGACGCCGCCCGGCAAGGGTGGGGCCGATCCGGAAGAGCTCGCCCGCGCGGTCGCCTCCGCCGACAAGGCGCGGAGCGATGCCCAGCGACTGGAGCGTGAACTGGCCGCAGCACGCGGTGAGGTCGCCAAGCTCTCGGCGATCGAATCACGCGTGCGCGAACAAGACGCCGAGCTCTCGCGTCTCGGTCGCGAGCTCGAGTCCTCGCAGGCCGAGCTCGACGTGCAGAAGCGCGCCGCAGAGGGCGCTGCCGCTTCGAGCTCGAGCGACGAAGAGGCCGACGGCCTGCGTGGCGAGGTCGATGCGCTGAAACGTGACCTCGCAGAGTCGCGCCAAGCCGCGCAGCGCGCCGCCGACGACGCCGGGCGCACGCAAAAACTCGAAGACGACGTCAAACGCCTCACCAGCGAGCTCGAGTCGGCGAAGCTGAAAGCGACGCTCACCCCGTCGGTCCCTCCCGTCGCCGGCAGCGGGCGTCCAGGCGGCGTCTCCACCCGCGAGTTCCTCGAGCTGCGTGAAGCCCTCAACAAGAAAGACAAGGAGATCCTCAACCTCAAGGATCAACTCGTCTCCAACGAGAAGGGCCACCTCGACGTCAAAGACAAACTCTTCGCGCACGAACGCTCGAAGATGGAGCTCGAGGACAAGGCCGCCGATCAGCAGAAGCACCTCGAGTCGACGCAGACCCAACTCGAGGCGGCGCGCGCCGACAAAGAGCAGGCGCAGAAGCGCGGCGACGATTTCAAGTCGCGCTTCGAAAAGGCGAAGGGCGACGCCGAAGCGGCCGAAAAGGCGATCGAAGCCGCCGCCGAGGCGCGCAAGGCGCTCGAAGCCGCGCACCAGAAGACGCTCGAAGAAGCGAAGGCGGCGCACGATGCGGCGATGGGCGAGGCGTCGGCAGCGGCGCTCGCCGCCGTCGAAGAGGTGAAGGCGACGCACGAAGCGACGCTCGCCGAATTGAACGCGACGCACGAAGCCACGCTCGCGGAATTGAACGCGAGGCACGAAGCTACGCTCGCCGAAGTGAAGGCGACGCACGCCGAGCTCCTCTCTGCGCGTGAGGCCGAGCTGACGACGGGCCAAGAGTCGGCCCTCGCCGCGCGCGATCAAGCACACGCCGAAGAGAGCGCGAGGCTCCGCCAAGAGCACGAAAACGCGATCCGCGAGGCCGAAACCAAGCACGCGAGCGAGCTCGCCGACGCGCAAGCAGCCAGCCTCGAGGCCCGCGCCGAGGCGGTGAAGAAGCGCGAAGAGGAGCTCACCGAGGCGCACGACAAGGCGACCTTCGAGGCGCAGAACGCGGCCGAAGACCGCTACGCCAAGCTCGAAGCCGAACGCGACGAAGCGCTCGCCAAGTCGGCCGCCGAAAAGGACGAAGCGGTCCGCGAGGTGGCGACCGATCGCGACGAGAAGCTCGCCGAAGCCAAGCGCGCCGCCGAGGCCGAAGAAGAGCGTCGCGTCCGTGAGCTCGCCGAGGCCGAGGTGAAGTCGCAGGCCGCGCTGGCGGCGCTGGAAGCCGACAAACAAGGCCAACTCGACGAAGCGAAGGCCCGCGCCGAGGCCGAGAAGACGCTCGCCGACGAAGAGATCGCGGCGCACAAGCAGACCATCGCCGAGCTCGAAGGAAAGGGCGCGCGCGCGAAGGAAGAGGGCGAGACGCTCTCCGCCAAGATCGCCGCCATGTCCTCCGAGCTGGCGTTCGAGAAGCAGCGCATCGTCGTCCTCGAGAACGAGAAGGGCGAGCTGCGCGCCAAGGCCGAGCAGCTCAACGGCGAGATCGGGATGCGTGGTCAGCGCATCGAGGGTCTCACCGCGGAGGTTGCTGCCATCACCGCGCGCTTCGAGAGCGAGGCCGCTCGAGCCCAAAGAGCGCTCGACAAGTGGGAGCAAGATCGCGCGTCCCTCGATCGCGCGAAGGACGCCCTCGCCCTCGCCCTCACGTCGATCGAAGAGGCCGAAGCTCGTTCCTGAGCACCTCGTGCGACCTCGCACGTCCGGCCGCCGGGGGGCGCACTCTGTATGCCGGGGCCGATTTTTTGCGGCTTTCGACCGAAATTTCGAATTCGAGCCTGCGGGAATAATCCGGGCCTGGCCCGTTCGCCGTTCGTCAATTGCCGAGGCCGATCTCCGGCGTTACCGTTGAGGAGCCTGAACGGATAGTCCCCGTCGGCGCTCCTCCATGCGTTTCAAGGAAGCCACCGTCCCGATTCTCCTGTGGGTCGTCACCGCAGGGGCCGTGCATTGGATCGGCGGAGAAGAGAGCGATTACATCGCGACGCTGCAGGAGGGCAAAAAGAAGCTCCGCATGGCGGCGCAAGAAGCGATCGTCGACGAGCGCGCGCCGATGGAGATGTTCGTCTTCGATCCTTCAGCCGATCCGGCGTTGGCGAAGGAGCTCGAGGTGCCGGCTGCGGTCGAGAGCGCCTCGCCCACCGAGCCGACCGATCCTCCCGAGCCCGACAAGAAGAAGGACAAAGAGAAGGACAAAGACCAAGAGAAGGCGAAGGAGCCCGAGAAGAAGGCGCCGCCTCCCAAGGAAGAGCCGAAGAAGCTCCCCGAGCTGCCGAAGAAGGACGAGACGACCAACGTCAAACCGACCGAGATCGTCCCGGTTCCGCCGCCTCCGCCGCCCGAGCCGACGGTCGAGAAGAAGATCTCGGTCATCCAAAATCAGAAGGACGAGGAAGAGCCGAACCCCGAGGCCGACTACCTCTCCGAGAAGAACCACAAGGTCGATCCGAAAGATCAGACGCACGCGACCATCACGTCGACGACGCAGAACGATCCCGATCCGACCCCAGGGACGAGCAACGGCAAACCGGCCGAAAAACCGGGCAACGCCGACAAGACGAAGATCGCGCAAGACGACGATCGGCCGGGCGAGAAGGTCGCGCCGTCGCTGAGCCCGAAGGTCGCCACCGCGACCAACCCGAAGCCGGTCGACATCGAGAAGGGCGGCACCGCGAAGGGCGACGACAAGGCCGCGGGCAAGACGACCGCGCCGCCGACGCCGACGCCGAAGGTGGCCGCGCCCGAAGAGAAGTCCGACGGCAAGGGCGTGAAGACGCCGCAGCCAGGTGCACCCGAGATCATCGCCGGCGCCAACGGCGGTCCGAGCGTGGCCAATCCCGCGTCGTCGGCCAACCCGGCGCCGGCGACGTCGAGCACCATCGCCGGCATCGGCGACGGCAAAAAGTTCATTCCGCCCGACTTGCTCCCGAAGCCGAAGGCGGCGCCCGGTGGCAAGTGGGTCGCGGGCCTCGACGGCAACGGTCCGAACGGCATCGGCAAGCTGGCGGTGAACGAGAAGACGTTCAAGGCCGTCGTCGGTATGGACGAGCTCGACAAGCTGAAGAAGGTCGAGTCCGAGACGCAGAAGACGAAGCACCTCGGCGCTTGGAAGAGCTCGTCGCTCGAGCGATGGCGTTCGGCGATCGAGAACTACACGCCCGGCGTGAAGCCCGGCAACCAGACCAACCTCGGCACCGCGGCCGCTCCGTGGGCGACGTACTTGGCGCAAATTCACCTGCGTTTGCACCCGATTTTCGCCGATTCGTTCGTCGACAGCCTCGACAATCTCCCGGCCACGCATCCGCTCAACGACAAGGCGTTGGTGACGCGGATGGAGATCGTGATGAAGCCCGACGGCACGCTCGATCACCTCGGCATCGTCCGGCCGTCCGGCGTCACCGCCTTCGACGTCGCCGCGCTCGATGCGGTCGATCGCGCTGCTCCTTTCGGCAAGGCGCCGTCGCAAATCGTCAGCCCCGATGGGCTCGTCTATCTCCACTGGGAGTTCCACCGCGACGACATGCGGTGCTCCAACATCAATGCCTATCCGTACGTCCTCAAAGAGGGCGAGACGCCGAAAGCTCCCGAGCCGCTGCCGGTGCCGAAGCCGCCGATGAAGCCGGGCCCCGAAGAGGGGAAGAAATTCGGCATGCTCCCGAACAAGACCGACGGCTGATCGGAAGGGCCGCGGTTCTGCGGTCCGCTACTCTCCGCCCATGGGGGAGCCGAACTGGACGTTGTGGGGCGCCGTCGCCGGCCTCTTCTTGCTGCCTGCCGCGGTGATCGGCTTTCAGTACAAGAAGTTCATGTACGGGCTCGACCTGGGCTCGGCGACGATCTCGATGCGTGATCTGCAGAAGGGGAAGAAGCCCTCGTCGCACAACGTGACGATCACCGGCGGCGCGGTCGACACCAAGCACTCGGTGACGTGGATCCTCTTGAAAGACGGCTCCGAAGAGAGTCGCTACTACATCTATCCGGTCGAATTCGCCGACTCCGAGAAGTCGGGCAAGAAGTCCGACAAGAAGAAGGGCATCACGCTGCTTCTCACGAGCGAGAGCGAAGGCGCCGGCGAGGGTGGAGACATCAAGGGTGTGCTCCGCGATCTCTCGGGCGACGGCGTCTCCAAGGCGGTCATCGACAAGTTCGCGGAAGAGGGCCTGAAAATCGACGAGAAGGCATCGCTCGTCGAGCTCGGCGCCTCGACCAGCAGCGACCTCTGGAGTGTTCTCTTCATCGCCGGGTGCGCCGAAGTCGCGCCCATCTCGGTGCTCGGCTTCCTCCTCGCGACCAAGCGCAAGGAGAAGTCCGACGCGAATCGCGAGGTGAAGATCGAGGCGCTGCGCAAGAACGTGCCCCCCGATCTGCAGGCGCTCGAAGGTCAACTACGGGCTGCCCTCGCCCCCTTCGCGCCGCGCGACGAAGACTCGTTCTACGTCTACTCGTTCACCGCCGTCGGACCCTTCAAGGTGACGTTGAACGTCGGCGATCAGAGCGGGGATGCGCCGCCACAGCTCTTCGCGCTCGTGCAGCAGATCCACGAGTGCTATCGCAAGCACGGCGTGAAGGTCGAGAGCGTGCACTACTTCTGCGAACGCAACGACGACGAGTCACCGTGGCGCTTTCGCGGCACTGCGAGCTAGAACTTCAGGGCCTTCCGGTGCCGGCCGGGTTCTTCGCGCACCACTCGACACTCGCGGCGCTCGGAGCCCCGTGGGGCCAGCTCGGAACCGGCTTGTCGAAGGCGACGTGATCGAAGTCGAAGAGATCGAGCATCGGCCAGGCGTTGGCGTCGCGCGCGGTCATCGCCTCGAGGTCGAAGCGGTTCTCGATGAAGCGGGCGAGGCTCGCGTGGTCGGTGACGAAGTGGCTGACGTACTTCGGCTTCACCCAGGGACCCATCGCGATCATCGGCACGCGAAAGCCCATCCGATCGTAGGCGTAGCTCGGCGGCTTGTCGCCGTCGGGGATGCACGCGGCAGGAGGCGGCACGTGATCGTAGAAGCCGCCGTGCTCGTCGAAGGTGATGAAGAGGACGCTCGATTTCCAGGCCTTTTCGTTGCTCGCGAGGGTGTCGAGGACGTGGGTGACGTAGGCCTCGCCGAGCTGGATGTTGCTCGGCGGGTGCATGTCGTTCTCGCCGCTGCCGCTGAAGCTCGGATCGAGGAGCACGAGCGCAGGGAGCTTGTCATTCTTCACGTCGTCGTCGAACGAGCTCATCGACGAGCCGTTGTAGGAGGGCCCATAGACGATCGCGAACGAGGTGATGCCGTCGCGGTAGATCTTCCAGTCGCGACCGTGGGCTTCCATCTCCTTCATGAGCTGGTTTTTGCCGAGCGGCGGCGTGTCGGGCGTCTTGGTGCGGCCGTAGGCGGTGGCGCCATAGAAGAAGAAGCGGTTCGGCCAAGTGGGGCCGAGCGTGCCGGAGAAGTGGCGATCGCTGATCGCGTAATTCTGGGCGAGGAAGTGGAGCAGGGGCAGGTCGGTCGAATCTTCGTAGCCCATCGCGCGCGCGCCGCCGGGGTTGGCGCTGGCGACGAAGCCGTCGAGCTTGCCATCGCCGTATTGGAGGTGCACCGGATCCCAATCGTGCGGCACGTCGACGATGCACGAGCGCGTCTCGTGGAAGCGCGTGACTTTGGCGCCGCCTGCCGAGGGATCGGGGTTGCTCGCGTCGCTCGGCGGGACGTCGACGTCCTTCACGCCGAGGCTCGGCAAGGTCGAGAAGACGTTGTCGAAGCTGCGGTTTTCGAGCATCAAGACGATGACGTGCTTGAAGGGTAGGTCGTCGCCGTGGACGATCTTCGAGCCGACCGTCTTGGTGGTGAGGTCGCCTGCCCCGAACTTGCACGCCGCGCGATCTTTCGCGCCCTCGTCGTAGCTCGGCGGGGGAGGGGGCGCGCCGTCGTAGACGAAGACGTCGGGCGCGGTGTCGACAGCGGTGTCGATGGGCGTGCTGTCGATGCCGGAGTCGACGGGCGCGGTGTCGATCGTCGCGTCGGGCGCGGTGTCGATGCCGATTCCGCTGTCGTCGACGACGAGGGCCTCAGCCGTCGAGCCGCCACATGCGACGAGGAGCAAGCTCGGAGCGATGGCGTGGGCGAGGAAGACGGCGTGACGAAGCGACGCGCGTGGTTGGCGACGGCTCCCTCCCCCAGCTCTCTGTCGCCGTGACGACAAGCACCCATCATGTCATTTCGTGCGCGACTTCGCGACTGGTCGCGCAGCGTCTTGCCACCGAACGTCGTCGAACGACATCGAATCCTTCACCAGATTTGCTGCTGTGCGGGAGCGCTGCCGCAGGTTTTCGCGCACAACATTGCATGATGCGGCCCCGCGTGCTGCAATCCATGGGTCCCTCGCGATGCTCCAGCTCGATGACCTCGTCGCCAGAATCCGATCGTACCAACCGTCGGCCGACGTCGATTTGCTCAAAAAAGCCTGGGACTACAGCGCCAAAGCCCACGCAGGGCAGATGCGAAAGAGCGGTGATCCGTACTTCATCCACCCGACGTCGGTGGCCGGGGTCATCACCGAGCTGAAGCTCGACACCGCCAGCGTCTGTGCGGGCCTCTTGCACGACGTCGCGGAAGACACGCTCGCGACGGTCGACGACATCGGCAAGGAGTTCGGGCGCGAGATTGCCCAGCTCGTCGACGGCGTCACCAAGCTCGGCAACCTGACCTTCCAATCGAAGGAGGACAAGCAGGCCGAGAACTTCCGCAAGATGGTGGTGGCGATGGCGCGGGACATCCGCGTTCTCCTCATCAAGCTCTGCGACCGCCTCGACAACATGCGGACGATGGAGCACATGAAGCCGGAGGCGCAAGAGCGTATCTCCCGCGAAACCCTGGAGATTTACGCTCCTCTCGCCAACCGTCTCGGCATCTCGTGGATGAAGAGCGAGCTCGAAGATCTCGCCTTTCGTTGGCTCGAGCCCGAGGGTTACCACTCGCTCGTCGCCAAGGTCGCCAAGTCCGAGAGCGAGCAGGCGTCGTACATCGCCGAGGTGGTGAAGGCGATCGAGTCGCGCCTCGCCGAGCACGGCTTCGCGGTCGAGGTCACCGGTCGCACCAAGCATCTCTGGTCGATCTACCGGAAGATGCGCTCGCAGCAGTGCGAGTACGAACAGGTCTACGACGTCATCGCCTTCCGGCTGCTCGTCGAGAGCGTCGCCGATTGTTACGCCGCGCTCGGCGTCATCCACAGCAAGTGGACGCCGGTGCCGGGGCGCTTCAAGGACTACATCGCGCTGCCGAAGCCGAACATGTACCAGTCGCTCCACACGACGGTCATCGGCCCCGGCCACGAGCGCATCGAAGTTCAAATTCGCACCCGCGAGATGCACCGCGTCGCCGAGCAAGGCATCGCCGCGCACTGGAAATACAAGGAGCGTCATCAAGGCTCCGGCGGCGGCGTGGCCGAGGAAGAGGCGAAGAAGTTCCAGTGGCTCCGTCAGCTGATGGAGTTCCAGAAAGATCTGAAAGACCCGGCCGAGTTCCTCGAGAGCGTGAAGGTCGACCTCTTCCAAGACGAGGTCTACGTCTTCACGCCCAAGGGCGAGGTCCGCGTCTTCCCGCGCGGCGCGACGCCGGTCGACTTCGCCTACGCGGTGCACACGCAAGTCGGTGACAAGTGCGTCGGCGCGCGCGTGAACGGGGCGATCGTTCCCCTCCGCTACAAGCTGCGCAACGGCGACTCGATCGAAATTCTCACCAACCCGAACCAGGCGCCGAACAAAGACTGGCTCGATTTCGTCGTCACTTCGCGCGCCAAATCCAAGATCAGAAATCACATCCGCTCCGAAGAGCGCGATCGCAGCAAGAAGCTCGGCGAAGAGCTCCTCGAACGCGAGCTCCACAAGCAGGGCATCAGTCTCTCGAAGATGGTCAAGGGCGGCACCGAGATGCGCCGGCTCATCGAGGCGATGAAGATGCAGACCGTCGACGAGCTCTACGTCTCGCTCGGCTACGGCAAGACCACCCCGCAAGACGTGCTCGACGTCCTCACGCCGCGCACCGAGAGCGGGAAATTCTCGACCCCGATGCCGACCATCCGCGAAGGCTCGATCGAGCGCTTCGTTCGAAAAATCACCGGGAAAGACGGCGGAGGCATTCGCCTCAACGGCATCGACGACATCCTCGTCCGCTACGCCAAGTGTTGCAACCCGCTGCCGGGCGACGAGATCACCGGCTTCATCACCCGCGGTCGCGGCATCACCGTTCACCGGCGCGGATGTGCGAAGGCGTTCGAGAGCGATCCCGAGCGCCGCGTCGAAATCGGTTGGGATGCCAAGGCGAAGATCAACCGCCCGGTGCAGCTCAAGGTCGTCACCGCCAACCGTCCGGGCATCCTCGCCAACGTCGGCAGCACCTTCCACGGGCTCAACGTCAACATCACCGAAGCCAACTGCCGCGCCGACCTCGAAGGCCGCGCCGTCAACATGTTCACCTTCGAAATCGGCGACGTGAACCAACTCAAAGGCGTGATGCGCGCCCTGACCAAGGTGCAGGGCGTCGTCAGCGTCGAGCGTGTTTAACTCCGCATCTTCTCCCGTGCGAACAGTACGCCGAGCATCAGGGCGCCTCCGACGGCGACGTTGAAAGCGACATGCGCCAGCGCCGGGTCGAGGGTGCCGACGACGGCGGAGGTGACGAAGAAGGCGAACGAGGCCCAGACCCAGCGCGGCAAGGTCGCGGCGGCGAAGGCGGCGAGGGCGGCGGCGATCATCGAGTCGTGGACGAGCATCGCGGGCCCGGCAGTTCCGGCGCGCAAGTCGAGCGCGCGCGAGATGCAGATTGAATAGCTGCCGGCCCAGAGGAGGAAGGCGGCTTGCTTGTTGATGGTGCTCGCCGAGAGCTGACGACGAAAGGCGAGGGTGAGGGGGATGACCACGATGCAGGGCAAGAACGAGGCGCGGAAGAGCCAGCGCGGTTCGGGAATGTGACGGAGGCCCTGGCCGAGGGCGTTGGCGAGCATCGCCGAGGTGACGATGGCCATGCCGCCGATGGCGTAGATGCGCTGCCTCGCCGCGACCCGTGGATCGAGCAGGCGGGCGATCTTCTCGAGCTCGGCAGAGCGGGCACGACGGGCGGAGAGATGAGCTTCGAGCGCGACCTCCGCCTTCTTCGCCTCGGGGTTCTCGGGCCACTGCTCGAAGGCCTGGGCGAGGGCGAAACGAGCTTCGGCGAGGAGGAGCTCTGTCTCGCGACTCTCGTCTCGAGCGTCGTGAACGTCGCGCTCGCCACCGTCGCCTCCGAGCGGGGCACGCAACTTCGCGATGCGATCGGTGGCTGATTTTACGAGTGCCCGTGACGTCTTGTGGCGGAGGTGATCGGCGAGCGCGGTGCGGAAGAGCGCTGCCGTCTTCGGGCGCTCGTCGCGATCTTTGGCGGTCGAACGGTTGGCGAGCGCGGCCAGATCGGTCGGGACCGTCGCGGCGTAGGCGAAGGCAGGCGAGGTGACGGCGTCGAACATCACGGCGGCGATGTGATCGCCGACGTGGCGCGACTTGCCGGTGAGCACCTCGTGGAGCGTGGCGCCGAGCAGGTAGACGTCGGTGCGCGCGTCGACCTCGTCCCCCGTCGCCATCTCCGGCGCCATGTACGCCGGCGTGCCGCAGATGCGCGCGGTGGCTGCGGCGACGATGCGATGGGCGATGCCGAAGTCGGCGAGGTAGACGTCGCCGAAGCGCCCGATGAGCACGTTTTGCGGCTTGATGTCGAGGTGGACGATGCCGCGGCTGTGCGCGTAGTGAGCCGCGTTGCAGACGTGCATCAAGATCTCGAGGTGACCCGGGAGACGATCGCCCGGCGTGCCGGCCCAGCCTTCCCACGCCGGGTGCGACGAGTCGCGGAGGAGGTCGTGCCACGAGACGCCGTCGACGCGCTTCATCACCAACACCGGCCTGCCGTCGGCGTGCACCCCGAGGGCGTGCACCGGGATGATCGACGGATGCTCGAGGTATCCGGTGACCGCGCCCTCGGCGACGAGCGCGCGGCGATCGTTGGGGCTCGCCCGATCGCGCAGCGTCTTGATCGCGACCTCGCGATCGAGCGAACGCTGGCGCGCGACGAACACGCGTCCCATCCCGCCCTCACCGAGAAGACCTTGAATTTCGAGCTCGGGACGCGCTCCGCGGGCCTTGTCGTCGGCCTCCTGGCCGCTGGTGAAGGTGCTCGGGAGATCGACCGAGATGTGCGGGAGACCGGTCTCGAGCGAGAAGGCGGGGAGCGGCGTCAGGGCCGCCGATGCGATCGGCACGAGCGGCGCCATCGGCGAATCGGTGTCGAGGGGCGCGCGGATGGTCGCGCGAGGATCGGTGACGACGGTTGCATCGAAGCCGACTTCACGCCAGCGCGTCACCACGGTCTCGAGCTCGTCCACCGGAGCCCGAGTATAGCGCGCGCGCGTGGCGAATCGTCAGGAGCTGATGACGGGTGCGGGTCATGGCGACGTAGAGCCGCCGCCTTTCGGCCGGCGTGTCGTCGAAGCGCTCGATCGCCGGCACGACGACGAAGTCGAACTCCAGCCCGCGCACCTCCTCGATGCGCGCGAGAAACGCGCCACGCTTGGGAAAACGTCCTTCCCGCGAGATCGGGACGACGATCGAGAGCTCGAGGAGTCGCGCATGGAGGGCGCGGAGGAGCTCGTCGTCATGGCAGAGGAGCGCGATCGTCGCCGCGCCGTCGTGCTCCCGCAGGTGCGTCAGCTCCTCGTGAAGAAAGCGCGCCGTCTCGTCGATGTCCTCGTGGGTGCGAGAGAGGCCCCTCAGCTCGTCTTCGCTCGGCGCCCGCCCATCACGCACTGCACGCGCGAGGGCGACGACGCGGATCGGACAGCGGAAGCCGTGATCGAGGGTGACGATGTCGTGCTCACGAGCGCGCAAGGCCTCCATCGCGGAGGTCCAACCCGGAAAGCTGGCGGACGGATCGAGCTGTTGCTCGCCGTCTCCCGCGACGATCAACGAGGCTCCTTCGCCTAGCTTCCGAAGGCTGCGGCCGAGGAGTCGAAGCTCCAGCGGCGCCAGCTCCTGGGCCTCGTCGAGCACCAGGCAGTCGAGGAGTGGCGGCCGCATCGCGCGGGCTCCTTGGCGACGCGCACGCGAGAAATCGAGGGCGAACATCACCGCAGCGTCTTCGGCGTCGAGGCTCCCGGCGTCGGCCATCGGCGTTCCTTCGTCGAGCTCGGCGCCGTCGACCGTCTTCATCTTCGTCGCGTCGGTGACGTGGGCGAAGAGCTGCTCGGCGCGCCAGGCGAATTGCACTTTGGTGTGCGCGAGGGTCTCGTCGATCGCGTGCCTCGGCACCCGACCGCGGGCGCACGTGAGCACGCCTTCGAGGAGCGCGCGATCGCCGAAGAGATGTTGCAGGTCACCCCACGTCGCGTGCGCGCGCGTCTCGACCGCCGGAGCCTCTTCGTCGTCGTCGACGAGGCCGGGAGCGCGCAGCGAGAGGATCTCGATCGCCTCGACGAGCGCCGGATCTCGCTTGAGACGAATCACCGCCGGCGTCGCGTCGTCACTGGTGCGGGAAGGCAAATCGACGAATGCACGACGGGCCGCGCGAAGGGCCCAACGCTCGTAGGTCTCGGCGCGCACCTCTTCCCGCGGAAGCCCGAGGCGCGCCAAATCGTCGTCGATGAAGGCGCGCAGTCCTTCGGTCGGGACGATCACCCGCGCACGAAATCGACCACCCGCTGCCAGCTTGCGACGGCGCAGCTCGGCGAGTCGGAGGAGCACCAGCGTCGTCTTGCCGTGCCCAGCGTCCCCGAGGACGAGCATCCGGCGCGACGGGTCGGCCTCGATGGCAGCGCGTTGGGTGGCGCTCGGCACCAGCTCGGCGATCGAGAGTGGACGACGGAGATCGAACGGCCGCGGACGGAGGACGTGACGCATGGGTCGCATGGCGCCTCCTACGCAACCACGGTCGGCGAAGAAACCTGCCTTCTCCGGCTGAAATTCATGATAATTATCGCCATGGCCTGGTTCGCCGCCCACTGCGTGTCGATCGTCCGCTTCGACGACGAAGAAGAACAAGACTCCTTCCCGGTCGAGGAGAACGTGCTCCTCGTCGAGGCCGACGACGCCGAGAGCGCGCAAGCGAAGGCGAAGGCGCTCGCTGCCGAGAACTACGACGGCGACGAGGTCGACTGGGATGGTCGCCAAGGCACGTACGCCTTCGTCGGCGTGCGCAAGCTCGTGGAGTGCGAAGACGCGGCGACCGTCAAGCGCCCTGCGCCGCCGCCCGGAACACGTTGGACGCCGGGCGACGGCACCGAGCTGACCTACGCGTACTTCGAGGTCGACAGCGAGGAAGAGCTGAGCGAGCTGATGGCGGGCGAATCGGTGGTCGTGTCGCTCGACGAGTGACCCGGCGCCGCCTACCATTCGGGAGATGTTTTTCGTTCGCCAAAGATTGCTTCGCAACTTTGGCCGCTTCGGTCAATCTCGCTCCGCTCGGTTGCCGAAGCACCGCCCGTTGCTGCGCCTTTCGGCGATCGTGCTCGGGCTCGGCATGCTCGGTGGCTTCTTCGCCTGCGCCAAGAGCGGACCCGATCTCGGCGTCCATCCCAACGACGACAGCGGCGGCTTCAACCCCGACGGTGCGCTCGGCGTCGACGACACGGCCCCCATCGATCTCGAAGCGGGCCCTGCATATGCGGTGCTCGGCCTCTCGCCGTCGCATGGTCCGTGGGTCGGCGGCACGCGCGTCGAGGTGCGCGGTCGCGGCTTCTCCAGCCACACCAAGGTTCGCTTCGGCACCGTCGATCTCGCGGACGATCAAATCATCGCCAGCGACCCGTACCACCTGCAGGTGACCACGCCGCCTGGTGACGTCGGCGCCGTCGACATCCTCGTCAGCGATGCCATCACGAGCGATCGCTCGGTGCTCCCCGGCGGCTTCCTCTACGACAGCTACTACGCCGACCCGAGCGTCGGGGCCACCAGCGGTGGCACCCACATCACGCTCAACGGACGCGGAACACTCTGGAAAACAGGCACCATCGTCACCATCGACGGCAAGCCCTGCGGCGACTTGGTCGTCGACGACGAGACGCATCTCCATTGCACCGTGCCCAAGGGAACCCCGGGCACGAAGTCGATCACCGTCACCACGCCCGACGCCGTCGTCGACACCGTCCGCGACGCGTACACCTATGCAGACACCCTCGACGGCTATCGTGGCGGGCTCGCTGGCGACAAACTTCCGGGTGAGCTGAGCGTCCTCGCGCTCGCCAATCCCGACGGAGTCTTCGTCGAAGGCGCGACCATCGTCGTCCGCGGCGCCGACGGCACCGTGCAGACCAAGCTCACCGATGGAAGCGGCGTCGCCGCCTTCGCTACGCCTCCTCCGGCGCCGCTCACCGTCACGCTGACGAAGAAGTGCCTGCAGCCGATC
The DNA here is from genome assembly GCA_025363655.1 of Deltaproteobacteria bacterium. GTDB lineage: Bacteria > Myxococcota_A > Polyangia > Polyangiales > JADJMO01 > JANYDK01. Next base: position 129,501 of record JANYDK010000147.1, on the reverse strand, counting down.
ACCTTCGATGGCGTCGCCGTGCGCAGCGTCACCGCGTATCTCAATCCGGTCCTCTCGGTCGCCTGCATCCCGCCCGACGGAACGCCCCCGCCCACCGGTGGACGCGTGCGCGACGCCGGCTTCGTCAACGGCGAGATCGTCTTCGGCAGCGGCGTCGAGTTCAAAAAAGGGCCTTGGAAGGGCATCCCCGACCTCACGCGTCCGAGCCAGCGCGTCGTCGCGTACGTCTTCGTCGCCGGTCGTGACAGCCTCGCGCGCTTCAATCTCCCCGACCCGACGACGGCCGTCACTCCCGACAGTCCCGGCGCGGTCGGCTATCAATTCTCGCTCGCCACGCTCCCCGGCAACGCCACGCTCTATGCGCTCGCCGGCATCGAAGATCGCCCCGAGGCCGGGCCACCATCGTTCGACCCCTATGTGTATGGCGTCATTCGCGGCGTCGGCGTCCCCATCGGCAAGGCCATCGAGCGCGTCTACATCCCGATGACCGGCTCGTTCACCCACTCGGTGACGTTGCACGTTCCCACGGGTGACGGCGGCGCGCCGGTCTCGCCGCGCGGTCCCGATCGCTTGCAAACCACGCTCAGCGTCGACTTCGGCGATGGCTACATGGTGCTGCCCTACGGCTATCGTGAAGATCTCCTCCCGCTCGGCGGCGACTTCTCCTTCATCGGGGTCCCGCCGCTCGCCGGAACGCTCGCCGGAAATCAGTACACGTTGGCGGTCGAAGACGTCACTGGCAGCGCCGCGCAGACGCCGCTCTCGACGCTCCTCCGCTATCACACGCGCGAGTCGACCAAGGCGGTCACCCCCGGCCCCTTCATCGCCATCCCCAAGCTCACCAGCCCGAGCGCAACGGGCGCTTGGGATGGCAGCAGCCTCGGCATCGATCTACCGGCAAAATCAGCTGATTTGATCGTCGTGGGGGTGAGCTCGAGCGATGGCTCGACGGGTTGGACGATCGTCGCGCCCGGAGAGACGCGGCTCGTGCACCTCCCCGATTTCAGCGCCAAGCCCGAGCTCGGGCTCCCCGGTGGCGATCTCGAGATCAACGTCGTCGCTGCCAAGCTCGACGAGAAGTTCTCCTACGATCAGCTTCGTCTCAATCAGCTCGGCCGCGGCCAATGGACGGCCTACGCGACGGACTCGTTCACCGGCTTCTGGTGAAGACGCCCATGCGCCAAACGCGTTCACGCTCGGCGTCTCTGGTGGCGCTCTCGATGCTCACGCTCGGCGCAGCGTTCGTCGCGTGCAAATACGACAAGGCCTATCGGCAGGACTATGTCGTTCCCGAAGCTGCGGTGTGCACACTGGGCGCGATTCGATGTGACGGCGACATCCTCGAAGACTGCGAAATCGGCGTCACCGGCCGCGAGGGTTGGGCGACGCGCGACGACTGCTCGGCGCGTGGCCTCGCCTGCGCCACCGCCGACCTCGGCTGTCGTCCTTGTCGTCCCGGCAACACGACGTGCGGCGGCGATCTGAAAGATCGCGTCGACACCTGTCGCGCCGACGGCTCCGGCTTCGATCCTGGCGCCGTCTGCAACGAGAAGGGCAAGGCCTGTCGCGGCGGATCTTGCGACGATTTGTGCGCCAGCGCGCGCAAGCGACACAGCAACGTCGGCTGCGAGTACTGGGCAGTCGATCTCGACAACGCCGACATCAACCCGTCGCTCAACGCCTCGGCGCAGCAGTTCGCGGTCGTCGTGAGCAACCCTCAAGTCGACGTCGCCGCCAACGTCGTCGTCGAGCAAGACGATGGCGATCCGGGCACGCCCGCCGCGGTCCGCATCGTCGCCAAGGCGCGCGTGACGCCGCAGAACCTCGAGGTCTTCCTCCTCGGTCCGCGCGAGGTCGACGGTCCCAGCGCCGATCCGACAGCGCCGATCGAAGGACGCACCAACAGCGCGCTGACACGTCGCGCCTTTCGCGTCACCAGCGACGTCCCGATCATCGCCTACCAGTTCAACCCGCTCGACAACGCCAACGTCTTCTCCAACGACGCCTCGCTCCTCAAGCCGGTCGAAGCGGTCGGCGACTCGGTCCGCTACGTGGTCGTCGGTTGGCCGCAGACCATCGCCAACGACGACTCACCCGATCATAATTTCGGCTTGGATTTACGTAGTTTCGTCACCATCGTCGGCACGCGTGCGACGACGGCGGTGACGATCAAGACGACCGCCAAAATCGTCGCCGGGCTCGGCGTCGGCTCGGCCGGTATCGGCGAGTCGATGACCTTCACGCTCCAACCCTTCGAAGTGTTGAACCTCGAGAGCGGCGCCTTCCAGGCCGACTTCACCGGCTCGATCATCGAGGCGAGCGGTCCTGTCATCGTCTTCTCCGGCAGCGAGGCCGCCGACGCTCCCCACTGGAACACCATCGCCGAGCGTTCTTGTTGCGCCGATCACCTGGAAGAACAGCTCGATCCGTCGCGCACCGCCGGTCGTCGGTTCCTCGTCGGTCACTCGCCGAACCGCGCCGACGCGGTCAACGCCTCGGGCGCGAAGGCGGTCGGTGCCTACGACGAGCCGGAGTACGCGCGCATTGTCGCCGTCGCCGAGGGCACGGTGCACGTCCGCACGTCGTTGCCGAAGCCCGACGACGCCTTCACGATCACCGGCCCCGGCGGCTTCCGCGAAATCATCTACCACCAAGATTTCTCCATCGAGACCGACGGCGCGGTCCACGTCGGCGAGGTGCAGGCTTCGCAAGAAGCAGCCGGCATCCCGCGCGGCTATCCAGGCGGTGATCCGAGCCTCCTCATCGTTCCGCCGATCGAGCAGTGGCGCGCCGACTACGTCTTCCTCACGCCGGACAAGTACGCGTTCGACTACTTCACCGTGCTCGCCCCGCTCGACTCGGAGATCTTGCTCGACGGTGCCAAGCCCGACGCCGACGCCTGTCTGCGCGTGCCCGTCGCCGCTGCGGCGAGCCCCGTCACCGGCAAGCCGATCAGCGCCGGCTGGGAAGTGTGGAAGTGCCAGCTCTCGTTCCCGGTGTTCGATCCTTCGCTCCCGGTCGGCACGCAGGTGCAGCCCGGAAGGCAGAACGACGGCGTCCATCGTCTGCAAGCGAACCACCCGGTGGGGCTCATTCTCTACGGCTTCGACAGCTTCGTCAGCTACGCGTACGCCGCCGGCACCGAGCTCGAGTCCCTGACACCGCGCTAGGGTGCGTGCACGATGTGCGTGACCGTCGGCGGGTCGTCGGCCGCGGCGTCGCCGTCACTGCCCGCCTCGAGTCCACCGGAGTCTTTGCCCGCGTCGCGATCGCCGGGCGATTCGTAGCTGAGATAGACGCGATCGCACGAGTCGGTCGGCATCGCGCGACGACCGGTGGGCGAGAAGCCGTAGAATCCGTCGAACGAGACCGAGCTCCCCGGCTCGCGGAAGGCGACGTAGCAAGCCTCGCTCACCTCGTCGAAGTAGAAGAGCGACAGCTTGTCGGCGGAGAGCCCCGTCGGTCGTCGATGGAAGCCGGCCTCCATTTGCACGCGCGGCGCGTCGATCGGGTTTGGTTTGTCCCAAGTGCCGTCGGCGAGCTCGAGGCTCAGCATCAGCGAAGAGCCTTTGGTGCGCAGAAGGTCGGTGTAGAAGAGCCACTTGCCGTCCTTCGAGAGGACGAGATCGGCGAGCTTCGGCGTCGGTAGACCGTCGGGATTCTTGCCGGTGATCGAACGGAACGGCTTGGTGCTGGCGGTCGCTGCATCGAACGCGACGTCGCGCGACGCGCGGGTGATTTGCGTCACCACCTCGTGATTGTCGGAGACGAAATACATCGTCAGACCGTCGGCGCTGAGCGCGACTTTGTCGTCGGCGAAGGGACCGAGCGCCGTCGGGAGCGTGCGCGCGCCGGTGAAGGCGTCGTTCTTCGCGGCACGATCGGCGTAGTGGACGACGATGGTGCCAGACTCTTCCGTGGTCCAGGCCATCGTCCGCTCGTCCCAGGTGATCGCGGCGAGGAGCTCGATGTCGGAAGCTCCGTGTGCGTAGTCGACCGCGGTCGGCTCGTCGTCGACGTAGGCCGTGGGGCAGAGCGGCTTTGCATCGGCGCTGGGAGCGGTGTCGGTGACGACGTCTTTGGGCGCGACGTCGTCGCGACGCGTGTCCACGGTGACGACGTCGTCGAGCGTGCTGTCGATGCCGCTGTCGGTGTCGACGGGCAGCGCACCAGGTCGATCGGTCGACGAGCACGACGAGATCGTCGTCAGACAAACGCCAGCCGCGAAGCTAGCCGCGAGGACGACGAAGAGGCGTGATTGCATGCGCGTCTTCTCCCAGTCTACTCCAGACGGCGCATGAGCGAAGGCGCGCGCGCGTGCTAACATCAGGTGTGCTTCACGGGCGACGAACCGCACTTCGACGTGAGACAAGAACCTACTCTCGAGTCCTGCTTCGCCTGCTCGGCGCTCTCGCGGTGCTCCTCGTTCCGACCGCGGTCATCGTCGTCGGCTGCGGCTCCGACGATCACGGCGGGGTGGCGCCTCCGGGTGACGCGTCGGCGATCACGCCGGGCGGCGGCGGTTGTGGCACCGAGACGGGATGCCTTTGTTCGACCGCCGGCCTCGCCATCGAGTGCCGCGTGATCCGCAAATCAGGCACCTACATCGCGTGCTCGATCGGCACCCGCATTTGCGGCGACGATCTGCGATGGGGCGAGTGCGACGCGGACAAGATCTACGACGGCGACGCGAGCGTCAGCGTCGACGCTGGCCACGCTGACGACGCGCACGCCGATACGCCCTGAGCCGGCATCGCGCGGCCTCTAGGGCACGTGAAAGATCTTCATCGGCCCAGCCACGCCACCACCGAGATCACTCGCCACGCTGATGTAGAGCCGGTCGCACACCTCGGCCGGCATCGGCCGCTGCCCCACCGGATTGATGTCGTAGAACAGCGTGAAGTCCGACGAGCCGAGCGCCCGCGTGGCGATCTTCGGCCCGCGGTCGTCCTCGTCGAAATAGAAGAGCGTGCGCCCGTCGATCGAGAGCCCGCTCGGCCTTCGGCGCGCGGTGCCGACCATCAGGAGCGCGGAGGCATCGACCACCGATGGTCCAGCCCACGTTCCGTCGCCAGAGCGGCCGCTGATCATGATCGACGCGCCCGAGGTCACGGAAAAGTCGGTGTAGATGAGGGTTCGCTCGTCACGCGAGATGACGAGATCGCCGAGGGGACGAGGCGTGCTCGCCTCGGAGGACATGATTCGAACGAACGGCGCGGTCGTCGCCGTCGTCGGATCGAAGGCGTCGGCGCGCGTCGGTCGGGACACCTGGAAGACCTTCAGGCGATCGGCGGACGTGTAGTAGAGCTTCAGGCCATCGGGCGTGAGCGCCACCTTCTCCAGCGGGAACGGGCCGAGGGACGTGGGAAGCGTTCGGTCGGTGGTGAAGGCGGCGTCGCGCGTGGCGCGGTCGGCGTAGTGGACGACGACGGACCCCGGGGTGCCCGTCGTCCACGCCATCGTCAGCTCGTCCCAAGTGAGCGCTGCGAGGAGCTCGTCGCCCGAGCTGGCGTGGGGATAGGTCACGGCGACGGCTGTCACCCCGAAGGGGAAATCGGTCGGGCACACGGTTGGACCGAGGGCGTCGAAGGTCGGTGCATCGCTCGGATAGACGTCGGGTCCGGAGTCGAATTTTCCGGAGTCCTTCACTGTCGAATCGGTCGCGCTTCCATCGCCGCCAGCGTCACCGCCGTCGCTCGCTCCATCGGTGTGAGCGTCGGTCGTGGCGTCTTTGCCTCCGCCATCTCGCGCATCGCCGACCGTGCCGTCGGTCGAGCCATCGGCCGCCGAGCTCGTATCGTCGGCGCTGGAGTCGAAGATGGGGTTGGAGGGCGGATGATCGGTGCTCGAGCACGCGAGCAGCAATGCGCTCAACGCGATGGGGCACGCAGTGAAGGTGACGCGCATGATGGGTTATTCGACGGCGACGCAGCTGTACGACTGGCGCCAGTCGACGAGCGTGGGGGCGCTCTTGGCGTCCGAGGTGGGCTTGAGGGTGATGTTGATGCGGAGGAGGCTGCCTTGCGGGGCCTTCGGCGGGGGGCCGTCCAAGAACGCCCCGATGTCGACGCCGGTCCAAGAAGTGGCCGTGGCCGTCGCGTTCGTCACCGTCGCGAAGGGGAGCGGAGTCATCGCGGTCAAGGCAGCCGCAGTATTGCCGGTCTGGACGGTGAAGGAAATCGACGCGTCACCCGGCACGATCGACTTCCAATCGTAGAAGCGCCAGATCGCCTTGTACCCGATCGGGCAGGACGCAGCGTAGTCGCGGCTGGCCGTCGCGGTGGTGAACGGCGGCGGGCCGGCCGGCGGCACGTAGTCCGGGGTCAGGCAGGACGTGAGGTCGAAGAGCATGAACTCGAGCGCCTTCTCCTGCGCAGAGAGGTCGCCGGTGTTGCAGCCTTCGGGGAAGGTGGTGCCCGTACCGTTGAGCGCGCCGCTCGAAACGTGGAAGTCGGAGTAGACGACGCGACCGCACTGGCTCGCCGGCGCAGCTCCCACTGGCGTGTTGAACGTCATCAGCGGCTCCATGTTGTGGCCCGGGATACAGGTCCCGTTCCAGCAAGCCGCGCCGGTCGACGTCGCGCTGCCGCAGTCGAGGTCGCTGGTGCAGACCGCAGGCACGGTGCAAGTGCCCGGCGTGCCGAGCGTGACGTCGTCGTAGAGGGTGTAGGTGGGATCTCCGCCGGCGTTGTCGTCGTGATCGAGGAGCGTCAGCGTGTAGCTGCGCGAGCCGACGAGGAGCGACGACGTCACTTGCTGCCAGATCCCGTCGTTGGTGCACGTCTTCGGGAGGATGGTGACGGTGATGCCCGTGACGTTGTCCTTCAGCGTTGCCGTCGCCCAGTCGTAGGTGACCGAGTCGGTGCAAGCGTTGAGGTACCAGAAGCTGAGGACCGCGCCGCCGGCCGGCGTGGTGAAGGTCTGGGTCAGCTTGTTGTCGCCGTTGTACGGCAAGGCCGAGCCGACCTGAGCCGACTTGGTGCCGGAGTGCGGGACGAGCGAGATGGTGTTCGCGGTGCCGCTGGTGGTCCAACCGGTGAGGACGCCGCCCTCGAACGTTCCGTTGGTGATGCCGGCAGCGGCCGACGAGCCGGTGCAGGTGCCAGAAAGGCAAGACGAACCGCTAGCGCACACCGCGCCGGCGGCTCCCTTGATCGAGCCGCCCGGAAGCGTGCCGTCACTGTTGGAGGCCATCCAAGGCGTGGCGAGGCCGGTGTTGATGTAGTCGTAGTCGTGACGGCCTTCGGCGATGTTGAGCGTGCCGAGCGTCGCTGCAGCGCCGACCGTCGGATCGTTCAGCCATTTGGCGAAGTTGTCGCCCTTGGGGAAGGTCCGGTTGATGAGCGTGGTCATCGGGCTCGCCGGGTACGCAGCGTGGTTCCAGAACTGGACGACATTGGGCCAGTTGGTCGCCGCGTCGGCGAACTGCAGGTACGCGTAGGAGAAGTGCGTGGCGAAGACGCGCCCGCCGCGGTTCGAGTAGTCGACGAGCGCCTGGTTGATGCCGGCGCCCTTGTTGTACTCGCCGCCTTCGCACGCGAGGATGACCGCGTCGTAGAGGTTGAGGTGATCGGGCGTGTCGTAGAGCGTGTTCGCCGAGGGCGCGCCGCCGCCGATCGCCGTCGAGAGGTCCTGCCCGGCGCTGCTCGAGCCGTTGTAGTAGTGGATGCGCGTATCGTAGATGGTGACCGTCTGCATCCTCACGTTGTCGAAGCGCGAGTACGAGCCGGTGTTGATGTCGTGATTGAGGAACGTGAGCGTGTAGCTGTGGCCGGGCGTGAGCTTCGACGTGACCGTCGTCCACACGCTCGCGTTCACGCAAGTATTGGGGACGACGAGCGAGCTGGCGCCGGTCGTGTTGTCGAGGAGGGTCGCATTCGTCCAGTCGGTCGTGACCGTCGAGCTGGCGGCGCAGGTGTCGCGCCAATCGAACGAGAGCTCGCTGTAGGTGCCTCCCGCGGGCGCGGTGAAGGTCTGCGCCACGCTGTTGTCGAACGACGGTCCGCCGCAGATGCCCGTCGTGCCGACGATGACGTCGTCCCAGTACGAGTAGCTGCCGTTCGCCGCCTTGTCCGAGTTGTCGGCGTTGGTGAGCATCAACGTGTAGTCGTGTCCGCCGACCAAAGGCCAGGTGACGTTCGCCCAGCTGCTGGTGTTGGTGCAGGTCTTCGGGAGAATCGTGGTCGTGATGCCGGTCGCCTTGTCGAGAAGCGTCGCGGTCACGTAGTCCTGGTGCGGCGTGACGGTGTCCTTGCAGACGTCGTAGTACCAGAACGAGAGCGTGCCGCCGGAGGCGGGCGCGGTGAAGTCCTGCGAGGCGTTGTTGAGCTTCGAGATACCGGCGTTATTGCCGAGGCGAATCGAAACCGCGCCGGTGTGCGCCGTTCCGGTGGAGCCGACGTACTCGGTGCCGGTGAACGTCAGCGCCCAGTCGGTGACGGCGACGCCGCTCCACCCCGTCGGGTTCTCGAAGCTGCCGTTCTTGATCGCGTTGACGCCGCCGACGCAGGTGCCCGAGAGGCACGACGTGCCGTCGTAGCAGGTGGCGCCTGTCGCGAGGCCCTTGGCGAGGGTCGTGCTGCCGAGCTGGATCGAGTACGAGCCCGCGCTCTTCGTGGTCGACGACAGCACCTTGCCGCCGCTCGTCGTCCAGCCGCTGGCGATGGGAGCAATGGTCTCGAAGTCGGAGTTCGTGAGAACGCTGACCGCCGTGTTGAGGCGGGGCGGCCCGACCTCGCTGGACGTCACCGAAGTGTCCATGCCCATCTTGCTGAGCACGCATTGGAACGGGTCAGCGCTCCCCGAGACGAAGGCGATGCGCGGGATGTGGCCTTCCGAACGGTTCTTCGGGAAGCGGATGAGCTTGAGCCCGTCGGCGCCGGTGAGCGTGTCGCCGGTGTTGCTGACGCAGGGAGTGATGCTCGGGAGCGTGATCTGACGTCGCCACTTCCCGCTCTGGATGACCAGCGGGATGCTGGCGCCGGACGGAACGCCTCTGAGCGTGAAGGTTCCCGAGGAGTCGGTGAGGGCGGAGACGAGCGGGCTACCGGAGCCGGTGGCGCACGAGTCGCACGACACGCCTTCGAGCAGCGGCGCGAGCGCTGCGTTCGGCACGTAGACGAGCACGTTGTAGATGGGCACCTTGCCGGCCGGATCCCACACGCGGCCCGTGAGCTGGGTCTTCGTGTAGTCGCCACCGCAGGCGTTGATGCTGCACGCGAGCCCGGTGCAGACCGTCCCGTCGCCGTAGCCGCCGCCGCCGATGCCGCCTTCGCCGAGCGTGATGCCGCCCCCCTCTGCGTTGACGACGCCGCCGTCGAGACCGCCATCGATGTCGGCCGGCGTGTCGCCGAACGTCATGCAGCCGGGGTCGCAGGGGTTGGTCGTGCAGGGGATCGGCGTCGCGCCCTTGGTTCCGAGCGTAGGCGCGGCGTTGAAGGACTTCTGATCGCCGACGCACGCACCCCATCGACCCGAAGAGCAGCTACGCTTTCCCGCGAGGCAGTGGAGGACGTCGTTGTCTTGCGAGATGGTCTCGCCGCAGTCGATCGTCTCGCCTTCCGTCGCGCACTCACAGCCCGTCGCGTGCAGCGCGCACTCGTCGCTGTTCCCCGAAGAGCCGCAGCCGACCGCGAAGCCGCCCGTAGAGAAGAGCAAGAGCCCACCCGCCGCGAGCGAGGCGGCCAGGAGCTTGAGCGGGCGCGCGACGTGAGGACGCAACGACATGCGCCGATACACTGCACGGGCCAGGCCAAGGGAACAACGTGTCGGCGAAGCCCACTCCAGCGATTTCCGCGCCGAAAAGGTCCGCAACCGATGCAGACCCGGGCAATAGTTGCAAAGCTGGGCCGGCGTAGGGTGGGGTGAGAGAGGGTCGGCTACTGCGTCCTCGACTCACGGCAGGAGAACGCGTCGTGGCGAAGGACGTGGGGTCGTCGTCGTGCCGTCTCCCGTCTGACCGACGCCGTTCCTTCCCCAACAGTAGGCGAGACCGTCGGCAGTGCGCGCGCAGGTAGTTGCATCACCGGTCGCGACCTCGAGCACGTTGGCGAGCGGAGCGCCGCCGAGCGAGACGAGGACCTGCGTCTGGATGGAGCGTGTGTCGTCGGAGGTGCCGTCGCCGATCTCGCCGTCGCCGTTGCGACCCCAACAGTGGAGCGTCGCGTCGCTCATCAGGCCGCACGCGTGCGCGTCACCGGAGGCGATCGATTGAATGCCGGTCAGCGCTGCGCCTCCCGCGGCGGTGGCGACGACGGTCACCGGAGAGTAGCTCGGCAGGCCGGTCTCGCTGCCATCACCGAGTTGTCCGTTCGAGTTGCTGCCCCAGCATCGCGCGGTGCCGTCGCTCATGCGCGCGCATGTCGAGAAATACCCGCCCGTCAGCGTAGCGACGGGTGTCAACGCAGTACCGCCCTTGGACACGAGCACCGGCGTCGGTTCGGTCTGGTCGGTGTTCGTTCCGTCGCCGAGCTCGCCATCGAAGTTGTAGCCCCAGCAGAGCGCGGTGGCGTCGATCTTGCGCACACAAACGTGGTTGCTCCCGTGCGCGACCAGCGTGACGCCGGTGAGCGAAGGCCCCGGCGGCGCATGCGGGCTCGGCGAGACGTCGCCATTGTCACCCCAACAGAGCACCGTCGCGCTGCTCGCCGCGCCCGTCAGCGCGCACGACCTGCGATCGCCGGCAACGAGCGAGGTTGCTCCTTTGAGGGGTGCGCCTCCGGCCGTGACGAGCACGGTGACGGGGGATGAGTGCGAGACCAAGAGGCCGTCTCCGAGCTGACCGGCGGCGCCATCACCCCAACAGACGACGGTGTCGTCGAGCTTCTTCGCGCACGCATGACGTTGGCCGACGACGAGGTCGGTGATCGAGTCGAGCTTCGCGCCGCCGAGGCCGAGGAGCACGGGGGCCGGCGTGCTTCGCCCAGGTCCGACCGTGCCGTCGCCGAGCTGGCCTTTGACGTTGTCGCCCCAGCACCACACGGTGCGATCGGAGAGCAGCGCACACGCGAAGAGCTCGCCGACGCCGATCCGGAGAACGTCGAGGTGTCCCGCATCGCCGTCGCTCGCGTCACTGACGTCACGCACGTCACGCACGTCACTTGCGTCACCCGCGTCACTTGCGTCGAGCCTCGTGTCGCCGGCATCGCCGACGTCATTCGAGACCTCGGCGCCGGCGTCGGAGCCCCCGCCGAGGTTCGCGTCGTCGCAACCGTTGCCGTGACACACCTTGGCGTCGGAGATGCGCGCGTCGACGCAGTTGCCGTGCACGCAGGTGTGCGTCGTGTCGCAGACGACGCCGCGACAATCGAGTCGGAGGTCGACCGGGAGGTCGAGCTCGGTGTGCTCGACGAAGGTCAGCGCTCGCCGGGCGACGATGCAGTGGAGGTCCGAGGGGCCATCCAAGCGACAGTCGTGCGGGGCGGTGTCTTTCAGCTCCATCACCACCGCGATCGCGACCTCGGCGTCGCGTGAGCCGCTGGGGACGACCACCAAGCTTCCGACACGTCCAGCCGTGCAAAAGGTGGTGTCGACGATCGCGTTGCCGCTGTCGAGCGTGCCGATGCGAATCTTCGTCCGGGAGAGGTCGGCGCATGGCACGTCGGTGCGCACCTCGACGGTGATTTGCGTGGGCGCACGACATCCGATGCCGACGCCGCCGAGACCGGCGACGAGCACGACAGCCGCGAGAGAGAGACCGGATCGCACGCGGCGAAAGTACCAGGGCACCCGCGCCAACGACACCGTCACGCCCTGACGCGTCAATGCTCTTGCTGCGTAAGCTTTCCGTACGCCGCGTTCGGAGATTGAACGAATGGTCGTTTGCTTTCTGAACGCGTCGGCCAATGAGCGCGGAAAAATAGAGTGGCACTGACGTTGCGATGTCACAACGTCATGAAGCGCACCGCCCTCGTCGTCGCCGCCGCTGCCGCTCTCGTCTCCACCCTCGCGATCAGCAGCGAAGCCAGCGCAGCGAATTACACGCTGTGGATTCATGGGCGCAACAGCGGCACTGCGACGCAGCAGGGCAACTACCAAGACTTCTCGTACTGGGGCCCGGCGAGCACCGCCGCGGGCGTGAACAAGCAAGCGGTCAACTGGAACGGCACCGGCCGCATTGCCGACACCAACGGCGTCATTCGCACCGCGCTCGATCAGTTCTGCACCGGCCAGAACTGGTGCTACATCGCCGACCACTCGGCGGGCGCCGCGCAAATCGGTTACGCGCTGGCGCTCTACGGCACCTCGACGCGGAGCATCCCCGGCGGCGGCACGCAGGTCGGTTGGAACATCAAGTGGATCGGCGAAGCGGCGGCGGCCTCGGGCGGCAGCGAGCTCGCCGACATGGGCTACTGGGCGGTCAGCGACTACCTCACTACCGATCTCCGCACCGGCACGATTCGCCCGATGTACAACCACGGCACGACGACCGGGAAGTACGTCTATCACTTCGCCGGCGCCTCCGGCACGCTCTACTCGGGTACGCTCCCCGGCCAGGACGACGAGGCGATTGCGTACCACTCGGCGCTCGGCGTTTCGACCACGGGCAGCATCTGCAATTGGAGCGATTGGTTCTGCGACAACTACGTGCAGATCTCGAACGGCTCGCTGCAGTGGTACTCCAGCGGCAAGTCGCTCTACGCGAACCACGTCGGTGCATTCGTCGATCAGAGCGAGAGCTACAACCACTATACGAACGGCAACTGGCAGGGCAGCGTCTCCGTCCTTCGTCCGTGGATCGTCTCGTACGCACTGTGATCCTCACGTAGTGTCATCGTCGTGAGCGAACCGGATCGCAGACGCCTCTACGTCGGCGGCGCGCTCGTCGCGTTGGTGGCGGGCGTGCTGCTGTGGGCGATCTTCCGCGGCGATCCCCAGCCGCCGTCCGGTGCACCCACGAGCTCGTCGGGCGCGACGAACGCTCCTCCCTTGGGACCTACGGGCAAAGATCCGGTCGACGCGATGGCGGCGTGGCAAGCGATGGGCGGTGGCGATGGAGGACCGAACGCGCCGGCGCCGACTGGTTTGGTCATCGATCGCGTCAAGCACGCGCAAGATCAGCTCGATCACTATCTGCTCTGGGCGCGCTATCCGCCGGAGTCGCGCCCGCTGTCGGACCATCCAGATTTGGCGACCCCAGACACGGCGTCGGAGCGCAAGCAGCTCTTCGTGAAGAAGGACGGGAGCAAGCGCGGCGACGTAGTGGTGCGCCTCTCGCAATCGACCGCGTTCGTCGTCGGCGACGAATCGATTCGGTTCGAGGTCACCTGCGAAGGTCAGGGCAAGACCTTCCCTTGCGCCATCAGCTCGGCCGAGGCCACCGCGGTGCCGCCGCCGCCCAACACGCCGACCATCCCGGTACGCTTCGCCGACGACGGTCAGAACACCGACGTAAAGGCGGGTGACGACACCTTCACCTCCGTCTTCACGCCCTCGGCCACTTCGCTGGCGGGCAAAGACAACCGCATCGGCATCGCCGTTTGGCTCAAATACCAGGGCGATGACGGTCAGGCGTTCTTCCAATTCGACTACACCGCGGCAGAGCCCGCGCGCTTCACCGGGCGCGTCACCGAGTCGATGGTGAACGGCTCGCTGGCGCTCGATCTCGAGATGGACGTGAAGAAAGCCGGTCGCTACGTGCTCACCGCGCGCGTGGAAGACGCTGCTGGCAAAGGCTTCGCGCTCCTCGAGCACAACGCGTCCCTCGCCTCCGGGACGACGAACGCGCACATGCTCGTCTTCGGCAAGTTGGTCAAAGACAACCACGCGATCGCGCCGTTCAAGGTTCGCGACTTGAGCGGCTTTCTCCTCAAGGAAGACGTCAGTCCCGATCGCGAGAACCTCAAGGACACGAAGGGGGTCTTCCACACGACGAAGGCGTATGCGGACGGCGACTTCTCCGACGCCGAGTGGCAGAGCGACGAGAAGAAACGGACCGTCGACGAGTTCGAAAAAGACGTGAAGCTGGCGAAGGAATCGCCAAGCGCAGCAGGGCCGCCCTCGGTGCTCACGCCGGGCGGGATGGTCGCCGCGCCGAAGTGACTAGAAGCGGAAGTAGAAGTCCAAATCCGCGATCGGCGTCTTCTTCGGAAGAACCAAGTTGATGCCGGGGACGCTGTAATTCCCGTACCCGACGCCCATCCGCAGCGTGAAGACGCTCCACGAGAAGACGACGCTCGGCACGATCGAACCGGCGAAGTGGAAGTCGAGCGCGTCGGAGGAGCCGACCGCCTCGACGTGCAGCGTGTCGAAGTCGTCGGGGTGGAGGGTGCTCACGGCGCGACCGTTGGCGCGTTGGAAGGCGAGGTACCGAAGCTGCGCGACGAAGGCGGTCACCTCGCTCACGCGCAGCTCGGCGGTCGTCGCCAGTTGGAGGTTGGTGACCGCGGCGACGCCCTGGAGCTCTGCCGGATCGTACGAGCCGCGCACGGTGACCGTCGTGTAGATCAGCGATTGCGAGAGCGTCCAGCGATCGTTCACTCGCCACGAGCAGGTGAGATCGAGCGGGACCGCGGTGATGACGGCGTTGCCGCTGTCCTTCTGCAACGCCGCCGGCGCGACGCGGAACACGCCGAGCCCGAACGAGAGCGCGACCGGATCTTCTCCGACGAAGCGAACCTTCACGTGCCCATTCACGACGCGGAGGAGCCACGGCAAGGCATAGGTGCCGACCATCAGCCGCTTGATCGGGCTCCACTCTTGGCGAAGGAGACCGACTTGGAATCGACCGGCGGGCAGGGTGTACGCGGTCTGATCGACGATGCGATCGGTCTCGGTGTGCTTCGCCGATGCGATTCCCGTCGCGAGCGTCGTTGCGAGCGCGAAGGGCGCGCCAAGGCGTCGGGCGATCACAGCGTCACTTCGAAGCCGACCGAGTCGACGCATTTGTGCGTGGCCGGCGTGCACGCGAAGACTCCATTTTTCGCGCGCGCTTGCACGACGACGCCCGATTCGAGCGAGAGCACGAGGCTCCCGCTCGACACCGGCACGAGGAGCTCGAGGCGCGTCGTTGCCGGCGTGAATTGGACGACCAACTTCGCCGCGAGCGCGCGATCGTCGAGCGAGGCTTTCAGATCGAGCGCGAGGATCATCGGCGAGGTTCCGAGATCACTCACTTTGGTGCGCGGTCCGAGGTACACGCGCACGTCGTCGGCGCTCGAACCGTGATCGAGGAGGAGACGTCGTCCGCTCGTGAGATAGCGACACTTCTCGGCGCCACCCCAGACGACGGGATCGAGCGCGACGGCGTCGAAGCCGAAGGTGAGTTGGAGATGGCCGCTCGTGGCGTCGTCGGCGACGGGCGTCGCGGCCCATCCCGAGCAGATGCGCGTCAGTCGCGCGAAGCCATCTCCATCGAAGCCTTCCGTTCCGAGACTCGGCGTCATGTGCGAATCGATCGCGCTACTCGTGGCTCCGTTCTTCGCCTCGGCGTCGTTCGCCGCCTTCACGACCGTGTCGTAGATGAGTTGCGGTACGCCGGCGCCGATGAGGCCGTCGATGGCGGCATCGACCGCGGTGCGCGCTTCGACGCCCGTGCTCGCATCGAGGGTCCCGTTCGGAGTGGCGAAGGCAGCGACGATCTCCGACATGCTCGGCGCCGTCGGCTTGTCGATGGTCTCGGCGCGACATGCACACGAGGCTGCGAGGGCCGCGGCGAGTGTGAGCCGGAAGTCGCGCTGCCGCCGAGATTCCTGGGGCATCGACGAGCGATGGTAGCGGTGCCTCTCGCGGAGCGTGACTCAAATTGCCCGAGGGTGCGGCAGCCTCGCAGGCTCCTCCAGGCGTGCCGACAACTTGTCGCTGCCGAGTCGCGCAAGGTCGCATCGACGACGACGATCCACGAAAGCAAGCGCGCGCGTTCGAGCCCTTCTTCACCACCAAACCACCAGGCGTCGGAACCGGTCTCGGCCTCTCGGTCGTCTTCGGCATCGTCACCGGGATGGGCGGCAGGATCGACATCGACACCGGACCCGGCAAAGGCACCGCCGTCGTCATGCGCCTACCGATTCGCGAGTGACCGCGCGTGTGACGTCGCCTTCGCACGATTTCGCACGCACTGACAAGGCTGCGCATGTGACGAGTGCCGTGCGCGAAGACGTACGACTTCGGCAGAGTTTTCCGCACGTGCGTGGAGGTGCGCGCCGCGCGCTCGTCATCGTTCCGAATTCGCTCGGCGTCGCGATGCGGATGGGTATGCTGATTCCAGCGACCGAGACTGCGTCGCTTCCGCCGATGCGTGGCGGTTCAATCGTCGAGGTGGTCGATGAGCGTGTCACGCCGGGGCGGATCGACGTCGGGATCGCCCCCCGATGAGCCCCCCGCGGAGCCAGTGCGTAAGCCCCAAGCGCCGCCGTTGCCGCGGGTGACTCAGCGTGGGCTGACGCCGCCGCTGCCTCCGTCGCAGACCAACCCCGGTCTCGGCAAGCGCGCGACGCCGCCGCTCGGCTCCGAGGTGCTCGTGCCGATCGCTCCCTCGAAAATCGTCGGCATCGGTCAGCCGCTTTCGAAGAAGAGCTCGAAGTTTCGTCCCGTTCTCCCCGAGCAGTGGGCCGAGCCCGAGCCCAGCCTCGCCGATCGCGTCCATCCTTCGGCGCCGCCGTTGCCGCAGCCGCCGCCGAGCGATCCCGAGCCGACGACCAACCGCGTCTCGCGTCCTTCGTATCTCCCAGAACCGGTCAGCTCCGGGTTCATGGAAGAGATCGACACCGCGTTCGATCAGATGATGGGCGTCTCCGGGGGCGCTGCGGGCTCGGCGCCGCCGCTCGCCGGTCATGGCGCCCACGACATCGCTGCGATGCGCGAGCTCTTCGGGCAAATCGCCGCCAACTACATGCGCCAGGTGCGGGATTTCGTCATCGAGCTGCAGTGGGGCGAGCCCAGCCGCGAGTGGCTTGCCATCTGCAAACCGGCGGTGATTTCGCTGCGTAAAGCCGCCGAGCCCATCCACATCGACGGCCTCTGTCCGGCGCTCGACGACTTCATCGCCGCGCTCGACGCCGCTTCGGGGGTCAACGCGCGTACGGTCGCCGGGCCAGCGAAAGAACGACTGCAAGGCAGCTACGCCACCCTCGTGACGTTGATGCCACAGACCTTCGCGCTCGGCGAAGAGCGAAACGCGCGCGAAGCGGTGATCGTCCATGCCATCCTCATGCAGGTCCCCGGCGTCGGCCGTGTCACCCTCGACAAGCTCTATGCCGCCGGTCTCTCCGCGCTCGACATGCTGCTGGTGGCCAAGGCCGGTGACGTCGCGCACGCTGCCGGGCTCGATTTGCCGCTCGCCGAGCGCATCTGCGAGCGCTTCCAACAGTACAAACGCGAGATCATGGCGGCGCCGAAAGACGAGGCGCGCACCCAAGAGCGCGAGCATCTCGTGAAAATGGTGCAGAACCTGCGCCGCGTGCACGGCGACTACGAGCGCAACGCCGCGGCGCTCCCCGACGCGCGCACGCAACGTCTGAAGCGCCAGCTCCGCAAGGATCGCGACGGCGCGCTCGCCGAAATTCAGCTCCACCTCGCGCGCCTCGGCGAGGTCGAAGTGACGAAGTCACTCGAACGACTGGCGTTCGAGCGTAAGGTGGAGGCCCTCGAGGAGTATGCGCAGCGCTCGCTCGAGAAGAAGTGATTCGAATCTGAATCGTGAATCGTGCTTCTGTGGGTGAGAATGGGAAGGAGAGTGTTCGCGAATGCCGAGTCTTCAGCCTGACGAGGTGATCAAGAAGGTCCAGAAGGGCGAGTCGCTCGAACGGGCCGACCTCCGCGGCGTCGTCTTGCCGCGGGCCGTGCTCGACGGGGTGAACTTGCGGCGTGGCGAGCTCGACGGCGCCAACTTGGAGGCGGCCAGTCTCAAACGCGCCAACTTGAAGAACGCCAGCTTGCGCGAGACGTTCCTCGTCGGCGCCAACCTCGAGGACGCCAACCTCGAGAGCGCCGATCTCGAAGGGTGCAACCTCGAGAACGCGAACTTGCGAGGAGCCAACCTCGGTCGCGCCAACCTCGAAGGCGCGAACCTGATGAACGCCAATCTTTCGGGCGCGCGTCTCGCATACGCCGAGCTGCAGTCGGCCAACTGCGGCAAGACCGACTTCAGCCACTCGATCCTCACTCACGCCGATCTCGACGAGTGCTACCTCGGTGGCGCGCGCCTCGGCGAGGCCGATTTGCGCAACGCCACGCTTCGCGGGGCCAACCTCGAGGAAGCCGACTTCGCCAAGGCACGCCTCGATCACGCCGAAATGGGCGACGCCAACGCGAATTTGGCGCGCTTCGTCTCGGCGTCGATGCAGCAGGTGAACCTCTCGCACTCGACGCTCACCGGCGCCGACTTCACCGACGCCGACGCGCGGAAAATCAACTTCACCGGCGCACGCATGCAGGGCGCCATCCTCACCGGCGCCAAGCTCAACGGCGTCGTCGCCACCGACGCCGAGGTCGCCGGCATCACCTGCGAGTGGATCGACGCCAGCACCGAAGGCGACGGAAGCAAGCCGCTCCGCAACGCGCAAATCGTCGCGCTCCTCAGCGGCAAAGAGGTCGAAGAGAAGGCCCCCACCCGTCCGCAGGGCACGCGTTACTTCGGCAAGGGCGACGTCCTCCGCAACGCCAGCCTCGAGTTCGGTGGGGGCGCGTCGGTGGAGATCGAGAGCCTCTTCGAGCACTGCTCGATCACCATCGGCACCGGCACCGAGCTCGTCATCGGCAAGCACGGTGTCCTCGCCGGATGCCAAATCCAAGGCGCGGGCAACATCACGATCCACGGGCACTTCTTCGAGGGCGACTCGCCGGGCATCGTCGGCCCGAGCCAGCTCGTCGTCAGCAAAGGGGCCTCGCTCGTCGGAGCGATCGAGCAACCAGAGTCATTCACGCGTTTCGGTTTCGAGCCTGGGTGCAACCTGCGGGTGAAAATCGCGAAACCGGGAGCGCAGTCGTCGTCGTCGAAGGGTAACGGAAGGAGGAAGAAGTAATGGCCGAGGTGAAGGGCGCGGCTTCCGAGAAGAAGACGCTGATCGAAGAGGGGACCCGTTTCAAGGGGTCGCTCTCGTCGACCTGCGCGGTTGTGGTGCGCGGCAGCATCGAGGGCGACGTCGAGGCGCCGGCTCTCACCGTGAGCCCGAGCGGCGCGGTCCACGGCAAGGTGAAGGTCGGTGACCTCCGCTCCGAGGGCGAGATCGCCGGCGAGTTCGACGCCGACTCGGTCCTCCTCTCCGGCGCCGTCAAAGACAACACCGTCATCAAGGCACGATCGCTCGAGGTGAAGCTGCAGCCAGCGAGCGGCAAGATGCAGGTCGTCTTCGGCGAGTGCGCCATCGACGCCGGGGAACCGGCCGGCAAAGAGGCAGCCATCGCTGCAGCCACCGCAGGCGACAAAAAAGCATCCGTTCCGCCCGAGCCCTGAGTAGCTTCGGCGACCGAGCAGCTAGATCCACGACGCGTGAGCGCCCATGCTCCGCGTCGTGAAGCACGGCACCGCGATCGACGCGATCGAGCTCGTCGGCGTCACGCTCGCGGGCGTCCGCGTCGAAGAGCCGTGGCCGAGAAGCGCGAACTCGGCGAACCCTGATTTTGCGCGCTTTCGTGGACGTCGCCCGGACGGGGCGTCGTGGGTCATCGAGGCCACGCGCGCCACCGGCGCTGACGCGACGAACGCGCTCGACGAGGTCCACAGTCACGGCCAGGCGCTGCGCGCGCTCTCGGGCAACGCGCGTGGCATCCCGGAGGTCATCCACTTCGGCGTGGTCCCTGGTCACTCGCCGCCCGTCGTCGCCCTCGTCCGCGCTTTCGTCGTCGGCAAGACGCTCGAAGAAGAGCTCGACGAGCGTCGCGCCCGCGGTGAGCCCGGTCGATCGCTCCTCGAGGCGCTGGCCTTCCTTCGTCCACTCGCCGACACGCTCGGTACGTTGCAGTCGCTCGACGGTCATCACGGCTCACTCGAGCCCTCGGCGATCGTCGTCGGTGAAGATCGCGCACCGCGTCTCCTCTGTCTCGGCAGCGCGATGCTTCATCGGCTCGCCGGCACCGAGAAGCGTCGCACCGCGCGTCACGCCGCACCCGAGCAGGTCGACTCGTCGCTCGGACCGATCGGCCCACGCGTCGACGTCTTCGCCCTCGCGCTCGTCTACCTCGAGCTGGTGTCCGGCGCGAAGACGTTCCTTCCCGACGACGGCAGCTACTTCGAGCGCCTCGTCGATCGCGCGCGTCGCCCGTCGCTGCGAGATCACGGGCTCCTCGTGGCCGAGCCGGTGGAACGCGTGCTCAGCGGCGCGCTCGCGGTCGATCCACGTGCGAGGCCCGCCAGCGCCGCTGCCTTCGTCGAGGCCCTCAGCGCCGCCATTCGCATCGCGCCGCACATCGCACCTCTCTCGTCACCGCCACTGCCGCGCGTTCGTGGCGAGGCTTCGCCGAAGAAGCGGCCGCGCTTGCCGACGTCGATCGTGCTCGCGACCGCG
Organism: Deltaproteobacteria bacterium; assembly: GCA_025363655.1. Classification (GTDB taxonomy): domain Bacteria; phylum Myxococcota_A; class Polyangia; order Polyangiales; family JADJMO01; genus JANYDK01. The sequence continues at coordinate 109,060 of JANYDK010000147.1, read as the reverse complement.
GTGACGCTCGGCCTCGTCGTCTTCGGCGTCGAATCCATCCTCCGTCGTCGGGGCGCCCCTTCGTCCTCGGCGGCAACCTCGTCGAACGTCGTCGCGCCTTCTCCCGTGCAGAGCGCGCCTTCGGCTTCGACGTCTGCGAGCGAGAGCGCGATGATCGTCGCCGCCGTCACGCCACCTCCTCCTCCGCCGCCACCGACCGTCGAGGTTGCACTCGCGGGTCACCTGTTGCAGGTCGATCGCACCGAGGTGACCGTCGCCGCCTATCGCGCGTGCATCGACGCCGACGTCTGCGTGACGACGCATGAGCACGGGCACGGCTGGGATCCGAAGGATGCGCTGCGGCGCTTCCACGTCTGCAACCTCTACGAGCAAGGTCGCGAAGATCACCCCGTCAACTGCGTCACCTACGCGCAGGCGGCGACGTACTGCGGCTACGTGCAGGGTCGTCTCCCGACGGGACGTGAGTTCACCGCTGCGGCCACTTCGGGAGAGCATCGGCGCTTTCCCTGGGGCAACGAGACGCCGACCTGCGAGCAAGCGGTCTTCGCTCGCTACGGACCCGAGAACTGGGGCTGTCGCAAGGAACCCGTCGGCACCGCCAGCGTCAGCGCGCATCCAGCGACCGCGAGCCCAGCAGGCGCCGTCGATCTCGCGGGCAACCTCTGGGAATGGACCGACGTCCGCGACGGTCCGCTCGCCGAGCTACGCGGCGGGGGTTGGGACTCCAGTGAGAAGAGCCTCACCGTCGACGCCGTGTTGTCGCAGGCCATCTTCAACGGCGAGGTCAACGTCGGATTTCGCTGCGTGTATGACGTGAAATGAGTTGTCGCCGATCAGGCAGATGATCCAGCGCGTGAACACGATGAGCATCGCCGAGTGACCAGGGGACTTCTCTCCCCTCCGCTGTGGCACAGACCGCCCTCGTCGAGCTTCCGCTGTGGGGGCTGGAAAAGAGCGCGATTCGCGGAAAAGTCCGGTTGATCGGCCGAACGAACGAGAGCGGCACGCTTCTTCCTTTACTGGTCTGTGCCCGCACGGAACTCCAAGTCGCCGAACAAGCGACGAAGTGCCGTGCCCTTAGCCCAACCGGCTCTCGGCTTCAGCGAGGCGACCCACCCGTTTGTTCGAGGTATCCCCATGAAAACTCTCCTCCGCTCGCTCGTTCTCGCCGCCGTTGCCGTTGGTTCTTCGTCGCTCGTTGCCTGCGTCGCGCAAGGTCCCGATGGCAATCCGGTCGGCAGCGATCAGTCGGCCACGAAGGACGTCGCCGTCGGCGCGCAGATCGACAACATCACGCACGTCTCGCTCAAGGCCGACCTGTCCGAAGTTCAAGTGGAGCTCGGCTCGCTCGAAGGCCACCCGACGACCGTCGTCGGCAAGCTCCCCGAAGGTCTCCTTCCCGCGACGTATTCGGTGAAGCCCGGCGGCGCCTGTCTCCCCAGCGAAATCACCGTCTCCGACGCGGTCGCCGGCGTCAGCTCGCCGATGCCCGGTCACGAGTCGCTCTGCGTCTCCGGTGAGGGCAAGCTCGAGCTCGCGCGCATCTGTCACACCTTCCGCATCGTCGACGAGCAGCTGGTGTGCGTCTCGACGTGGGCGCAGAAGGCGAAGTCGTTCACCGTCGGCCCCAACGCCAACTTCGGTCACTTCCACGCCGCGCAGGCCTGCGTCGACTACCGCCCTGGTGACAAGAGCTTGAGCGATATCCTCCCGTCGTCGTACCTCACCCTCGGCACCGTGTGCGCGATCGAGCCGAAGAACACCAAGGACCTCGGTCTCGTCGTCGACGAGAAGGCTACCGCGAAGAACACGGAGCTGCTCCCGGGCACCGGCGTCGCCGGGAAGTGAAGTCGTATGTACGCGGCGCAATCAGCGACGGCGCGTGACGACGTGCAGAACGTCCCCGCGCCGGCGCTCGACCGCGAGAGCCACTTGGTGCTCGTCGCCGAGCGCGAGCATCTCGAGATGCCAATCGTCCGGAGCGTCGGCGAAGAGCAGCCGTTCTCCCTCACGGCGAAGCTCGATCGTCGACATGTCCAAGGCGAGCCCGAGCCCGCGAGCCTTCGTGAAGGCCTCTTTCATCGTGAAGAGCGCGAGGAAACCGGCAGCCTTCCCCGCCTCGTCCCGGCCCTCGAGCGTCTCGCGTTCGCGCTCGGTCAACGTCCGCGCCGCGAGCTCCCCGACGAGCACACCCCGGTCTACGTGCTCGGCGTCGATGCCGACGTCGCGTGAACGAACGACGGCGCAGGCGACCAAACCGTCGGTGTGCGTGAGACTGAAACGAAGATCGTGAGCGAGCGAAACGAGACCGTCGTGCTCGCTCCCGAGGTGCGGTGCCCCGTGCCGATCGTGGACGATGACGACGGCGGAAGGCGCGACTTTCAGGCCGAATTTACCGAGCTCCTGCGCGAGCATCGAACGCAGGAGCCCATGGGCTGCGACGTAGGCGGCGCGTGCCTTCGGCGGACGAAGACGACGGGCGCGTGCACGCTCGTCGTCGTCGAGGTGAAGCAGCGCGGCCTCGAATCGTGAAGCGTCCTCGAGCTCGGTGGGATCGGACCACCAGACCTCGACGACGATTTCGGAGCTGAGCAGGCTCACGTCGCGAGCACGCGCGTGAGGAATTTCCTCAGCTCGCGGAGCGGCAAGAGCGGCACCTCGTGCGCCCCCTCGAACGGCACGAACGTGGTCGGAAGTCCGGCTACGGCGAGCTCGGCGGCCAGCTCCTCGGCGACACGGAACGAGAGCATCGGATCGTGCCGACCATGACTGACGAACGCAGGGAGCCCGGCGCGCGTGCGATAGAGCGGCGACCACTCCCCGTGCGTCACGCGTGCACCGGAGAGGAAGACGAGACCGGCGAGCGGCCGCGTCGATCGCAGCGCGAGATCGCACGCCAAGATCGCGCCTTGCGAGAAGCCTCCGAGGACGAGGGTTCGTGGAGAGAAGCACTTCGTCGCCGCGTCGAGGAACCCGTCGAGCAACTCACGCGCGCGTTTCAGCCCTGGAAATGCGTCGTTCGAGAGATCGCGTTCGCGTCCTTCGGCGACCGCCCGATCACGTGCGGCTTCATCGATCGGCCACCAAGCACGCGTCCCCGGCGGCGCGTCGAGCGCGATCGGCGCCTCGGGAAAGAGCCACGAAAGCGGCATTCGCAAGGCGTCCGCGAAGTGCGCGAGGTCGGCGGCGCTGGAACCGTATCCGTGTGCGAGCACGATGAGCGGCGCGCTGGGCGGTCCCTCGACGACGCGCGCCTCGAGCTCGCCGAGGATCATCAGGTCCAGCGGAGGCTGGGAACGAGCTTGCGCGCGAACTTCACGACCTCGGGGTTGCGACGCGCTTCCCAGGCCAGGCGCATCGCTTCGGACGCGAGGCGTGACCGGAGAGTTCCGCGAATCTGCGTCGCGTCGACGTTGGGAATGCCTCGCGCGCCCCAACGCGTCTTCGAGACGTCGGTGCCCGCCGAGAGGTTCACGGTGACCAGCTTCTGCTCGATGGCCCAGCGAATGGCCTCCGACACCGTCGTCGTCATGACGCTGTACTTGCGCCACTCGGGATCGTAGCCCGAGTAGTAGAGATAGAGCTGGGTGCCGATTTGGAAGCCCATGCGCACGCCGACGACGGTGCCGCCGATCTCGAGCGTGAAGACCTTGGCGATGCCGCGCTTCGCCAGCCGCTCCATCACGTCGCGAAGGAAGGCTTGCGCTACCGGCAACTCGAAGCGATTCGGATGGGTGATGGTGTCTTCGAGCGAGGCGCGTCGCGAGTGCAGATCGAAGAAGACCTCGACCCCGGCGAGCACCTCGGCGGGCGTCTCGGCGACGTTGAAGGTGAACGCGTGCCCGTCGCGCTTGAGCGAGTTGTAGCAGTGCCGCAACGACTCGCGGATGTTGCGCTTGAGGTTCTTGCGGAAGGTGTCCCAATCGGGGGCGAGGTCGAGCACGTAGTCGAGATCGCCTCCCCAGAACTCGACGCGGCCCTCGCGATCGAGCACCTCGGAGAACGCCGACTCGCGTTCGAGCCCGCTCCACTGCACCGAGTCCCACAGCGGATCGGACGCCAGCCGCTCGAGGAGCATGCGCGCGACCACCGGCTCTTCGCTGGGATCGATCAGCGGCACGCGAATTTCCGTGATGTACGGATCGGCGCCGACGAGCTGCATGGTGCGCGTCTGCAGCGGACCGATGCCGGGGCGGAGCGTACGGAAGAAAGGCGCGATGCCGACGCAAGTGCCGTCACGTCGACGAACGACGTAGGTGTGAAGCTCGTCGCGACGACCGAGGCCGGCGACCGGAAAATGACGCCACCAGGCGACGTGCCACTCGTGGAGCTGGAAGGGGAGCGCCATCGGCAGCAGCGACTCGAGCCGACGATAATCGGCTTCGAGGCCCTCGAGGCCCGCGAGAGTCGTGATGGTCGTGACCGAGTGGGTAGCGTTGCGCACTTCGACTCCCTCCCTGCTCGCGAATCGAGAGGCGCCTGGTTTCGCCCCCGAGCGGAGCCCCTTCCTAGCACCTTTGCCGTCTGCGTCACTTACTTCAGCGTCACGCCGCCCTCCCGCGGCCGAAGCATATCTGTCGAGAACGCGGCAAAATGCCCCGTCGAACGTCTTGACGGGCTTCACCGCCCGAGAGCGAATGCCCGAGTTGGACAGCGCCGCAGCCTCATCGATCGAGCCGCAACCTGGACGTACGAGCGCGCCGCTCTCACGTATGCAGCAGCGACTCGTCTTTCTTCAGCATCTGCAGCCCGACAAGCCGCTCTACAACGTGCTCACCGCGCTTCGCTTGCGTGGACGCATCGAGCCCGACGCGTTGGCGTGGGCGCTACGAACGTTCGCCGAGAGGCACGTCGTGCTCCGCGCGCGGCTCGTCGAAGACGATGGGCAAGCGCGCCAACTCGTCGATGCCGACGCCGCCATCGATCTCACTCGTATCGATCTACGCGAGGTCCCCGCGCCGGCGCGTGAAGAAGCGCTAAACGAGCGGCTCGCGCAGCTTGGCGACGTCCCTTTCGACCTGGCGACCGGGCCGCTCATCCGCTTCACGCTCTTCACGCTCGAGACGTCGGAGAACGAGCACCACGTCTTCTTCATCAACGCGCACCACACGGTATGGGACGGTGGCTCGACCGAGATTTTCTTCCGCGAGATGGCGCAGCTCTACGCCGCAGCCCTCGCTGGCAAGCCTTCGCCGCTCCGCCCGTTGCCGATTCAATACGGCGATTTCGCCGAGTGGCACGAGCGCTGGCTGACGAGCGAGGCGCTCTCGACGCAACGAAAGCTCTGGCGCGCGCAGCTCGAAGGCGATCTCTCGCCCCTCGATTTGCCGACCGATCGCGCGCGGCCGCCGGCGATGAGCTTCGACGGTGGCATCGCTTGGACCCGCGTCGCCGAGGACGATCTGGCGAAGCTCGCCGAGATCGGGCGCGCGTCGGGGACCACGCTCTTCGTCGTCCTCCTCGCGGCGTACCACGCGCTCCTCTTCCGTCACGCGGCCCAAGAGCGCATTCACGTCGGTACGCCGGTGCGTGGTCGGCTCTGGCCGCGTACGAACCGCGTCGTCGGGCTCTTCGTCAACACGTTGGTCATCCGCGCCGATCTCGGAGCCGACCTGCCTTTCCGCGCGCTCGTCGAGCAGGTGCGCGATCGGTGCGCGTTCGCGTTCGAGCACCAAGACGTGCCGCTCGACGAGCTGGTCCGCGAGCTCGGCGTCCAGCGTGATCTCAGCCGCGCGCCGATCGCTCAAGCCTACCTCTCGTTCCGCGACGTGCGCGACCAGCCCGACACTTTTTGCGGCGCCAAGGCCGAGGAAATCCCGCTCTATGCGCGCTTCGAAGCGCAAGACGTGACGCTGTGGACGACCCAGGAGCGCGAGGGTCTGCGCATCGCTGCCACCTATGCGACCGATCTCTTCGACGCCGCGACCATCGATCGTTTCCTCGAGCACTACGTGCGGCTCCTTCGTTCGATCGTCGACGGTCCGGACGCGTCGATCGGGAGCTTGCCGATGCTCACCGACGGCGAGACGGCGCTCTTTGCGCGGATGAACGCCACCGAGCTCGACTACCCACGAGCGCTCGGCTCGCATCAGCTCTTCGCCGCGCAAGCACGCAAGAGCCCCGACGCGATCGCCGCCCGCTTCGGCGAGTTGGCGCTGACCTACGGCGAGCTCTTGGCGAAGAGCCACCGCGTGGCGCGTCGACTGATCGCGCGCGGCGTCGGCGCGGGGGTCCTCGTCGGGCTCTGCGTCGATCGCTCGCTCGACATGCTGGTCGGCCTCTACGGCATCCTCGCCGCCGGCGGTGCGTACGTCCCGATCGACCCTGATTATCCGGAAGATCGCGTGTCTTTCATGCTCGCCGCAGAGGGGCTCGCGGTGGTGCTGACGTCGCGTGCCCGCGCCCCGCAATTGCCCGCCCACGGCGCGCAGACTCTTTGCCTCGAGGACGACGAGATCACCTCCGCCGCCTCCGAGCCGCTGCACGCGAACGAGCAACCGAGGCAGGCGACGCCCGAGAGCCCGGCCTACGTCATCTTCACCTCCGGCTCGACGGGAAAACCCAAGGGCGTGCAGGTGCCGCATCGCGCGCTGACGAACTTCCTCGTCAGCATGGCGCGCGAGCCGGGGATGACGGCCGGCGACAGCATCCTCGCGGTGACGACGCTCTCCTTCGACATCGCCGTGCTCGAGCTGCAGCTCCCGCTCTCGGTCGGCGCGCGCATCGAGCTTGCCAGTCGTGAGATGGTCGGCGACGGCGGGGTGCTTCGTCGCGTCCTCGAAGAACGCGCCGTGACGACGATGCAGGCGACGCCCGCCACCTTCCGCTTGCTCCTCGCCGCAGGTTGGATGGGAAGCCCGAAATTCAAGGTGATTTGCGGCGGTGAGCAGTTCCCCAAAGATCTCGCCATCGCCCTCGGTGAGCGAGTCGCCGAGGTGTGGAACGCCTACGGACCGACCGAGACGACGGTCTGGTCGACGCTGCAACTGCTGACGCCGCCGATCGATCGCATCGTCATCGGGCATCCGATCGGCAACACCCAGGTCTACGTCCTCGACGCCGCTCGAAGGCGCGTGCCGTTGGGATCGATAGGTGATCTATGGATCGGCGGTGACGGCGTCACGCTCGGGTACCTCGGCAGGCCCGATCTCACCGCCGAGCGCTTCGTCCCCGATCCGTTCCGTCCCGGAGTCGCGGGCGCGACGATGTACCTGACCGGTGACTTGGCGCGCATTCTCCCGACGGGTCAGCTCGAGTGCCTCGGTCGCAACGACGGCCAGGTGAAGCTGCGTGGCTTCCGCATCGAGCTCGGCGAAATCGAGCACTCGCTCTCGAAGCATCCGGCGGTGAAACAGAACGCGGTCGTGCTCCGCGAAGATCGTCCCGGCGACGTCGCGCTCGTCGCCTACCTGGTTCCAAACCCTGCCGTGGCATCGACCGCGACCGATCTGCGGCGTCATCTCCGCCAGTCGCTGCCCGAGTACATGATCCCGCAGCACTTCGTCGAGCTCGAGGCGTTGCCGCTGACGCCCAACGGCAAGGTCGATCGCAAGCGCCTGCCAGCGCCGTTCGGCAGCGCCGAGTCCGACGCCGAGGTCGTCGCCCCCCGCAACGTTCGCGAGACCTTCCTCGTCGACGTCTGCAAGGAGCTCCTCCGCAGCGCGTCCATCTCGGTGCACGACAACTTCTTCAACATCGGCGGGCACTCGATGCTCGCGCTGCAGATGATCGGCCGCGTGCAGCAGCGCACCGGCGTGCAGCTCTCGCCGCGCACGCTCCTCGTCAGCACCCTCGCGCAAATCGCCGAGCTCTTGCCGCTCACCGGGGATGAGGTGGCGGCGGCGAGCGGTCGTCCTTCGGAGAACCAGCCCACGCCGCCTGCGCCACACGCGCCAAAGCCTGCGGTCTCGTCGAATCGAGGCGCGTTCTTCTTCGGCCGCGCCGAGGCGCCGCTCTTCGGCTTCCATCACCCGCCGCGAGGCCGCTCACGGAGCACCGGCGTGGTGCTCTGCTATCCGGGTCCGCAGGAGTACATGTACACGCACTGGGCCTTCCGCAAGCTCGCGAGCGCGCTCTCCGCGGAAGGATTCCCCGTGCTCCGCTTCGACTATCGAGGCACCGGTGATTCGTCGGGCGAGCTCACCGAGGTCGGCCTCGACGATTGGCGTCGCGACGTCATCGATGCCGCGCAAGAGCTCCGTGACGTCGCGGCGACGCCCCATGTGTCGATCATCGGTTTCCGACTCGGCGCCGTCGTCGCCACACAGGCCGCGCGCGAGCTCGACGTCCAAGATCTCGTCCTCTGGGATCCCGTCGTCCGTGGTCGCGACTACCTCGACGAGTTGCGGGGCATCGATGAGCATCGCCGCGACCGTTCGCACGTGTTTCGTCGCCCGCGCGGAGACGAGCTGGTCGGCTTCGCGCTTCCCCGTAAGCACCAAGCCGAGCTGGAAGCGCTCGATTTGCGGGCGGAAAAGCGCTCGCTCGCGCGGAGAATCCTCGTCGCCGTCTCGACCGACGAACCTCGCTCGGGCGAGCTCGCCGAAGGACTCCGACGCAGCGGAGCGACGGTCGAGCGGCGCGTGGTGGCCGAGGACGAGAGCGCGCCCCGTCGTATCGACCGCGCGCTCCTCGCCAACGCGATCCTCGAGAGCATGGTCAAGACCCTCGTCGAGAACGACAAATAGGGCGATGAATCCGATGAACTACCGCGAGCACGCCGTCACCTTCGGACGAGATGGACACCTCACCGGCGTCGTCTGCGAGCCCGTAAATCGTCGAGCCGGCGCGCCCGCGGTCGTCGTCTCCAACGTCGGCGTCAACCATCATGTCGGCCCCTATCGCATGTGGGTCGACCTCTCTCGCGCGCTCGCCGGACTCGGGTTCGTCGTCCTCCGCTTCGATCTCTCCGCCCTCGGCGACAGCTCTCCTCGGCTCGACGGGGGCGACGAGCTCGCCCGTTGGGACGCCGACACGGAAGACGCGCTCGGGCTACTCGGCGGACGCTTCGGCGCCGAGACCTTCGCGCTCGCCGGCCTCTGCTCCGGCGTCGACACCGTGCACTCCATCGCGGTGCAGGACCAACGCGTCCGCGCAGCCATTTTTCTCGATGGATACACGTTTCCGACGCTCCGTTTCTGGCTCCATCGCTACACCAAGCGGCTCCTCGATCCGCGCGTCCTCGAGCTCGCGCTCAAGCGACGTTTCCCGAGCCTCGCGCGTGGTCGCGTCCCCGGCGGGCGCCTCGACGACGCCGACGCCATCTACGTCCGCAAGCCGATCACCCGCGAGCAGTTCGTCCAAGATCTCGGCACGCTCCTCGATCGTCGAGTCGAGCTCCTCTTCGTCTACACCGGCATGCTCGCCGCGCAATACGGCTATGCCGAGCAGCTCCACGACATGGTGCGTCCGCTCCACACGCGCGGCCGTGTCGTCGTCGAGCGCCACGTCGACGCCGATCACACGTTCTCGCACCTCGACGACCGACGCCGCCTCATCGGCAGCATCAGCAGCTTCTTACACGCGCGCTTCCCCGAAGGCGCCACTCGTCGCGCCGGTTGAAGGCGAGGCGAGCGTGCCGACGTACGCGCGCATCTGCTCGAGGAGCCGGCGCTGCGCTGGCAATTGCGTGAAGGTGTGGTTCGCCCCGGCGACCACCGCGAACGCCTGACGACGTCCGCTGCGCAAGAGCGACATCGCGCGGGCCGCGTGGAGATCGAGGTAGTCGAGCCCGATGTCGGCTTCGCTGAAGACGAGGAAGAGCGGCGTCGTGCCCTGCACCAGCTTCATCAGCTGCCGCCCGATGTCGCGCTCCGGCGACGCTTTTCCAAGGCCGAACCGCGCGCTCACCCTCACGACCTGCGCCGAGGCCAACGTCTCGAGGCGACGACGCATCACCGTCAGCATGTGCTTGGGCTTGAGCTCGCCGCGGATGACTCGACGCCAACCCTCGGCGCTCATCACCGAGCGCTTGAAGAACGACTGCTGATAGATCGGCTTCTGCCGCACCATCTCGACCGAGTGGCCCGCACGCCAGTAGAGCTGTGGATTCACGAGCACGAGGCCGGCGAGTTGCAGATCGGTGAGCGCGGCGTGAAAGGCGAAATACGCGCCTGAACAGAGCCCGGCGAGCACCACCCTCGTCACCCCACGCGCGCGGAGAAGCTCGGCGGCGGCGCGAATGTCTTGGATCGCGTGCGGCGGATACGGATCGCCTTTCGGTGCACCGGGCGGCGGCGCGCTCTCGCCGAGGCCACCGAGATCGAAGCGAAGGACGGTGAGGCCCTGCGCGGCCCACTCGCGCGCAAGCGGCACGTAGAGCCGGCTCGGACCGACGTGCGGATCGGCGCCGGTGTTGAGCAAGATGACGCCGAGCTGCCGCGCGCCATGGGCTTCGCTGAGGACTCCGAAGAGCCGACCCGCCGGGCCGAAGCGCACGGCTTCCTCGCGGACCACGCCGAAGCTCGTCGTCGCATCTTCGCGGCTCGCGGCCTCCAGTTTGCTCTTTGCTTTCGGCATCGCTGCCAGGTGCTCGATCGTCGCCGCGAAGATCGCTTCGGGCACCTTCGAGCGGAGCGGCTCGTCGAGGAGCGCGGCGATGCCCCCGAGCACGCGACGAGTCGTCGCCCCTCCGAGCCCCGCGAGGTGCTTCTCGAGCTTGTCGTTCGACGGCAAATCGTCGCGATCGATGAGCAAGACGCGCCGCGCCGGCGGAGATTTCAGCGCCAGGAGATCGAGCTGGCTCATTTCTTCGAGCGTCTCGCTCGCGACGAAGAAACCGGCGACCTCGATGCCGTCGACTTCGGTCGCGCCCTCACCGCCCTCTCCGAGCTTCGAGAGCGCCCGCATCTCGCGGGAGAGCGCGCGCCCTTTGGCCGGCGGTGACCACGCCACCACCGCGTCGATGTCACCATCACGCGCCGCCGCCGTCAGCGCCAACGTCGCACCGAGGCGAAGGCCGACGAGCGCGATCGACTTCGCGCCCCGGCGTCGCATCTCGGCGATCGCTCCCCGTGCGCTCGAGAGCCATGCCGCCACCCGATGGGGATCGCGATCGCTCCCCGCCGAGTCGAACGTGCCGTGCCAATCGAAACGGAGCGTCGACATCCCCTCCGCGGCAAGCCGAGCGGCGAGCGCGCGGTAGGCCTGGTGCGTGCAAATCGCCTCATATCCAAGGGGCGGACAGAGGATCACCGCCCGGCCATCCTCGAGGTGTCCGGCGCCGAGGAACCCGAACGTGTCGGCCGTCTTCGAGTCGGGCTCGCCGAAGAAGATCGGTGCCTCGCTCACGGCGCGGCCTCGTGAATCTTCACCGCTGCCGTTCCGTTGAGCGCCTCGACGACGCCGCGCGGCTTGCTCACCGTGCTCCCAGAAGCGCCGCCTGATTTCGGCGACAGGCGCACGGCGTGCGAGCTGCCGGGGGCGACGTGGAAGTAGTCGTCGCTCGCCTCGAATCCGTCGACGTCGACGTGGACCGACTGCGCGAAGCGACGCGCGTGGAGCGTGAGCAAGAAGTCACCGGCCTCGGCCGCGGTGACGACTGCCTCGAGTCCGAGATCGTCACGCCGCTCGTTCGGCAGCCCTTGCGGGAAGTGGAACGCTTCCGCGACGACGTGGCTCGTCACCTCGTCGACGAGCGTCGCGACGGTGAGATCGTGCGCCGCGGGGCCGAAGCGATAGGCGTACGTCGTGTCGAAAAACGCCGGAAATAGCGCTGCGGCATCGAGGGTGACGCTCCCGCGCGCGGCGACGTTCAACGACACTTCTGCCTTGGCCACGATGGTTTCACCGCGGTGCAACACGAGGACGAGCTTGCCGACGAAGGGCACGCCGCGTTCGTTGAGCGCATGGAGCCGCAGCCCGTTGAGGCCCTCGTCGGCGATGAGCACGGTCACCGGTGCGAACGCCCGCCCGAGGTAGCGCGCCGTCGGCTTCGCTCCTCCCGTCGAGTCGAGCACGCCCCAGCCGGCGCCCGGCCAGAGATCACGGAGGAACCAGACGAGCGCGCCGTGGCAGGTCGAACGCGGGCGTCGCCACTCGCCGAACGTCGCGGCCATCACCTCGCCGGTGACGACGCGGCTGAGGGCGAGGTAGCGATCCATGTCGGCGTAGCGGAGGCGCATCGGATCGACGCGGAAAAGCAGGCCGAGGTAGTGATCGCGAACGTCGTCGAAATCCCAGCCGCTGGAGGCGTCGCGGGGGACGCGCGCTTTCCACTTCGGATGGTGCACGGGCGCCTCTCCGCTGCCGAGGAGGCCGTCGATCACTCGCTGCTCGGGCACGTTGGCGAAGCCGAGGCACTCGCTGGTGAAGCGCACCTCGGCGCGCCGCGCGTCCTCGAGCGGCCTCAGGTACGCGCCGACGCCGTAGTAGTGGGTGATGCCGACGTCGCACTGGAAGGGGAGGGCGCCGCCGGTCGGGGTCGAGGGAACCCACGCCACGTCGGGACAACGCGCCGCGCAGAGCTGAGGGAGGATCTCGGCGAAGAGCGGCCCGCGCCAGAGCTCGCGAGAGACGCCGAGCATCGCCGCCTGTTGCTCGATCTCGCTGTTGCCGCAGAGGACCGCGAGCGAAGGCCGACCCGAGAGGCGCGAAAGCTGCTGCGTCGCTTCTTCGCGCACCGAGGCGACGAAGGCCGCGTCGGTCGCCGGATAGTCCATGTTGGCGAACATGAAATCCTGCCAGACGAGGATCCCGAGCTCGTCGCAGAGATCGTAGAACGCGTCGGTCTCGTAGGTCATCGTGCCGCCGACGCGGAGCATGTTCATGCCCGTGTCCCGCGCTTGCTGCAGCGCAACACGATAGGTCTCGTCCGGCGCGCCGAGGGCCACGACGTCGAGCGTGGTCCAACATGCGCCCCGACAGAAGATGGGCGCGCCGTCGAGACGCAGCGTGAAGCCCTCGTCACTCGCGTCGAGCGTGAGCGCGCGGAAGGCCACCGGAGTCAGATCGATGAGCGTCGTCGCCGCGCCGTCGCTCGTCAGCTCGACGTGCGCCGAATGACGAATGGGCGAACCATGCGTGTGCGGCATCCATCGCGCTGGCGCCGGAATCGTCAACGTGCCCTCGATCACCACCTCGGCGTGCGGGCTCTCACCCGTTCGATCGATCTTCAGCGCCTGCCGATGCTCGCCGACGACCAGAGACGCTCCCGAGATCGCCGGGCCGAGCTCGCGCAGTCGCGCCTGCACCGAGACGATGCCGACGTCTCGTTCGATTTCGAGACGCGGTCGCACGTCGACGTCGACGATCTCGACCGCTCGTCGAACCTCGAACGCGACCGGACGATACGGGCCGACGGGCGCAACCTTGGGGGACCACGACGGCGCTCGACCGAGGAGCGTGGTTCGCCACCAGCGTTGCTGCTGATTGCGAACGAGGCCTGTTTTCCAGCGCGGACGGGGCTTCTTCTGCTCGAGAAGCTTGCCGAGCGCGTGGAAGCGAATGGCGATCGCGACCTTCGCGCGGCCACGTGCGCGCTCCGAGACGTCGAGCGCGTGAGCGACGAACATGTTCTCGGAGTGGAGGACGAGCTCGCCGTCGACGAAGACGTCGGCCACCGTCGCGAGGCCCCCGAGCGTGAGCACCAGCCGCTCGTGCGCGTCGGGCTCGAAGCTCGGCACCTCGACCTCGGCGGTGAACCAGTGGTCGAAGGCGTCGAAGTCGCGTCCCTCGTCGAAGGAGAATCGACCGAGCGCGCGCAGGCTGCTGGCGACGGTGCCGGGAACGAGCGCAGGTTGTCGCTGCAGCCCTCCCGTCAGGAGTGCGTCGAGCGCAGCCGGCGTCGTCGCCGCAGAGGGAGCCGTAGAGGCGAAGGTCCAGCCACGATCGAGCGTGAAGCGCTCGTGCCCCGAGACCCGCGCCCGTGTCACGGCTCAGCCCCAGCGCGCGCGCAACAGCGCCATGCCCGTGTCCCAGCTCGCCGCCATCGAGTCGACGAGGGTGTCGAGACCGGTGCTCGGCTTCTTCGCGTTGACCACGCGTGCGAGCTTGAACTGCAGCGCCTTGGTGCCGGTCGCGATCGCATCGAACGCAGTCGCGGCCTCGGCGAGCCCCGTCTCACCGCCGGCCTCGAGCCAGCGGAGGAACGTCGCCAAGAGCTCGTAGTTGGCCCCGATTTGCCGCAGCGACGCGAAGGCGTAGCCGTGGAAGAGCTCGAGCTTCTCTTGCTTCAGCCACTCGACGTCTTCCATGAAGCGACCACGGAAGCGCGTGAGCGGATTCTCCTTCGGCGCGCGCGCGAGGTGCGAGCGGACGAGGGGCAGGGCACGCGCGACCAGGTCTTGGTGCGAACCGCGGAAGAGCCGATCGACCTTCACCATCTCGACGTACGGCGGGAGGTTCGCCTGACCCGCGAACTGCGGCGAGAGCCGGAAGACGCCGTCGAAATCGTCGCCCTCGAGCACGTAGTAACTCGAGCTGTGGAAGTAGCCGAGCCGCTTCTGCTCGATGTCGATGTGGACGACGGCGACCGAGGTCTTCTCGTGACCGGTCTTGTACGTCGTGCCCGCGGTGTCGGGGAGGTAGTGCGCGTCGAGCTCGACGATGGTCGGGCGACCGACGAGCGCTTGTTCGACGAGGTGATGCGGGAGCGATCGCCAGATGTTGAGCTCTTGCACCTCGAGGCCGTAGATGGCCTCCAGGTCCTCCGGTGGGTACTTGAAGAACGTGCACTGATCGCCCTCGAAATCGAGGCGAACGGTGAACGCGAGGGCGGCCACCGGATCGAGCCCGAGCCCGTGGAGGAGCTCGATCCAGAGGTCGACGTAGCAGTTGGTCTGCGTCCACGCGCGATCGTCGCGGTGCAGCCCGTTGTTGACGTACGTCTTCGGATCGATCTCGAGGACGGTGGCCTTGCTCTTGGTCCCGAGCATGACGCTCACAGCCCCAGGTGCTCGCGCACCGACTTGGGCCACTCGGCAGGCGCGAGGCCGTGGGTGTGCAAGAGCGCGAGCGTGGTGCGCTCGAGCCCGAACCCGATGCACGAGGTGTGCGCGTACTCGCCGTTCGGCTGACGAATCTCGAAGAGATGTCCGAAGTGCTCTTGGTGGTAGTTGATCGAGACGCACGCGGTCGGCTTCTCGGTCGAGCAGATCGGGATCAAGATCTCGTGCTTCAGCGCCGCGTCGCGCTGGTTCATCGCCAGCATCTTGCCGCCGCGACCGAAGAAGGGATCGTTGGCGACGTCGCGGTGGGCGGCGAGCTGGAGCTGCTCGACCATGATGGTCATCGAGCGCTTCGCCCAGGTCTCGCGGAACTCGTCGATTTGCTCGGGCGTCCCGACGCGCACGTACTCGCGCTGACGGAACATCTGCATACGCGCCGGATCGCCCGAGGGCTCGTGACGCATGCAGTAGCTCATGATGTCGACGAGCTTGCCCTTGGCCTCGAGCGTGCCCTTGGCCTGCGGGTAGACGGGGTAGCAAGCGGCCGGCGTGAGGACGAGATCGGCGTGGGGGAAATCGTCGCTCCAGGTCTCGCCCTGATCGACGCGCTCGAGGAGCTTCTTGTGCTCGGGATCTTTGCCCACGAACGAGTGGACGACGCCGATCATCTGCGGGAACGACTTGAGATAGCCGCTCTGCACGAAGGTGTTGCGGCTGAGGAGCGGGGGATACCGCTGGATCTCGGCGCCGTCGCCGCCGCCGTGCTTCGAGATCAGCATCATCAAGCGATCGACGACGTCCTCGAAGACGCCGCCGCGTCCGAAGACGCCGGGCACGTCACAAGGAATGAGGAGCTTGTGCGCGACCAGCTCGTCGTAGAACTTCTTCTCGGCAGGGGTCTGCGGGACGCTGATGCTCATGGGGTTCTCGCTCACTCGTCTTTGTAGACCAACAAAAGGTTGCTGTTCGTCCCGAGAATGCGGTCGTTCGCGACCATCAGAGCGCCGCCGTGCGCGTCGCGGAGGTGACGGCCGAGGCTGAACTTGGTGTTGCTCTTGTAGCCGGCGATGCCGCACACCGCGAGCGCCTGACCGACGACTTGCGGGGTGAGCTGCGTCGTCGACACCTTGAGGTTGTTCATGCGGATGGCGAAGCCGAGGCCGGAGAGCGCCTCGCTGTCGTCCATCACGCGCTCGTACTCGCGGATGCCGTCCATCACGTTGGCGCGAAGGAGGTGCAGCGTGTTCATCGTCTCGGCGAGGCGAAGCGCCGACGGCGGCGTCACACCCGGCTGCCGACGCGCTTCGGCGCGGACGAAGGCCCGTGCGCGATTGACCGCGTCGACCGCGATGCCCGACCAGAGCGAGGTCCAAGTGGTGTGCGCCACCGGGAGCATCGTCTGCTGCGAGACCTCGGCGAAGGGCGTCGCCAGCACCTGGCTCTTGTGCGCCTTGCCGCGGAACATGAAGCCGTGGCTGCAGGTGCCGCGCATGCCGAGCGTGTCCCACTCCATCGTCTTTTCGAGCGTGTACTGGCTCTTCTTCACCAGCGTCGCCGCTTGATCGCTCGGCGGGCTGTCGACCGTGCGGCGCGAGGTGACGAGGATGCCGTCGGCCTCGAGACCGTAGGAGATGACCGGCGTGTTCTTCTCGAGCTTGACCTCGTCGCCGTCGTATTCGAGCGCGCAGCTGCTCATGCGCGTGTTGCCCTGCGGCCCGAGCTCGGTCGTCGCCGAGGCGATGAGGAGCTCGTCCTTCGCGCACTCGCGGAGGTAGCCGGCGAAGAACTCGGCGCCCTTGTAGTGGCGCATCATGCAGGCGATTTGGATCTGGTGCATGGCGTAGACCATGCCGGTCGACGCGCAGTACTGGCCGAGGGCGTGACAGACGCCGGTCAGATCGGCGAGGCTCGCGCCGCCACCGCCGAGCTCTTTCGGGATGAAGAGCCCGAGGAATTTCTCGGCGCGGAGGGCGTCGATCGATTCACGGGGAAAGCGCGAGGCGCGATCGACGTCATCGACGTGCGCGGTGAGGACGCTCGCGCCGATCTTGTGCGCGAGGGTCACCCACGCCGAAGCTTGCTCGGCCATGATCAGCCCGCCTTTTCGGCGGTGAGCTCTTCGACGGCAGCGCGGATGGCGGCGATGTTCTCGAAGGCCCGACGACGGAGCATGCGCTCGGGAAACTCGACGTCGAACTTCTCCTCGAGGGCCAGCATCAAGTTGACGCTGGCGTGGGAGGTCATCCCGGCCTGGTAGAGATCGGCGTCGTCGGCGAGCGTGGCGACGTCGACCGTGAGGCGAGCGTGCTCGCGGATGATGGCCCGGATGTCTTCCGTCATGATTTCCTCCCAGATTTTCCCGTACGCGAGCGAGTCTTGCGAACCTGCGCGACGACCACCGCCGTCGCCATGTCTTCTTCGTGGCTGAGGCTGACGGCGAGCGACGAGATGCCTCGCGCGTCGGCCATCTGCTTGGCGGTGCCGTGGAGCACCAGATCGCAGGCACCGCTCGGCTCGCGGCGCACTTCGATGGAGCGCAGCTCGGGCCTCACGTCGTCGGGGCGGAGCACCTTGATGGCTGCTTCCTTCGCCGCATAGCGCGCCGCGAACCGCTGTGCTGCCGCTGCAGGGTGGGCGCGGCAGTAGGTGATTTCGTCGTCGGTGAAGAGCCGCTTCACGTAGCGATCGCCGAAGCGCGCGACGGAGCGTGAGACCTCGCTCACTCTCACGAGATCGACGCCGACCAGCAGCGAGGATGCGCTCACGGACGATTTCTCCTAACCCTCCCCGGACCCGGGGGGGCCGCCTGTGTAGCAGATCGCGGGGTGTGCGCAAATGTGGCTTGGGACAAAGTGCCTCCACTCGGCCCGGTTCGCCCGCTCGTCCTCGAGACCGATTATTCCGTTCGTGTAGGACGACCGAAATCCGAAACGGCAGCCGTTGCGCTCCGACATTCGTATGTGCGTCTGAGTGCGTTGACGCAAACGGTCGCATCGCGCATAACTTCGGCTCCCCGAATTTCTTCGGGCCGCCCCCAAGAGCCACTGTACAAGTGAGCTGCCATAGGGAGGCGTGAAACGTGCTCAAAGGTAAGGTCTTCCCATGTCGAGTGCCCGGTCCGCGAAAGCGATACCTTCGCCACGGCTGAATTTCGCTGGCGACGCATTCTTCATTCTCCTTGCCTCGTTCGTGGCGACCATGTGGCGCAGTCACGGTCGGGTGACGGTTCCTGTCACGCTCGCGACAGCCTCGGTCGGTATCCTTCTCTGGTCGCTCGGTGCGCGCGTCCTTCGCCACTACGACGCCGAGCGCTCGACGCCCCGTCGGCCGGTCGGTGAGCTGGCGCTGACGTCGATGCTCGTCTTCGGGGTGGTCTTCGCGCTCTTCCTCGCGCGGACGTTCATTCCTCACTATGCCGACAAGATCAGTTTGCACAGCTTCGCGATCGTGCTGTGGCCCACGGTGCTATGGCTGCGAGTCATGCTCGCCATCCTCCCCGGCATGGGCAGCTTCACGTACGGTCCGCCGGAGGACGTCCTCATCATCGGCATCAGCCCGCTCGGGCGCCTGACCGGCCTCGACATCCGCGACGGGAAGACGCGTCGCAAGGTTCACGGCTACCTTCGCTTCACCGACGAAGCGGCCCACTCGCGGCTCCCGGCGAAGCTCCTCGGCACCGTCGACGACCTGGAAAAAGTGCTCCGCGAGCGCGCGTTCGACGAGATCTACATCGCCGGCAACGCGATGAAGCACGCGACCGAGATGCAGGCGACCATCCGCATCTGCGAGCGCTACGGCATTCCCTTCGCTCTGCCCGCGAGCCATTTTCGCTTCGATCGCGCGCGCCCTGCCCACGAGATCCGCGACGGCTACGTCCACTACCTGACGTACGAGCACAAGCCGGTGCAGATGGCGTTCAAGCGCCTCTTCGACCTCGCCGCCTCGGGCTTCGCGCTGATCGCGCTCTTCCCGCTCTTCTTCTCCGTCGCGCTGATCATCAAGCTGACGTCGAAGGGGCCGATCTTCTTCAAGCAAGAGCGCGTCGGTCGCTACGGCGCGCCCTTCTACATGCTGAAGTTCCGCTCGATGGTGACCAATGCCGAAGAGCTCAAAGCCAAGCTCATGGCGTTCAACGAGCAGAGCGGGCCTGTCTTCAAGATGAAGCACGACCCGCGCGTCACCGGCATCGGGCGCTTCATCCGCAAGTTCTCCATCGACGAGTTGCCGCAGCTCATCAACATCCTTCGCGGTGAGATGAGCATCGTCGGCCCGCGCCCGCCGGTTCCGCCGGAGGTCGCCAAGTACGAGCCGTGGCAGCGTCGTCGCCTCTCGGTGCGGCCGGGCCTCACCTGCGTTTGGCAGGTCTCCGGGCGCAACAACATCTCCTTCGAGGAGTGGATGTACTTGGACATGCAGTACATCGATCACTGGAACCTCAAGCAGGATTTCCAGCTCATCCTCAAGACGGTGCCGGTCGTGCTCCTCGGTCGCGGCGCGAGCTGACCTCGCACTGGACGTGGGGTAGGCTCGCGAACGAATCGGCCGAGCGGCCGAGCGAAGAGGAAACCGAGGGAGACATGCGCAAGATCGCGTCGAGGCTTATTTTGTCGGTCGTTTTGCTGAGCGCAGCGATCGGTTGCAAGGGCCCGGGCACGTTCGTGTGGGTCGACGAGATCCCCGCGGCCGAGTTCACGCCCCGTCCCGAGGCGGGCAACTACGTCATCTCCGCGGGCGACATGCTCAACGTCCGCGTCTACAACCAAGATCCGATCTCGACGCGCGCGCGCGTGCGACCCGACGGCAAGCTCTCGATGCCGCTCATCGGTGACGTCGAAGCCCGCGGAAAAAGGCCGGCCGAGCTCGCCAAGTTGCTCGAGGTGCGCCTCAAAGAATTCATCGTCGCGCCGGCGGTGACGGTCATCGTCGAAGAGTCGCAGGCGATGATCATCGCCGTGCTCGGCGAGGTTTCGCGGCCGGGCAACGTCCAGCTCGAGAACGGATCGGGCGTGGTGCAGGCCCTCGCTGCGGCGGGTGGACCGAACGAGTTCGCCGATCGCGATCGCGTCTTCGTCTTCCGCAAGAACCCGCAGGTGCGCGTGCGCTTCACCTACGAGAGCCTGACCCGCGGGGAAGGGCGCGGTCCGGCCTTCGCCCTCCAACAGGGGGACGTCGTGGTGGTGGAGTGAGGGCGTGAGCGCACTGCTCGGGGCCGTCATCGCGACCGCGGCCCTCCGGGGTACGCTCACGTTCGGCGATCGCACCGAATCACGTTTCCGCAACGACCCCATCTCCGGGGTGGTCACCGACTTCGAGACCACGCCCTCGGCCAACCTCCTGCTCGCCGATCGCCGCGTCGATTTCACTGCCACCTACGGCCCGCGCCTCACGCTCCTGTCGATCAACGCGACGCCGACGCCGCAGGTCTTCCAAAGGCTCGCGCTCGGCCTCGCCTGGCACGACCGACGGACGCGCGTCGCCGTCAGCGAAGACGTGTCGTACGGCTCGCAGAGCTACGTCTCGCTCATCGTCAGCCCGACGACGGGGACCACGCCGGGCATCAACCTCCAGCGCTTCACCACCGCGCAGACGTTTCGCTACGTCTCCGAGCGCGGCACCGTCACCCTCGCGCACCAGCTCTCGCGTCGTTGGCGTCTCACCAGCCTCTTCGACTACTCGGTGAGCGGCGGCGTCAACGCCGATGCGCAAACGGCAATCCCTCTACAAAAAGGCCCTCGCGGCGAGGTCACGGTCGATCATCGGCTGAGCACGCGCGACTCCGTGGGCGTCATCCTCCGCGCGTCCTACCTCGTGACCTTGCCTGGTGGCATCACGGTCCGGACCGAGAACACGATGATCGATCTGCTCGCCTCGTATCGGCGCCTTCTCGCGCGCGATCTCGAGGGAACGCTCTCGGCCGGCCTCTCCGAGCTGGCGGCGAAGATCGACGTCGCGCCGGTGAAATACACGCCGTACGTGCTCGTCGAGACGACGCTGCGGAAGACGTTCGCCAGCCAGCACCTCGATCTGCGCCTTTCCGGGCGGCTCTCGCCCTTCGTCGATCGACTGACCGGCCTCGTCGACTACCAGCTGCAGGCCTCGACCTCGCTGGCCTACACTCCGTGGTCGCTCCGCAAGGGCTACTCGGTGCGGGGGCAGTTCGGTCTCGCGCAGTCGGTTCCTGGCGACAAGATCAACTCCGTGACCCTCCTCCTCGCCGAGCTCGTCTTTTCGGCACGAACCAGCACCCACGTGCAATTCGACATGGGCGGCCGCTTCGGATCGCAAAATATCCGCAATGTTCCGGCTGGAGGCCTCGCCGGCACCAGTGCGCCGTCCTGGGCGCTCTTCCTCGGCGTAACCTTCACGTCACTTCCGCAGCGGTTCTAGCCGTTTCCGTTCGTCCATGTCATTAAGGAGCACCTCATGCTGACCGCTCAGGGCAAGCCGATGTTGGCCCTCCTCGTCGAAGACGAGCCTACTTTGCGTGGAATGCTCACGCGCGCGCTCACGGCTCTCGGGCTCGAGGTGGTCGTCGCCATCGACTATCGCGCCGCGGTGCAGAAGATCAGCGAGCAGCCGCCGCACATCGTCTGCCTCGACCTCAACCTTCCGCGCGAGTCGGGCTACGACGTCTGCGAGTTCATCCGCAAAGACACGAGCCTCGACTGGGTCCAAATCCTCATCATCAGCGATCGCAAATCGCCCGAGGACATGGCCCACGCCGAAGAGGCCGGGGCGAGCGCCTACCTGAAGAAGCCCTTCACCATCCCGCAGCTGACGAAGTACGTCATCACGCTCCTCGACGGCAACAACGAGAGCCGCCCGAGCGTTCGTGCGCTGCGACGCACCGACCCTCCCCCGAAATTCTGAGACCGAAATTCTGAGACATGTCAGGCGTCAAACAGGAAGCCGCGGGCGAAGAGGAAGAGGAGGGTGGGCTCGGAGCCCTCCGCGATCTCGTCGGCTTGCTCCTGCGCGCGCCGCGTCGTCATCCGCGCGTCTTCTTCCTCGTCCTCGTCGTGGTGCTCGGCGTCACCGGCGCCGCCGCTGCGCTGATGCCGCGGCAATACCAGGTCGATTGCAAAATCCTGGCGCAGAAAAATTTGGTGATCGGCGCGCTCCTCAACCCGCATCGCCCCATCGACGGCAACGCCGATGCGCCGACGAAGGCGGTCGCCGACGTCATCCTCAAGCGCGACAACCTCATCGCGGTCATCAAGGACGCGAACCTGATGGACGTCTGGGACAGCCAGCGCCCGCCGCTCATGAAGTGGAAAGAGAAGCTCACCCGCGCCATCGGGGGTCCGCCGAGCGACGAAGACAAGATGCGCGCGCTCCTCGGAGTGCTCGAGCAGAAGCTCGTCATCACCACCGATGACCTTTCGATCAAGCTCGAGCTCACCTGGGAGAACCCCCAGATGGCCTACCAGCTGATCACGCTCTTGCTCCGCAACTTCCTCGACGGCCGCAATGCGATCGAGCTCTCGGCCATCGCCGAGACCATCACCATCCTCGAGGACGAGTCGAAGAAGTCGGGCGATGAGGTCGACGCTTCCCTCGCCGAGCTTCGTCAGGCCAAGGCGAAGGCGGTCGCGGCAGCCTCGGTGGGGCTCCCGAAAGATCCGAAAGACCTCAAACCGAGCCCCAATCCGAGCCCGAACCCGAACCCGTCGCCCGGCCCCGCGCCGGTGGTGAACGACGCCAAGCCGAAGCTGGCCGCTGCGCTGGCCGCCAAACGCAAGGAGATCCGCGATCTCGACGAGCCGCGGCAAAAGCGCCTCGCCGACCTCCGCGTCGAGCTCGCCAAGCTGAAAGAGCAGTTCGCGCCAGCACACCCCTCGGTCATCGCGCTCGAGCAGAAAATTGCCGCCGAGAGCGTCGAGCCGCCCGAGCTGGTGAAGCTGAAGCAGGAAGAACAAGACCTCATCGCGCAGGAAGAAGACCTGCCCAGCGAGTACCACGAGACCGGGAGTGGGGTGGCCAAGCCGGCCCCCAAGCCGCTGCCGAAGCCGGTGGTCGCGGCCACCGCGCCCCTCGCGCCGACCCCCGACATCGACGACCCGGACGTGGCCCAGGCTCGCGCGCGGCTGACCGCGGCAACCCATAAATACCAGGAGATCCTCGATCGCATCGACACGGCGCGCATCGAGATGCACACGGCGCAGGCGGCCTTCAAGTACCGCTACTCGGTCACTCAGCCGCCCGAGCAGCCGAAAAAGCCGAAAAAGCCGAACGTTCCCATGATCATCATCGCTGGGGTGTTCCTCTCCGCGCTCTTCGGCATCCTCGCCGCGGCCGCGCGCGACCTCTCGAGCGGCAAATTCGTCGAGCCTTGGCAGGTCGATCGTCGTCTGAAGCTCCCCGTCCTCGCCAAGGTGCGACTACGGTAGACGGGTGCTCGTCCTCGACGTCCTCCTCGTGGCGCTCGCCGTCCCGGCGCTGATCTGCACGACCTATTTGTTCGTGCTCTCCATCTTTGCGTCCGCGCCGAGGTGGGTGCCGACGACGGAGGCGCCCACCACCCGGTTCGACATCGTCGTTCCGGCACACAACGAGTCGGCCGGCATCGCCGCGACCATCGAGAGCCTCCTCGGCATCGACTATCCGCCCGAGCTGCGGCGCGTGGTGGTGGTCGCCGACAACTGCAGCGACGACACCGCGGCCAAGGCCGAGGCTGCCGGCGCCACCGTCTTCGTTCGCTTCGACGACAAGCTCAAGGGCAAGGGCTACGCGCTCGCCCACGCTTTCGAGAAAATCGAAGCTGAAAACAAGGTCGATGCGGTGGTGGTGGTCGACGCGGACACCACGGTTTCGAAGAACCTCCTCGCCGCCTTCGCGCGTCGCTACGCCGCCGGGGCACACGCCATGCAGGCGGACTACGCGGTGCGAAATCGTGAAGACTCGTGGCGGACACGCCTGATGGTGATCGCGCTCGCGATCTTCCACGTGCTCCGTTCGCTCGGTCGGGAGCGCCTCTCGCTCTCGGCGGGGCTCCGCGGCAACGGCATGTGCTTCTCACGCGAGGTGCTGCGCGAGGTGCCGCACGACGCTTTCTCGGTGGTGGAAGATCTCGAGTACGGAATTCGCCTCGGAATGAAGGGCTATCGCGTGCACTACGCGCACGACGCGCACGTCTACGGCGAGATGGTCGCAGGCGAGAAGGACTCTCGCTCGCAGCGGCGCCGCTGGGAACAAGGGCGCTTCGCGATGATGAAGAGCCACGGTCCGAAGCTGCTCGGCGAGGGCCTGCGCACGCGCAACGGCGTCTTGCTCGACCTCGCGATGGACGTGCTCGTTCCGCCGCTCGCGCAGCTGGTGCTGATCATCATGCTCGGCGGCGGTGCGGCGCTCACGCTGATGCTCGCCTTCCATCAGCCGGCCTGGGTGACGATCCCCTGGTCGATCTCCCTCTTCTTCGTCGTCGTCTACGTCCTCCGTGGCTGGATCCTCTCCGGCGTCGGGCCCCGCGGTCTTCTTGACCTATGCTGGGCGCCTGTTTACATGGTTTGGAAGGTGTGGCTCGCCGTGACCCGGTCGAACCAGAAGAAGAACGAGTGGGTCCGCACCACGCGCCAGGGAGAGCGGCGAGACTGAGATGTCGGACCGTCCGCCGCGCACCAAGTCGCAGCCCGCCAGCGAGTCGGCGGACGATCTGTCCGCGCGCACGACCGCCGGCACGGTCGGCCGCTATTCGCTGACGACGAGCGAGCGCCCGCCTCCCAAGGCCCGGCAGAAGAGTCGGCCGCCTTCGTTCGACGCCGACTCGACTGCGAAGTGGGGGAGCTTCAACCCTGACCCCGATCCCGAGGGCTTACCGGCGCCGCCCTTGCCGACGCCGCCGCCGCTCCCCGTGATCGCGCGTCCGCCCGAGCTCGGTCCCAACGGCACCATCCCGGCGATGGCGGCGGTGCGTGAGCCGCATCCCGACAGCGAGCCGCCGACCACGATTTTCCAGCGTCGCGACGTTCCCTTGGCGCCCTCGAGCCCGCCGCCCGCACAAGGCTACGTCCGTCCGCCGCCCGCAGCCGGTACGCCAGCGCCCCGGAAGCCGGCGAGCACGCAGATGGACGTGCGCCCTCCGAGCCCAATGCCGCCGCGTCCCGACGGCACGCCGGTGAGCTCCCCCTGGGCGCCGCTCGATCGCACCGCGTCGCCGCCGCAGGGAACTCCCTTTCGCGAGACGGTCGAGGCCCAACCGACGATCATCGTCGCCCCCGAAGCGCGGATGTCTTCGAGCGCGCCGACCCAGGTCGCAGCGGCGGCCTCGGTGGCGCCCGGTCCTGTTGCAGTGCAGCAATTGCCGTCCGTGCCGCCGCCCCGCACCGGGACGCCGCTCCCGACGCCGGCGCCGCTGCCTACGCGTATGTCGACGCCCCTGCCGACTCCAGCGCCGATTCCCGCCATCCCAGCCGCGGCGACGGCCAACGCCAACGGCGTCGCGCCGCCGTGGGACGATCCTGGCTTCAGTCCGGCCGACGACGTCGATTGGCAGAAGCTCTGGCTCGAGACGCAGCGTCGTCCGTGGAAGACGCTCGTCGTCATCGCCACCGCCAAGGGAGCGCCGACGGTGCGCGTCGCGCAGGCGCTCGCGGTCGTGGGGTTCCATCACCTCGGCAAGGCGATCACGGTCATCGATGCCACCGTGCTCACGCTCGGGGTGCTCGAGACGCGCCTCTCCGAGATGTCTTCACGTAAAGGGCGCGGAGAGATCGTCATCGTCGCCACGGGTCCGGTGCTCGACAGTCCGGCGTCGCTCGCCTTCGCGCGGGCCACGGAGGCAGCGCTCCTTTGCGTCGCCATCGGCGATCGCATCGAGACCGCCGAGAAGACGGTCGACGAGGTCGGGCGCACGCGCTTCCTCGGCAGCATCATCGTGGGGAAGTGATCGATGACCGGCCTACGGAGGTACGGTTCGCGGACGCTCGGCGCGCTCGTCCCGCTCATGAGCCTGATGCTCTCGTTCTCGGCCTGCACGTGTACGCGGCGCACCGACGGTGACCTGCGCGCGGTCGGAACGCGGCCGCAACAAAAGGTCGAGCTCGCCGAGACGATCTTCGACGGCGGCATCAAGACCGGCTGGTCCGACATGGGTTGGTCGCAGCGCGAGATCACCGGCCCGAAAGAGGCACGCGTCAACTTCGCCAACTACGGCGGGTGGATCCTCGGGCACCCAGGGCTCAAGGGGAAGTTCGGCGCGCTCGTCTTCCGCTACAAAGCGCCGCGCGAATACGGTGATTTTCTCGAGGTGCGCGTCGACTCGACGCAGAAGAACCTCTATCCGCGCATCATCGTCCGCGCCGATCAACGCGCCGATTTGGCCGACGGTTGGTCGGAGGTGCTGATCCCTCTCCGGGTCCTCAACCCCGAAGGGTTGGTCTTCGATCGCATCGTCTTTCGCGCCGCCAAGCCAGTGGGGCCGGCCTGGATCAGCATCGACAAGGTGGGGCTCACCACCGCCACCGGCGCCGATCTCGCGGCCGTCGCCTCCGGTCCGCCGAAGGACGTGGTGATGACGCTCACCTGCACCGGCAAGCCAGCGCCGATCAATCCGCTGATCTACGGCATCGCTTACGATGCGCGCCTCGACACCAAGTCGACGCAGCAGTTCGAGCTCGGCGCCACGGCGCGACGTTGGGGCGGCAACACGATGTCGCGCTACAACTGGGAGCTCGGCAACGCGTGGAACACCGGGCTCGACTGGTTCTACGAGAACGTGCAGTTCACGGACACGCCGGGCTTCAACTACAAGACGTTCTTCGCCGAGCAAAAGAAGCACGATTTCCAGACGATTTTGACGGTGCCGCTGCTCGGTTGGGTGGCCAAAGACACGACCTCGGTGTCGTATCCGGTTTCCAAGTTCGGAGCGCAGAAGGCCACCGATGCCTCGTGGCGACCCGACGCGGGCAACGGCCTGACGGTCGACGGCAAGCCGATCAAGCCGGGGCCGCAGACCGAGACGAGCGTGGCGGCGACACCCGATTTCGTGAAGCGGTGGGTGGAAGCGATTCGCGAAGGCGATCAGAAATCGGGCTCGCGCAGCGTCCAGATGTACATCCTCGACAACGAGCCGATGCTCTGGAACTCGACCCATCGCGACGTCCATCCCGATCCGGTCACCTACGACGAGCTGCTCGACAAGACGATTCGTTACGGGAGCGCGGTGCGCGCGGCCGACCCTGACGCGGTCATCGCCGGGCCCTCGCTGTGGGGCTGGCCGGCCTACAATTTCTCGGCGAAAGACGCGGTCGAAGGCTTCTCGTTCAAGCCCGATCGAATGGCCCACGGCGACATGCCGCTCCTCGCTTGGTATCTGCGCAAGTTGAAGGAGTACGAGACGAAGACGAACACGCACATCCTCGATGTCGTCGACGTGCACTTCTATCCGCAGGCCGAGGGCGTCTTCGGGGACAACGGCGGCGTCGACGCGGCGACCTCGGCGCTGCGCCTCCGTCAGACGCGCGGACTCTGGGATCCGACGTACGTCGACGAGTCGTACATCGGCGAGCCGATCAACCTCATCCCCCGGCTCAAGAAGTGGATCGACGAGAATTACCCGGGACGGGGCATCCAGATCGGCGAGTGGAACTTCGGCGCCGAGACGCACATGAGCGGAGGCCTCGCGGTCGCCGAAGTGCTCGGTCGCTTCGGGCAGTACGGCGTCACCTCGGCCTTCTATTGGACGTACCCGCCCAAGAACTCGCCGGCCTTCTGGGCGTTCCGTGCCTTCCGCAACTTCGACGGCAAGCTCGGTCGCTTCCTCGACAAGTCGCTCACCACCGACAGCACCGACTTCACGTCGTTCTACGCATCGATCGACGAGAGCGGCACCCACATCGTGGCAATCGCCTTGAATTTGAGCCCCGATCGCGCTGCCAAGCCGAAGATCGTGATGACCGGCTGCGGCGCCGTGTCCGGGCAGAAGACCTACGAGTTCACCGGTGACCCGACGGGATTCAAGCCGCGCACTGCCAACGTCGTCGGCGGTCGCATCGAGGTCGATCAACTCCCGCCGTACTCGATGACGGTCTTCGACCTCAAGCTCGACCCGAAGAAGCCATGAACGAACACCTGCACCCGCCGCGGATGAGGCTCGGCCGTCTGACGATCGATCCCGTCACCTTCGAGGGCGCGCTCGCCCGCGTCGAGAAGCTCGTCGAGGCGGGCAAGGGTGGGATGGTCCTGACGCCGAACGTCGATCACGTGGTCCTCGTCGAAGAAGAGCCGCGGCTCTTGGCAGCCTACGAGCGCACCGATCTCTCGCTCGCCGATGGCACCATCGTGGTCTGGGCCTCGCGCCTCCTCGGCAAGCCTCTGCCGGCGAAGGTGTCGGGCTCCGATTTGATGCTTCCTCTCTCGGCGCTGGCGGCCAGGCGGGGGTTTCGTGTCTATCTGCTCGGAGGAGGCGAAGGCGTCGCTGCGAAGGCAGAAGCCGCGCTCCGCGCTCGTTTTCCCGAGATCGACATCGTCGGCGCCGAAGGTCCGCGCGTCGACGTCGACAAGGGAAAAGAAGCCCACGCCGAGATCGTCGCCCGCATCCGCGCCGCGCGTCCCGACATCCTCTTCGTCGGTCTTGGCTGTCCCAAGCAAGAGATCTTCATGGATCAGGTGCGCGAAGAGATCGCCCCGGCCGTCGCCCTCGGCATCGGCGCGGGCATCGATTTCGTCGCCGGCACGGTGCCTCGCGCGCCCAAGTGGGTGTCGAGCGTCGGCCTCGAGTGGGCCTATCGTCTCTCGCGCGAGCCCCGTCGTCTGTGGCGTCGCTATCTCGTGCGCGACCCTAAATTCGTGGTCATTCTCGCGCGCGAGATGATTTCGAAGTAGCTCGACGATGCGCTCGACTCACGTCGAGGAGTCGCCCATCTTCTTCGATCGCGGCACCACCCGCGGCGCTGCGCCCTCGACGCGTGAGCGCGCGGGGACCGATTGCACGAGGGTGCTGTTCGCGAGGATCTTGCTGTCGGCACCGATTTCGATGGGGCCGATGAGGGCCGAGCCGGGGCCGACGTGCACGTTTTCGCGGATGTTGGGGCCACCGACCTCGCCCGTCGCGGGGTTCGTGCTCTCGGCGAGGGTGACGTTCTGCATGAGAATGGAGCCGCGTCCGACCTTGGCCGAGCGGCTGATGGCCATGCCCATGCCGTGGACGATGACGACGCCCGGCGCGAACTCGGCCTCCCAATGGATGTCCGAGCCGTAGACGAGACGAATCGCGCGCGAGGCGAGCTTCGGCGCGACGGGGACGCCGGCTTCATGGAAGAAGCGCATCGTCCGATAGGCGGCCATCATCTGGAAGCCGACGCGCTGCACGAGGTCCTTGGTGAGGGAACCGGCGTGATCGGTCGACTGATAGCGATCGTGGTAGTGCTGCATCATCGCGTGGTCCTCGCGGACGGCGGCGACGAAACGGGAGAAGGCGCTTCCGAGCTTCGACATCGTTCTGGTCTCTCAGGGCGAGTGATGACGGAGTTTTTCGCGATAGGCGCGGTAGTCGGCGAAGGCCGCGCCGAGGGAGCCGCACTCGTTGCGGAGGCCACGGAAGTACTCCATGCCGAAGACGAGCGTGGTCGCGGCGACGCCGGGCCGCGAGAGGCCGGCACCGTCGATGACCATCGCGAGGCGGATGAAGACGCGGGCGAGCGGCTCGGAGGCCTTCGGGGCGACCACCGCGAAAGCGAGAAAAGGCCTGGAAATAGGGTTCACGAGGCCGAAGAAGCGCCACGGGTCGGCGCGCGGATAGTCGGGGTGCTTGCGAGCGATGCGACGGTCGTACATCCCGTAGAGGACCGCGCGCTTCATCCACTTCTCGAGGACCACGTGATCGCTGGCGTGGATGCTGTAGGCCGTTTCGCTGAAGAGGAAACGGACGCCGAGCTTCTCGAGACGCACGCCGAGCTCGGCGTCTTCGGAGTGACCGAGCGCGCGATCGAAGCCGCCGACCGCGAGGTAGTCTTCGCGACGGAGCGAGACGTTGCCGGTGAAGAGATCGTTGCCGCGCGGGGTCTCGCCGCGACCGAACGACTCGGCCATCTTGTCGAGCATGAGCGCGTGAAAACGCTCGAAAATAGGCATCGTCGCCAACGCCGCGTCGGGTCGCATGCGCCCGAGGACGACGACCTTGGCGCCCCCCTCGTGGTAGCCGAAGTGACGCTCGATGAAGTCGAGGGGCAGCTTCATGTCGTCGTCGATGATGATGAGGACGCGTCCGCGCGCGAGCTTGATGCCGTTGTCGCGTGCAGCGGCGGCACCGCCGTTCTTCTGGCGCGTGACCTGGAGCGTGTAGGGGAGCGCGAGGGCGGTGAGGCGCGCGGTCGGATCTTCGCGGGAGCCGTCGTCGACGACGACGACCTCGAAGCGACTCTTCGCGAACGTCTGCTCGCCGAGGGCCGTCAGCAGGGCGACGATCGAATCTTGTCGATTGTAGTGCGCGATGACGACGCTGACGTCCGGGAGATCGGCGCTGCTCATGTCTGCTCCACCCTAGACGGCCGGACCATACGCGAAAAGACCCACCTTCGATTTGCTGGGGGGAGCACCGAAGACTAGTCTTTTCACGTGCGGAACGCGGTCTACTTGCTGTTCTTCCTCGGCTTCATCGCCGAGAGCCCGCTCATGTACTCGCATGAGTGGGAGACGCCGCTGAAGTACCTCGATTTGGTGCTCTTCCAGCCGTCGCCGGCGAAGTTTCCGCTCTTCTTCTTCTGCATGATCGGGCTGCTCTTCGCGCAGCTCGGCTCGGCCGCAGCGCGCAACCGCCGCGCCAAACCGCTCGACAAGGCGATCATCGCCAGCGTCGGCGTCCTCCTCCTCTGGACCGTCTACGGCATCGCCTCGGGCGGCGACGCCAAGCAAATCACCTGGCAGCTCTTCCCGTGGATCAACGGATCGATGCTCGCCTACTTGCTGATCACGACGATGCGCACGCCCGCGCACGTGATCAAGCTCTTCCACGTGGTCGTCGCCGCCGGGATGTTCCGCGCGTTCATGGGAATCCTCTTCTACGTGGTCATCGTCCGCAACATGCCGATGATCAACGGGCCGCCGCCCTACGTCACCACCCACGACGACACCGTGCTCTTCGTCTTCTCGTTCGTCTGGCTGGTGGTGAACGCGCTCGAGCATCGCGGCAAGAAGAAGTCGTTCTGGATGATGACCTTCGGCTGCGCGGTGCTGCTCCTCGTCATCCAGTTGAACAATCGACGCCTCGCCTGGGTGAGCCTCTTCGGCGCGCTTTTGGTCGTCTATTTCATGCTGCCGAAGGGCAAGCTCGCGCGTCGCATCAACTGGGGCATCGTCGGCATGCTGCCGATCATCGCGCTCTACGTCGCCATCGGTTGGGGTCGGCCGGAGCGCATCTTCAAGCCGCTGAAGTCGCTCTCGACGGTCGCCGACAAGGAAGACAGCTCGACCCGCTCGCGCAACGTCGAGAACGCCGGCTTGATCGTGACCATGACCAACGCCGGCTGGCTCGTCGGCACCGGCTGGGGACATCCGTACACCGAGATCGACTCCACCTACCGCATCGATGCCTTCTTCAAGCAGTGGCAGTACGTGCCCCACAACAGCGTGCTCGGCATCCTCGCCTTCAGCGGCGCGCTCGGATTCGCCGGGCTTTGGGCGGTATTTTCGGTGTCCGCGTACCTCCACGCGCGCACCTATCGCATCGCCAAAGATCCCGGCGAGCGCACCGCTTCGATCGCCGGCCTGGCCTCGATCGTCATCGTCACCAACCAGATGTACGGCGACATGGGTTGGCAATCGCAGACCACGCTCTTCATGATGGCCGGTGGGTTCGCCGTCTCGGGGCGACTCTCGGTCTCGACGGCGGCGTGGCCCGACAAGTCGAACGCGCCGAAAGTCGAGGCCCCCGCGCCAGTCGCCGAGCTGGTGGCGGAGTCTGCTTCGGATTCACCTTCGGCACCTTCGGCACCTTCGGCATCTTCGGCATCTTCGGCATCTTCGGCGTCTTCGGTATCGGCCGCGGACGCGACCCCCGACGTGGTCACCTGAGATGCAGAAGCTTCTGCTGATGTCGATTTTGTTCGCGACGGTGATCATTCCGATCATCCTCTCGCGCGACAAAAATCCGCGTCGCGGCATGCGTCGAACGGTGATCTTCGCCTTCGCGTTCGTCGTCCTCTGGGCGTGGTGCATTCGCCGCTTCTTCTGGCGTCTCACGCCACCGAGGCCGCCCGACGACGGACAAGCGGCGGAAGGCGCGCCTCCGACGTGAGCTCGAAGAAGTCGCGCTCGCTCGCCTACGTGATCACGCTCACGGCCAGTCTGTCGGCGTGCAGCGCCGGGAGCGCAGGTGATTCGAAGGACGGCTCGACGCTCGACGTCGCGTTCACGCTCCAGGCCATCGAGTCGGGCACCGAGCGGCAGGGCGATCTCGCGACGCAATTGCCGAGCGACGAGCCCGTCTTCGTCACCTCCGTCGAGTGGTCGGCGCCGAAGGGCATGCATCACGGTCGTCTCGATGCACCACCCGAAGGAGGCATCGGCTACGCGCCGATCCTCGGGCTACCCGTGCAAGAGAACGTCGGAAACGTCAGTTTTCCCGTGGGATACGCGCTTCCACTGGCCGCGCATCAGCCGCTCGCCTTCGCGTACCACTACGTCAACGCGACCCGCGCGCCGATCGACGGTGCGGTCACCTTCCGCCTCCACGTCTTGCCCAAGGGCGCGCGCGCGATCGCGCTCGGGATGCTGGCGCTCGAGAACGAGGCGATCGAGATCGCGCCCCGCTCGACGACCCGCGTGACGACCTCGTGCCCCCTCGATCGCGCGCTCC
Source organism: Deltaproteobacteria bacterium (assembly GCA_025363655.1). Lineage (GTDB taxonomy): Bacteria > Myxococcota_A > Polyangia > Polyangiales > JADJMO01 > JANYDK01. The sequence continues at coordinate 76,384 of JANYDK010000147.1, read as the reverse complement.
TGCTCCATTCCTTGCTCGCCCACACCCACGCGCTCGGACGGGGCGTCGACGCCTTCGTCGTCGGCGGGGCTCACGACGGTGAGCGCATCTACACCACCACCCAATGGGCCGAGGCCCCCATCGTCACGCTCGATCCTCCGCTGGCGCTGGAGGCGGGGACGTCGATTCGATTCGTTTGTACGTATACAAACGCGGGGAACGTCGCGGTTCGGTATGGGGCTTCTGCGGGGGATGAGATGTGCGTGATCGCGGGGCACTATTCGGTGGGGGGAGAGGCGCCGCCGCCGGCGATCGCGATGGGGGCGCCGCGGGATGGTGGGGCTTGCGTGGCGTCGAAGCGGTAGGGGCTGATGAGGTAGGCCGGCCAAGCACCGCGGGCTGAAGCCCACGGCATCGAGCGGTTCAAGCCCGGCTTGCCCGGCTTCGCAGCATGGACATCTTCGAAGGAACTGTAGGAAGCCCGGCGAATGCCGGGCTTGAGCTCTCCCCTGCCGAGGGCTTCAGCCCGCGGTCTTCGCCCACAGTCGACACAGCGGTCCAGCGCCCCACGCGAAGACGCCGCAACGACGCGCGGACGCCGTGCGGGCTTCGCATCTCGATCAGGCCGTCACTCAATGCGCGAGCCACCCTGCGTCCATCGTGATCGCCGCCCCGGTGATCGACCACGCCTCTTCCCTGCACAAAAACGCCGCATACTTTCCGACCTCCTCCGGTTCGATCAGCCGCTTCACGGCATTCTGCGCGAGGAGGATGCGGCTCAGGACCTCGTCTTCGGGGACGTTCTGCACGCGCGCCTGATCGGCGATCTGCTTCTCGACGAGCGGCGTGCGTACGTACGAAGGGCAGATGGCGTTGATGGTGACGTTGCCGGAGCGTTGCGCGGCCTCGAGCGCGACCGTCTTGGTGAGGCCGACGAGGCCGTGCTTGGCGGCGACGTAGGCTGACTTGAAGGGCGAAGCGATGAGGCTGTGCACCGAGCCGATGTTGAGGACTCGGCCGTAGTTGCGCTCGTACATGCGCGGGATGACCGCGCGGATGAGGAGGAAGGGGGCAGTGAGCATCACCGAGACGAGGAGATCCCACTTCGATTCGTCGAAGTCTTCGATCGGGCTGACGCTCTGGAGACCGGCGTTGTTGACGAGGAGATCGACGTCGCCGGCCTCTTTGGCGAGGCGCTTCACGTCCTCGCGGAGGGCGAGGTTGGCGACGATGGCACGCGCGCCGGGCACGAGGGCGGTGGCGGCTTGGAGCGGTCCTTCGGCGACGTCACTCATGATCACGCGCGCGCCTTCGCTGGCCAGCTCGCGTGCGATCGCGAGGCCGATGCCCGAGGCCGCCCCGGTGACGAGGGCGGTGCGGTGCTGCAACGAAGGAGCGTGGGAACGCGAGCCTTGGGAAGCGAGCTGCATCATGCGAGGAATCTCCGCACGGCGCGCGCCGTGTCTGCGTGGGTGAGGACGCCGTAGTGGTTGGCGTCGACGTCGAGGGTCTCGGCGCCGATCACCTGGCGGACGTAGTCGAGTTGATCGACGTGGCTGACGACGTGGCCGAAGCCGAGCGGCCGGCTCGCGCGCACCAAGAGGCTCGGCGAACGGACGAAGGTCCAGAGGTGCCGCGGATTTTGCGATGCACCATAAGTGGCGTCCTCGACGACCGCGGCGTGATTCGTGCGCGGCCGGACGAAGGCCCCCGCGGGCACCAAGTCGTAGCGATAGTGGCGTTCCCAGACGTCGGACCAAGGCGTGATGATGCCGAGCCGACGCACGGCGGCGACGTAGGTGTCGGCGCTCTCGTGGTGGGTCTGCAGTCGCTGCACTGCAGCAACGATGGGCACCAGCGAGGCCGGCTCGGGGATGCCGACGGCGTCGACGAGCACCAACTTGCCGAGCCGCTGCCCCGCCTGCCGTGCCAGCTCCATCCCGATGAAGGCGCCCATCGAGTGCCCCACGAGGTCGAAGTGATCATGCCCGAGCTTCGTCGCCACCTCGAGGAGATCACGCGCGTGCGCCTGCCAGCCGTACTTGCCAGGCCGAGAAATCTCGCTCCAACCGCGCCCGCGGAGGTCGATGGCGACGACCTCGCGCCCGTCTTTCGCCAGCTCGGCGCCGAGGAAGTCGTAGCTGCAGGAGTTGGCCGAAAGCCCGTGGACGCAGAGCACGAGCCGGCGCTTGCCCTCACCACGCCCCTCACCGTAGCGATGGCCACGGACGTAGCCCGAGGAAAGATCGAGCTCGAGGCGCTCGAAGGGGGAGGGCGGAGGGGCAATCGGGGCCACCGATTGCTGCGGTGCACCACGCGAGGCAGAGGCTGACATCGCCGTGATTGCTAGCAACCACGGTCGACCCGGTCAAGGTTGATTTGTTGCAACGCAACATGACGCCGATTTCTCGGCGCCCTCGGCTCCGTCGCTCACGCCTCGGTCGGCTGATCCTTGCCGCGCCCGCGCGCGGCCCTGATCACCTTCAAGACCTCGCCCGGCTTGAGGATCCCCATCGCGAACGAGAGGAGGATCCAGAGCACGCCGTCGACGACGAGGCGAAGGGGCCCGATTCCGTGGAGCAAGAGGTGGGCGCCGGTGACGACCGCGGCGGCGATGATCGACTTGCCGACGATGCCGAGGATGCGCTTGTCGATGGCCTTCGTGCCGAGGTCGTGGAGGAGGAGGGTGGTGACCACCAGCTCCATGCCGACGACGCCCATCGCCGCGCCGACGCCGCCGCCGCCTCGCCCGAGGAGCTTGCCCATCATGGGGACGAAGATGGCCGTGAGGATCGGGTTGACGATGACGCCGACGGTGCTGACGACGGTGAGCTTCCAGGGGCGCTCGAGGACGATCAAGGTCATCGAGAGGAGCATCGCCAGGTACGTGAACATGAAGAGGGGCGCCTGCGCGCGGAGGCTCATGGCGGCGGGCTCGAAGGCCTTGCCGAAGAGGATGCGAATCCAGACGTCGGCGCCGAGGACGCACATGAGAATGATGGGGAGCGTGACGACGTAGATGCCTTCGATGGCGCGGCGGACGATCCACCACAGCTCGTCGTGGGAGCGGGCGGCGGCGCGGGACATCAGCGGCATCACCACCCAGATGAGGAGCGGCGAGAGGAGCATCGCCAAGCTGGCGACGTTGGCCGAGGCGCTGTACCAGCCGACCTGTTCGTTGTCGCCGGTGAGGAACTCGAGCATCGTGATGTCGAGCTTGCTGCAGAGCGTGACGACGATGCCGTTGAGGTAGAAGGGGATGCTGGCGACGAGCACCGCCTTGAGCGCCCGGTAGTCGAAGCGAACGACGAGCTCGAACTCGCGTTTGACGACGCGGTAGAGGATGACCGCCTTGAGCGCCTCGGAGGTGACGAGCGCGCCGGCGAGGAGCTCGAGCGGCGCCCTGAAGACGAGCCCGAGGAGCACACCGGCGCCCCAGATGACCTTGCCGATGACGTTGATGATCGCGAGACCGCCGACGCTGGAGCGCGCTTGGAGGAGGGCCGCGAGCGTGGCGTTGACGTTGACCAGGAGCTGCCCGCAGGCGAAGAGCATCACCAGCTTCTGCACCTCCATCGAGCGATGGGTGAGGTGGAGCGTGAGGGCGAGCGCGCCGAGGAGGATGACGCTGAGGACCACGCGCAGCGCCATGACGCCGCCGTAGAAGTCCGACGCGTGCTGCGGGCGGACGGGGATTTCCTTCTGGATGTACGTCTCGACGCCGAGGCCGAGGAGAACGAAGTAGGTCGCCGCGAAGGTGTCGGAGAAGTTGAAGATGCCGAAGCGCTCGGGGCCGAGGAAGCGCGGCAAGAGGAAGCGAAGGAAGAGCGCGACGCCCCACGAAGCGAGGAGCGAGGCGCCGAGCTTGAGACCCGAACGGAACGCGGTGCCGACGTCTTTGCGCGTCTCGTCGGAGCGACCTTCGGGCTTTTCGGCCTCCGTCGCCGAGCCAACCTCGGCAGGGGTCTCTTCGCTCATTGCCGGGGGGAATTCACCCACCGGAGGTGGCGCGGCAAGCCTTGGACACGAATTAAGGTCAGGTTTCGCCAAAGATTGCTTCGCAACTTTGGCCGCTCGGTCAATCTCGCTCCGCTCGGTTGCCGAGCTACATCGCGTCCGGCGCGCGGACGCCGAGGAGCGCGAGGCCAGCGGCGAGCGTGGAATGGACGGCAGAGACGAGGTGGAGCCGCGCGCCGCGGAGGGCGAGGTCGTCGACGAGGACACGCTTGCTGCGATCTTGGTTTCCGCTGCTGAGCCAGCTGCTCGTGCACTGTGCGACCTCGAGCACGCAGCGCGTGAGGAGCGAAGGTTCGAAGGCCTCGCAGGCGTCGGCGACCGCGTCGGGAAAGCGTGCCAGCGCGAGCATGACCGCGCGCTCTTCGGGCGTGCCGAGGAGACCGATGTCGACGGCCTCTTGGCGAGGAATTCCCTCGGATTTACGGAGGATGCTCGCGAGGCGCGCGTGCGTGAATTGGACGTAGGGGCCGGTGTGGCCGTCGAAGTTGATGATGTCTTCGAGCTTGAAGGTGTAGTCGCTCGCGCGGAGGTTCTTGAGGTCGCCGAAGACGATGGCGCCAACGCCGATGGTCTCGGCGGTCTCGGCCGTGCGGGTGGCGTCGAGGGCTTCGCTCGCTTCGCAGAGCTCGCGTGCCTTGGCGACGGCTTCGTCGAGCACCTCGTCGAGGAAGACGACGTTGCCGCGGCGCGTGCTCATGCCGTGGATGCGACCGAAGGCGACGTGGGTCATCTTGTCCGCGAAGGAGAGCCCCATCGCCGAGAGCGTCTTCTTCAGCTGGCTGACGTGGAGCGCCTGGTCTTGGGCGATGACGTAGAGCGAGCGCTCGAAGGCGAAGCGCTGGTGACGATCGATGGCAGCGGCGATGTCGCGGGTGACGTAGAGGGTGGTGCCGTCGCGCGTCTCGAGGAGGACGGGCGGCTGTCCCGGCTCCTCCGGGAGGTCGACCACCAGCGCGCCATCGTCGCGACGAACGCCTGGTTTTTCGGCCACGCGCGCGATGGTGGCGGCGAGGACGTCGCTGTAGCGACTCTCGCCTTCGAGCGCGAAGAACTCGATGCCCATGCGTGAATAGATGCGGAGGAAGTCGGCGATGCTCGTCTCGCGAAACTCACGCCACTCGGCGAGGGCTTCCACGTCGCCCTCTTCCATGCGCTTGAGGTAGAGACGCGCCTCGCGATCGCGTGCTTCGGCGGCGGGAAGCTCTTCGGTGGCGGCACGGGCCTGCCCGTCGAGGCCAGCGAGGTACGTGGCGACGGCGGCTTCGGAGCCTTCGGGAGCCTTGCGCTGGAGGCCTTTGACCTTCGATTCGAGCTTCTTTCGCGCTGCAACATCGGACGCGGCGGCGAGCTCGTGGCGGGCGGCCGTGAGCTGTTCGAGGAGCGTACGGGCTTCGACCGGCGCGGCGATGGCAGCGCGGTGACGTTCGACGTCGGCCTCGCGGTTGGCCTCGACGTAGACCTCGACGAGGTGCTTGGCGTCGCCGCGACGCGCGGGATCACCGAGGCGCTTCCAGGCGCTCGCGAGGAGACCGAACTGCTTGCCCCAATCGCCCAGGTAGTTGAGCGCGATGACCCGCCAGCCGCGCGCCGCGTGGAGCCGGCCGAGGGCCGCGCCGATCACGGTCGAGCGGATGTGATGGAAGGCGAGAGGCTTGGCGATGTTGGGAGACGAGAAGTCGAGGACCACCGTCTTTCCCGCACCGGCTTCGTCGCGGCCGTAGCCTGGCGTTCGCGCGGCGGGGACGATCGATTCGGCGAGGTGCCTCGCGGTGACGATGACGTTGATGTACGGCCCGACGGCGTCGACGCGCTCGTAGATGGCTTCTTCTTGTAGGACTCCAGCGATGCGACGGGCGGCCTCGGGGGGCGCCAGCTTCACGCGCTTGGCCAAATCGAAGCAGGGCAACGCGAGGTCACCGCGGCCCATTTCAGGGACGCGGACCTGCGAGACGAGCGCGGCAGTGAGCTCGTCTCCCGAGAGCCCGACGGCCTTCGCGGCGGAGACGACGAGCGCGTGACGGAGCTTGGCGTACGGAGAGGCCACTTCACACCGGCGTGCGCGGCGGCACGCAGGCGCGCTGACGCGGCGAGAGCTTGTTCATCAGCTCGTCGTACTTCGCTTGCGGCATCGGCATCGAGGCGTAGGTCTTCATCGGTTTGCGCGAGAGCCACGAGAACGTGACCGAGTAACGATCGACCTTCACGGGGGGCTTCGCGCGATGGAAGACCGCGCAGGTGTCGGCGATGTTGCCGACGTATCGCGGGCCGATCGCCATCTTCCAGTCGGTCTTCGGGGCCACGCCTTCCATGCGCTCGTCGGTGACGAAGCCGGAGACGTAGTGGAGATCGCGGCAGGCGCGCTGGGTGCGCTCGCGCGTCATGTACTCGAACGGGCCGCCGACCTCGGTGACGTCGTTGAGGTAGGCGATGATCTTGAACATGCGGTGATCTTCGGCATCGACGTGCCACTGACGGACGTCGGTGGCCTTGCCGTCGGCGACCTCGCGCCGGAGATCGGCGCCGTGGTAGTGCACCGGCAGACCGACGTAGCGTTCGACGATGTCGAGGAGGCGCGAATCGAGGCCGAACAAGTAGATTTCGGGGAGCTCGAGGAGGCGCGAGATGGGCAGGCGCGGAGCGTTGTTGTCCTTCACCGGCAACGCGCGGAGCTCGGGCACCAGCGTCTCGAAGGCCGAAAAGAGCGCGTCGGTGCCGGGGATGCCGAGCGAGGCGAGCGGACGCTGGATGACGCCGTTCTTTCGCAAGTCGTCGACGAGATCCATGTCGGCGTCGGCGAGGCGCGGGAGGCTCTTCGCGTGCGCTGCGAGCTCGGCCTCGTAGAGGCGCTGCGTGAGGACGCGGAAGGGACCGCGCAACATCACCTCGCGCTTGAGCCGATTGGCGATGCGCTTGGCGGTGTCGAGGTTGAGCGGGAGATTTTTGTTACCTAGGTAGAGCATCGAATTCTCCTGGTGCTGGTGGCGCGATGGAGGCGGGTGTTAGCAAACCGGGGCAGTTTCGCAAGGATTTCGCCGGTTCTGCAGTGTTGCGCGCTGCTGGACGCCTGCCGACTTTGGCCGCGTCGGTCCATCTGGCTCCGCTCGGTTGCCGAAGCTCATTGCGGCGCCGACTGCCAACCTTCGGGAACCGTCATGCTTTGCGGCTTGGGCTCGAAGAGGACCTTCCGCGCGGCGATGACGATGCCGACGAGCGCCAGCAGGAGATAGGCCAGCGAGAGCGCCAAGATCATTCGGTTGAGCACCCGATAGACGCGTCCGAGGATCGCGCTCGGGTGGGGCTTCTGCAGAAGGTAGTTATCGACCGCGAATCCGACCTGGACACAGACGGTGGCTGGGAAGAGCGACATGATGAGCGCCGCGAGCAGCATCATCTTCGTCAGTTGGGGGATCAGGTCCTTCAGCGCGGTCATCGCGTTCATCGTCGCGGGTTCTCGCAGAGGCGAGCCCGCGAGGGAAGAGCGTCAGCGATGCAGATGATCGTGCGAGATTGGCCGGAGCGGCCCGCCGACATGCAAGAGCTCGATCTTCGTAGCTGTCTTCGTAGCTGTCTTCGTAGATGTCGGATCCTGGGGATCGTTGGGATGACGGTGATCGGATGCTCGAGGGATGCACCCGCACCCGCACCCGCACCCGCACCCGCGCCCGCGCCCGCGCCCGCACCCGTGCCCGCGCCCGCGCCCGCGCCCGCGCCCGCACCTGCGCTCGTCGTCGACGCGCACGAAGACACTCCCACCTCCTGGCTCACTACCCCCTTCGATCTCTCGCTGCGCCGCACCAAGGGACGCGGCCTCGTCGACTTGCCTCGGCTTCGAGAGGGCCACGTCGATGCCGCCTTCTTCATCGCCTACGTCGACGCCAAATACGCCGGCCACGGCGCCAAGGCGCGGGCGCTCGAGATGCTCGGGGCGATTCATCGGATGATCGATCCCCATCCCGAGTCGGCTGCGTTCGCCTTCTCCACGAAGGAGCTGCGTGCGGTGGCGGCGACGGGGCGGCGGGCGATTCTCATCGGAATCGAAGGCGGGCACGCGATCGAGGATTCGCTGGAGGTGCTGCGCGACTTCTACGGACGAGGAGCTCGCTACCTCACGCTCACGCACTTCAACAGCAATCATTGGGCCGATTCTTCCGGCGATGTTGCGCTGCACCATGGGCTGACGAAGTTCGGCGAGGAGGTGGTCATGGAGATGAACCGCCTCGGGATGCTGGTCGACGTCTCGCACGCCAGCGACGAGACGTTTTGGGACGTCGCTGCGGTGAGCAAGGCGCCCCTCTTCGCGTCACATTCGTCGGCGCGCGCGCTCTGCGATCATCCGCGGAACCTCGGCGACGAGCAGCTCCGTGCGGTCGGGAAGAGCCGTGGGGTGGTGATGGTGACGTTCGTGGCGCCCTACCTCGATTGCGCGCGGCCGGTGCCGAAGGTGCCGCTCGCGAAGCTGGTCGATCACCTCGAGCACGTGGCGAAGATCGCCGGCGTCGACGCGGTCGGGCTCGGCAGCGATTTCGACAACGAGGTCGACTTTCCGGTCGGCGCGGCGAACGTCGACGAGCTGCCCAACCTCGCGGCGGAGTTACGGAAGCGAGGGTGGTCGAAGTCCGACGTGGAGAAGATGATGGGGGAGAATTTTCTCCGGGTGTTCGCCGAAACGGAGCGAATCGCGGCGGAGAAGAAGTCGCCCTGAGTCTCACTTCGAAAGAGGCAGGTGCACGGTGAAGGTGCTGCCCTCGGCTTCTTTGCTCCGCACTTCGATGGAGCCGCCGTGGTGCTCGACGATCTCGCGCGCGATGGCCAGACCGAGGCCGTGTCGGCCGTCACCCTTGGCCGCGCCGCCACGGAAATTACGGTCGAAGATGCGTGGGAGATCTTCGTCGCCGATGCCTTCGCCGGTGTCGTGGACGATGAATCGGACCTCGTCGTCATCGGCCTTGGCCGAGAGCTCGACGCGTCCTTCGGGAGGCGTGTGGCGAATCGCGTTGGAGACCAAGTTGGCGAGGACGATTTTCAGCTTCTCGGGATCGGCGAAGGCGACGAGCTCGGGATCGCTCGGGGCAATCGCCAACTTCACGTCCTTGCCGTCGGCGATGGGTTGGTGCACTTCGAGCACCTCTTCGAGGATGGTGGAGACGGGGACCCGATCGCGCCTGAGGGCGCCGGCTTCGCGTTCGATGCGCACCAGATCGAGGAGCTCGTCGACGGTGGCGCGGAGGCGCTCGGTGTCGTCGCGCGCGGTCTCGGCGATGTAGCGGTGCGCGTCGGAGAGCGGTCCGATGCTCGGATCGAGGAGCATGTGGGTCGCCAGGCGCAGCGCGGTCAGCGGGGTCTTGAGCTCGTGGCTGACGGTGGCGACGACGTCGCTCTTCAGCTCGTCGATGCGTCGGAAACGGGTGACGTCCTGGGCGACGACCACTGCCGTCGGCCCCGCGCCGTCTTCGCTGCGGAGCGGCACCGCGCGGACGAGGAAGTGACGAGTCGCGCCCGACTCGCTGATCCACGGCATCGACTCGGCGAAGCTCTGGGGAAGGACGGGTTGGCCGGTGGCGAGGACGTCGTCGCGCGCGCGTCGAAGCGCTTCGGGGATTTCGACGGAGCTCTCGCGCAGCTCGTCGGCGCTCGCCGGGGAGAGCCCGAAGGTCTCTTTTGCCGAGTGATTGGCGAGGAGCACGCCACCTTCACGGTCGAAGACGACGACCGGATCGACCAGGCCCTCGACGGTCGCCTGCGACAAATGTTGCGCCGCGAGAAGCTCCCCGAGCGAGCTCTCGCGGTAGGCGCGGAGCTTCTCGAGCATGCGGTTGAAGGCGTCGGCGAGCTGCGCCAGCTCGACCGCGTCGTTCCCTTCGACCTTGCCCGCGAAGTCGCCCTCGCCGATCGCCCGCGTGCGTTCGGCGAGCTGTTCGAGCGGGCGACTGATGGTGCGCGTCAGCCAGAGGAAGAGCCACGCGGCGACGAGAATGGCGACGGCGCTGACCGCAGCCACCAGCGATTGGGTGACGCGCGAGATGTCGCGGGCGTTGCGATCGGCCGCTTCCATGTTCGTCTGGTTGAGGCGGAGGACGGCGCCGATGCGCTCTTTCAGCGCGCGGAAGCGAGGGAGCAGATCGCTGAAGTACGCGTCGAGCCGCGGCGGGCCGGGGATGGCGAGCACCGCGTCGACGCGCAGCAGGTAGTCCGCATAGAGGCCGCGAATTTGCGCCACGGTGTCGCCTTCGCCGGGGATCGTGATGTTCGCGGCCTCGCGGGCGAAGCTGGCGTCGAAGGCGCGTCGCTGTTCGAGGAGGGTGGGGCGCGCGAGATCGTCGTGGCCGGTGGCGGCGAAGAGCGCGGCCGAGTCCTGGCGCTCGAGGGCCTCGTTCATCTCCTGACAGGCGATGACCGAGGCGTAGTTCTCACGGAGAATGAGGCCGACCGAGCCGCCGAGGCGCCGGAGGGCGAGGAACGACACCGCGGCGCTGATCACGAGAATGACGACGAGGACGCCGAGGCCGCGGAGGAGACGCGAACGAATCGACGAGCCGCCGCGGGCTCTGCTCATTTGAGCCCGTAGCGATCTCGCTTGCGATAGAGCGTGGAGGTGTCGATGCCGAGCGCCTTCGCCGCCTGATCGAGCCGCGGATACTGCGCGAGCACGGCGGCGATGTGACGACGTTCGGCGGCGTCGAGCGATTGATCTTCCGGCGGTGGGACGGCAGGGTTCGTCGAGAGGTGACCGCGCAGCTCTTCGGGGAGGAGATCGGGCGTCACCTCGTCACTGCGCGCGAGAATGGTGGCGCGCTCGAGGACGTTGCCGAGCTCACGCACGTTGCCCGGCCAATCGTAAGCGACGAGCGCGGCGATGGCGGCCGGCGTGAGGGTGAGCGGCGTGCGGCGCTGCTGCTTCACGAGGCCCTCGAGCATCGTCGCGGCGAGCCTCGGGACGTCCTCGCGTCGATCGCGGAGCGAGGGCACGCGAATCGTCACCACGTTGAGACGATAGAAGAGATCTTCGCGCATCGTCCCGGCGCTGACCGCCGCGCGCAAATCACGGTGGGTGGCGGCGATGATGCGCGTCTCCGAGGAGCGGGGCTCGGTGTCACCGACACGCACGTATTCACGCTCTTCGAGGAGCCGAAGCAGCTTGCCTTGGACGTCGCGCGGGAGATCGCCGACCTCGTCGATGAAGAGCGAACCGTTGCTGGCGGCCTCGACGTACCCCGCGCGCGCACCGTCGGCGCCGGTGAACGCGCCCTTGGCGTGACCGAAGAGCTCGTTCTCGATCAGCTGCGGCGAGACGACCGCGCAGTTGACGGTGACGAACGGACGGCTCGCGCGCGACGAGCTGGCGTGGATGTGACGCGCGAGGACGCCTTTGCCGGTGCCGGTCTCGCCGAAGAGGAGCACGGTGGCGTCGGTCTTGGCGGCGCGCTCGGCGACCTCGACGGCCTCCTTCAGCGCCGGGTTCATCGTCGAATGCAGATCGACCACGCCGCGTCGTTCGCGCGTGCGACGGAGCTCGGCGAGCTCGGCCTTCATGCCCTCTTGCGAGGCGACCCGGCCGAGGACGTGGAGCACCTGCGCCGGGCTGAACGGCTTCGGGAGGTAGTCGGCGGCGCCCGCGCGCATCGCATCGACGGCGTTGTCGATGGTGGCGTACGCGGTCATGAGGATGAGCGTCGCGCTCGGCACCACCTGGACGAGGAGACGCGTCACCGCGAGGCCGTCCATGCCGCCGAGGCGCAAGTCGACGAGGACGACGTCGGGAGGCTGCTTGCGCGCCGCAGAGACGCCGGCCTCTCCCGTCGAAGCCAACGTGACCTCGTAGCCAGCCGCTTCGAGGCAGACGCGCAACATCTTGCGAATGCTGACGTCGTCGTCGATGACCAACACGCGGACTTTGGCGTTCATGAGCTCCTCGGCGAAGGAAAGCATGAATCACGCCGCGCGCGGAGGAGGGGCAGCGTCCATACGCTTCATCGCCCGCGTCGAGCGGAGCATGCGTTTCGGCACCTCACGTGGAGAGTGCCCATGCAAACGCGCATCGCGCTCAGCGATTGAGGACGATCGATCGGAAAAAATAGCGTGGATGACGCGCATAGGCGTAGAGCAGTCCGAGGGCGTCGACCACCGCGGGCAGCATGTCGCCCTTGCTCGCGGTGGCGTCGACGACCTCCGATTCGTTGTCGCGATACCAGGCCCGCCAGCGCTCGACCTCGACCGACGACATCCGCCCCGACACACGCTGCGCCACCAGCAGCACCTCGAGCCCGAAGCGACTGCAGAAGACGCGCTTGTCGTCGCCGGGCGGGACGGAGGCGAGGAGCCTTTCGACCTCTGCGCGATCGCCGAGCGCGGCGTGATAGGCGATGAGCGGCAAGGGGAGCCCGCGGGCGACGTCGAGGGCGAGCTGGTTGTAGAAGCGCGGATTGAAGTCGATGAGCATGTGCCGCCCCTCGACGCGAATCATCTCGACCTGGAACATGCCGTGGTAGCCCATGGCGACGCACGTGCGACGGATGCCGTCGGCGAGCTCGGCGTCGAGCGTGGCGGCCTCGAAGCAGAGTCCGATGCCGAGGTTGCGCGGCCTTTGCAGCACCTTGTAGGCGGCGAGCGCGGCGAACTGATCACCCCCGGGGCCGACGTAGCCGGCGATCGAGTAAATCGCCTCCGCCGCTTCGGGGTAGTAGCGCTGCAACATCGGCTGATCGATGTCGGGGACGAGCGCGCGCAGCGGGGCGCCATAGGTGTTTTCACGCGCGAATTTGCGATAGGCGGCGACGAGCTGGTCGGGCTCGGGGACGACGCGTCCCTTCGATTTGCTGTGGTGCAACACCTGCGATCGCGGCTTGATGAGGAGCGGCCCGTCGGCTTCGCGGAGCGCGCGTTCGATGTCGGCATCGCTCTCGGGGAACCACGTCGGAGGAACGAGGACGCCCGCTTCGGCGGCGTGCGCATAGAGCCGCTTCTTGTCGAGCACGCGCAGCGCGGTGCCGACGTCGGGCTGATCGAGGTGGAAGACGCGCGAGAGCTCTTCACGATGGAGCGCGACGAGGAAGGTGAACTCGTCGCTCGTCGGGTGGAGGACGTGCCCGGGGTTGCGGGCGCCGAAGTCGAGGAGCCATTCGACGAAGCGCGCGCCGGTGGCGATGGCCGGGGCGTGGACGAAGCGCGACGTGTGTTGCGACCAACGGGCCGGCGCCAAGATGCGCGGGTCGGCGATGGTCACCGGGATGCCGTGCTCGCCATAGGCGCGCGTCGCGGCGAGAGTGCCGTAGAAGTCGGCGTTGGCGAGGAGGATGGGAGCGCGCGCGGAGTCCGTCGGTAACGGCGGCATGGTCCTCATGAAGTCGCACGACGGTAGCAGCTCGACCGGCCTCGAGCGCTCATCGTCCGTTCGGGTGGTGCGAGTTCGTCCCCACTGCCGAAGTATCTTGTTTTCCCGTGCGAACGTGCACGCCGGCCCTGCGGCAATCGTGCGCTAGGCCAATTGCGCGAGCAGGGTGGCGGCGTCGCTGATGGTCAGCTTGCCGCCGTCTTCGACGTTGAGGTGCTTGACCACGCCGTCGTCGACGAGCATCGAGAAGCGGCGGCAGCGCAGGCCCAAGGTGGGGTGTTCCATTTGCAGGCCGAGCTTCTTGGTGAAGTCGGCGGTGCCGTCACCGACGAAGCGAATCTTGCCGATGGCGTGTTGATCGCGACCCCACGCGGCCATCACGTAGCCGTCGTTGACCGAGAGGCACCAAACCTCGTCCACCTTCTTCGCCTTGAACGCGTCGAGGTTGGCGAGGAAGCCGGGCACATGATTGGCCGAGCAGGTCGGCGTGTAGGCGCCGGGGAGCCCGAAGACGACGACGCGTTTGCCGGCGAGGGCTTCCGCGACCGAGAACGCAGTCGGAGCGACGGGACAAGCCTCGCCGAACTCGGTCGACTCGGTCAGCGTGGCGTCGGGAATGCGTGCACCCACTTCGATCATGGCGAGGCCTCTTTTTCTCGGTTGGGATGACGGAAGGTCGAGAATGACGATGCGTGTCTAGAGCGCGTCGGCTTCAGCGAGGAGGTGGGTGACGATGGCCTCGCTGTCGTCCTCGGCGATTTCGTCGGCGTTGACGAAGAAGACGACGCCAGCGCCCGTGCCCGGCCGGAACCACATTTCGGTGTTGAAGCCGTCGTAGGAGCCGCTGTGCCCGGTGAGCTCGGCGTCGCCCCATTTCTGCCGATACCAGATGAGCCCGTAGCCTTCGTCGCCGGCAGGGCCCGCTTGCGGCTTCTGCATCTCGGAGACCGTCGCCGCCGCGAGGATGCGTGCGCCGTCGAGCTTGCCCTCGTGGGAGAACGCCGCGAGGAAGCGCCCCATGTCGCGGACGGTCGTCTGCAAGGCGCCCGACGGGTACGCCGGATCTTGTCCATAACGAGGCAATGCTTTTTTGGCGCTGCCTTTTCCGCGGTATCCGAGCGCGATGACGCTCCCCTCGGGGAGGCCGGCGAGGCGCCACGAGGTGTGGTCCATGCCGAGAGGTTGGAAGATGCGCTCGTCGCACTGGGTGTCGAACGGTTTCTTTCCGATGCGTTCGGCGAGCCATCCGAGCAGCGTCGCGCCGGCGTTGGAGTAGACGTACTTCTCGCCCGGTGCGTGGTCGCCGAAGTTGCGATCGTCCCAGTAGGCGCCCTCTTCGACGAGGTAGCCGCGCATGAACGCGTCGAGCGAGACGGTGCCATCGCCAGGGGTCACCAGATCGTCGACGACGTCGGAGTCGAGGAGGCTCGAGGTGTGCGTGAGCAGCTGTCGGAAGGTGATCTTCGCGCTCTTGTGCTTCGGGTTCCGCACCTTCATCGGGAGGTAGGTCGAGACGTCGTCGTCGAGCGCGAAGAGCCCTTTTTCCCAGTGTTGCATGAGCGCGGTGGCGGTGATCGTCTTGCCGATCGAGGCCGAGTAGAAGACGGTGTCGGCGCTCGCCGGCGTCTTCTTCGCCAAGTCGGCCGAGCCGTAGCCGGAGGCCCAGGCGACGTCACCGTGGGCGATGATCGCCGCGGTGAGCGCGGGCAGATCGGCGCTCTTTCGCTGGTCGTCGAGGAAGGCGTCGAGCTTGGGGAGCGAGATCGTCTTCTTCGGTTTGCTCGCGCTCGTGCTCTTGGGCTCTGGTGTGCCATTCGGCTTCGCGCCTTCGACCCCGGACGACGTCTTCGACGGACAACCGACGGCGGCGCTCGCGAGAGCGAGGACCGCGACGGCGACGAGGACGTGGCGCGCGATCATCAGGGAGGCCCAGGTGCTGCAGGTGGAGGCGGCACGCTGTCGGCCGTCATCTCCAGGAACTGCTCGTGCGTCGGATCGTAGGTGAACACCTGGCCGCTGGCGATGCGATAGACCCAGCCGGCGATGCGCAGCTCTCCGCGATCGAGGCGCTCGGAGATGAAGGGAAACGCCCGCAAATTCTCGAGCTGGACGAGGACGTTCTCTTCGACCGCGGCGCTGATGCGTTCGTCACCCTCGAGGTGCGCATACCGCTCGCGGACGATTTCACGCACGCGCTCGGCCTGCGAAAGCCAGCGGCGGACGAGCGGGAGTCGGTCCATCGACGGGGGCTCGAGGATGGCGCGAACGCCGCCACAGTCGGTGTGACCGCAGACGACGATGTTGGGCACGCCGAGGACCTCGACGGCGTACTCGAGCGCCGCCGCGGTGCCTCCCGGAAGTGTCGGGTGCGGGACGATGTTGGCGACGTTGCGGACGATGAAGAGATCGCCCGGTTCGGAGCCGGTGATGAGGTGAGGAACGACCCGCGCGTCGGAGCACGTGATGAAGAGCGCGTCCGGTCTTTGTCCGCGCTCGAGGCTGCGGAAGAGATCGCGCTTTTTCGCGAAATACTGCGCCCGGAACGCGTGCGCGCCGGCGACGAGACGCTGCATGCGACCTTGCTAGAGGCCAATTCTGCGGGCCACAAGGGTCACTCGATGCGGAACTGGAAGGCGATGCCGGCCTCGAAGGTGCGTGCGCCGCCTTCGCCGTTGATGCGGGGAAAGAGGCCCATCGTCTTCAAGTCGATGGCGCGGTCGAGCGCGACGCCGAGCCCGAAGCCGAGCGAGACGTCGGTGCGCGAGCGATCTTGGCGGCCGAAATCGACGATGCGAACGCCGGTCATCGGCCCGAGGAAGAGCGTGCGCGTAGCCTGGATCCAGACATCGACCGGCACGTTGAAGCCGGTGAAGGTGGGCTCGTCGAAGATCACCGGCACGAAGACGCCGGTGTCGACGCGGACGCTGTTTCCCGCGTGGAACGCGAGGGGCATCCCGAAGAGCGCGCCGAGGTGACCCGAGAACGGGAGCACCAATCGACCTTCGAGCGCGAGCTCGGCAACGCGGCCGTGGAGGAGGCTCCCTCGGAGGCGTACCTCGGGGTTTGCCCATCGTTGGTATTGCCCGTCGAACGTCTGCCGATCGAAGATGCGTCCGGCCTCGTCGCCGTGCAGATCGGTTCCTTGCTCACCGAGGCGGACGCCAGCGCGAACGCCGAGCTCGAGGTGCTGCGTGATGCCGACGCCGAGCTCGAAGTCGAGCCCCGGGCCGGTGCGTCGCGTCGCGGGATCGGGAGGCGCGGTGCTGAGGAGCCCGAAGCCGACGTCGAACGAGACGTCGTGACGAGGGAGCGTGATCGGCCTCTCGACCCACGGCGGTGCCGAGCGCGCGCCGCTCGCGATGCTGATGGCGATCAAGATGGCGTCGACGGCGAGGATCCACCACGGGATCGGAGGCAAGCGACGTGAACTTGGCATCGCGAGGCGCTCAGCAAGAATCGGTCGCGTGAAGAACACCCGGGAAATATGGCCGATCGCGTGAGCTTTGGCTTGCTCTTTTGAAGCCTGCAGACCGCAGCTCGTTGCGGTCTAGAGGACGCAACGCGGCGACGCGGACCCTATGATAGGTTTTTGCCCATGAGCACTACCCGCAAGGACTTTCTTCGCGTGATCGTCACCCTCGGCGGCGCTTCGGCGCTCACTGCGCTCGCCGGTTGCAGCAGCTCGAGCGACAGCGGTCCGAGCACGGGCGACACGGGCACTGCGCCGACCGACACGGGCACGAAGGCCGACACTGGCGGGAGCTGCGGCTCGATCGCAGGCGATTTCGACTTCAACCACGGCCACGTCCTCGACATGCCGGTCGCCGATCTCACCGCCACGGGCGACAAGACCTACGACATCCACGGCACCGCGACGCACACGCACTCGATCACCTTCACCGAGCCGCAACGCAAGAGCATCGCCGGGGGCACGCCGGTGAAGGTCACCACCACCACGTCCGGCGCGCACCAGCACGAGATCACCGCGCACTGCGCGTGAGGCGCGTGGGCGCCTGACTCAAGGCGTCGACGAGCAGTCGCCGTAGCACTCGCAGCAAGGTTCGTCGCAGTCTTCCGGGAAGTCGTCGCAGTCGGCGCTCACTTTGCCGCCGCACGACGAGGGAAGCGGCGCGCAGGTCACGCCGCCACACTTGCTGCTCCCTTTGCAGAGGGTCTCGCCGCAGCAGTTGGCGTCGCCGCAGTCGCTCGCCTTGCATGGACAGCATTCGAGCGTCGGTGAGCCGAGCGAGCCTCCGCTGACGCCGTGCGTGCCCTTCGGACAGGTCGCCGTGTCGCCACTTCCTTCCGCGCAGACGCACCCGGGATCGAGCGGCGCTTTGCATTTTTCGCCGCACGCCGGGTCGGCGATGCAGAAGAAGAGATCGAGGCAGCCGGGCGCGTGGTTGCAGTTGTGATCGAGTGGATCGCTGCAGATTTCAGCGGTCGGGAGCACCTCGCCGCCGCACGTCGTCTCCCAGGCGCCAGCAGTGCACTTCTGCTTTCCGGCCTTGCAGGTGCCGACGCCGAGCGTGCCGGCGGGGCCGGTGTAACAGTCGCGCGTGTCGCCGGTCGTGCAGCTCGTCTTGCATGCAGGGTCGGTGGCGCACGAGGGATCTTTGCAACCGAGGAGATGGTTGCAGTCGTGGTCGAGCGCGTCGGTGCAGACCTCTTTCGCAGGGAGCTTGTCGCCGGCGCACGTGCCCCACGTCTTGATCTCACCGCCCGTGCACGTCTGCGTGCCGTCCTTGCACGCGCCGATGCCGCGGTTCGACGGATCGCCGCTGAAACACGGGCGCGTCGCGCCTTCGGTCGGACAGACGCAGCCCTTCATGTCGATGCTGCCGGGGATGCAGGTGGCGCCGCCGTCGCCGCCGCCGTCGATGGAGATGTCGCTCGAGGAGACGTCGAAGATCGCCGCCGAGTCGTCGCCCGTGCTGCCGCCGGTGTCGACGACCGATGCGTCACCGCCACCGTTGCCGTCGTGGCTCGCGCCGGCCGAGCACGCGAGAGACGTCACGCACGCCAGCCACGCCACGCACGCAACGGCCCCGATCCGCCGACCTCCGGTTCGTGAGCGCATCCGTCGAACGTTTCACGAATCACCGGCTCTCGCGAGTCGGCCAGCCTCGCGCCGTCCCGCTTGAAATGCCGTAATTTCCAGTGCCTCAGCGCTCGGGAGCGGTCAGCGAGCGCTCCTCGAGGTGCTCGAGGATTTGACGCGACACGCCCATCGCCACCATCACCGCGCTCGCCACCGCGCGCACCGAGGCCTCGAGATCGATCGAGCCATCGACGCGATACGCGGGTTGGTGAGCGTCGATGAGGGCGACGGTGTGCCCGCCGAGCTTCTGCTTCAGGAGCTCCATCGCCGGTTGCACGTGGTCGATGTAGAACTGGTAGCGACGTTCGAGTGATTCGGGCGTGTCGTCGGAGCGCTGGCGACCGAGCGCGCGCCTTTGCATCTCGCGCTTGCCGATACTGAGATGGATGACGTGGAGGATGGGCACCTGCAGGCGCTCGGAGAGCTCGAGCACATGGCTCGCGGCGGCTTCGCTGCGTGGGTAGCCGTCGAGGAGCACGAGCGCGTCACGTCGATCGGAGATGGCGCCTTCGAGGATGCGCTCGCTCCACTTGTCGGGGACGAGGAGACCGCGAGTGACGCAGTGCTCGAGCCAGTCGAGTTGACTCGGCTGCGCGCCGTAGCGGGCGACGAGCTCGGCCTCGCGTTTTTTGGCGCTGACGATGACCTCGGGCGCCGTCGCCGCCTCGTCGAGGACGCCGCGATCGGCGTGGACCCCGTAGCGCCAACCGAGCGTGGCGCGGAAGGTGGCGTCGCGGCGGGCGTCGTCGATCAGCGTGCGCAGCACCTCGCCCATCGAGACGTGGTTCTTCGCCGGGAGCTGCAGCG
Organism: Deltaproteobacteria bacterium; assembly: GCA_025363655.1. Lineage (GTDB taxonomy): Bacteria > Myxococcota_A > Polyangia > Polyangiales > JADJMO01 > JANYDK01. The sequence goes on along the minus strand of JANYDK010000147.1, from coordinate 57,152 downwards.
TGCGCCGGAGCGCGAGGGCGATCGCGCCCTTTCCGCAGGACGACGGGCCGGCGAGGAGAATGAGGCCGCGGCCGGTCGCGCGTACGGTGGTGACGAGGCCGAGGCCGGCGTGCGGACGGGCGCTCATGAGGGGATCGATTCGCGCGGACATCGACGCGAACTAACCGCGTCACCTCCGGGCGTACATCGCCGACGCGCTGCCTTACGCCGTCCCAACGGTTGGAGTCGCGCAGGCGTCAGCCGATGAGCGGGGACTGCAGCGCTTCGAGCAAGTCGTCGCGTGACCAGGGTTTTTCGAGGAACGCGGCGACGCCGGCGCGGTCGAGGCGGTCTTTGAGATCGTAGTCGAAGAAGCCCGACGAGAGGACGATGCGCACGTTTGGTTTCAGATCGAGGATCGCGCGCACGAGATCTTCGGTGGGTCGGCCCGGGGTCTGGAGGTCGAGGATGACGGCGGTGATGTCGACGTGATGTCGATGGAATTGCTCCCACGCTTCGTCGCCGTCGACCGCCAACGCCACGCGGAAACCGCCGTCCTCGAGGATGCGTTCGGCGCACGTGCGGATCGCATCCTCGTCGTCGACGACGAGGACGAGGCCCCCTTTACCCGCGACACTCATCTTCGGATGATAACTCTAAAGGGGAATTCGCAATCGCACGAGGCAGCCGCCGCCGACGCGATTTCCGACTTCGACCGTGCCTCCGCAGCCGGCGATGATTCGCCTCGTGGCTGCGAGCGTGGCGCCGCCGCCGCGTCTGCGCGTGAAGAACGGTTGTGCCATCGCGTCGTCGTCGGCGTCGGCGAGGCGAGGACCTTCGTCGGTGACGTCGCAGATGGCGAACGAACCTTCCGCCTCTTCGCTGCGATGCACGCGTACCTGTACCCGGGCGCCGCGGGGGGAGACTTGGATCGCGTCGAGCGTCGCCTCGCCGAACGCTCTCGTGAGCAGCTTGCGATCGAAACCGAGCGGAGGAAGACCGGGCTCGATGTCGAACGTGAGGGCGACGTCGGCAGCCTCGGCCTCGGCGCGGCAGCTGCTCTGCGTGGCTTCGAGGACTTCGGACATCGACGTCGGCATCGTGCGCCGCGAATCGCCGAGCGCGAGGAAGCTGCGCATCAGCGAGGAGACGCGGTCGAGCTCTTCGCGGATCACGCGCACGTACGGATCGCGGCTCGCCGTGCCTTGGAAGCGTTCGTCGAAGGCATCGAGGGTCGCCGCCACGCCGAAGAGCGCGTTGCGGATTTCGTGCGCGATGCGGGCGATGCTGGTGACGACCACCTCGTCGCGACGCATTCCCGATGGCGGCGGCTCGGCGCTGCTCATCGCGACTCGAGGGCGGCGCGCAGGTCCGCGAGGAGGACTTCGTACGAGGGGCGATTGTCGGGATCGCGAGAGAGCATGCGCCCGAGGATTGACCCCAGCGGCGTGTCGGCGAGAGGGCCGTTCGTCCGCTTGCGACCGCGGAGGGCCTCGTCGAGCGTGACGCCCAGCGAATAGATGTCGGCGCGATGATCGGCCCCCGCGGCGTCGGCCAATTGCTCGGGCGCCGCGTAACCTCGCGTGCCGATCATGCCACCCCTCGGGGTGCTCGCCTCGTTCGCTGCGCCGGCCTTCGGGCTCGTCTTGGGCGTGCGCGGTCCGTCGCCGGCGCGCGCGAGCCCGAGGTCGACGATGCGCGCGGAGCCGTCGCGTCCGAGGACGATGTTGGCGGGCTTGATGTCGCGATGGACGACGCCCGAGGCGAGGCCAGCCGCGAGACCTTCGGCGACGTCGATGCCGACGCGTACCACTTGGGTCCACTCGAGAGAGCCGTGCTCGTCGATCAGCGCCGCGAGACTCTTGCCTTCGAGGTACTCCATCACCACGTACGTCAGGCTCGGTGACTGCGTGACGTCGAAGACGCGCACCACGTTCGGGTGTTGCACGCGCGCCGCCCATCGCGCTTCGTCGAGGAGTTGGGCGACGACGCGTGGATCGCGGGCGAGCACGTCGGCGCGCAGGTGCTTGATCGCCACCGTCGTCTGCAAGAGCAGATGCGTCGCCCGGTAGACGGCACCGAAGCCTCCGGTGCCGACCAACTCCTCGATCCTATACTTGTCGAGGATCGTCCCCGGGGCGAGGAGCCCGCTGATGTTCGGGCGACGGGGCGGCGGCGGCGTCGGGCCGGTGCGTCGCATCGGCGCGAACATCGTGAACGGTAGACGCGGATCGATCCGGACCATCAAAACCGTCCTTCGTTGCGCGGACGCCTCGGGGCGAGAGGAATCGACGCGCTCGGGCGAATTGCCTTGTCGCGCGTGGGAGGTGGGACGGTGCTCGGCGGCGCGTTCGAGGCCCAGAGACGAATGCCCTTCACCAGGAGGCCGCGGAGATCGTCCGCGCCTTCGCCGAGCGCACCGACGGTGCAGCGGACCATCGTCTCGCCTGGGCGATCGACGACCCTGCGCATCGCGTTCATTCCTTGCGCGAGCGAGGCGTTGCCGACCGCGACGACCGCCGGCGACGAAAGGCTCTCGAGGAGATCTTCGAGCCCGACGCGCGCAGCCGTGCCGAGCGAGAGGAGGTCGCCATCGGGCGGCGCGACGAGGACGATCGCAGGCGTTCGTTGCAGCGCGCGGAGGGTCGCCGCCGGATCGGCAGCGTCGACGAGGACGACGTCGACGGTGCGCTCGTGCCGGAGATAGAACGTGAGACCGAAGATTTTCTGATCGGGGCTGAGGCTGTCGACCACCCAACGCTCTGACGGCGCGCCGGCGAGCGCGAGCATGGCGGAGACGCCTTCGCTCAATCCGGCGACGAGCACCACGTGGAGTCGATCGCGGCCGACCTCGCGCCTCGTCCATCGTCCGAGGTCGGCGTGACTCCAGACGCGCATCTCGGCGAGCGCGAAGGGATCACGGAGCGCGAGCTCGTATTGCGCCGCCAAGAGCGGTTCGGCGTCGAGCGCCGGAACACGCTCATTCTCCGCGAAGGGAGGCCTGGTCGCGAGCCGCCTCGGGCTGACGACCGCGCGCGGTGGCGGGTTCACGCTGATGCGCGCCGAGTCGTCCATCACCCGCGCGGCTTCCATGATCAGCGCGGTGACCGAAGCGTGGATGGTGTGATCTTCCGGACGAACGCTGCAGGGGCCGGGGGTGAACTCGAAGTGACCGGCGGGGGCGGCGAAGATTTCTTGGAACGCGGTCTCGCCGCAGAGGTTGCCGAAGGCGACGTGGACGATCGCGCCGGCGTCGAAGTGGACGTTGCCGACGCCGGTGGTGGTGACGACCGAGAGGACGCCGCTTCGACGACCCATCTCGACGATGCCGACGAACTCGGGAAAGGCCATCGCCGCGAAATCACCGGCGAGCGCGTACGAGCGCTGACGCAAGGCCTCGCGCACGCGTTGCTGTTTGCTGACGAGCGACTCCATGCGTGCGATGAGCTCGGCGACGTCGCACGGCTTGGTCAGGTACTCGTCGACCCCGGCGCGGAGGGCGGCGACCTTGGTCTCGACGGCGCGATCGGCGCTGAGAAATACGAAGGGAACGCTGCGGAGGCGGCTCTCGTGGGAGAGACGACGGAAGAAGGCGAGCCCGCCGGTGTCGACGAGATCGGTGTCCGAGATGATGAGGTCGACCCGGGCGGAGCGGAGGATCTCGAGCGCGCTCGCTGCGTCCTTCGCCGACTCGACCACGAAGGTGCCGCTGCGCTCGAGGGCGAGCTCGACGAAGCGTCGTGACGTCGCGTCGCCGTCGACGATCAGCGCCACCGGGGTGCCGTCGCCGCGCGGCCTCGTCGCTTGCGGCGGGACGGGCGCGTTCACGGCGCCACCTTCAGCGCGCGCACCGAGGCGTCGAGCTCGGCTTCCGTCCACAGATGGGAGACGTCGAGGATGAGGCCACCGCCCCGCGCGAGCTGGCCGGTGAAGGCGCGCCCAATCGCCAAAGGCCTTCGCTCGAAAGCCCGCGGCGGAAGCTCGAAGGCCTTCGGGGTGGCGGCGACCGCGAGGCACTCACCGGTGCGGAGCGCGAGGGCGAGGATCTTTCCGCGATGAGGAATCCGCATGAGAAACCAGGCTCCCGAGACCTCGGGCTCTCCGAGGAGGAGGCCGAGATCCCACGCTGCGTGCGCGACGCCGGCGCACTCGACGACGGCAGGCAATCCGGCGGGCTCGTCAACGGGCTCGCGAAGATTCCGGACCTCGTGAGGGAGCACGAGGCGACTGACCCATCGCGCCGGAATGGCGACTACCAGTTGGTGCAGACGACAGGCGACGGCGAGCTCACTCGTGGGATCGGTGACGGAGGCAGCGGCGGCGCTCACTTGGCACTCTCCTCACGGACACGGCCCCACTTCTCGAGAGCGGCGGCGAGCGTCTGCTGGGTGAAGGGCTTGGTCAGGTACTCGTTGGCGCCGAGGATGCGCGCCTGTTCCTGATGCTTCTGACCCGAGCGACTGGTGACGACGACGATCGGGAGATCTTGGTGCGCTTTGATGAAGCGGAGCTCACGAATGAGCTCGAATCCGTGCATGCGCGGCATCTCCAGGTCGGTGAAGAGGAGGTCGAAGCTGGCCTCGCGCATCTTCGCGAGCGCATCGAGCCCGTCGACCGCGGTGGTGACCTCGACGCCCATCGCCCCGAGCGCGCGCTCGGCGACCTTGCGCACCGAGAGTGAGTCGTCGACGAACATGACGCGGAGCTTGCGCTGCTCGCTGGCGAGCGATCGCTCCTCGACCTTCTCCTTGCGCCGCCGCGGCTCGCTCGCCGGGGCGTCGTCGTTCTTGTCGTTCTTCTCGTTCTTGTCGAACTTCTCGTTCTTTTCCATCTTCCCGTGCATCGGCGCCGCAGGGCTCGCTTTGCGCATCGGTTGCAAGCGCGAGGTTCGTGACTCCATGAGGCCCGGCACGTCGAGAATGAGCACCATCTGCCCCGTGCCGCGCGCGGTGACGCCGGCGAAGAGAGGATGACCGTGGAGCACCGAGCCGAGGGTCTTGACGACGATCTCCTCCTGGCCGCGGACGGCGTCCACTTGGAGGAGCGTGCGCTCGGTGCCGATGCGGAGGACGACGACCGGACCGGTGGCAGCGGCATCGTGGCGACCGAGGAGCGCGCCGAGGCGTTGCATCGGCGACCAGACCCCGTCGAGTCGGACTCGACGAACCCCCGCGGACTCGACGATTTCCAGCCCGTGCGCGTCGAGGATGCGCTCGGCGAAGTAGAGGGGAATCGCGAACTGTTGGCCCGCGTCCTCGACGAGGAGGGCCTTGGTGATGGCGAGGGTGAGCGGCAACGTGAGGACGAAGCGAGTGCCGCGTCCAGGCGTGGTCTCCACGTGCGCGCTGCCGTTGAGACGCTCGACTGCGCGTCGGACCACGTCGCATCCGACGCCGCGTCCGGCGACTGCGCGCGCGGTGGTCAGCGTCGAGAGCCCAGCTGCGAAGACGAGCTCGGGCACCCGCGGGTCGTCGAGGTCGGTGCCTTCGGGGATGAGCCCGAGCGCCACGCCTTGATCGCGGAGCTTCACCAGATCGAGGCCGCCGCCGTCGTCGCGCACCTCGAGGATGATCTGCCCGAGCTCTTGGCGCGCCGAGAGGGTGATCACGCCGGTGCCTTGTTTTCCAGCGCGTGCACGACCCGCCGCGTCTTCGAGCCCGTGGGCGACGGCGTTGCGCACGAGGTGGAGCATCGGTTGGAAGAGGCCGTCCGCGATCGTCTTGTCGAGGTTGACTTCCTCGCCTTCGGTGACGACGCGGACCTCTTTCTCTTCGCGGTGCGCGGCGTCGCGGATCGGGAGGCGGAGGCGCGAGTAGAGGACCTCGAGCGGGACCATGCGCGCCCGCGTCACCTCGGACTGGATGCCGCTGACGATGCCGCCGAAGGCGTCGGAGTCGTCGGTGAGCGCGCCGAGGCCTTGCGCGAGCTGCCCGTACATCTCGCCGAAGTCGTTGGTCAGCTCGGCGAGGCTGCGCGAGAGGATATGGATGTCTTGGTATCGATCGAGCTCCAGCTCGCCGAACGCGCTCCACGCCGAGTCGTCCTGTGCGTCACCGTTCGCGCCATGTTTCGCGGTGCTTCGTGTCGAACCCGAGGCGACGGGCTCGGACATCCATTCGGCGCCGGCGGCGAGCGCGAGAGAGCCTGCGCGCGTCCCAGCGCCGGCGTCCATGCGCGCGAACTCGTGCTCCTCGACGAATTTTTCGACCGTCTCGACGAGGCGACGGCTGCCGCGTCCGAGCTCCAGTTGAAGCGCGCGGAGGGCTTCGACCCGGGAGAGGATGCGCGAGCGACTGACGACCGCTTCGCCGGCGAGGTTCATCAGGCCATCGAGGCGCGCGGTGGCGACGCGGACGAAGGCTCGCTCGGGGGTCGCCTTCGAGGCGCTCTCGTCACCTCGCGACTCGCTCTCACCCTGCGACTGCCGCGACTCGGATTCGCGCGACTCGCGAGACGCCGAGGTCTTGGCGGACGTGCTACGGAGCACTCGAGCAGCGCGCGCCTCGAGCTTGGCGAGCGCGACCTCGACGAAGCCTTTCTTCGCCTGCCGCAGGTTGCGCCGCACCTCCGCCTGCACGTCGAGGAGGAACGACGCGATCGAACGGACGGGAGGGAGCATCTTCGCGGCGGCCAGACTGTCGATGAAGTCTTCGACGCGATGGAGGAGCTTCCCCGTCGGCGTCAGGCCCATCGTGTTGACCACGCCCTTCAGCGTGTGCAGCGGCGAGAGGAGCTTCTTCAGCTCGGCCTCGGGAGCGCGTGACTCTTCGAGCGAGAGGACCGTCTTGTCGATGGCCTCGAGGAGCTCGGCGCACTCTTGCGTGAACGCCTGCCACAGCTCCGGATCGGGCGCGTCGAGGGTGTGACGTTCGAGCGTCTCGGAGCCGGCGACGGGGCCCGAGCCGCCGCCGAGGGTGTCGCGGATCGACTGCAATCCTTCGTGGATTGGGCCCATCGAGGCCATGCTCTCGCCATCGCAACCGGCCTGCAGACGCGTCGCGATCTCGCCGATCGCCGTCTCGCCGATGAGCAGCGCCGAGCCGCGGAGTCGGTGGAAGAGTCGACCCAGCGTCTCGAGGGTGTCGAGCCCGCCGGACTGCGCCGACTGTTCGAGGGAGCGTGCGATCTCTTCGGCCTCGTCGCAGATGCGACGTGCTTCGAGGGCGAACGTGGCGCGGGCGTCGTCGTCGGCTTCGATGACGGGTGCATGCTCGGCAGGGACGGCGGGGACGCCGGGGACGCCGGCCAGCGCGGCGATGCGCGCGAGGCCTCGGGCGAGCTCGGCCCGGGAAGGCTTGCCGGTGGCGCACTCGGCCTGCAGGCGCGCTGCTTCGGCGGAGAGCTCACGCGCGTCGACCACCAACGCCGAGCCCTTGAGACGATGGAAGAGCGTCTCGAGGTTGGCGCGGACGTCGGTGAAGGAACCGTCGTCGTCGCTCATCTGCGCGATCCACGCCGAGCTCTCTTCGTAGGCGATGCGCACTTCCTCGCGGAAGCCGGCGCGGAGGTCGGCCGGTCCACGCGACTGCGCCTTTTCGTCTCGCTTCGGCGAGAACGAGGCACCCTTGAGCCCTGCGGACTCGAGGAGGAGCGTGGTGTCGGCGACGACGAGCTCGAGGAGCTCGGGGGTGACGCGGGCGCCGCGTTCGACGACGTCTTGCATCCGGCTCTGCAGCTGATGCGCGAAGGCGCTGACCGACTCGAGGCCGACCGTCGCGGCCGCGCCCTTCAGCGTGTGATAGAGGCGCTCGAGGTGCCGCGCGGGCACCAGATCGGTCGGATCGCCGAAGAGCGCTTCGAGGTGACCTTGGAGCGAGACGATGCACTCGCGCGCTTCCTGTTGGAAGACGGCCTGCAGCTCGTCGTCGAAGGCCATCATCGGAGAAGTAGCGACCGGGACAGCGTCGTCGGTGAAGACGAAATCGGGCGCCGCTTCTTCGGCGACGTCGGTCGCGTGGCGCAGGTCGTTGTCTTCTTCGCCGACGGCCCCGAGGATCTCGAGGTCACCGGGCGGCATGCTCGTCACCGGCTTCGGCACAGCCGGCGTAGTCGCGTTGCGGGGGGGCGTGACGAGCGTCGGCTCGGTGAGGACCGCTTGCGCTCGACCTTGCCAGTCGATCGCCAGCCACTGCGCGTCGTCACCACGACGATCGAGCTCGAGGTCGAGCATTCCGCGCATCTCGGCTGCGCCCGAGAGCGCGAGGCTGGCGATGCGGCGGGCCCGTTCGGCGTGGTGTGCGGCGAGCTCGAGGGCCTCTTGACCGCAGACGGCCAGCTCTTCGATCAGCTTCGCGCTGACGGCGAGCGAGTCGGCACCGACCAGCGAGGACGTGCCGTAGATGGCATGTCCAGCGTCCTCGATGGCCCGGAACGAAGGGGCGGGCTGCCCGGATGGGTGCGGAGTGGTCGCGTCCGAGAGGCGAATCGATGCTTCCTCGATTCGAGTCAGGAAGGCCGTAACGTCGGCCGTCATCGTTTCGCGTACGTCGTCGATCGAAAAGCTCGCCATGTGCTTCCTCCGTCCCATCCGTTCGTTCGGGCAGTGCGATTGTTCAGGCGACTTTGAATCGCGAGACGCTGTTCTTCAGCTCGTCGGAGAGCGCCGAGAGCTGGAGCACGTTGGCGGTCGTTCCCTGGACGCCGGCCGCGGTGGCCTTGGCGATCTGGGAGATCGACTCCATCGCGCGCACCACGACGCCGGTGCCTTCGGCCTGCTTCTTCGCGATCGCGGAGATGTCGATGACGATCGTCGCGGCGTCGGTCGACACCTGACGAATTCTCTGCAGCGACTCGCCGGCGCGTCCGACGACGATCGACTCCTGCTCCACGACCTGGGTCTGCTGCTCGATGGCGTCGACCGTCTCGTTCGTCTCGAGGTGGATCGTCTTCACCAAGCGGTCGATTTCCTGGGTCGCCGTCGCGGTACGCTCGGCGAGCTTGCGCACCTCTTCGGCGACGACCGAGAAGCCGCGGCCGTGTTCGCCGGCGCGCGCCGCTTCGATCGCGGCGTTGAGCGCGAGCATGTTGGTCTGCTCGCTGATGCGGCTGATGGTGCCGACGATGCCGGTGATTTCCATCGAGCGATCGCCGAGGTTCTTCATCTTCTTGGCGCCCGCTTGCACGTTCGCGCGGAGGGTGCCCATGCCGGTGATGACCTCTTGGACGGCCTTGGTGCCTTCCTTCGCGCTCTCTTCGGTGCGCTTGGCAGCATCGGCGGCCTGACCGGCGTTGTTGCTGACGCGGCCGATCTCCTTGCTCAAGATCTCGACCAGGGCCGTCGCCGAGATGACTTCCTTGGCCTGGGTCGCGGCGCCGTTCGCCACCTCGCCTGCGGCTTCGCGGATTTCGGCGACCGCCAGGTTCGTGCGATCGATCTGGCTACGCACGAGGGCGAACACGTCCCGGTGCTGCTCGAGGAGGGTATTGAACGCGTCGGCCACGTTGCCGAGCGAGCCGGCGGTGATCTTCGCGCGGACCGTGAGATCGCCGTCGGAGGCATCGGCGACGGTGCTGAGGAGGTCGATGATGTTCTCCTGCAGCTCCTTGTTGTCCTTCTCGACCTTGTCCTTGATTTCACGGGTCTCCTGCAGAGCGCCGCGGACGCCGTCGAAGGCCTGGCGCACCTGGGCGAGCTCTTCCTTGGCGGTGATCTGCGCGCGACCGGCGGCGATTTCCTGCGCCTGCTTCACCGTGTCGGCGAGCGGGCCGGTGATGCTACGCGTGAGGTAGATGCTGATCATGACCGCGAAGGCGAAGGCGAGGACGCCGATGACGAGCGTCAGCGAGCGGGCGCGACGCGCCTTGGCTTCGACGTCCTCGTCGATGTTCGCCATGATCCCGTGCTGTTCGCCGACCAGCTCGTCGGCCGCGGTCTCGAGCTCGTGGATGCGGTCCTTGTAGGGGCCGATCGCGACGTTGGCGGCGATTTCGTCGTTGATTTCGCCGGAGTGAATCTTGGCGAGGATGCCTTGCATGCCCTCGACGTAGGCGGCGAGCTCGGTGCGCATCGAGCCGATGGTGCGCTTCTCGCTGGCGCTGTCGGCGCCGGCGGTGAGGGTGTCGAGGTCCTTCGAGAGGTCGTCGCGTTGCGTGCTCCACTTCACCTCGTACTCGGCGAGCTTCGTCGCGTCCTTCATGTTGAGGAAGATGTCCTTCTCGAAGCGGCGCAAGTCGGAGGCGTCGATGCGGGCGCGCGAGGCGTGCTCGCTCATCGGAGCGTTCGAGGTGAGCGCGTGCTGCACTTCGGTCGAGATGGTGTTGAGCGTCATGTAGCCGACCGCGGCCGATACGATCATGAGGATCGTGATCAACGCGAAGCCAGTGCTGATGCGCTGGCCGACGCGAAGATCTCGCAGGAATTGCATAATTTTGTTCATGGTGAGTCTCTCTTTCAATCTTCGGTCTTGAGGAATCGCGTGGCCTCGATGCGTTCGAGGAGGGTTCGCGGGTCGATGACGGTGACGACGCCGCGCGCGTCGTCGAGCTCGAGGAAGCCGCGCACGGCAGCGTGATCTTCGGCGCTGGCGTCGGTGAAGACGCCGCGCCCATCGGGCACGACCGCCTCCATCCGATCGATCACGAAGCCGACGAGGAGGTCGTCGCGACGCACCACCAAGGCCGTCTTGGCCTCGCGGATGCGTCCGCCCTCGAGGGCGAGCACGTCGCCGAAATCGAGGAGCGCCACCGGCGTTCCGCGGAGGCTGAAGATCCCGCGGACGGAGGTGGGTGACATCGGGATGGGCGCGACGTCGGTGATGCTGACCACCTCGCCGACGAGCGAGACGTCGAGGCCGTACTGCTTTTCGCCGAGGAAGAACGTGCAGACGCCGCCGTGCGAGCTCGACGTCTGGTTCGCCTTCTCCGGATCACGAGCCCTCATCTGGTGGCTCTCGCGGCCAGACGACTCTCCGTTGCCGTGGGATTGGCTCGACATGTTCCTCCTAGCGGGCGTAGCGGCGGATGATTTGGAGGAGCGTGTCGGGGCTGAAGGGCTTGGCGACGTGGTCGTCGGCGCCCTGACGCTTGCCCCAGAAGCGATCGCTCTCGGTCCCCTTGCTCGTCACGAGGACGACCGGGATCTTCGCCGTCTCCGGATCGTTCTTCAGCGCCCGCGTGGTCTTGAAGCCGTCTTGAATCGGCATCACCACGTCGAGGAAGATCATCGCCGGCTTGATCGACTTCGCCTTTGCAAGCGCCTCCGCGCCGTCCGATGCGTAGACCGCCTGATGTCCGGCGCTGGTCACGACCTTGCCCACGAGCTCACGATCGGTCTGCACGTCATCGATGACGAGAATGGTCTCCATGGCTGTCTCCTTGATGGGTTGTGATGAGAAAACGACTGAAAATTGCGGCCCGCCCGGCGCATTCGTCGATGTCAGTGGCGGATGAGGCGTTCGAGATCGGCGTAGTCGACGGGCTTGACGAGCACGGCGTCGAAGCCGGCGGCGGTGAGCTCGGCGCGTCGGTTTCCGGCGGTCAGATCGAGGATGGCGACGAGCGACACGCCTTCGAGCGCGACGTCGTCTCGCAAGGCCCGCGCCGCCTTGGTGGCGACGCCGCCTTCGCCGCCGGCGTTGACGATGACGAGGCTCGGGCGAGCCCGCCGCGCCACTTCGGCGACGTCGACCACCGAGGCGACGCTGACCAGCGGCACCGGATCGGGACGCTTCGCCAGCATCGACTCGAGCTGACGCTGGAAACCTTCGACGTCGGGCTCGACGATGAGGACCGGGCGCGCGTCGCTCTTCGACGACACCGGCGCGACCAGGCCGATTTCGGCGAGGCACCAGGCGACGCGACGGGCGACCTCGAGGCTGACCGCCGCGCGGGTGGCGATGCCTTGGAGCGACCAGCGACCATCGACGAGGGCGAGGACTCGGCGCTCGTCGGCGTCGAAGGCGATGCCCTTCACCTTGGTGCTGAAGCCGGCGACGCGATCGAACACCACCGAAGCGTCGGGCCAGAGCTCGCGCGCGCCCTCGACTCGATGACGTACGTGATCGAGACCGAGGCCAGAGAGCGATTGCGCCGGCGTCGCCTCGCGATCGGACGGAGCCGGAAAAAGCAGCGTCTTGCGACCCATCGACATGTGTCGCCCGTAGGCCTCGACGTAGTCGGGGAGGGCGGCGAGCTCCTCGAAGCCGAAGCGCTGCGAGGTGGGATGCGAGGTGCGATGCGAGCCTTGATCGAGGACGTCGAGGAGCTGCTTGCGGCCGGCCTCATGGAGCGCCTGCACGAGGTCGCGAGCTCCACCATTCGACGAGACGCCGCGCTCGGCCTCGAGGATGACCTCCGGCTTGCCCGATGGATCGTGACGCGTGGAGGTGACGAGGACGATCTCGCCGCTGCGGAAGTAGACGAGCGTGTCGACGCTCGCCGTTCCACTCGAGACCCCTCCCGAGAGCCCACCGGAGAGCCGGAGCACGCCGGTTCGGCCGGAGGCGCCGACCATCGTCAAGACGTCGGACACTGGCCATCCTTCGAGCTCACCGGCGAGCGCGGGGCGGCGACCACGATTCTCGACCGAAGGCGCGCGCGGAGTCTCGGCCTTCGCGCTCGCATTGGACGTCGGCTCGCGGAGCGCCTCGCGGAACGTCGGCGCGAGGGCTTCGAGGAGCTGACCGACGACCTCGGCGGTGAGCATTTTGCGCGCGAAAAAAGGCGCAGCCGGGCTCGCGCCCATTTGGGCGCACCACGAGGGGATGAAGGCGAAGGGCTTCTTCAGGCACGCATAGAGGACCGCCGCGGCGGCTTCTTTCTGCGCTTGGCTGAAGCGCGATTGCGTCGCGTCGACGTCGACGATCTTGCGGACGCTGGCGACGAGCTGCTCCGAGGAGAACGGCTTCGGGAGGATGTCGGCGACCGCGGCATAGGGAGCGAACAGCGTCCGCAGCTCTTCCTTCGCGCTCATGACGACGATCGGCGTCTTCCGCGTCGACTCGATCTGCGCGAGCTGGGCGCAGACGTCGATGCCGCGCATGTCGGGGAGGACGAAGTCGAGGAGGATGACGTCGGGCGCCTGTTCACGCGCGCGGCGCACGCCGTCCTGGCCGGTAGCGGCGTACTCCAGCTCGAAGCCGGTCGGACGAAACGCCAGCTCGACGAGCTTGCGAATGGTGGGGCTGTCGTCGACGACGAGGACGCGAGGAGACATCAGCGCACCTCCGCGACGAGCGCGTTCATCGGCAGCGACGTCGTTCCGCGAAAGCGCTCGAAGGTGGTCGGCCCGCCTTCGTTCATCAGTTGCTCGACGCCCTGGAGTTGCCGGAGATGTTGCAGGTGTTGCGGTCCGCGATCGAGATCGCTCCCGACGGCGAGCGCGACGTCGCCGCTTCGAGCCGGCATGCGGACGATGCGATCGTCGGTGCGCGAGGCGACCGAGCCGAGCTCGACGACGTGCGGCAACCGCACCGGCGAGTGGATCCAGATTCGTCGATCGGTGCGCGGCCAGTAGATGATCCACTCGCGCGGCGAACGCGAGAGGTGGACGACGCCGGCGGAGGCGCCGATCAGCTCACGGATGCGCGCCGGGTTGGCGAGCGCGAGCGCGCTGCGCGTTCGTTCGACGAGGTCGGCGGAGGGCGCCTGGCCGTCTTCGAAGGGGACGAGCGCGCTCACCGGACCCTTGCGTGCAAGGGTCACCGTCGCGCCGCCCTCGATGCTCCACGCGCGCGTTCCGAGCCGCTCCCGGCTGGTGTCATTGGCCGGCCGAACGACGCCGAGGAGCATGGAGAGGACGCCGGCAAGACGTGCAGGCGAGGCGTTGGGCGAGACGACGACGACGCGCCCGCGTTGCAAGGTGACGACCGGAAGCACCAGCGGTTCGTCGGCGAAGAGGAGCAACGTGGCGTCCTCGTCGGCGACCGCGGCGAGCTCGAACGCCTCGGCGGGGACGACGCGGCTTCCGGCGGGCAGCGCGGCGACGAGGAGGGGCGCGGTCCCGAGGTTGCGCGCTTGGCGCTCGGCGGTCGAGATGCTCGCACCGATCCGCGCGCACGCAGCTCGCACTTGCTGCGCACGTGCCCCGCCGAACCGCGGATGCATGATCACGGGCCGCATCGTCAAGCCCCGGCCCCAGCTCCGAACGTGCGGAGCATGTAGGCGACGTCGAGCCACTGCACCGCGCGGCCGTCGGTGGTGATCGCCGGTCCGAGCCACGGCGGCGCGTCGCCCTCCGGTTCGCTGCGAGGGTCGAGCTGGCTCGGCTTCACGCGGACGAGCGTGAGCACTTCGTCGACCTCGACCGCCCAACGCGTCCGTCGACTCGAGCCTTGAAATTCAGTGGTGTTCGTCGTGAGCAGCGCGGCCTTCACTTGCCTGCGCGCGTTCGTTCGTGTCCCCGACTGGAGACGCACCGAGACGATGACGAAGGCATCGTGGGCCGCGAATCCGGCGACCCACGGGCCGGCCAGCGGCAAGGGGGAGACCTCGTACTCGACGATGCGCTCGATCGCGTCGGCGGCGAGGGCCACGCGCGCGCCGTGAGCGACGCACTCGATGGCGTGAAGGTAGGACCCGTCGTGCAGAGGAGAGGCGAAAGGCGAGAGGAGGCCGTTCATGGTCGGTGCCATCAGCAACCGATGTACCAACGATGATTTGGCTGAAAACAAGCCATCCCGTCGTCGGTCGTCCCGCTGGTGGACAGCCTTGTCCGAGTCGTGGACTACAGAGAACGCTCAGGTCTTGTTAGCTTGGGCTCCGATGTCGTCGGACGCCGCCGCGCGCAGCACCTGGGAGCAGGTCCCCTCGATTGCCCTCCTCGGCAAGCACGCGATGTTCGGCGTCCTTCGCCGTGACGGCATCGTCGTCTACGAGAGTGAGGCCATCGCGGCCTCGCTCGGCTTTCGTCCCGACGAGGTGGTCGGACAGATCGGGCGCATGCTCCTCCATCCGGACGACTTCGATTCGGCGTGGTCGCTCGCCGACGCCGCCTGGTCGGGCGAGGCGGGCGTGCGCGTCTTTCGATTTCGGCATCGGAACGGCTCGACGCGGTGGATGGAGGTCCACGCGACGCGCATCGACGACCAACACTTGCTCATCTACCGGCGCGACGTCACCGAGCGGCGCGAGGCCGAGTTGGTGGCGGAGCGACGAAACCAAGAGGTGGAGGTCCTGAAGACCTTCGCCTTCGCCATCGCCGACGCCAAAGACTTCGACGGCGCGCTGTTCCTCATGCTGCGGACGCTCGTCGAGCGCACCGGCTGGGAGATCGGCCAGGCGTGGACGACGACGACGGACGGGCTGCACGTCGAGCCGACCTCGGCGTGGTTTTCCCGCGACGCCCGCTTCGAGCCCTTCCGCGAGTTCTCGAGGACGCTGAAATACGCACCTGGCGAGGGGATGGTGGGCCGCGTCTGGCTGACCAAGAAGGCGTGGTGGCTCGATGCCACCGAGGCGGAGGCGCGGGGTTTTCCCCGGGTGAAAATCGCGCGCGAGCTGGGGCTGATCGTCTCCTTCTGCGTGCCGATCGTCGCCGAGGGAGCCGTGGTCGCGCTCCTCGAGTTCTTCTCCACGTCGAACCGTCCGGAAGATCGCCGCATGCTCGATCTCGCCGCCGTGTGCGCAGCGCAGGTCGGTGCGATCCTCGAGCGACGACGGGTCGAGCGAGGCTTCGAGGTGCTCGCGACGGCGCTCCGTCACATGGACGACGCAGCGACGGTGACCATCCGTCGTGGAGAGAGTGTTCGTTTCGAGTACGCGAACCCCGCCTTCAAGCGGCTGCTCGGCTTCGAGCCGGCGGCGATCCTCGGTCGCCATCCGAACATCCTCCATGGACCGGCCACCGATCGGGAGGAGCTCGTGCGCGTCTCGCACGACCTCGCCGCCAGACGCACCTCGCGCGCCGAGCTCTTCTTCTACGACGCCACCGGCAAGGCGCGCGAGCTCGAAATCTCGGTGACTCCGGTTCCTTCCGACGACGGCTCGGAGGTGACGTACGTGACCTTCTGGCGTCCAGTGGGCTCGATAGATCGTCGGTCGAAGAAGAGCGAGCCGCCCGAGTCGGCGGCGCGGGAGGCCGAGATCGCCTGGCGTCAGATCTTCGATGCCCTCGAGCTACCGGTGATCCTCCTCTCGCCCTCCGGAAAAATCGAAGCAGGCAACGCGGCTGCCGTCTCGATGTTGGGGCAACCGATGAGCCTCACGCTCGGCAAGACCCTCCGCGAGCTCGGGGCGGGAGAGCCATGGTCGAGCACCGACGCGCTCGTCGAGGACGCGCTGCGAACGGGGCGTGGTCGTTCGACGAACGTGCCCGACGCGGCGCGCGGTCGTACGTGGATGGTCACGGCAGCGGTGCTCGCGCCTGCCAACGCTCGACAAAGAGGCGTCGTCGTCATGGCCCGCGAGATCGACATCGCCGGCAAGGTCGAGGAAGACCAACAGCGCGCTGGCGTGCTCGCCGAGCTCGGTCGCATCGTCGGCGGCATCGTCCATGACGTGCGCAATCCAGTCTTTGGAATCGGCGCCACGCTCGACGCCGTCGAAGCACGACTCGGACAATCGTCGGACTACGCGGCGCACCTGCGCATCCTCCGCGGAGAGCTGACGCGTCTCACCCACCTGATGAACGACCTCGTCGCCTATGGGAAGCCTCCGCGTCTCACGCGAAGCGTCCATGGACTCGACGCGATCCTCGACGAGGTCCTGGCCCGCAGCGCGGATCGGCTCGAAAAGAGCGACATTGCATTGTTGCACGATCGATCGTCGCCGCCCGCCCGCGTGAGTGTCGATCGCGGTCGACTGGCGGTGGCATTGCAGACGCTCATCGAGCACGCGATCGCCCGTTCTCCTGCGTCGTCCGTGGTCGGCGTGCGTGTGTCGGAGTCTCTCGGCACGGCCACGATCACGATCGAAGATCGAGGCCCCGCGCTCACCGAGGCGGAGCTGGCCCGGCTCTTCGATCCGTTCTTCGTCCTCCGCGGACGCGTAACCGGGCTAGCGTTGTCCATCGTGCAGCGGATCGTCGAGCAACACGGCGGTAGAATCACGGCGGCCGGGGGGCCTGCGGGGGGAGGCTTGGTGATGACGCTTGCGCTCATGAGCGCGCCGACGCCGGAGACGCTCGATGGCCGGTGACCGTGTGCTCATCGTCGACGACGAAGCGGCCATTCGTTTCGGAATCGGCGAATTTCTCCGGGCCAGCGACTTCGTCGTGGTCGAGGCCGACAGCTGCGCGGCGGCCGTTCGTGCGTTCGCCGCCGAGACGCCGGACATCGCCGTCCTCGACTACAGCCTCGGCGACGGCAACGGCCTCGACCTCCTGCGCAAGCTCCGCGAGCTCGACGCCCAGGTGCCGGTCATTCTCCTGACGGCGCACGGCACCATCGATCTCGCGGTGGCCGCCGTGAAGGAGGGGGCCGACCAGTTCCTCACCAAGCCTGTCGAGTTGCCAGCGTTGCGCGTCGTCCTCGAGCGAGCGCTCGAGCACCAGAGAGGCCGAAAAAAAGGGCTCGCGCGACGAAAACGGGAACAGCGTGAAGAGATCGACGCCTTCCGTGGCAAGAGCGCCGCCATCCGAAGGCTCGCCGACGACGCGCGCCGCGTGCTCCCGAGCGACCGGCCGATCTTCATCCACGGCGAGACCGGTGCCGGCAAGGGCGTGCTCGCGCGTTGGATTCATCAGAACGGTCCGCGCGCCAACGAAGCCTTCGTCGACATGAACTGCGCCGGCCTCTCGCGTGAGCTCCTCGAGAGCGAGCTCTTCGGCCACGAGCGCGGCGCCTTCACCGGCGCGGTCACCGCCAAGCAAGGCCTCTTGGAGATCGCCCATCGCGGCACGCTCTTCCTCGACGAGGTCGGGGACATGGATCTCGGGATCCAGGCCAAGCTCCTCAAGGTGCTGGAAGATCGTCGCTATCGTCGGGTCGGCGACGTCCACGATCGCAAGGTCGATCTCCGCCTCGTCACCGCGACCCACCACGATCTCGAAGCGCTGGTGGAGCAAGGGAAATTCCGGCGCGATCTCTACTATCGCATCGGCACCCTCCCGCTGGTCGTGCCGCCTTTGCGCGAGCGACGCGAGGACATCGCGCACCTCGCCGAGGAGTTCGCCCATCGCTTCGCCGCCGAGCTCGGCCGCGGCGAACTGACGATCACCCGCGAGGCCGTCGAGCTCCTCGAACGAAATCGCTGGACCGGCAACGTGCGTGAGCTCCGCAACGCGATCGAGCGAGCGGTGCTCCTCGCCGACGAAGGGCGCATCGGCGCCGGTGAGCTCCACTTCCTCGGGACGGCGTCGGGCGGATCGTCGCGCGCCGCCGAGGGTGTTTCGGTGACCAGCACCCACGCCGGTACGCTTGCCGAGCTCGAGCGCATCTACATCCTTCGAGTGATGGACGAAGAGGGCGGACGCGTCGACCAAGTGGCGCGTCGTCTCGACATACCGCGCAGCTCTCTCTACAGCCGCCTCAAGAAGTACGGCGTGTCCAAGGGCTAGAACCGATCGTCCACCAGCGGGACGAGCGCCGACGTTTCTCCGGATTTTCCCGCGCTCCTGCGCTGGTATCGCGCTTGCTGTGGCGCGTAGCCGATGAACTTCCTCGAGTTGCTGGCGGCGCCTGGTGCGCTGTCCTCGGTCTTCCAACCGATCGTCGACGTCGGTGACGCGGCCTCGTGCGCACCTCGCCTCCACGCGCTCGAAGGCCTGACGCGTGGTCCCGCCGGCACGATGGTCGAGCGCGCCGACGACCTCTTCGCGCACGTCCGTAAGGCTGGACTCGAACCCTTCGTCGATCGTCTCTGCATCTCCGCGGCCCTCGGTGCGGCGAAGGCGTTTCCTTCGTCGACCGCGCTCGCGCTCAACGTCCATCGCACGACGGTGACCACTTCGTCGGACTTCGCTTCGGCGCTGATGCACATCCTCGCCTCGCACGACGTCGCTCCCGAACGCATCACTCTGGAGATCCTCGAGCATTCGCAGAGCCAGAGCGGCTGCGGCCTCGCGCGCGCGCTCGAAGGACTTCGTGCGCGGGGCGTGCGCATCGCCCTCGACGACATCGGCTCCGGCGCCAGCGATTTCCGGATGTTGCTCGATTTGCGGCCTGAATTTCTCAAGATCGACCGCTACGTCATCGACGGGCTCACGGTCGACCCTTGGCGACGCGCCGTCGTCGAGTGCGTCCTCGAGCTCGCCGAACGCGTCGGCGCCGGCGTCATCGTCGAGGGCGTCGAAGGCGAAGAGCAGCTCACGCTCCTTCGCTCTCTCGGTGCGCGACTCGTCCAAGGCCTCCTCTTCGGAGGACCGACCCGCGCCGCCGATCTCCGTGCGCACTCATTTTTCCGCGCAAGCGCCTGATGCGCCGTCCGTCGTCCACAAGTCCCCACCAAGGAGCCCCCATGCGAGTCCTCATGTCGTCCGTCGTCGCGATTGTCAGTTTGCTCGTCACCACCCAAGCGCTCGCGGCCAGCGCCGGGAGCGAAGAGAAGCTCGAGGAGAAAGCGGCCGAGCCGAAACCGGAATCGAAGCCCGAAGGCGAGAGCGCGCTCCAAGCCGGTTGGCACGGGGGGCTCTTCTACCTGCGCGACGAGAAGGACGATTTTCGCCTGTATTTCCAGGGTCGCGCGCAGATCGACATGTTCAATTACTTCGGCCCGGGCGTGGCGGACACCAGCCTCAAGTCGACGATGTTCCTTCGTCGCGTCCGCCCCGAGCTCACCGGAGAGATGCTCCAAGGGAAGATTCAATGGATGCTCGCGGGAGACTGGGGAATGGGCAATCCGGCGACGGACAACCCCAAGGGGAAGACGGCAGGCGGCGCCGAGACCTCGCGCGTGACCGGCGTGCCGACCGATGTCTTCGTCAATTGGCACCCGAGCGGGCTCCTCAACCTGCAGGTCGGCCAATTCGACGTCCCCTTCACGATGGAGAACCGCACCAGCGACAAATACCTGCAATTCATGGAGCGTTCGCTGGCGGTGCGCGCGCTCGGGGTGCCGACGAACAAGGACATCGGGGCGATGGTGTGGGGCGAGACGCCGAGCAAGCTCGCCTTCTGGTCCCTCGGGCTCTTCAACGGTGATGGCCAGAATCGCCCCAGCGTCGACAATCGAGCCGACTGGTATGGCCGATTCTTCTTTCACCCGCTCGCCGAATCGGGAGGCGGCCTCAAAGACCTTCAGCTCGGCGTCAGTGCCCATTACGGAGTCCGCGACAGGAACTACGTCTATTACGATTATCCCTCGATGACCACGCAGGGAAATTTCACCTTCTGGAGCTCGAGCTACGCCGGCAGCAAGGGCACGACGCACGTCATTCCTGCGGGGAGTCAGCTGGCTCTCGCCGGTGAGCTCCGCGTGCCGGTGGGCGAGCACTTCGACTTCACGAGCGAGGTCGTCTACATCGAAAACCACACCCGCGAAGCGGTCGACACCTTCGCCGCCACCAACAGCGAGCGCTTCGGGGCGATGAAGGGATATGCCTATTACGCGCAGCTCGGATTCTGGCCTCTCGGGGGCCGCGACATCAATGGCGCGCCGGGATACGAGAATCCTTCGCACATCGATTTCAAGAAGAAGAATCCGGAGATCAAGAATGCCCTCCAGCTCCTCGTCAAATGGGAGCAACTGAACGTCGATTACCAGAGCGCCAGCACCAGCGGCGTCGCCGACCCCAACGCCATCGACGGGAAAATCAAGGTCAACGCCTTCAGCTTCGGCGCCAACTACTGGATGACCAAGCACCTCCGCCTCTCGCTCAACTACGTGCTCGACATGTTCCCCGACTCGGCCCCGACCAAGCCGTCGGACGCGAGCACCGCTCCGCAGTCGAGCGATCAGCGGGCGGTGGCGCCGGCCCAGACGCTGGGAAAGGGCATCAACGACAGCGCGCGTGACTCGGCGCACGTGCTTCACGAGGTCCTCTTCCGCCTCGCGGTCGCGCTCTGATGTTACCTTCCCCGGATGGGCGCCGGGGACGAACGAGGGAAGGGGGTCATCCTCGCGTCGTCGCTCGGAACGCTCTTCGAGTGGTACGACTTCTACCTCTACGGCAGCCTCGCGGTCTTCTTCGGTGGGAGGTTCTTCCCGCCCGGCAACGAGACCGCGCAGCTGCTCGCCAGCCTCGCCACCTTCGGCGCCGGCTTCGGCGTGAGGCCGCTCGGCGCGCTCGTCTTCGGGCACATCGGCGATCTGATCGGTCGCAAATACACGTTCCTCGTGACGATGGCGACGATGGGACTCTCGACCGCGTTGGTCGGTTTCCTCCCGACCTACGATCGCATCGGCATCGCGGCGACGATCATCCTCGTCGTCCTCAGGCTCCTCCAAGGTCTCGCCCTCGGAGGTGAGTACGGCGGCGCCGCCACCTACGTCGCCGAGCACGTGCCCGACGCGCGTCGCGGCTATTACACCGCGTTCATCCAGACGACGGCGACGCTCGGCTTCTTCCTCAGCATGGGCGTCATCGGCACGACGCGCTTCGTCTTCGGCGAAGAGGCGTTCAAGGTGGGGGGCAAGGCGCTCTTCGGAATCGCCGGTTGGCGCGTGCCCTTCCTCCTCTCGTTCCTTCTCCTCGCGGTCAGCCTCTACATCCGCGTCGCGATGAAGGAGAGCCCGCTCTTTTCCAAGCTCAAGAGCGAGAAGAAGCTCTCGAAGAATCCCCTCAAGGAGAGCTTCACCCAGAAGACGAATCTTCGTTACGTGCTCCTCGCGCTCTTCGGTGCGACGGCCGGGCAGGGGGTCGTCTGGTACACCGGTCAGTTCTACGCGCTGACGTTTCTCCAGTCGCAGCTCAAGCTCGACTGGCTCCCTGCGTACGCCATCGTCTCGGTAGCGCTCCTCCTCGGAACTCCGCTCTTCCTCTTCTTCGGGCACCTCTCCGATCGCATCGGTCGCAAGAAGATCATCCTCGCGGGGTGTCTCCTCGGCGCGCTCACCTATTTGCCCATCTACATGGCAATGAAAGCCATCGGAAACCCCGAGGGGGTCGCGAAGGTCGCCTGGGCCGATCTCTCCGCCGGTCGGCTGGCGGCGATGATCGGGCTCGTTTTCGTGCAAATCGTCTATGTGACGATGGTCTACGGTCCGATCGCCGCCTTCCTCGTCGAGCTCTTCCCGACGCGCATCCGCTACACCTCGATGTCGCTCCCGTATCACCTCGGCAATGGATGGTTCGGCGGCTTTCTCCCGCTCATCGCCACTGCGCTCACCACGTCCCCCGCTGCCAAAGCGGCCTTCGGCTCGGGCGCGATGTACGCGGGCCTCCTCTATCCCATTGCGGTAGCGCTGGTGACTCTGGTCGTCGGCGCGCTCTTCATTCGCGAGACGAAAGATCACGTCATCGAGGCGCACGGAGCCGGCGCTGGGGAAGTGGCCGAGGAAGCGCCCTTCGATTGGACCGCCGTTCTTCTCGCGATCGCCCTCGGGTACGGCGTCCTCGTCAGCGCCAGACCTCTCTTCCCGTTCGTCGGCGGATTCGGAGTGAGCGTCACCTCCATCGGGAGCGCTCTCTTCACGCTCATTCCGACGTTCGTCGCCTTCGGGCTGCCGACGATCTTCTTCCGGCTCGAGCTCGATCGAGTGGCGGCGATCGTGCGCGTCTTCGGAGCCTTCGCCGTCTCCCTCGGCGTCGCCTCGATCGTCCATCCGATGTTCGCGCGCGCGGGCGGGGCCACGCGATTCTTCGGCGGCGCGATGATCCTCGCCTTCTACGCAGCAGTGCTCGTCTTCGCGCACCTCCTCACGCGCGAGCGACCCGAAAGAGCCACTCCATGAGCGCCGAAAAGGAACGCTATTCGAATGTCTACCAATCGAAGGCCGACCTCTACGACGCGCTCGTGCGTCACGAAGACCACGACGGGGCGCTCCTCCCGGCCTTGCGCGCGATCGTTCCGCTGGAGGGCCTCGACTGCGTCGAGCTCGGCGCAGGGACCGGACGTCTGACGCGTCTCCTCGCGCCGCACGTCAAGACCTTGCGAGCCTTCGACTCCGCCCCGGCGATGTTGGAAGTCGCGACGCGACATCTCGAAGGCGCGCCCCACGTCAGCTTCGCCGTCGCCGATCACGCCGAGACGGGCCTCCCCGACGCGACCGCCGATCTCGTCGTCGAGGGTTGGGCTTTCGGTCACGCCACGCACTATTTTCCAGGTGATTGGCGATCGGTCGTCGCCCGCTACGTCGATGAGGCGACGCGCCTGCTCCGTCCCTCGGGCACGCTCGTCATCCTCGAGACCCTCGGCACCGGCAAGACCGAACCGGCGCCGCCCAACGCCGAGCTCGCCGCGATGTACGCCTGGCTCGTCAGCGTCGGCTTCACGCAGAAGTCGATTCGCACCGACTACGTCTTTCCGTCGCTCGACGAAGCCAAGCACATCACCAAGTCGTTCTTCGGTCGCGACTTCGACTTCATGGTCACAGAAGCGGGAGCGAGGCTCCCAGAATGCACCGGTCTCTGGTGGCGCGAGGCGACTCGCTAGCGTAGTTGGTTGCGTCATGACCGACGTCCTCGACCTCCACGCCTACCTCGCCCGCATCGGCTACCGCGGCGATCGCTCCCCGACGCTCGTCAACCTGCACGCGCTGACGGCGGCGCACACGAAGTCGATCCCCTTCGAGAACCTCGACGTGCTCCTCGGACGCCCCATCGACCTCGAGCCCGTCGCCCTCTTTCGCAAGCTGGTGACCGATCGCCGCGGAGGGTATTGCTTCGAGCAAAACGGCCTATTTCTCCACGTGCTGGAGGCCCTCGGCTATTCGGTGAAGCCGCTCTCCGCGCGCGTTCGGTTGCAGCGCCCTCGCGACTTCCTCCCGCCTCGCACGCACGTGTTTCTCCGCGTCGAGCTCGAGGGCGAGAGCTGGCTCACCGATGTCGGGGTCGGGGCCGCGTCACTCACCAGCGCGATTCGCTTCGTCCACGACCTCGAACAGCCGACGGACCACGAGCCGCGCCGCATCGTTCGCGAGGGCAGCGTCGACTTCCACCAAGTGCGCCACGGCGAGGTCTGGAACGACGTCTACGAGTTCACCGGGGAAGAGATGCCCCTCGTCGATCGCACCGTCGCCAGCTGGTTCACCAGCGCCCATCCGCATTCGCACTTTCGCGATCGTCTGATGGCCGCGCGCGCCCTCGACGACGGCCGTCGACTGACGCTCCTCAATCGCGAGCTGACGATGCGCGCGCGAGACGGCAGCACCGAGACCCGCAGCATCGATACTCCCGAGGAGCTCTTGAAGGTCCTCGCAGAATCATTTGGGCTCGAATTCCCAGCGGGAACGCGCTTCGGTACGGGCGAGTCTCTTCCTTGGGCTACCTGATCGACTCACGGCGCAGTCTTCGGCGCCTTGTACAAATAGACATCCGTCTCCGTACTATTCACCAATACAAATACATCCCGCGAAGGGCTGTAGCGAAATCGCCCGAACGTGCCATTCGCCGCCGGCACCCCCGGATCGTCGCCGGTCCCCGTGACCCGGGTCCACTTCCAAGTGACCGGATCCAACATCGCCAATCCGGCGCCGCCCGACCAGGCGACGAAGCGGTCGAGGACGGGCGAATAGGCCATTCCCGGCGCGGAGCCGAGCTTGGGCGATAGGCCCGTAGGGGTGATTGCCGTATAGGTCGCGGCGGCGGTGCCGATTGCGTAGGTGGCGAGCTTGGTGCCGTCGGTGGTGCTGACGAGGACTTTGCGCTTGGTGTCGACGTCGGCCGCGCCGTAGTAGGCCTCGTGGGACTCCGAGGTGTGGACCGTCCATTTGTCGGCGACGGGATCGTACTCGAGGAGGTGATCGCTTCCGCCGCTCGCCATGTACCAAATGTGACCGGCGACGTCGGTGGCGCTGGTGCCGAAGCCCGGTTCGGGGTTGTCGCTGCCGCGCGTCCAGGAGTTGCTGCCGAAGGAGAAGCTCATCGTGCGTGCGGTGCCACTTTGACCCGTGGGGTAGAGGGCGACGGCGCCGAGAATGTGGAATTGCCCGCTCGCGCCGCTGAAGGCGATGTTGCCGTAGGTGTGCCGGCTACGTGGTTGTTGCGGGTCGAGCTGGGGGACGATGCTCGCGTCGTCGCACTTCGACTCCATCAGATATCCCGTCGATCCCAGCCAGGCGTCGGGGATGGTCAGGGTTTTTCCGCTCGGATAGAGGCCGCAAGTCTCGATGCGCTTGTCTCGCTCGACGTCGGTGACGCTGTCGCCGCCGATGCCGGCCGGGAGCTCGCTCCTCCGCTGCCACTTCATGCTCGCCAAATCGAACGTGAAGACGTTGTTGTACGGAGAGTCGTCGTGCCCACCACCGAAGACGATCAAACGGTCACGCAAGTGGTCGTAGGCGCCTCCGCTCCACGAATTCATCACCGCGCCGCACAAGTAATGATTGTACGGCGTCGGACAGACGTCCTTCATCTCGGTGCCGGTGAGGCGCTTCCAGCTCCCAGGTGGCATCGCGGCGATGATCGCGTCGGCGGGGCCCGGCGTGAGACCGCCAGCATCTCCCGGAGGGATCGGCGTCGTGTCGGTGGGGCTCGTGTCGCTCGGCGGCGATGACGCGTCGACGCCTGTCTCGGAGACGGCGTCGACACCCCCCTCGGGCAGAGGGCTGCCGTCGGGCGAGACTTCGGTGATGGAGACGTCGAGCGACGTCGCGGCGTCGGGATTGGGATCTTCCGTGGCTCCGACGGGGTCGTCACATGCACAAATGAGTGCCGAGAGCGCGAGGGGAAGGGCATGACGAGACTTCATCGGGGGACGATCGCAAACTGCGGTTCTTCCGCGTAAGTGGGTTTGACGGAGCGAGCGGCGAAGACGGCCCAGGCGGCGGCTGCGCGATCGATCTTGGCGTCGACGGCGGCCGCGAGCGCGGGTTGCATGTTCGAGGGATATCCCTCGTCCGAGGCGGCATAGCCGGTCATTTCGCCGACCGCCCAGGGCGAGCGCCCAGTGCCGTGCTCGATGTCTTGGCGGGTGAGGAAGTCGGCCATCTGTTTGCTGCCGCACGGTTGATCGAGATACTTGGTGCCGTCGCCGAGGATGCTGGTGGCGAAAGTGGCCACCCGCGCGGCTTCATAGGTCGGGAAAACTGCGCCTGATTTGCTCGATCGAACGACCAGCGCGTAGGTCGCAGCGTCGATGAAGCAGCCATCCATCATCCGTTGCACCGGAGCGGTGCCCTTGAAGGCGAGGAGCGTGTTGGCCTCCGTGAAACCCATGGATGCCACCTGGTGAATGGCCGAGGTGAAGAAGTCGTCCTGCCACGGCGCGATGCCCGTCTCGTCGTCGTAGGAGAACGCGTATCCGAAAGTGACGAGGCCGAGCGCGTTCTTGCCTTCACCGTTCACTTGATGATCGACGAACCAAGCGAGGTTGTCGCGCAGGAGCTTGGTGAAATAGGCCTTTTGCGGATCGGCATCGGGCGCGAGGAAGGCGACCTGTCCAAAGGTTCGCATCGACCACGCCATGCCACGCACTTGATCGAACTTCACGAGGCCGAGTGCCCGTCCACGATATTCGGGATTGGCCTGCATGACGTTGTAATTGGCCCATAGCTCCAGCTCTTCGAGATGAAAGCGATCGCCCGTCAACAGATAGGGCAAATAGGACATCGAAGGTTGATGGGCGGAGTCGGCGGAGAGCGGGCTCGCGCAGTCGGTGCAGGCCGGGAAGGGATGCGTGGTGTCCCCCGGGTCGCCGAGCAGCGTCACGTCGGGGTAGGTGACGATCGAGACGATGTCCCGTGTTTTCTCGTCCCGATAGTGCGTCGAGAATTGCCCCGCGGTGTCTCCGACCGCGAGGACGGCGCGCCGGGCGCGAGGATCTCCCGTCATCACGTACGCCGCGCTCCAGGCGGGGAGAACGCCGAGATCGGGCCGTCCGCCGGTGGTCTCCATCGCCTTTTCCACGAGCACGACGGCGGCCAGATCCGTGGCCGCGTCGGCTGCCTTTCCCCATTCGGCGAGAGCATGCTCGGCGACGACGACCGAAGGATCGTAGTGTGGCACCGCGCCGGTTCGGTCGAGATAGGCGCGCTCGAGATGTGGCGACGGATCGACGAACGGCGTGACCACGCGACGGATGCGGGTGTGGGCCCGATGCACGACTCCGCTCTTGGCGAAGACCGATTTGCCCCGCACCGCGAGGACGAGATCGTACGTGAAATTGGCTGGTCCCGTGACGAAGGCCCAATCGTTTTCGAGCGTCACGTCGACGCGCTCGCCGGGCACACCGAGATAACTGCGCACCGCGAATCGCACATGCAAGTGCGGATGGGCGCCGGTGGTGTCGGCGAGCGCGCCGCTGACGTCCCACTCGGTGACGATCGCACCGTCGAGCCAGCGTGTGACACTGCGCGGCTCACCGGACAGCATCGATTTCGCCGACGCGATGTACGTGCGGCCGCCGAGGCGAGCCGTGACGACAGCGTCGAATCCGTCGTCGAGCAGCGATTTCAAGGCGCGCGGCGTCCCGGTCGCGGGCACAGCGTCGGTGAGAACCACGTCGAACGAGCCGGCAGCGCCGACCGGAAGGATCGTGCTCAGAAGGGCGTGGCGAAGTGAGCCATCGGGCGCGTTCGCCTTGCGCTCGACTTGCGTCGGGAGGACGACGCCAGTCGCCGTACGCAGGACGACGCTCGCGGTCTTCGGGACGTCACCGGCGACGAAGACGTGTCCGAAGGTCACCGGCGTGGCCACCGTTCGTGCGTCGAACATCACGTGCGCGACGGTCTCTCCCAACTTCGGTGGCGGCGCCGCCGGTGCATCGGTCCCGGCGTCGTCGGCGGGCTTGCCCGTCTCGTCCGGAGGCGCGGCGCTGTCGTTCGCTGGACCGTCCCCGCCGTCGGCGTTGGCAGGCGCCTCGCTAGCACTGCCGCAACCGACACAAGCGACGAGCGCGAGCAGCACGAGTGGCATGCGTGAGAAGAAACGAGTCATCGAACAACCACGTGTCGACATGCGGCGAGACGAAGAGCAAGCGATGCGCCATCGATGGGTCGAGAACTTGGGCCTATTTCTCGTCAAAGCTGAGACCTCGGAGGTCTCGTGAGACGTCGCAGGTCACACACGTCGAGCGACGAGCTCGTCGCCGTGGATGCACAGACCCGTCGTCCGTGACATCGTAGGCAGGTGGCGTGCGGCAGGAGGTGGGTCCGACGGGTGACGGGTGTCCTCGTCACGATCGCGACCAGCAGTGCGGCCGTCGTCGCCTCGAGCTGCAGCCTCGCCTATCCACTCGGTTCGTTTCGCGCCGACCCTGACGACGTAGGCGACGCGGGTCTCGATGCGCGTCTCGGTGCGCGTCTCGATGGCGGCAGTTGCGATCCGAAGCACGACCTCTGCGACGTCCTGCGCCTCAGCGCCGGGACCAACCACACGTGCGCGCTGCGTGTGCAAGGAGACGTCCTCTGTTGGGGCACGGATGAATCGGGGACGCTTGGCGACGAGGGCTTCGCCGGCGCGTCGTCGGTGGTGCCAGTGCATCTCGAACCTGGCGACGTCACGCCGATCCCGAAAATGATCGCGCTCGCGGGCGGGGAACGACATACGTGCGCCATCGCCTCCGACACCGGAGGCGTTTGGTGTTGGGGCAGTGATGGATTCGGTCAACTCGGTCGCGGAGTCGAGGATTTCGCGGCCTTTCGTCCTGGCCCGGCGAGCGTCGTCACCGGCGCGACCTCGATCAGCGCCGGGCATGGTCACTCGTGCGCGGTCGCGCGGGGAGACGTCTACTGCTGGGGTCTCGGCGACTACGGCGCGCTCGGACTCGGCCATGAGCTGCGCGTCTCGGTGCCGACCAAGCTCGCAGGCGTCTCCGACGCCCGCCTGGTCGACGTCGGTGAGTTTTTCAGTTGCGCGATCACCGGGAGCGACGCCGCGAGCGCGCTCTCCTGTTGGGGACTCGATGGCGCCGAACAGCTCGCCCACGCGCCCTGCGCCCCGACGTGTGCTTCGTCGACGCCCTGCTGTTCGACCGCGGTGCCCGCCGCGCTCGGGGCCGGCGTCTCGCCCCGCGCGGTCTCGGTCGGCGTGCGACACGCCTGCGCGGTCGCGATCGTCGGCGACGCTTCCGCCCTATTTTGCTGGGGAGATCCCGCCGACGGCGCCACCGGCATCCACGGCAGCGATCCCAAACCACATCGAGTGATGGGCACTGGCGAAGGCGGCGCGCTCGATGACGTGGTCGCGGTCGACACTGGGGGATCGGGGACCTGCGTGCTTCGTCGCAGTGGCGCCGTCTGGTGCTTCGGCAATGGCGTCGCCGAACCAAAGGCGGTGAGCGGCATCGCCGACGCCACGGCCATCGCCGTCGGCGGGTCGCATGCATGTGCCGTCGTCGAAGGAGGTCGCGTCGTCTGTTGGGGTGAGAACGCCAAAGGTGAGCTCGGCAACGGCGACACCATGCACGCGGCGAGCGCGAGCCCGGTCGTCGTCAAGGCATCTTCGATCCCTTGAAAATGGGCTCAAAACGCGCCGGAGATTTGGATCGACGCGCCGCTCGACGACACCTCGGCGCGCACCCGCGGGGTGAGCCACGACCAGGTGGCGATCCCGAAGCTGACGATCGAGACCGCGAGCGAGACGTCGGCGACGAGGAAGCGTCGCCCCGTCGCGTCGATGTCTCCTTGCTGACAGCGCGGCGTGCACTGCTCGAGCTCGTGCCGCTTCGAGAGCCCCGTCGCGCCGAAGTAGGCGAATGAACCGAGCGCCACGGTGCCGAGGCCGGCGAAGATCCACGGCGTCCACGAGCGCGACGCCGAGGGGAGCGGCGGCTTCACCTCGTCGTGCTGTGGAGTCGTCACCTGCGTCGAGGTAGGCAGGGTGAAGGTGAGCACGCGCAGTCGCTCGCCTTCGATGACCACGATCGTCTGCTCGCTCTTCAAGCCTGTTTTCGAGGCGAATCGAACGACATGCGGGCCGGGATCGAGCTCGATGGGGACGCCGTCGAGACGCTCGGCGACGACCACTCCGTCGACGGTGACGCGGACGTCGGCCGCCGCGCTCGTGCCATCACCACCTTCGAGCCGCACGACGATCGAAGGAATCAGCTCCTGGACTTCGGCGAGCCATTGCACACACTCCGGCCTGAACGTCGCTGGGCACGCCGACTGTGCGCAGAGCAGCAGCTCGGCCCGTGAGGCGAGCAGCGCGTGCTTCTTTCGCAGACGTTGACCTTGCTCGTAGGCCGTCAAACATCGCTCTTCCGTCGGCGCCGCGACCTCGGCTGCGACGCTGCGGGCACCGAGGACCAGCCCGAGCATGCCGAGTAGGCACGAAGAACGCCGCCTCATCGGCACTCTTTCTTGGGGACGTGCACGCCTTCGGCATCGATGGTGTACGGCGGCGTACAGTCCGGCTTCTTCGGCGGAGGCGGCTTCGCGAGGAACGTCGGCTTCGGTTTGGGCGGCGCCGTGGCGCTGGCCGTCGTGCTGAAGATTTCGATCGAGGCATCGGACGTGTTCGACGCCGCGATGGTCGTGCTCGATGCCGCTGCCGTCGTCACCGAGGCGGAAGCGAGCTCACGGGGCACGGGCGAACCCGATGTCGGTGTGCGCGAGGTGAGCACGAAGGCGACGACGAGCGACGCCGACGCCAGCGCGGCGAGCAGCCACGGCCAAAGACGGCGCCTCCGCGGCTCGCGGACGTGCATGGGAATCGGAACCGGCGTCGCCACCGAGACGCTGCTGATTCCGATCGTATCGAGCCTCGTTTTCAGCTCGGTTCGTCGTGACAAGCCCTCGCCGGCGAGCTCGGTCACCCATTGTCCGACGACGCGCGGCTTGGCGATCGGCTGCGCCGCTTCGAGCGCGTCGGCCATCGCTTCCGCGCTCGAGAAGCGCGTCTCGGGATTGCGCGAGAGACCACGGAGGACAATCGCATCGAGCGCCGGGGAGACAGCAATCGAACGCTCGCTCGGCGGCGTCACCGGTTGTTCGAGCACGCGCGCCATCGTTTCGCCGGGGGAGTCGCCGACGAAGAGTCGCTCGCCGCTCAGCATCTCCCAGAGCACGACCGCCGCCGCGTAGACGTCGGTGCGTCGATCGACCGGCCGGCCGCGCAGCTGCTCGGGCGCCATGTATGCCGTTTTGCCCTTGATTTGCCCATCGCTGGTGGTCTGCAGTCGACCGAGCGCCTTGGCGACGCCGAAGTCGAGGACGCGCGGCAGACCATCGGTGCCGACGAGGATGTTCTGCGGCGAGACGTCGCGATGGACGACGCCGAGCGGCTCGCCGGCTTCGTTCGTCGCCTCGTGCGCGGCATGGAGCCCGTGCAAAGTCCCCACGAGGATCGCCGACGCGATCTCCGGCGGCACGCTCCGCTTCGCGTCCTTGGCGGTGCGCAAGAGACGCGAGACCGACTCGCCCTCCACCAGCTCCATGACGAGGAAGAGCTCACCACCCTCGGCCACCGTGTCGAGCGTGGCGACGACGTTCGGGTGACGAATGCGCGCCGCGATGCGCGCCTCGTCGGTGAACATGGAGACGAACTCGGGCTCCTTGGCGTACTGCGGGTGGAGTCGCTTGATCGCGACCGCACGAGAAAACCCGACTGCGCCGACGAGCTGACCGAGGTGCACGGTGGCCATGCCGCCCGAGGCGAGCTCGTCGCAGAGGAGATATCGACCGGCGATCGAACGCGCCGCGGTCATCGCCCGCCGCGGTTCCCGACGCGATAGAAGTGACGTCGCGCGATGCCAGCGCTCTTTGCCGCTTCGGTGACCACCCCGTGGTGTTTCTCGAGGGCGCGCTCGACGTAACGACGCTCGAACTCTTCGACGACCAACTTGCGTGAAGCCGCCAAGGGAAGACCTTGGGCGAGGACACCCTCGACGAGATCAATCGGAGACGGAGTCGAGGTCGGCGTCGAATTCGGCAACGGAGGCGAGCTCCCGTCGGTGAGCGGACCGAGCTCTCCGACCGCGAGAAAACGAAGGATCGCGTTGCGCAGCTCGCGCACGTTTCCTGGCCAATGGTAGGCATTCCATCGCGCGAGCTGCGGACCGCTCAGCACCGTCTTCGGATCGACGGCGAGCTCCCGACAGATGGCCGCCGCCAGCTCGGCGACGTCGCCGCGGCGCTCACGGAGCGGCGGAAGCTCGATGCGCGCGACCGCCAGGCGATGAAAGAGATCGTCACGAAAACGGCCGGCTTCGATCTCTCGATCGAGGTTGCGTCGGGTCGCCGCCATCACCCTCACGTCGACGCGGATCGCCCGCTCACCGCCGAGGCGACGGAACTCGGAGCGCTCGAGCACGCGCAGGAGCTTCGGCTGGAGATGTAAATCGAGATCGCCGATTTCGTCGATGAGGAGCGTGCCGCCGTGTGCTTGCTCGAAGACGCCTCGATGGGTCGCAGTGGCTCCGGTGAAGGCGCCGCGCTCGTGGCCGAAGAGCTCGGCCTCGACGAGGTTCGGCGCCACCGAGGTGCAGTCGAAGACGACGAAGGGACCGCTCGCGCGCGGACCCTCGGCGTGGATCGACTCGGCGAGCACTTCTTTTCCCGTACCGGTCTCGCCTTCGATGATCAGCGACACTGGGCTCTGGGCGAGGCGCAGGCAGAGGGGATAGAGCCGACGCATCTCGCGACTGGCGCCGATCATGCGGCCGAATCCGCCGGCGAACGAAGGAGTGACCTTCGAAGTCTTGAGACCGCGCGTGACCTCGAGCTCGCTCGCGCCGACGCCGAGGATTTCACCCCCGACGAGAAACCCTTCGCCGACGCGGAGAGCCCCGACGCGCGTGCCGTTGGTCGAACGGAGATCGACGACTCGGAGCGCGCCAGCAACGACCTCGAGAGAGACATGCCGTCGCGAGACCGCGCGATCGGTCAGCCGCAGCTCGCACGTCGGTCCGGTGCCGAGGAGCGTCGCCGACGGCGTGGTGTCGTCGACGGTGACCGTGGCGCCGACATCGGGTCCGGCGACGACGGTGAGCGTGAAGGCGACATCGCTCGGCGGAGACGGATCGTAGCTGCGCTGCAGGAGCGTCGAAGCGTCGTCGTCTTTCGGATCCGCCATATTCTTCGGCCGCGCAGCGTGCGACAGCGCTCGGCCAGGATACTGGACCGCGCACGCGCGCTCAATACAGCCCCATGGCCATCGACGTACTCGTCCCCCTTCGCCTCGGTGGCCGCTTCGATGTCGCCGAGAGGCCGTTCTCCCTTCGAGCGCTCAGCGGACCTGGTCGAGGAAGCCGAGACGATCGACCACCTGCCAGTGTCCGGCGACCCATCCGTCCTTCACCTCGTAGATCGTTTGACCGGCGAAGTGCAGGCGTTTTCCCGTCGCCGGGAGGCCGGGGAGGGGGCCCTTCTGCGTCCCTTCGGCGTGCCATCGCGCGACGACGCGAGTGCCGGCGACGATCAGCTCGTCGTCATGGAAGACCAAATCGGGAAACGCCTTCCGCGAGTGGCGCACGCGCTCGACGTACTGCTTTCGATCGAGCGTCTTGCCGTTCCAGAGGTCGCCCGGATCGGAGTGGATGACGTACGCGGGCGCGACCAGCCGCTCGACCGCGCGAAAGTCACCTTCGCTCCAGACCACACGATGAAGCTCGGCGATCGTCGCGCCCGGCTCGAGCACCAGGTCGTCGCGCGCGGCCTCGTGCAATTTCTCGAGGGCGTAGGCGTGAATGTCCTTCGGCCACTTCGCGATCAGCGACTCGAAGCGCGCGACGTCGGCGGCGAAGAGCGCGCGCGTCGCCTCTTCGTAATGCGGACGATCGCCGGCGAGGACCGAGAGAATCTTCGCCAGCGCGGCGCGTACCCGTGCGGCGCGCTGCTTTCCTGGTTGGTGCTTGAGCGCTTGCTCGACGAGCCTTCGGAGCGCCCCCGACGCGCCTTGGGTCTGCGCTTCGAGCCAGTCCCAATGACGTGGAAGGAGCGAGATCTCCCGGCCGACGACGCCGAGCTTGGGACGACCGGGCCCGCGTGGTCCGCCTTCGCCGCTCGCATCTGCGCGTTCGAGCACTTCGGCGAGCGTGCCGCGAAGATCGAAGTCGACCTGCTTTCCGGTCTCGACCTCGAAGACCAGCAAGGTCTCGCCAGCGTCCTTCTCGTAGCGGGTTTTGAGGACCGGCAGCACCTCGCGCAGTGGGCCGTGGACGAGACGACGAGGTCCGACGAAGGCGATGTGCGCGCGGGCGTGTTCCATCGCGGGATGTTTTACCCGGATAAAATCCGAAGTCAATATTACCAGGGTTTAAATATCTGGCCCCGGCCTCGTTTCGTCAGCGCCCGTGGTCGAGCTGCATGACGTTGAACGGAATGCCGACCGCGACTTCGCCCTGGCCCTTTCCCTTGAATTCGTTCTTCCAGAGCTGCCTACCGTCGACGGAAGAGTGGCAGGCCACCTCGCCGGCCGAGCCGACGAAGAGCCGCTCGCCATCGAGGATGAAGCTCGCGACGAAGGTGGGCGAATCGACCTGCCACAGCAGCTGCCCCTGTGGGTAGCCGATGCACGTCAGCTTGAATCCCTGCGCGAACACATGCGTGTCGGTGACGAGGATGCGCGTCAGTGCCGAGCCATCCTCGTGCTGCCAGGCGATGGCGCCCGTGCTCGGATCGAGGCCGTACACGTACCCCCCGAAGGCGACGACGACGATGGGAACCGAAGACGGCGCAGGCGCTCGGTAGCTCATCGAGAAAGGGTACGCGCTGCGCTCGCGTCTCGTCGCTGGTTTGCATGATCGGACATGTCTGCGTGGAAAGGGCGCCACGCCCGTCCATCTCGGGGCATTCTTCCACTTCACGCAGAAGACGCCCTACGCCCCCGGAGGTCTCATGAAGCTCACGCGCCGCAGCACTTTCCTCGTCGCCCTCTCGCTCGCCGCGGCCGCGATCGTCGTCGAGGCGCGTGACGCCGGGGCCGCCTACACGCTGCCGGCGAACTTCAAGTGGGCCACCGCCACCCCCGCGCTGCTGAAGGTCGCCGTGCCTCAGATCTTCCAGATCGACCAGATGCCGAGCGGACAGGGTGTCAGCTTCAAGTCGCAGGTGCCGACGGCGAGCGTCTTCGTCGGCGAGCTCTTCTCGCACGCCACCGTCCCCGAGGCCGACTTCGACAAGTTCGTGCTCGGTGGCGTGAAGGGCCACATCCACGCTGCCGTGCTCTCGGGACCGCACACCAAAGTGGTGGTGAACGGCCTCGACTGCCTTCAAGCGAAGGGTACGGGCGTCGGTCAGCAGGCGTCGCAGAAGCTCGAATGGACCATGTTCCAATGCGTCGGCGGGAAGAAGAGCGCAGGTTTCCTCTTCGCCTTCGGCGAGGCCACCAAGTTCACCACCGACCCTGCGTACCTTCCGCTGACCACTTCGATCAGCCCGTCCTGACCAACATGTCTTTGGCGACGTCGGGATCGCGGTCCAGCAGGTAGCGCTGGATCGAGGGCGCGAAGAAGAGGGCGATCACGCCGTTGAAGTGACGAGCGCCCTCGTCGGTGAGGCGCAACGTGTGCTCGGTGTTCTCCATCAGGCCGCGGGCGAGGAGCCACTCGACCTCGCGGGGAAACGCCTCGTCGACACTGAGGCCGAATTTCGCGTGGAAGGCCGCGCGATCGATCTCGCCGAAGTAGAACGACACCGCCACGAACTTCGCCATCATCTGCACGAGCGGCAGCTCGTAGAGATCTTGGAGCGGAAAACGATCAGCGTCGATCGCACGGAAATACGGCAGCAGATTCTTCCCGACCGCGCCGTCGCCGTACGAGATCGTGGTGTGGGTGAACGACTGGGCGCCGAGGCCAATCCCGAGGTAGGGCATGCCCTCGATCACGCGGCGGGTCAGGTACTCGCTCGTGCCCACGTCTCCGGCGATGCGGCTGAACGTGTTCTTCCCCGGGGTCGCCGCGTAGCCGGCCGACTTCAACATCGCCTTCGCGAGCGACGCTTGCGCGCGGACGTCATCGAGCTTCACCCTCGGCGCTTGGTGCGAGATGCGCGTCAGTTTGTAGCGCATTCGATAGAGCGTGACGTACTCGGGCGCGAGCGAGAGCGTGTGCGCGATCGTCGCCTCGACGCCAGGAAGCGTCTGATCGGCAAAGCCGTACATCACGTCGAGGTTGAGCCGGCAAAAGCCCGCGTCACGCAAGTGGTCGACCGCGCGCCGGTGGAGCTCGGCGCCGTTTCCGTCGCGATTCAGCACCCTCAAGAGATCGGGCTGGATCACCTGCACGCCCATGCTGATGCGATCGATCCCGGCGTCGTGGAGCGCGCGCATTTTCTCTGGTTCGGCGGCCGCGATCTTCGGCGTCGTCTCGATGCTGATCCCGTAGCCGCTCGGTCCCGCGCGCTCGGCACTCGGCGACGCCTGGCGGAAACCCTGATGGACCTTCTCGACGAGCCTCGCGACGCGGACGGCGTCGACGAAGGCCGGTGTGCCTCCGCCGATGTCGAAGCCGTGGAGCGTGCGGGTGTTGCGGCCGAGGAGCGTGAGCCACAGGTCGAGCTCTTTTTCGAGCCGATCCATGTACGCATCGGTCGCCTTCAGATCTTGCCCTTGCACGACGGTGTACTCGCAGAACGAGCAACGGACCTCGCAGAACGGCACGTGCGCGTAGAGGCAGAGATCGTCGATTCCTTCGTAGGCGCGCGCGAGCACCGACGCGTGTCGGGTTCGCGTGACGCGATAGGGACGCCACGTCACGTCGTGCGCGATCGGGTATGCGGTGTTCGAGATGTGGTGGTTACGTTCGCCCGCGGCGAAGACCTCCTCTGGCGGAAGGCGCTCGGCGTCGGCGGCGGAAGGCGCGACCCAACGCGCGCTCACCCGCCGACTCCTTCGCGATCGAATGCCGAGAGCCCGCCGGCGAGGTTGCGCGCACCCGGAAAACCGCGTTGCGCGAGGATCCGCACCGCGAGCCAACCATGCCGACCCGAAGCGCTGAACACGACGATCGGCTTCGCCGCATCGAGCTCGTCGAGCCGGTCGCGGAGCGCCGTGATCGGGATCCGTTTCGCGCCCGCGATGCCGCCCGCGTCGTCGCCCTCGGGACGAACGTCGACGAGTTGGAGCGAGCCCAACGCCGTCCGCAGCTCGCCTGGCGAGATCGTCGCGCCGAGGCCCTTGTGCTCCGACGACGCGGCGGTGGCGACGACGTTGAGCGGATCGCGCGCAGCGCCGAAAGGTGGGGAGTATCCGAGATCGAGCTGGGCCAGCTGTTCGACGCCGAGGCCGGCCGCGATCGCGCTCGACGCCGCGTCGATGCGCCTGTCGACGCCCACTTGTCCCGACGCTTCGACGCCGATCACTCGTCCGGTGCTCCGCTGCCAGATCAACTCGAGGAGCATCGGCGCCGCGCCGGGGAAGAACGTATCTTGCGAACGCGCGTTGACCACTGTGCGAGCGACGTCGTCGCCGAGGACGACGCGCGCCTCGTCGTACGAGAGGCCGGTGCGCGCGACGACGAGATCGACGATGCGAATCAACATCGAGCCCGTCGCTGGCATCAGCCGCTCGTCGCCACCGGCCGCGTTGGCACCGGCGATTTGGGCTGTTTTGTCGGCGATTGCTGCCTGCGGCCACCAGACCGGCGCGCCGCTGATCACCTGGCTCACCGAGACGCAGCTGCCGCACGCGAAGACGCCCTCGGCCGAGGTGCGCGTGCGATCGTCGATGCGGGCGGTGCCATCGGGATGGAGCGCGACGCCGGCCGAGGCGAGGAGCTCGGTCCGCGGACGCACACCCGCCGCGACGATCACGTAGTCGACCGCGATCGAGCCACCGTCGGCGAGCAGCAATCGCGTCACCTTGCCGTTCGCGCTCTCGGCCGATGCCAGCGCAGCGCCGAGGCGTAGGTCGACCTTGGCTGCGAGCGCGCGCCGAGCTGCCGTGCTCACCGCGTCTCCGAACCTCGGAAGGAGCGTCGCGTTGCGTTCGAGGAGCGTGACCTCGGCGCCGCGTCGAACGAGGCCGTCGGCTGCCTCGAGCCCGAAGGGGCCGCCCCCGACGATCGCGAACCGGCGCGCCCCCGCTGCGAGCGCGCTCGCCACGGCGTCGAGATCTCCCATCGTGCGCAGCGCCCGCACGTTGTCGCCCGCGAGCCCCGGTACGTCTGGGATCGGGCTCGCGGCGCCGAGGCCGTAGATGAGCGCGTCGTACGCCAGTCGCTCGATCGCCCCGGCGCCGTCGCGGAGGGTGACGACGCGTGCAGTGGGGTCGAGCGCGATCGCTTCGGTGCGCTTGCGGACGTCGACGCGGTAGTACGCCTCGAGAAATCCGTCGTCCTCGCGGTCGAGCGCGTCCATCGCCGGGACCTCGCCGCTCAGGTGATACGCCAGACCTCCGACGGCGTAGCTCACCCGCGTGTTGCGCTCGACGAGGACGATGCGCGCGCGATCGTCGAGCTCACGTGCACGCGCCGCGGCCGTGGGCCCCGAGAGCGCGCCCCCCAAGACGACGATGGTCCGTTCCGCCATTCCCCACCTCCCCACATGTTAGAGCATTGCATGCTCAAAGTAGATTCGAGAGGGCAGTTTGGCAAGCCCAGCTCGATGAGCTCGGTTGGACGGGAGACTGCCTATAATCGCCGCTCGATGAAGCCTGGTCCGAAGAACGCCCGCGAGTTCCTCCTCGATGCCGCGGCGCGTGGGCTCATCGATCTTCCGGCGCTCTGGGACGCGGCGGTCCAACAAGCTCGTCTCGGTGAAAGCGCGTCGATCGAGACCCTGGTCACCGCCGGCGCCTCTCGCGCCAGCGAAATTCGCGCGGTGGTGAATGCGTACGGCAACACGGTCGCCGCGGAGCGCGCGTCTTTGCCGTCGACGTCGACGGATTGGGTGGCGGGACGACGCTACGCGCAAGGCCTCGAGCTCGGGCGGGGCGGTGGCGGCGTCGTCGTCGCGGCGGTCGATCGGACGCTCGGTCGCACCGTCGCCCTCAAAACGATGCGCGAAGGCCTGGGCGAGGGCTCGAGCGCGCGACTGCTTCTCGGCGAAGCGTGCGTCACCGCGGGCCTCGAACACCCGAACATCATCCCCGTCTACGACTTCGGCGTCCTCGAGAGCGGTGAGCCGTTCTACACCATGCGCATCGTCGATCGGCGCTCGCTCGCCGACGTCCTCGCCGATCCGCAGCTCCGCGACGAGTGGTCGATCGCCCGGTTTTGTCGGGTCCTCGTGCAGGTCGCGCGGGCGCTCGCCTATGCCCACACGCGCGGCGTCGTCCATCGCGACGTCAAGCCGGCGAACATTCTCATCGGCGGCTGGGGCGAGGTCTATCTCGCCGACTGGGGCATCGCCAAGGACGCGGCCGAAGCCGACACCGCGAGCGGCAGGCCAGAAAAGCTGGGAGATCGAAGCGTCGCGCTGGATGCGACCGTCGACGGCTCGGTCGTCGGCACCGTCGGCTTCATGCCGCCCGAACAGGCACGCGGCGAGCAGGTCGATGGTCGCGGCGATCTCTTCGCGCTCGGCGTCACCCTCTATCTCATCCTCACCGGTCGTCGCCCCTTCCAGCGAGACTCGAGTTACGGGACGCTCGACGCGACGGTCGAAGAATCGCCGAAGCGGCCGCGCGATCTCTCGCCGCGCTGTCCGATCGTGCTCGACGAGCTGTGCATGCGCCTCCTGGAGAAAGATCGCGACGACAGGCCCGGGACCGCCGATGCCGTCGCCGACGAGCTCGAGGCCTTCCTCGAGGGTGACAAGGAGCAGCGTCGTCGCGCCGAGGAGGCGCGTCGCGTGGTCGCCGATGCCCGCACCCACCTCGCGCGTCACGCCTCGCTCGAGCTCGATCGCGAGGCTGCGCTCGCCGAAGCCAAGACTCTTCTCGGAGCGAGGCAGCCGTTCGAGCCGATCGAGACGAAGCTCCCTGGCTGGGCGATGGAAGATCGCGCACGCGAGATCGAGGCCGAGCAGGCGCGAGAGCTCGCGCTCGTCGAACAG
This sequence comes from Deltaproteobacteria bacterium, assembly GCA_025363655.1. GTDB lineage: Bacteria > Myxococcota_A > Polyangia > Polyangiales > JADJMO01 > JANYDK01. Next base: position 17,381 of record JANYDK010000147.1, on the reverse strand, counting down.
CGCTACACGCAGGCGCTCGGACTCGCGCCGATCGCCGAGGTGCGCGCCGGGCTCTCGGAATTTCATTGGATGCGCGCCGAACGCGCTGCGCGCGGGCAAGATCGCGTCGCCCAAGCCCACCACGAGGCGATGGTCCATGAGTTCGACGACGGTCGCTACAAGGCGATGCTCACCGCGCCCTCGCGGGTCTCGATCTCCTCGAATCCGCCCGGCGCCGAGGTGATCGTCCATCGCTACGTCGAGCACCAGAGGGTCATGCGAGAGGCGGCGGAGGTGCGCGTCGGCGTGACGCCGCTCGTGCACGGCAACGAGGTGCGCCTCGAGCCGGGAAGCTATCTCTTCATCCTGCGAAAGGTCGGTTTTCGCGATACGCGCCTGCCGGTGTCGTGCCGTCGCGGCGAGATGCTCTCGTTCGACGTCACGCTCTACACCGACGCCGAAATCGGCGAGGGCTTCGTCTACGTGCCCGGCGGCCCGTGCATCGTCGGTGGTGACGGCGAGGCAGCCGACGGTCTGCCGCGACAAGAAGTGGCTGTGCCCGACTTCGCGATCGCGCGCCTCGCGGTGACCTTCGCCGAGTATCTCGCCTTCGCCGACGCGCTATTTCTCGATGATCCGACGTTGGCGACGAAGCGTCTCCCGCAGGGCGACGCAGGCGATGGGGTCTCGGTCGCCCGAGACGCCGCCGGAAAGTGGGTGCCGATCTACGAGAAGATCATCGAGGGCGAAGAGGGTCGCAAGCTCTGCCGGCCCGATCGCGTCGGCTCGGTCTCGGTCGACAGCATCGATTGGTTCGACGCCGTCGCCTACTGCCATTGGCTCGCGAAGAAGAGCGACATCGCTGGCCTCCGACTGCCCACCGAAGCCGAATGGGAGAAGAGCGCGCGCGGCGCGGATGGGCGCATCTTCCCGTGGGGCAACGCGTTCGAGGCCACCTTCTGCAAGATGCGCGAGTCGCGACCGGGCTTCTGCCAACCCGAGCCGGTCGGCACCTTCGAGCTCGACGAGAGTGTCTACGGCGTGCGCGATTTGGGCGGCAGCCATCGCACCTGGACCGCGGACATCCAAGGTGAGCTCACCGCCGAGGCCGCGCTCCTCGAGCTCGAACCTCCGCCCGGCAGCAGCGCCCGTGACACCGCGCGCATGCGTGCCGCTCGCGGAGGATATTGGCGCGCTTCTCCCGTCGACTGCCGCGCAGCTTCGCGAATGCGCGTTCTCTCCTCGTTTCGACGATCGTACATCGGCGTGCGTGTCGCTCGCTCCCTCGGGCGATCTGGGCGATGAGGATTCATGCGCGTAGGCGGAAGCGACGAGGCGACCCATCGCACGGTCGAGACGGTCTTTCGAATGGAGTCGGCGCGTCTCATCGCCGGGCTCGCGCGCATCGTCCGTGACGTCGGCGTCGCCGAAGAGCTCGCACAGGACGCCCTGATCGCTGCCCTCGAACAGTGGCCATCGGCTGGAATTCCCGACAACCCGGGCGCGTGGTTGATGGGCACGGCGAAGCACCGGGCGATCGACGCGCTTCGTCGACGACGGCTCCTCGAGCGCAAACACGAGCAGCTCGGTCACGAGGCCCTGCTCGAGAAGACCGAGCGCGACGTCGTCGATACGCTCGACGCCGCGCTCGACGACGAGGTCGGTGACGATCTCCTCCGGTTGGTCTTCACCGCGTGTCATCCGGTGCTCTCTCCCGAAGGGCGCGTGGCCCTCACGCTGCGCATGTTGGGTGGCCTCACCACGGCGGAAATTGCGCGCGCCTATCTCATTCCCGAACCCACCGTGGCGCAGCGCATCGTCCGCGCGAAGCGAACGCTCAGCGAAGCGAAGGTGCCCTTCGAGGTGCCCCGCGAAGCCGAGCTGGTGGCGCGCCTCTCGTCGGTGCTCGAGGTCGTCTATCTCGTCTTCAACGAGGGCTACGCGGCGACGGCCGGGGACTCGTGGCTGCGTCCGGCGCTCTGCGAAGAGGCGCTTCGTCTCGGTCGCGTGCTCGCCGCGCTGATGCCGAAGGAGCCCGAGGTGCACGGCCTCGTCGCGCTGATGGAGCTGCAGGCCTCGCGCATTCCCGCGCGAATCGGCAAGGACGGCGCGCCGATTCTCCTCTACGAACAAGATCGCGGCCGCTGGGATCGACTCCTCATCGGCCGTGGGCTCGCGGCGCTCGAACGCGCGCAGGAGCTCGGTGGCTCGCGCGGTCCGTTCGCGTTGCAAGCGGCGATCGCCGCCTGTCATGCGCGCGCCAACGTCAAGGAGGCCACCGACTGGCCGCGCATCGTCGCCTTCTACGACGCGCTCGCCGAGCTCGCAGGGTCGCCAGTAGTGGAGCTCAATCGCGCCGTCGCGGTCGGCATGGCCTTCGGTCCTGCCGAGGGCCTCGCGCTCGTCGACGAGCTCACCGAAGAGCCCTCGATGGCGCGCTATCACTTGCTCCATGCAGTGCGCGCCGACTTGCTCGTGAAGCTCGGTCGTCACGCCGAAGCCCGCGTCGACCTCGAGCGCGCCGCCTCGCTCACCGACAACGAAAGAGAACGCGCGCTCCTCCTCGATCGTGCGGCAGCGCTGCCAACTTAATCACAGAGTGTCTTCGGAGTGTTGCCACATGACGACGCGCCCGGACGCGCTGGTGCGTCAAAACAAGCCGATCGCCGCGGGAACGAAGGTTGCTCGTCTTCAGCGCGGAGGCACGAACATGTCCGAAGGTGAAACGCAGGAGACGAAGGTGAAGACCGCGAAAGCCACGGCGGCGGTGGCCAACGGGCCGATCTTCCCGCGCGAAGCGATCAACGACACAGCGGCTTGGGCGCCACCTCCTTCACGGCGTGGCAATGGGGCGCCACTGAGCGTTCGCGATCTGCGTATCTGACGACGCACCGGCGAGTCCGACCACCTGCGTCAAGTTGGGCTGATGAAATGCCTCGTCGTGCGACGAGTCCGGCCCGCCGCGACCGTCCTTCGCGAGCTGCGTGCGCGGCGCCGGCATCTGCGGCTCACTCATTGATCTCGCGACGCAGCGGTATGCGGCCCTGCTTCGATCGATACGAATCGTCGCACCCTGTCCCACCGTCTGCTCCTCCCACCACGATGCGCCAATCGGTGCTTCGTGCTCATCTGGATCGATGGGTCGCTCCCTCCGTGCTTCGTGCTTGGTGCTCGGGTTTCTCTTGGTCGACCTCGGTGCGTGCGGAAACGCGGACTCGGGCGCTACCGACGACGCCAGCGGCACGGACGACACCGGTGGCGCGAGTGACGTCTCCGCCGACGGCACGGCGCCCGGCGATGCCTCGAGCGACGCCTCTGGTGATCGGCCGGTCGACGCGCCGAGCGAAGTCTCGAGTGACGGGCATGCAGAGGCCGGCGACGCGGGCACGGGCGGCTTCGTCCATCCCGGCGTCCTCGTCACCAAGAGTCAGCTCGACTTCGTGAAGGCGAAAATCGCCGCCAAGGAGGCGCCCTGGACCGCGGCCGTGGCCACCGCGAAGTCGAGCAAGTATGGCAATGCCACGTACAAGGCGACTCCTCGCGCGATCGTCGAGTGCGGCTCGTTCTCGGTCCCCGACAACGGCTGCAGCGACGAGATGAGCGACTCGACGGCGGCCTACGTGCAAGCGCTGCTCTACGTGCTCACCGGCGAGGAGGCGTACGCCCTCAAGTCGATCGAGATCATGAATGCGTGGTCGGCGGTGATCACCGATCACACGAACAGCAACGCGCCCCTCCAGTCCGCCTGGGTGGCGAGCGTCTTCCCTCGCGCGGGCGAGCTCATCCGCACCGTGTACGGCAAGTGGCCAGCCGCCGAGGTGGCGCGCTTCTCCAAGATGCTCACGGACGTCTATCTTCCGAAGGTCGCCAAGGGCTCGACGGCCAACGGCAATTGGGAGCTGAGCATGGCCGAGGCGTCGATGGCGATCGGCGTCTTCAACGACGATCGACCGACGTTCGAGGGCGGCGTCTCGCTCTGGCGCAAGCGCGTGCCCGCCTACCTCTATCTCGCCAGCGACGGCGCCCAGCCGGTGACGCCGCCGGGCACCAAGAAGACCGGCGCCGATCTCGCGACCTACTGGTACAACCCAGGAAAATACGTCGAAGGGCTCTGTCAGGAGACCTGCCGCGATCTCGGCCACGTCCAGCTCGGCTTCGCCGCGATGATCGATGGCGCCGAGACCGCGCACATCCAAGGCGTGGATCTCTACGGCGAGGAAGAGAAGCGCCTCGCCACCGGGCTCGAGTGGAACGCGCAGTGGCTCGATGGGGTGGCGCCGCCCTCGACGCTTTGTGGAGGCACGCTCACCGGCGTGTCTACCTCGGCGACCTGGGAAATCGCGCTCAATGCGCTGTCCGGCCGGCTCCATCACCCGATGACGCACGTGGCTTCGATCGCGAGCAAGGTGCGCCCCACGCACAACGGGTTGGTGATGATCTACGAGACGCTCACCCACTATGGGGTAGGGGGCTGATCGCTCGGCGCGCGGCGGTTGAAGCCGCCGTCGAACCACGACCTCCGCACCGCGTCGTCTTCACCTTCCCCGAAGTGAATCGCGCATGGCGCCTCATCGATTCAGCTCGCGGCCGAAGGCGACGCCTCGTTTTCGCAGCAAGCGATACATCGTCACCGTGTCGACGCCGGCCTTCTTCGCCGCCAGGCGGACGTTTCCTCGGGACGTCGTCAGCAGGTCTGCCAGATATCGCGTCTCGAGGGGTGCGAGCCACGTCTCACGCATGCTCGCCAAGGTCGGCGCCTTCGCCTTCGCTGGCGGCCGCGAATTCTTCGTCGTCATCTTCGTAGTCGGCGTCGTCGCCTCGACGATCGACAGCGGCAAGTGCTCGAGCTCGATCACGTCGGCCTCGGCGAGGATCACCGCGTGCTCCATCGCGTTTCGCAGCTCACGCACGTTGCCTGGGAAATCATAGGCCAAAAGCGCCGCGAGGGCGCCGGTCGAGAGGTGGGGCACGTGCCGTTCGTGCCGCTGACAGGCGCGCTCGCGAAAGACGTTGGCGAGCACCTCCAGCTGATCTTTGTACGAGCGGAGCGGCGGCAGCTGCAGCGTCATGACGCCGAGTCGGTAGTAGAGATCGTCTCGAAACGTTCCCTCGCGCACCATCTTCGGCAGGTCGCGGTGGGTCGCACAGACGATGCGCACGTCGACCCGCTCGGGACCGCGACTACTTCCGAGCGGCTGGATTTCCCCGGCCTCGACGGCGCGGAGGAGCTTCGGCTGGAGGCTCATCGGGAGCTCGCCGAGCTCGTCGAGGAAGAGGGTGCCGCCGTCGGCCTTCTTCAGCTCGCCGAGCTTGTCGACGGTGGCGCCGGTGAACGCGCCGCGCACGTGTCCAAAGAGCGCGCTCTCGAGGAGCTGCTCGGGGATCGCCGCGCAATTGACGGTGACGAAGGGCCCCGAGGCGCGCCGACTGTTGAAGTGAATGGCGTGACCGACCAGCTCTTTGCCGGTGCCGCTCTCGCCGACGACGAGCACCGGCGCGTCGGTGGGCGCGACCTGCTCCATCCGCCTCTCCACGAGCAGCCACTGCGGCGAGAGACCTTTGATGAGAAATGGCCGCCCGGCGGCGCGTGACGTGCGGTGCAACTGGGCGCGACGAAGGTATTTCGCGGCCACCTCGGCGAGCCCTTCGAGCGCGGTGACGTGCTTCGGCTCGAACGCGTTTCGCTCCCGCGACGAGACGGTGAGGACGCCGATGCAACGGCCCTGGTAGCGAATCGGTACCGCGAGGATCGAGCCGACGTCGAGGAAGTAAGGCGCATAGTGAGGGTCGCGCCGGGTGTCGTTGGCGAGGCGCGCTCGATTCGTCTCGTGCACGTGCATCGCGATGCCATTCGGTCTCCCGTCGGCGCTCGCGACCACCAACGCTTCGGGCATCTCGATCACCAGCCCCTCGACGACATGGAAACCGAGCGCGAGGCCGCGGCGCTTCGCGTCCCAGGAGAAGACGGCGCCATTGCGCACGCCGGTGCGTTGGAGCGCGAGGTCCATCAGCCGTCGTTCGAGCTGCTCGGTGGAGGCGGCGTGGAGGACGACGTCGTCGTTGCTCGTTCGCATCGAAGATGGAGATCATGCAATCAAAAGTCGAAATGATGCAACTACAGACGATAAATAGTGGCTGAAAATGCCGATGTAGGTCCGGCGCGCACCATGCAAGGATGGCCTTCATGCGCCGCACCCTCGCCCTCTCGCTGGCCCTCGCTTCGGCCCTCTCGTCTGCCTGCGCCGTCAGCAGCGCGCACGACGATCCCGAGACGGACGCGGCGTCGAACGTCGGCGGCGCGCTCTCGGCCCCCGATGGCGCGGCGATCCTCGCGCTCGTGAACTACCCGGGCACCGACCTCGCCGTCCTCGACAGGGGCGCAGGGCTCGACGCGCGGGCGGCCAAGGCAATCGTCGCGGCGCGCAATGGCAAGGACGGCGTGTCCCCCTCGGCCGACGACGCGCACTTTGCCAGCATCGCTGCGCTCGACGCGGTTGCCTACGTCGGCGACGCGGCCTTCACCAAGCTTCGCATCTACGCAGCGACCCACCCGGCGCCCGCGGGTGAGACCGTCGAGGGTGTCGCTTTCACGGGCTGGGAATCGGTGGCCGTCGCCTTTGGCGTCAACCACGCCGACCTCGCGCAGCTCGACAAGCTGATGGATGCGCGCGCGGCGAAGGCCCTGGTCGATCACCGCCCGTACACGACCGTGACGCAGATGGGCCCGCAGTCATACGTCGGTGGCGCGGCGCTCGGTGCGCTCCGCAAGTCGGCGCCCTCCTTCTGGAGCGCGATGCACGCCGCGCCGCCCGGGTGCATCGCCACCTTCGACGCCGCCGTTCGTCCGCACCTCGCCGACGTCCTCTTCCTCAGCGAGAGCGATCGCGAGATTCAGATCGTCTCCTATCCCGGCGCGGGAACCACGGCTCCGACGGCCGCCTCGGTCCTCGCCTTGGTGGGTGCGCCGGCGGGGAGCACGGCTCAGCTTCGCGACGTCGGCAACTACTACGTCGATCTCGAGCCCTCGAGCGGGACGGCCGATCCGGGCGCGGCGGCAGCGATCCAAGCGGCCGTCACCGCGCAGCTCCACGACGTCGTCTACGTCGCCATCTTCGCGCCCAAAGGCAGCATCGACCAAGCGCTCGTCGGCGTGTACCTGGTCGGCCGCACGACCTGCGGCGATCTCGTCGGGCTCACCTCGATCGCCGTCGAGACCTGATTTTTCGGGTCATCGGGCCTTCATCTGGAGACGCGCGCCCGCGTGATATCTTCGTGGTCGGAGTGTGACCATGGATCGTCTCGAGTGGTCGTCGGTCGAGCTTCTCGAACGTGAGCCGGGCCTCGAGCCGCTGATCGCCTCGGGCGTGCGCTGCCACGGAGGCTTCGATGCCGACGGCCGCTATCGCTCGCCGCGGACTTCGCACCGCATGCCGGCGATCGCCGCGTGGCAGGCGCGTCTGGCGACCGATGGGCACGCGCTCCTCTCGATCCCCGACTCGCTCCTTCCGCCGCACCATCCCAACGTGGCGCAGGCCAGGCTTCTCTTGCTCGAAGGCGTGCGCGAGCCGATCGTCCGTGCGCTGACGATGATCTCGATCGTCGAAGGTTTCGGCGCCATCATCCGCGACGTTCCGGTGCCCGATCTGGCGAGCCTGGTGCGAGAGCCGATCGAAGGCACCGCGCTGGCGCACCTCTCGGGAGGGCTCTTCGAAGCGCACGCGCGCGACGAGGCCGGCCACAAGGACGAGGGCGGTCACAAGCAGATGTGGGAGGCGGCGCGCGATTTGGCGCTTGATTCTCCGAAGATTCCTTCCGACATTCTCATGCGCATGATGGGCGGTGCGCGCGCGCGGACCCGTCGGGAGCGGCTCTTCCCGAGGCTCGACGAGACACTCGAAGACATGTTGGCGACGATGGTCAACGTCCTCGTCATCGAGGTCTTCGCCCGCGGCACCTTCGATTGGGGCGAGACGCTGCTCTCCGATCCGGAGATCTCGGCGCGCCCGAAGGAAGCCGGCGCGATGGTCGGTTACATCCGCGCCGACGAAGCGCCGCACGTCGAGTATCTGCGGACGGCGCTCAGTGAGGTGCGCGCGCGCACGTTGCGTACGGTCGACGGGGGCGACGGGGAGCTCCTCGAAGGGCGGATCGTCGTCGATGCGCTCCTCCACCGCGCGCTCGAATTCACCACGCGTCAGCGGCCCCAAGAGCAGCGCAACGCCACGCGCACGTCGATCACCTCTTCGCTGGAGAAGGTCGCCGATGCCGCCCGCGTGCGCTCGCTCCTCGAACGCTTCGACGCGCTCGAGACGCCGTTTTCGCCGAGCGAGAAGACGGGCTTCGAGGCCGCCGAGTGAGCCTCGGGCTTCTCGCTCGGTTTCCGAGCCTCTCCCACGCCTATCGGACGACGCGCGCTGCAACCACCGCGGCGTCGGTCTGGGGCATGTACAAAGTGCCTGAATTCGTGCGCAAACGTCTGGGGAGACCGGAGCCGAAGAGCCTCGGCGAAACGCACGAGCGCGCGGCGAAGAAGATCCTCGACCTCGCCCTCGAGCTGCGCGGCGTGAACATCAAGATGTGTCAGGTGATGAGCACGCGGAGCGACGTCTTCCCTCCGGAGTTCGTACGCACGCTCAAGCTCTGCCACGACGCGGTGCCGCCCCATGAGTTCGAGGTCGTGCGCGCCGTCGTCGAGCGCGAGCTGGGAAAGCCGATTGGCGAGGTCTTCGCCGAGTTCGATGCCACTCCCCTCGCCGCAGCCTCGCTCGCGCAAGTGCACCGCGCGCGTCTTCGCGACGGCCGCCAGGTGGCGGTCAAAGTGCAATATCCCGACATCGAGGACATCGTCGCCGTCGACTTGAAGAACATGGCGCGCATCTGCCGCGTCTACGAGCGATTCGATCCGCAGCCGATGCCGCTCTTGCCCCTGGTGCGCGAGATGACCGAGCACCTCGCGCTGGAGCTCGATTTCGTCCGCGAGGTCGACAACGCCGAGCGCATCCGCGCCATCTTCGCCGGCGATACCACCGTCGCCATTCCGGTGGTGCATCGCGAGTGGTCGACCCAGCGCATCATCACGATGGAGCTCGTCGAGGGCATCAAGATCACCGACGTCGAGGGCTTGCGAGCAGCGGGCCTCGACCTCGGTCACGTGGTCAACGCGCTGATGAGCGTCTACGTGCGAATGATCATGGCGGCAGGCTTTTTCCAGGCCGATCCGCACCCGGGCAACGTCTTCGTGCGGCCCGACGGACAGGTGGTGGTGATGGACTTCGGGCTCTGCAAAGAGCTCCCCGACGGCTTCGGGCTCGGCCTCTTCGAGCTCATGTTCTCGATGATGACGATGAACGAGTCGGCGATGATCCGCGCCTTCACCGAGCTCGGATTTCGCACCAAGACCGGTGACACGACCACCTTCATCGAGCTCGCCAAGCGCATGCTGCGGCGCAGCGGCACCGGCCGCTTCGAGGGCGAGTTCACCGAAGGGATGACCGACGAGCTCTTCGAGGCGGTGCGCGAGAATCCGGTGGTGGAGATTCCCACGCATTTCGTGCTCGTCGGGCGCGTCTTCTCGCTCCTCTCGGGCATCGCCCACACGCTCGGACACCGAGCCAACGTGCTCGCGGCGATGGGCGTCGGCTGATGCGGCACTCTGCCCGAGCACGGTCTCGCTCCAAGGTCTGCAAGTATGGGGGGCCGACTCCTCACGATGGGCGTCGACCTCGGTCCACTGCGCTCGAAGGCCTGAAATCTAGGCAAAAGTCACTCGGCACCGACCTTGCTCCATCGCAGGTCACGATGCGCCTTCTCCATCTTGGTGAGCTCGGTTCGGTGGTCTCGATCGCGCTCATGCTCACGAGCCTCGGCGCGTGCGCTGCTGCGAGCGAGGGTGACACCGGCGAAGATGGAGGCGCGCTCGATCCCAAGCACGATGGCGGTCCGCGTGACGATGCGTCTCCTGGAGAGGACACCGCGGGGCATCCGCCCGACGAGGACACGGGCGTGGGCGCGCACGATGGTTCGAGCGAGACGACACCCGATGGGGGTGCGCACGACGATGCCGGCGACGACACCACGCCGCCGCCCCCGCCTACGGGCGGCTTCGTCCATCCGGGCATCATGGTCGACGGTAGGCAGCTCGCGTTCGTCAAAGCGAAGATCGCCGCCGGCACTGCGCCGTGGAAGGGCGCCCTCGATGCCGCCAAGGGCAGCGCGTGGGCGAAGTCGACCTACACCGCGAAGCCCCGTGAGAGCGTCGACTGCGGCTCGTACTCGACACCCGACTACGGATGCACCGACGAGAAAAGCGACGCCATCGCCGCCTACACGCAAGCGCTCCTCTGGGCCCTCACCGGTGAAGAGGCCTATGCGAAGAAGAGCGCGGAAATTCTCGATGCCTGGTCGTCGACGGTGAAGAAGCACACGCTCGCCAACGCGCCTCTGCAATCAGCGTGGGTGGGCTCCGTCTTCCCGCGCGCGGGAGAGCTCCTCAAGCACACGTGGACCGGATGGCCGGCGGCGAACCAAGCACGTTTCGCCAAGATGCTGACCGACGTCTATCTGCCGCTCGTCGTCAAAGGGGACATCGAGACCAATGGCAATTGGGAGCTCTCGATGATCGAGGCGACCGTCGACATCGCCGTCTTCACCGACGATCGCAAGCTCTTCGACGGGGCAGTGGCGATGTGGCGCAAGCGCGTGCCCGCCTACATTTACCTGACGTCCGACGGTACGACGCCGGTCAAGCCGGCCGGCTCGACCAAGTCGGCCAGTGACCTGACGAAGTATTGGTACTCGCCGGGCAAGTTCGTCGACGGCTTGGTCCAAGAGACCTGCCGCGACTACGGCCACCTCGAATACGGCCTCGCGGCGATGTTCAATGCCGCCCAGACGGCGACGATTCAGGGCGTCGACCTCTTTCAAGCCGAGCAACACCGCATCGCCGCCGCGCTCGAATTCAATACCCAATATCTCGACGGCGTCGCAAACCCCGGTTGGCTCTGCGGCGGCAGCTTCACCGACTTGAAGAACGGCGAGACCTGGGAGCTCGCCTATGCGGCGATCGGCATTCGCCTCGGCGTTTCACTGCCGCACACGAAGAACGTGGTGGAGAAGAATCGGCCGACGGGCGCCGACCATCACATGGTTTGGGAGACGCTGACGCACGTGGAGTGAGGGAGTGCGTATCATCGGCGGGTGGCTTCCGATGAACGACCGACCGCGCAGTTTTTCGCGCGCGGTTCGGTGCTTCGCGATCTCCTCTTCCAAATCGGTGGGCTCGTCGTCGCCGGGCTCGCGGCGGCGCGTGCGCTCGAGGGTGCGTCGGCGTCCTTCGGCGTCCTCGCGCTCGCTTCGTTGCTGGTGGCGGTTCTCGCGGCGCGCGTCGGCCGCACGATGATCGACGTCGGAATCGACGGCATGCGCATTCGCGAGGGGCTTCGCACTGAGCTGATCGCCTTTCACGACGTCGAATCGGTGGAGCTCGAGCGCCATGACCGCGCTCGCAACGGCACGGTGATCCTTCGCCGAAAGGGCGAGGCGCGGCAGCGACGAATTTCGTTCGACGACGCGAGCCGCGCCGAGGCCCTTCACCAGCGCATTCGCGAAGCGATGGAGGCGCGAGGCGCGGGCCTCGGCGCGCTCGACGTGCAGATGCTCGATCGCGGTGATCGAACCTTCGAGGCGTGGATCGAAGCGCTCACGCAGCTCGCGGGTCGACGGCATACCTTTCGGGAGCTCGGCGCGTCGAACGAGGCGCTGTTTCGTGCAGTCGAAGATCCCGACGCGAGGCCGCTCACCCGCGCCGCTGCCGCGATCGCGCTCGGTCCGTATTTGGACGCGGAGGGACGCGCCAGGCTCTCGACGGCGGCGAGCACGACGGTCGCTCCGAAGCTGCGAATCGCGCTGCAAATCGCGCTGCGGATCACGCCGGATGCGACGAGCAAAGATGCGCGGGTGAGGCTCGCCGAGACGCTCGCCGAGCTCGACGAGGCAGAGGCAAGCGCACGCGGTGCTATATCTCCGGAGTGCAGATGACCGAGCGCCCTTTGCAGAGCACCATCGTCCTCGGCGTCGTCCTCACCTGCGCGCTCTTCGCCTGTGGCGGCAAGACAGATCTGCTCCTCGGCGAGGAAACAGCCGCACCAGATACCGGGGTACCGGACTCGACCCTTCCCGACACCTCCGTACCGGATACCTTCGTTCCCGATACGCGCGTGCCCGACACTTCGTCACCGGACACCTTGGTACCGGACACCGCTCCGCCGGATACCTTCGTTCCCTGTTCGGCGCTCGAGCCTTCGGCTGGCACGCGCTGCGCCACCGAAGGGCAGACTTGCTCGTGGAACAGCGCTTGTGGGGGTGTCGATCGCGGCACCTGCGCCGGCGCGGCATGGTCGATTTCGGTCGGTCCTTGTCCGCCACCGACGGCGGGTTGTCCGGCGACGGCGCCGACCGCGGGAAGCCCTTGTCCCTCGTCGAGCGAGATTTGCGATTACGGCAATGCCTGCGGCGCAGTGGTGGCGGCCCAATGCACCCCTGGGGGTTGGGTCATCACCGAATTCCCCTGCAAGCCCGAATGCCCCTTTGCGGCACCTCCCATCGGCTCGGCATGCGAAGCGCTCCGTCCGCGGGAGACGTGCGACTACACCTTCGGCCCGACCTGCTCGTTTGCGTGCCTTTGCTACCTGTCGAGGTGGACCTGCTACGGCACGCCTTGCACCGACCCACCGACCGGCTCGGGGCTGGATGGGGGCGTCTGAGGGGACGCAAGAGGGTGAGGTTGGCCTCGCCGCGTTGGCGTCGTAGGGTCGGCGCGCTGCCATGACCGACCCGACCGACACCCCACGAGGCGCGAGGCCGCGCGATTTTCTCCGTGAGATCATCGACGAGGACCAGCGCACCGGCGCTCACGACGGCAAGGTGGTGACGCGCTTCCCGCCCGAGCCGAACGGGTACCTCCACCTCGGCCACGCCAAGTCGATTTGCCTCAATTTCGGGCTCGGGCTCGAGTACGGCGGCGCCACCAACCTACGGATGGACGACACCAATCCGGCCACCGAGGACCCGGAGTACGCGGCGTCGATCCAGGAAGACGTGCGTTGGCTCGGCTTCGAGTGGGCGCGTCTCGCCTTCGCCTCCGACTACTTCGAGCGTCTATTTGCGTTCGCCGAAGAGCTGGTGACCGTCGGCAAGGCCTACGTCTGCAGCCTCGACGAAGCCGAGATGCGGCTCGGGCGCGGGAGCATCTCCGAGGCAGGGACGAACAGCCCATTTCGCGAGCGCACCGTCGCCGAGAACCTCGACCTCTTGCGACGCATGCGGGGCGGCGAGTTCGCCGACGGCGTGCACACGCTGCGCGCGAAGATCGACATGAGCGCGGCGAACATGAAGATGCGCGATCCGCCGCTCTATCGCATCCGTCGCGCGCATCACTACCGCACCGGTGACGCGTGGTGCATCTATCCGCTCTACGACTTCGCGCACGGGCTCTCCGACGCCATCGAGGGCGTCACCCACTCGATTTGCACGCTCGAATTCGAGAACAATCGAGAGCTCTACGATTGGATCCTCGACGCGCTCCCGTCGGTGAAGACGCTGGCGAAGCGTCGGCCGCACCAGTACGAGTTCGCGCGCCTCGCGGTCACCTACACCGTGCTCTCCAAGCGCAAGCTGCTCGAGTTGGTGACCGGCGGTCACGTCTCCGGGTGGGACGATCCGCGCATGCCGACGCTCTCCGGCCTTCGTCGCCGCGGCTACACGGCTGAGGCGCTGCGTGCGTTCTGCGAGACCATCGGCGTCGCCAAGACCAACAGCGTGGTCGAGGTCGAGCTGCTCGAATCGGTGCTCCGCGACGATCTCAACAAGCGATCGCCGCGTAGGCTCTGCGTGCTCCAGCCGTTGCGGGTGACGCTGACGAACCTCGCCGAGGGCGAGACGACGATGCTGGATGCGCCGAATTTTCCGCCGGAAGTAGGCGGAGAAGGCTCGCGCGCGATTCCTCTCGGACGTTCGGTCTTCATCGAGCGCGACGACTTCGCCGAGGAGCCGCCGAAGGGATGGCATCGTCTCGCGCCCGGTGGAACGGTTCGTCTGCGTCACGCCGGCATCATCCGTTGCGACGAGGTCGTGCGTGATGCCGAAGGCAACGTCACCGAGCTCCGTTGCACGCTCGATCGTTCGCCGGACGCGAAGGCGAAGGGCGTCATCCACTGGGTGAGCGCGGCGCATGCCCTCGACGTCGAGGTGCGCCTCTACGTTCGCCTCTTCACCCATCCCGAGCCGGACGGTGGTGAGGCCGACTACAAGACGTATCTCTCGAAGACGTCGCTGGTGGTCGTCGCCGGCGCCAAGATCGAACCGAGCGTGGCCGGCGCCGAGAAGGGTGCGCGCTTCCAGCTCGAGCGTCATGGTTCGTTCTGCGTCGACGCGCGCGACTCTCTGCCGGGCAAGTTGGTCTTGAACCGCACAGTGCCGCTCCGTGATTCTTGGTCGAAAAAACAAGCCGATTCGCCGATCGCGCCGACTCCGGTGAAGGTCGCTGCGGCCGCTCCGCAGACGCCCGCCGGCAAGGCCAAGGAGCTGTCGGCCGAGGCGCAGGCGCTGCGCGATCGTCACGGCCTCGGCGGCGAAGAGGCCCACGTGCTCTCGAGCGATCCGGCGCTCGGTGCGCTCTTCGAGGCGGTGATCAAGGCCGGCGCGCAGGCGAAGGTGATTGGGCCCTTCCTCGCCAACGAGCTGCCGCGCGCGGTCAAGACGGCGGGGAAAGATCTCGGCGCCCTCGGCTTCGGTCCTGACGCGCTCGCGGCGCTGTCGACGTTGATCGAAAGCGGCACGCTCACCGCCAAGCTCGCGCGCGACGTGCTCGCGCAGATGGTGCAAACCGGCGAAGGCCCGCACGCCATCGTCGAGAAGCGCGGTCTTCGTCAGCTCTCCGACGCCGATCTCGGCGCCGCCATGGACGCGCTCTTCGTGAAGGAGAGCGCGACCGTGACGCGGTATCGCGGCGGTGAGACGAAGCTCTTCGGCGTCCTCCTCGGTGCGCTCATGCAGGCGACCGGCGGAACGGCGAATCCCAAGGCGGCGAGCGCGCTCCTTCGTCAACGACTCGGCTGAGAACGACTCGGCTGAGTCGGTTGTCGATTATCCTCCGGGGATGGCGCTGGCGATCCCCGAAGGCGGCCTCCCGCTGGCCGGGACGCGGTACGTCCTTCGGCGAAGGCTCGGCGAGGGGAGCTTCGGCGACGCGTATCTGGCCGACGATCCGACGCTCGGTCGGCGCGTCGTCATCAAGGTCTCGAAGGATCACGGCACGACCGACGTCGCCGCGCGCTTTCTCCGCGAGGCCAAAATCCTCGCTCGAATTCGTCATCGTGGCGTCGTCGAGATCCACGACCTCGGCGTCTTGCCGGAGGGTTTTCCCTACTACGTGATGGAGTGGGTCGACGCGCAGCCGCTCAGCGATCACCTCCGCGCGCGAGGGACCATCTCCGCCGCCGAGGCCTGCCAGCTCCTCGCGCAAGCCTGCGAGGCGCTCGGCGCGGCGCACGCCGAAGGGGTCGTCCATCGTGACGTCAAACCCGACAACCTGCTGGTGACGGCGCGCGGCGAGCTGAAGGTGATCGACTTCGGCATCGCCAAGCGCGTCGCGAACGAGAGTGCGAATCCGACCGCGAAGGCGACCGAGCTCGGCGCGCTCCTCGGCACCCCGCGCTACATCGCGCCCGAGCAGGCGACGGGGCAGCCGATCACGCCAGCGACCGACTTGTATGCGCTCGGCTGTGTTCTCTACGAGGTGCTGACCGGGCGACCGCCGTTCGACGGGCCCTTGATGGAGCTGATTCGTCAGCACGTGCAGACGCCGGCTCCGCCGCTGAACGCGCTCGTCATGTTGCGCTTTCCGCCGCGACTCGAAGCGCTCGTCGCGCGCCTTTTGTCGAAGGATCCGGCGTCGCGCGGAGGCTCTGCCGAAGTCGTCGCCGGAGAGCTGCGCGCGATCGCTGGCGATGCCTCGACGGCACATCTCACGCTCGACGTCGCGTCGCGGCCGCGATTGCCGCCGACGCTTCCCGTCACTGCGCCGGTAGCCCCTCCTCCGGTTCCGACAGAGCCGATCGGAATGGCGCGCACCGAGCCTTCGTTTCGGCCGCCGCCGATCGTGCCGATGAACGCCCCGTTGGTCGCGCCGTCTCGTGCCCGCGCCGATCGCGAAGGTGCGTCGCGCCTCTCGATCGCGGTCATCGCCTTCGGAGCCGTCGTCATCGTCGCGATCGTCATCTTCGTAGTGCTCCTCGCGCGTCGCGACACGGGTGGCGAGAAGGGTGAGCCGGCCGGGACGCCGACCGCGGCGACGAAGGAGGCTCACGAAATCGACGGCGATGACGTGCGCGCCCGGATCGATCGCGAGAAGGCGTGGAGGCTCGTCAGCGACCGGAACTACACCTTCGAAGAACACGACGGGCGCATCTTCGAGCTGGAAAAGGGAAAGAAGCACGCGACCGTCTCGGTCTACTCGTTCATCGACCCCAAGGTGTGCGCCGAGGGGGCGAGGCACGCACAAGCGGCGATGCCGACGGCCACGTTCGTCGTCCGCAGCAAGACGTATGGCATCGCGGTGACCGAGCCACCCGACGAGGAGGCGGCCGCAGCGCTCGCCAAAGAGGTGTTCGTGGTGCGGTGAGGGGCTCGTGCTCGCCTCGGGCGTCGCCCGTGTCTTCGATCAAAGGCCCGCCCCGACGTCGCTTAGAGCTCATTCCCCGCTGCGCAATACACGGCGTGAAATGTTCCCTTGGCGCTGCCGGTCGGGAAGGTCACGTCCAGCGTGCCGTCGACGCTCGTAGCCGCCGTGTAGGCCGTCAAGGTCACCGTGCCGCTGGTGGCGCGCATCTCGGTCGTGGTCTTCGCGAAGGAGTAGTTCACCTCCGCGACGTTGGCGGCGGCGTGGGCCGCGGTGGGAACGGCGGTGCCGACGGTGGTGGTTCCGACGATGAGCTCGAGCACTTGCGTGCCTGCCGGGAGGCGCGCGCGCCAACCGGAGCCGTGCGAGAGATCGTCGCAAGTGACGGGGCCGGAGAACGTGTAAATGAACGGTCCGCCGCCTGATTCGGCCGGGCTTCCGGGTGCGCCAATCCAATAGGCCGCAACGATGGGCTTGATGGCGTCGGTGCCGAAGGCGCCCGTCACGGTGCCGCTTCCGGTGGACGTGCCGGTATCGCTGGACGTTTCGCCTGCGTCCGAGGATCCGCCGGTGTCTGACGCGCCGCTGGTGTCGGAAGCTCCGCCGGTGTCCGACGCTCCACCGGTGTCGGAGGCCGCTGTGTCGAGCGCGACGCCGACGTCGTTGGCGTCGGGAGTGCTGCCGACGTCGCTGGAGGAGCTCGAGCAACCTCCCGCGCAGAGCATGA
>JANYDK010000145.1 GCA_025363655.1 Deltaproteobacteria bacterium | reverse complement strand
ATTTCTCATCTTCGACAACCAGTTCAAGACCAAATACCCGCTCGGCACCTATCTCCCGATGCAAGATCTCCCCGAGCAATTGGTGGCGCGCGCCTCGACGTTGCGCGAGCTCGGGCAGAAGCTCGGCATCGACGGTGAGGCGCTCGAGGCGACCGTGCAACGCTTCAATGGTTTCGCCGTCGAAGGCGTCGACCGCGACTTCGATCGCGGCACCTATCCCTGGGCCGCGAAGATGACGGGCGATCGCACGCGTCCGAACCCGAACCTGGGACCGCTCGAACAAGCGCCGTTCTATGGCCTGAAGCTCGAGGTCGCGAGCGTCGGCATCAACGCGGTAGGCCTGAAGACGAACGCCAACGCGCAGGTGATGCACGTCCGCGGACGGCCGATTCCCGGTCTCTACGCCGTCGGCAACGCCGCCGCGCCGCTCGACATCGGCGCCGGCTACCAGAGCGGCCTCTCCAATCTCCGTGGCATGGCCTTTGGATTCATCGCCGGCAAGCACGCCGCAGGACGGTCCTGATGTTTTGGTCGAAGAAGAAAGCACAGTGGACGTCGGAGACCGACGTGCTCGTCATCGGCAGCGGCGGCGCCGGACTCTCGGCCGCCCTCGCGGCGAACGAGAGCGGCGCCAAGGTCACGGTCCTCGAAAAGGCTGCCAAAGTCGGCGGCGCTACTGCGGTATCGGGTGGCGTCCTCTGGGTGCCGAACAACCACCACATGCCCGAGGTCGGGGTCGCCGACTCCCGCGCCGAGGCCCTGAAATACGTGCTCCGGCTCGCCGACGGGCGCAGCGACGAGCAGCTCATCGAGACGCTCGTCGACAACGCCCCGCTGATGCTCCAATTCATCGAGCGCGCAGCGGAGATGACCTTCGCCGCGCTGAAGCGATATCCCGACTACCACCCCGAGTTCGAAGGGGGAAAGCCCGGCGGGCGCTCGCTCGACCCCGGCCTCTTCGACTCCAACGAGCTCGGCGAGTGGAAATCGAAGCTCCGTCGAAGCCCGGTCTTCGGCATGACGGCGATGACCGTCACCGAAGCGACCGATTGGGGCGTCTTCTCCAAGCCGATGGCCCTCCCCTTCAAGCTCCTCGGCGAGCGCTTCCAGAAGGGTCTCATCTGCTATGGCGGCGCGCTCGTCGGCAAGTTGCTCAAAGCGACGCTCGCGAAGAAAATCGACATCGTCCTCTCCACTGCGGCAAGCGAGCTGATCGTCGAAGAGGGCCGCGTCATCGGCGTGCGGGCGACGCAATCGGGCAAGGAAATCGCGATCAAAGCGCGACGTGGCGTGGTGCTCGCGAGCGGCGGCTTCGAGTGGAGCAAATCGCTCGCGGCGCAGTTCCTCGCCGGCCCGCTGACGCACCCCAACAGCCCTCCTGGCAACGACGGCGACGGTCTCAAGATGGCGATGTCGGTCGGCGCCGATCTCGCGAACATGACCGAAGCGTGGTGGTGCCCGTCGCTGGTGATCCCAGGTGAGGAGTACGACGGCCGCCCGCTCAACCGCGGAGACTTCGCCACGCGCTCGCTCCCGCACACGATGATCGTCAATCGCAGAGGTGTCCGCTTCGTCAACGAAGCGCAGAACTACAACGACTTGATGAAGCCGTTTTTCTCGTTCGATCCTGGCGCCTACGAGCGCTCGAATTTGCCGGCGTGGATCATCCTCGATCAGCAATACCTCGACAAGTACGCGCTCATGACCCACATGCCCGGTCGCCCGGCGCCGGATTGGCTCGTCTCCGCACCGACGCTCGAAGCGCTGGCGGCGAAGATCGAGGTCGACGGCGCCGGCCTCCGCGCCACCGCCGCTCGCTTCAACGAGCTCGCCGACGCTGGCGTCGACAGCGACTTCCGCCGTGGCGAGAGTCTCTACGATCACTTCTATGGCGACCCCGACAACAAGCCGAACCCCAACCTCGGCCGCATCGAAAAGGCGCCCTTCTACGCGATGCAGGTGCACCCAGGCGCGATCGGCACCAAGGGCGGCGCCAAGGTGAACCCGAACGCGCAGGTGCTCGACGTCGACGGCACGGCGATCGCCGGGCTCTATGCCGCGGGCAACGTGATGGCTGGCGTCACCGGCTCAGGCTACCCGGGCGCGGGCGCGACCATCGGCGCCGGCATGACCTTCGGCTTCCTCGCAGGCCGCGACGCCGCCAAGCAGAAGCCCGTTTGAGTGCGAGTCCCAAGTAGTGGAGGTGCCACGTGCCTGAAGTCGAATACACGACGCGGATGAACCTCGAGCCCGAGGCGATTTGGGACTTCGTCAAAGACATGAACAACTGGGCGCCGTACCTCACCGGCTACCAGAAGCACGAAGTCATCAACGAGACCGACTCCATCTGGACGCTCAAGGGCGACGTCGGAATGCTCGTGCGCTCGGTGACGATGCGCGTCCACATCACCGAGTGGTCCGGTCCCGAGCGCGTGTCGTTCACCCTCACTGGCATCAACGAGGAGATGGACGGCGGCGGCACGTTCGTCATGGGCCGCGCCGCACCGGCCTCCGCAACGGCGGCGCTCGTGAAGTCCGAGGCGCCCAAACCGGGAATCTTCCGACGCATGATGAACGCGATCGCGCGCTTCTTCTTCCGTCGCAAATTCGGCGCCGGTCCGCAGCGCAAAGAGTTGACCGCCGCGCCCGCATCGGAGCTGAAATTCACGCTCCGAATGGACGCCGGAGGCAAGACGGCGCCGCTGGTGAACGCCATGCTCGGTCCCGCGCTGCTCCCGGCCGCGGAAGATTTGGCGAACAAAATCGCAGCCCACCTCGAGAAGCTGCACGACACGAAGAAGGCGGCCTGATGTCGACTGTCGAAGGCACCGGAAGAATCTGTGAGGGTCGCGTCGTCGTCGTCACCGGCGCCGGACGTGGCATCGGTCGTGAGCACGCGCTCGAGCTCGCCCGCCAGGGCGCCAAGGTGGTGGTCAATGATCTCGGCGGCGCCGCCGATGGCAAAGGCACGTCCGACGGTCCGGCGGCCGAAGTGGTCAACGAAATCCGCGCCCTCGGCGGCGAGGCGATCGCCAACTGCGACGACGTCGCCGATTGGCAAGCCGCCAAACGCATCCTCGACACCGCGATCTCGCGCTTCGGTCGGCTCGACGTCCTCGTCAACAACGCGGGCTTCGTCCGCGATCGCATGCTCGTGAGCAGCGGCGAGGACGAGTACGACGCCGTCATGCGCGTCCACCTCAAAGGCCACTATGCGATGGCCCGCCACGCCGCCGCGTACTTCCGCGAGCGCTCGAAGGCAGGCGAGACGCCGGACGGACGCATCATCAACACCACCTCCGGTGCCGGTCTCCTCGGCAGCGTCGGACAGAGCTGCTACTCGGCGGCGAAGGCGGGAATCGCTGCGCTCACCTTGGTCCAAGCGGCCGAGCTCGCGCGCTACGGCGTCACCGCCAATGCCATCGCCCCGGCCGCCCGCACACGCATGACCGAGACTGCCTTTGCCGAAATGATGGAAAAGCCGGCGAGCGGCTTCGACGCGATGGCGCCCGACAACGTCGCGCCGTTGGTCGCTTATCTCGCGAGCACCGCGTCGCGTGCGATCACCGGACAGGTCTTCGAGATTGCCGGCGGCAAGATCAGCGTCGCCGAAGGCTGGCGTGAAGGTTCGGCGCGCGATCTCGGTCGACGTTGGCGTTCGGACGAGGTCGGCGCCGGGCTCGCCGAGCTGCTCGCTCGAGCGAGGCCGGCCACCAAGCCCTACGGCGCGTGAGACAAGCGGCCGTGAGCCAGATCGTCCTCGCCTTCGCGCGCATCGTCGAGCGAGATGCGCTGAAGAAGATCGTGCTCCCTCTTGGCTGCACGATGTTCGTCGATGTCCGCGGAGTGGCCGAGGCGCTGATCGTCGCCGAGCCTCCGACCACGCGCGACGCCCTTGCCGGCGCGAGCTCTCCGGGGCTGGAAATCACGTCGTTTGCGCGATGTCGAACGACCGGCGCGATGCCCGCGCCGACCGAGCTTCGAGCGCCGCGCGGGCTTCTGCTCGGCGCCACCGACTGCGGCGATCCGAACGCAGAGGGCGAGTTCCACGCCTTCTATGACGGTATTCACGCGCGCGAAGTCCTGGAGAGCAAACTCTATTGGCGCGCCCGTCGCTTCGAAGTCGTCGAGCACGACCCGCGCGATGCCTTCCCGCGCTTCTTCGCCCTCTACGACACCGAGATGGCCGGCGCCGATGCATACCGCGCGCTGCGCAAGTTTCCGATGACCCCGCCGGCGGAGTGGCCGAAGTGCTTCGTCGTCCGCAACGTCGCCAGTTTCGATGCGATTTCGCCCTAGCTGAGCCGCTCGAAGATCATCGCCATCCCCTGCCCTCCGCCGACGCACATGGTCTCGAGGCCGAGGCGCTTGTTCGTGGAGGCGAGGCCATTGAGCAGCGTCGCCGCGATGCGCGCGCCGGTCATGCCGAACGGGTGTCCGAGCGCGATGGCGCCGCCGTGCACGTTGAGCTTCTCCCAGCCGATGCCGAGGTGGCGGGCGCTCGGGATCACCTGCGCGGCGAAGGCTTCGTTGATCTCCACGAGGTCGATGTCGGCGATGGTCAGCTTGGCACGCGCGAGGGCTTGCCTGCTCGCTTCGATCGGACCGAGTCCCATGATCTCGGGATCGAGCGCCGAGAGGCCCGTCGAGACCACGCGGGCGAGGGGCGTGATTCCGAGCGAGCGTGCGCGGGCGTCGCTCATCACCACCACCGCCGCGGCGCCGTCGTTGAGCGGACAAGCATTGCCTGCGGTGATGCGACCGTCGGGCCGGAAGACCGGCTTGAGATCGGCGAGCTTCTCCTTCGTCGTCCCGGCGCGCGGCCCGTCGTCCTTGGAGACGATCGTCTCGCCTGCGCCGCCAGCCCCACCCACCGAAACCGGCACGATTTCCCGCGCGAAGAAGCCGCTCTCTTGCGCCGCGACCGCGCGCTGCTGCGAGAGCGCCGCGAACTCGTCCATCTCCAGACGCGAGACGTCTTCGATCTCGGCAACGTTCTCCGCGGTGAATCCCATGCCGAGGTAGAGGTCGGGCAGCCCCTCCGTCGGCGTCCACTTACCCTTGCCTCCGGTCGCACGATCGGTCGAGCGCGCGCCGGCAGCGTCGAAGCGCGGGTTCTTCGTGTCGGCCATCCCGTCGGACTTGCCCTTCTCGAAGCGACTGACGGTCTCGACCCCGGCCGCGACGAAGACGTCGCCCTCGCCCGCACGAATCGCGTGCGCCGCCATGCGAATCGTCTGCAACGACGACGAGCAGTAGCGATTGACCGTGACGCCCGGCACGCGCCCGAGCCCGCTGAGCACCGCCGCTGCGCGTCCAATGTTGTAGCCCGACTCGCCGGCGGGTTGCCCGCAGCCCATGAGCACGTCCTCGACCTCCTTCGGATCGAGCTTCGGTACCCTGGCGAGCGCCGCTTTGACGGCGATCGACGCGAGGTCGTCGGGGCGGAGCGAGCTCAGCGTGCCCTTGAAGGCGCGACCGATGGGGGTGCGGACGGCGGCGACGATGACGGCTTCGTTCACGGCGGCTCCTCGAATGTGTCTAGTGGTCGTCGGACAGGTGGGCGACGGGTTCGTCGCGGAAGAACTTCTTCATGAGCTCGATGGTGCGCTCGGGCTCTTCGATCATCGGCATGTGACCGCAATCGCGGATCACCTCCAGGCGCGCGCGGGGAAAGCGCGCAGCGATGTGGCGCACGGCGGCGAGCGGCACCAGGCGATCGCGATCGCCCCAGACGATCAGCGTCGGCATCGCGAGCTTGGACGCGCCCTCTTTCACCGTCGGCGTCAGGAGGTCGGGCGCCAGGTCGTGGAAGACTTTTCCCATCTCACGGAGCGTCTGCCTACGCGCATGCGGATCGCGGCGGCCGCTCGTCGACTCTTCGACGAACTGGTCGACGAACTGGTTCTTCTTCTGATGAAAGACCTGATCGAGGATCCACTTCGAGGAGACCCCGAGGAGGCGCGAGACGAGCCAAGGTCGCATCAGCGCGCGCCCGGCCATCCGCGAAACGAACGGATAGCTGCGCATCCCGGCCGAGTTGATGAGCGTGAGCCGGAGCGCGCGCTCGGGTGCGAGGAGCGCCGCCGTCGCCACCACCTGGCCACCGGCAGAGTGTCCGACGAGCGTCGCCTTCTCGATTCCGAGTCCGCTCAAGAGCTCGAGGAGGGTCTCGGCGTAGGCGCGAATCGAGAGTCGCGCCTTTGGCTTGTGTGACTCACCGCAGCCGGGCATGTCGACGCCGATCACCCGATGGGTGTCGAGGAAGGCGGGCACGACGTGGGTGAAGTGACCGCGCGTCCCCACCAGACCGTGGACGAAGACGAGCGGGTGACCACGCCCTTCGTCGAAGAACGCGACGGGACCGAGGCGGGTCTCGGCGCGGCGCGTGGCAAACCTGGGCAGCTTCGGCACCCGATGAATTTAGCGCCTTGAAGGCGAAAGTGAAACGTGTTTCACTCTCGAAGAGTGAAGGATCGTCAGAACAAAATCCTCGACGCTGCCGTGTCGCTCGCCGAAGAGGGCGGGTTCGACAACGTCCGTCAGCGAGACGTCGCCGCCAAGGCGCACGTCGCGCTCGGCACGCTCTACCGCCGCTTCCGCAGCAAAGAAGACATGCTCGTCGCCGCGCTCGACCGGGAGGCCCAAGCCCTCGAGAAGCGCATGCGCGAGACGCCTCCCAAGGGCGCCACCCCCGGCGAGCGCGTCAGCTCGTTCTTCCGCATGGCGACGCGCGGCATGATTCGCAAGCCGATGTACGCGCGCGCCGTCCTCCGCGCCGTCGCCTCCGGGGTGCCCGAGGTCGCCGGAAAAATCGCCGTCTATCACGGTCGCATCGCCGGCATCATCATCGACGCCCTCCGCGGCCCCGACGGGCCCGACGTCACCGTCGAGCCCCCGTCGAACTACGAGTCGACGGTGGCCGCGATGCTCCAACAGTTTTGGTTCGCAGCGCTCGTCGGCTGGTCGGCGTCGCTCATCACCGAGAAGCAAGTCGCCGAACAAACGTCGTTCGCAGCGACCATCCTCATCCGCGGCATTCCACTCGAGGGCTGAATCATGAGCCGTTTTCCCATGGCCCGTTACCCCAACGGGTGGTTCCAAGTCGCCTATTCGCACGAGCTCGAGAAAGGCGCCGTCCTTCCGCTCAAGTACTTCGGCAGCGAGCTGGTCCTCTTCCGCGGCGAAGACGGCGTCGCCCATCTCCTCGACGCCTATTGCCCGCACCTCGGCGCGCACCTCGGTCACGGCGGCAAGGTCTGCGGCAACAGCATCCAATGCCCCTTCCATGCTTGGGAGTTCAGCGGCCAAGGCGACTGCACCTCGGTGCCTTATGCCAAGAAAATCCCGCCCAAAGCCAAGGTCAAGCCCTGGCACGTGCGCGAGCTCAACGGCCTCATCTTGGCCTGGTACCACGGTGAAGGCATTGGCCCGCAGTGGGAGGTCCCGCTCGTCTCCGAGGTCGGCTCGGGCGAGTGGAGCGAGCGCGAATACCGTCGTTGGAAGATCAAGACGCACAACCAGGAGATGGCTGAAAACGCCGTCGACAGCGCACACTTCCTCTACGTGCACGGCACTTCGGGAATGCCCACCGTGGCGACCGCCGAGACCGACGGGCACCTCCTGCACGTCATCTCCGAAACCAAGATGCGCACCCCCATGGGGAAAGTCGGCGGCTCGGTCGAGGTCCATGCCTACGGCTTCGGCTTCACCACCACGCGCTTTCGCGGCATCGTCGAGACCCTCCTGGTCAGCTCGGCGACCACCATCGACGAAGACTACGTCGACCTCCGCTTCGCCTTCATGGTCCGCAAGCTCCCCGACAAGGACGCCACCAGCACCGTCGGCGCGGCCTTCATCCGCGAAATCGACCGCCAGCTGCAGCAAGACATTCCCATCTGGGAGAACAAGATCTTCATCCCGACGGCGCTGCTGGTCGACGGCGACGGACCGATTGGCCTCTTCCGCAAGTGGGCCAAGCAGTTCTACACCGAGACGACCGCGCCGAAGAAGCTCCCGATCGCGACCGTCTCGGCCTGAGCTCTACCCCAGTCGGAAGAAGCGGCAAGATGCCCGTGCTCGACCATCGAGCACGGGCATCCGTCATCGGGAGCCGTAGTGCTTCAGGCCTCTATCGAGAGGCGAGCTGCGCACCGATCTTTGCCAGCTGCGTCGAGGCGCCGCCGAGCGAGAGCTCGATTTGCTTCGACGCGACGTAATAGCGGTGGAGCGGATAGTCGAGGTCGAAGCCGATGCCGCCGTGCAGGTGCTGCGCGGCATAGACGACGCGGTGTCCAGCTTCGCAGGCCCAATACTTCGCCACCGCCACCGCCTCGCGCGCGTCGCGGCCGGCCGAGAGTTGGAAGGCCGCCTGCCAGGTGGTGAGCCGGATGGACTCGACATCGACGTAGGCGTCGCCGGTGCGCTGGGTCACCGCTTGGAAGGTGGCAATCGGACGATCGAATTGCTGGCGTTTTCCCGTGTAGTCGGCAGTCATCCGCAGCGCCCGTTCGGCGACGCCGAGCTCCATCGCACACAACGTCACGAGCGCCCGCTGCACGAGCCATTCGAGCGCCTCCCGCCCCCTCGCCGACGGAACGACCAGCGCTTCGGCACGCGCCGCAGAGAGCGTGAGGCGAGCGACGATCTCGCGATTGGTGGTCGTCTGACGTTCACGGCTGACCCCGGAGCCCGTCGCGTCGATCACGAAGAGACCGATTTCTCCCGCGTCGTTACGCGCGGCGAGGACGATGTGCCGGGCCTGCATCCCCGCCGGCACGCAGTTCTTCACGCCGGTGAGGAGAAATCCATCGCCGTCGGCGCGCGCGATCGTCTCGAGGATCGCCGGATCGTCGGAGCCGGTCTCGGTGAGCGCAGCCGTGAGAATGTGGTTGCCCGAGGCGACGCCGTCGAGGAGGCGCGCGCGTTGCTCGTCGGTGCCGAGCTCGGCGATGGGGAGCGCACCGAGCACCGTCGTCGCCCAAATCGGTGCCGGCGCGACCGCCGCGCCGACCTCGGTCATCAGCGCACATAGCTCGAGGATGCCATATTCGCTTCCGCCCCACGCCTCCGGAATCGAAGTCCCGAGGAGGCCGCTGGCGCCGATTTCGGCCCAGAATTCCGGGGAGAAGTGCTCGGCGCTGGCGTCGATGTCCTTGTGCACCTTCGGCGTCAGCTTCTCGGAGAAGAACTTGCGAGCGAGCGCCGAAACCTCGGTCATCGACTCGGTGAAGGAGAAGTCCATGTGCTTGATGTCCTGATCTTCAGCGGGTGGCGCGCGGCATCTGCAAGCCGACGGTGGAGATGATGTCGCGTTGCACTTCGTTGACGCCGCCCCCGAAGGTGAGGACCAGCGTCGTCCGGTAGTACATCTCGAGACGACCGCGGAGGAGCGCGCCGGGCGAGCCATCGCGGAGAATGCCCTCGGGCCCGAGGACCTCGAGGAGCAATTGATAGATGGTGACGAACGACTCGCTGCCGAAGACCTTCACCGCCGAGGACTCGGCCGGATCGAGCTTTCCGTGCTCGATGTTCCAGGCTTGCCTCCAGGTCACCAGCTTGAGCACTTCGATCATCGCGTGCGCCTTCGCGAGGTTGGCTCGCACCCACGGGGTGTCGATGAGCGCGCGCCCGCCAGGGCCACGCGTCTCACGGGCATAGGCCGTCGTCTCTTCGACGAAGCGGGCCGCCGGACCCGGCGCCATCAGCGCCACACGCTCGTGATTGAGCTGCGTCGTGATCAGCCGCCAGCCCTCATTTTCCCGGCCCACGAGCATCGACACCGGAACACGGACACCATCGTAGTACGTCGCGTTGGTGCGATTGCCGCCGAGCGTGTGAATCGGCGTCAGCGAGAAGCCAGGCAGCTTGGTGTCGACCATCAAGATCGAAATGCCCTTGTGCTTCGGCGCCTCGGGATCGGTCCGCACCGCGATCCAGATGTAGTCGGCATACTCGGCGAGGCTGGTGAAGATCTTCTGTCCGGTGACCACGTAGTGATCGCCGTCGCGCACCGCCTTGGTCTTGAGCGACGCGAGATCGGTGCCCGCGCTCGGCTCGGAGTAGGCGATCGCAAAGTGGCAATCGCCCCGCAAGATCGGCGGAAGCAGCTTCGCCTTCTGCTCGTCGGTGCCGAACTTCATCAGCGTCGGGCCGACGGTGCAGAGCGTGAGGAACGGAATGGGAAATCCCGCGCGCTGGACCTCGTCGAAGAAAATGTACTGATCGATCGGGGGCCGCGCCTGACCGCCGAACTCCTTGGGCCAGCCGACCCCGAGCCAACCG
This sequence comes from Deltaproteobacteria bacterium, assembly GCA_025363655.1. Lineage (GTDB taxonomy): Bacteria > Myxococcota_A > Polyangia > Polyangiales > JADJMO01 > JANYDK01. The sequence continues at coordinate 191,077 of JANYDK010000145.1, read as the reverse complement.
TCTTTGCCCATCTGCCGGAGCGCCTTCGTGTAGAGCGGACCGCCGCCTTCACTCCCGGTGAACTCGCGGCGCGACTCCTCGTCGATGAGGCCGGCGAAATAGGCGCGAAGCTGCTTCCTCAGCTCGTGTTCTTGCGGCGTGTAATCGATGTACATGCTTATCGGTCCTTCACTCGTTCCGTGGCTCTCGGTTGGCCAATCAAGTGTCTTCGGGCGTGCGCACTCGGGCGACGATCTTGTCGACCTTGCCCGCCTCGAGCGCGATGAAGAGGCCCTCGGCTTCGACGGTGAGCTCGTCGCCGGAGAACATCTTTCCGCTCACCCAGCGCTTCTTTCCCTCGACCCGCTCGATGCGCGCTTCCATTCGAAGTGGCTTGTTGATCGGCGTCGGGCGTCGGTATTGGAGGTTCAAGGTCGCGGTCATCGCCCCCACCTTGCGGGAGACGTTGAGGTACCCGAGCACCTGATCGAACGCCGCCGCGAGGAGGCCGCCGTGCACGCAGCCCGGTGCGCCTTCGAACGCAGGGCCGAAATTCACGTATGCGGTGACCAACTGGCCATCATCGCTCATCGTCATCGGCGGCGAGATCGGGTTGCAGAGCCCGATCATCGTCTGCCGATCGGCGAAGCGGGTGATGTCGCCGACGGTCTTGTTGGTGAAGGCGTCGAGGAGCGTGCCCGATGGGTGCCCGCCGAGCTGCGCGACGACCCCGCGTACCTGCGCGCTCGCCGCAGCCAGCACTTCGGCCGACGCTTCACTGGTCACGCATTGGGCGATCAGCTCGCGAATCGCCGCCGCGAGGCGCCTCTTCTCTGCCCACGCCCCCGGAGGAAGCTCGGCGGGAAAGTCGAAGAAGTGCTCGCTCATGTGAGCAGTGCCTGCTCGCGCGCCCAGCGATAATCGGGTTTGCCGCTCGGCTGACGTTGCACGGCGTCTACCAGCTTGAGCCCGCGCGGCACCTTGTAGCCGGCGACGCGCGCTCGACAGTGCGCATCGACCTCGGCGAGCGTGATCGCGACGCCCGGCCTCGTCTGCACCACCGCGGTGACGCGTTGCCCCCAGCGCTCGTCGGGAACACCCACCACCAGCGCATCGACGATCGCCGGGTGTGCCTTCAGCGCCACCTCGACCTCCTCGGGGAAGACCTTCTCCCCGCCGGTGTTGATGCACATCGCGCCGCGCCCGAAGACGGTGATCGCGCCGTCTTCGCCGATGGTCGCGAGATCTCCAGGCACCACCCAGCGTTGTCCGTCGATCACGAGGAACGTCGCCGCCGTTTTCACCGGATCTTTGTAATAGCCAATCGGGAGACGGCCGCGGCGCGCCAACCGACCGACGACGCCAGAGCCCGGCGTGATCGACTTGTCGTCTTCGCCGAGCACGGTGTTGCTCTCGTCCATGAAGAACGTCGGCTGACCAGCTTTGCCGCCTTCAGTGGGAAAAGCGGTGCCCTGATGACCCGTCTCGGTGGCGCCGAAGCTGTTGAGGATCATCGCGTTCGGCAAGAGGTCGATCAGCTCTTGTTTCACGCTGTCGGAGAGCACCGCGCCGGCCGAGACGACGACCATCAGCGAGGAGGTGTCGTACGTGGTGCCCCCTGCCCGGAGCGCGTCGACGAACGGACGCGCCATCGCATCACCCACCAGGGTGATGGTGGTGACGCTCTCTTTGCCAATCAGCTCGCAGATGATTTTGGCATCGAAGCTGCGCCCCGGCTGGAGGACGATCTTGCCACCGCCGAACATGCCGATGAGCGCCGTCCATTGCGCGGCGCCGTGGATGAACGGCGGCGTCGGCATGAAGATCATCGGCTCGGTGCGCTCGATCGCGTTCTGCGCCAGCTCTTCCGGCTTCTCGAGGTGCGGGCCGCCGGGATTGCCACCTTGGAGGCCGGCGAAGAAGACGTCCTCTTGTCGCCACATCACGCCGCGCGGCATGCCGGTCGTTCCACCGGTGTAGATGATGTAGAGGTCGTCGCCGGAGCGCTCGCCGAAATCACGAACCGGAGGCGCCTTCGCGAGGAGAGACTCGTACTCGAGGGCCGTGCCTGCGTCGGCCGCGCTGCCGTCCTCGAGGTAGATGCAGGTCTTCAAGGTCGGCACGCCCGGCGCGACGGCGGCCACCTGACCGCTGAATTCACGCTGATAGAGCAGCGCGACGATGTCGGCGTTGGTGAAGAGGAACGACAGCTCGTCGGCCACGTATCGGTAATTGATGTTGATCGGCACCGCGCGAATCTTGAAGATCGCCAGCATCGCCTCGACGAACTCGTGCCCGTTGTAGAGGTAGAGCCCGACGTGATCGCCGGCCTTCACCCCACGCGCGGAGAGCGAGTGGGCCAATCGATTCGCGCGCGCCTCGAGCTCGGCGAAGGTGAGGCGATGTTTGCCGGAGACGATCGCCAAGCGATCGGGGATGGCGTCGACGAGGCTCTCGAACAAATCGGCAATGTTGAAGTGCATGGTGCTGGTTTCCCCTACGGACGCGCGTCGCCGACGATCCACATCGCGAAGAACTGCGAGCCACCGCCGTACGCGTGACCCATGGCGAGCTTCGCTCCCTCGACCTGGTGCTCTCCCGCCTGGCCACGGACCTGCAACGCCGCTTCCGCGAAACGCAGCATTCCAGAGGCGCCAATCGGATTGCTCGACATCACCCCCCCCGAGGGGTTGATCGGCATGTCGCCACCGAGCGCGGTCGCACCCTCGAGGGTCATCTTCCAACCTTCACCTTCGGGGGCGAATCCGAGGTTCTCCATCCACATCGGCTCGAACCAGCTGAAGGGGACGTAGATCTCGGCGGCGTCGAGTTGTTTGCGTGGGTCGGTGATGCCGGCCTGTTTGTAGAGCGCGGCTGCGCAATCGCGCCCCGCACGCGGGTTCACTTGATCGCGGCCGGCGAAGAGGTTCGGCTCGCTGCGGGTCGCGGTCGCGTGCACCCACGCCGGGCGATGCGGCGCCGAGCGGGCCGCGGTCTCGCTCGAGAGCACCATCGCGCAGGCACCGTCGGAAGACGGGCACGTCTCGAGGTAGCGAATCGGGTCCCACAACATCGGCGACGCCTCCACCTGTGCCGCCGAGATTTCCGGCATTTTCAGGTGTGCGTAGGGGTTCTTCAGCGCGTTCAAGCGGTCTTTCACCGCCACGCGGACGCCGACGTCGTTCGGCGCGTTCGAGCGTCGAATGTACGCGCGAATGAGCGGCGCGAAGTAGCCACCGGCCCCCGCCATCAGCGGAGGCTGAAAGGGATACTTCGGCGAGAGCGCCCACATCGCGTCGCTCTCGGACTGCTTCTCGTAGGCGACCGTGAGGACCCGCTGATGAATGCCCGCCGAGACCAGATGCGCGGCGACGATCGCCGTCGAGCCGCCGACGCTGCCCGCGGTGTGCACGCGCATCATCGGCTTGCCGACCGCGCCGAGGGCTTCGGCGAGGAAGAGCTCGGGCATCATCACGCCCTCGAACATGTCGGGCGCCTTGCCGATGACGACCGCGTCGATGTCGCGGAACGTCAGGCCCGCGTCCTCGAGGGCGCGCGTCGCGGCCTCGCGAACGAGCCCAATCATCGACAAATCGTCGCGCTTAGCCGCGTGCTTCGTCTGACCGACTCCGATGACCGCACAGCGCTCCATCACTCGGCCTCCAGCACGCACACCAGGTTCTGTTGCAGGCACGGCCCCGAGGTCGCATGCGCGAGCACGCGGTTGGCCTTGCCGTCGAGGATTCGTTGCGCCGCTTCGCCGATGCGGTTGAGGCCGGCGACCATCATCGGGTTCGCTCCGAGCGCGCCCCCCGAGGGGTTGACGTCGACCTCGGCGCCGAGCCCGAGCGCATCGCGGAGAATGACCTCTTGGTGGGTGAAGGGCGCGTGCAGCTCGGCGACGTCGATCTTCCCCTTGCCCACGCCGGCGCGTTCTCCCGCCAGCTTGGTCGACGGTGAGCGCGTCAGATCGCGAAGCCCGAGCGCGTGTGGCTCGATGCGGTGATCGATGCCCCGGATGAACGCCGGCCGCTTGCACACCTTGCGCGCGAGATCGCCGGCGGCGAGGACGATCGCCGTCGCTCCATCGGTGATCGGCGGACAGTCGTGGCGGCGCAACGGCGCGACCGCGTATGGCTCGCCGAGGAGGTTCGCCGCCAGGTGATCGCCCTTCAGATGCGCGTGCGGATTGGCCTTCGCGCTCTTGCGATTCCGTACGGCGATTTCCGCCATTTCAAGCTCGGTGCAGCGCTTCTCGTCGAGCATCGCGCGCGCTTGGAGGGCCGCGAGGCTGATCGAATCGGGCCAGAGCGGCGCCACGTAGTAAGGATCGAGCTGGGTCACCATCACGTCGGGAAGATCGCCCTGCGACGACTTTCCGAACGCGTAGACGAGCGCAGCGTCGATGTCGCCGTGCTGCAAGCGCACCCAGGCTTCGTAGAGCGCGAAGGCGCCGTCCATCTCGACGTGCGACTCCTCGATCGGCGGCCAAGCACCGATGGCGTCGATGACCATGACGAACGAGAAGGGACGTCCGCCGAGGTAGTCGCAGCTCCCCGAGCAGGTGAACCCGATGTCGCTCCGCGCGATGCCCGAGCGCTTCACGGCCTCGGTGATCACCGGCAAGAGCATCTCGGTCTCGTCGAGCTCGTTCCGCCGAGAGTTGGTCTGCGCGAACGAAACCACCGCGATTTCTCGCGTAGCCATCACAAGTGCTCCTTGTACGTATCGAACGCCGCGTCGGGCTCGCCGGTGGGCACGAACGCACGAATGCTCTCCATCGTCGGTTTACGCTCGGCCGGTGGTCGCCAATCGGCGCGCACACGAAGGCCCATGCGTGCGTCCTTCGCATCGATGCCGTCGACCAGGTGGAAGATCGGCACGTCGGCGCCGTCGAGGACGATGCTGGCGTAGACGTAGGGCAGCTTCATCGTCTGCCCCTCGAAGGGGATGCTGACGGTGCAGAAGGTGGTGACGACGCCGTGGTCGGAGATGGGAATGTCGCCGACCATCTCGACCCCGCACGTCGGACAGCCGCGCGGCGGCACGTAAACTTTTCGGCACGAAGGGCAGCGCCCACCGAGGATGCGACCTTCGATGATCGCGCCGAGAAAAGCCGTCTTGTCGCGTCCAGCGCTGACGGTGAACTCGAGGCGCACCGGCGCGAGCATGCGCTTGATCGGCTCGTCCTGCTTCGGCTTCGGCTCGCTCATCGCGTCACCGCCTGCGGCGACTCGGGTTCGAAGCACGCGACGTCGGTCACGTGACCGATGCGTTCGGCCTTCCAACGCGCACGCACGCGCATCCCCGTCGACATCTTCTCCATGCCGCCTTCTCCAACGTCGACGACGTGGAGCATCGCCGTGTCGGCACCGTCGAGCTTCACGAGCGCCCAGGCGAACGGCTTCTGCAGCGGGTGGTTCTTTCGCGGGGCGCTGACCCAGCTCCAGGTGGTGACGACGCCGGCGTCACCGACCGCGACCATCTCGGAGAGCGTCTCGCCGGTCTCGGGATCGTTCTCCGGCGGCGGCACCAAGATGCGGCCGGAGGACGTCTTCATCCCCAAGAATTTTTGATCGCGAAGGCCAGTGAGGAACTGCCCGACCACCGGGCCGACGCTGCGTCGATAGGTGTATTCGAGGACGTAAGGTGCCGTGAGCGCCATCGGTGAAAAGTGAAACACGTTTCACTTCTGCTGTCCAGCAGCTACAAAACCAGGCAGACTCTCGTCATGACCATGCCGACCGGGGTCCGGGCGATCGATTTGATGATGCAGATCCCGGCCGACGACGAGCCGCGCCGCTACGACTTCCTCAAGCCGCTCCTCCTCGACAAGGAGAGCCGCGAGCAGTTCGACTTTCCGGCGCAGTACATGTTCAAAGACGTCCCCAAGACCCTCAAGTCGAACGACTACCTGGCAATCGTCCTCGACCACATGGATCGTCACGACATCGAGCGCGCGATGATCGGCGTCGACCACGTCGGCACCGACGGCTCGGCGCAGCGTGCCCTCAAGGAGCACCCCGATCGCTTCTTCGGTTGCTACGCCGTGAACCCCAACCTCGGAATGGAAGGCGTGCGCGACCTGGTGCGCGCAAACGAAGCCTTCGGCATCAAAGCAGCGACCGCGTTCCCCGCCGGCCTCTGCCCGCAGGTCGCGATCAACGACAAGAAGTTCTATCCGCTCTACGCCAAGTGCACCGAGCTCGACATCCCCATTTGCATCTGCGCTGGCGTGCCTGGGCCGCGCGTACCGATGGGTGTGCAAGACGTCGCGCTCCTCGACGAGGTCTGCTGGTTCTTCCCCGATCTCAAGGTGGTCACACGCCACGGTTGCGAGCCGTGGACCGAGCTCGCGGTGAAGCTGATGCTCAAGTGGCCGAACCTCTACTACTCGACCAGCGCCTTCGCCCCGCGCCACTACCCGAAGGCGATCGTCGACTACGCCAACACCCGCGGCGCCGACAAGATCATGTACGCCGGCTACTTCCCGATGGGTCTGTCGCTCGAGCGCATCTTCAAAGAGATGCCTGACGTGCCGTTTCGCGACCACGTGTGGCCGAAGTTTTTGCGTGAGAACGCGATTCGCGTGTTCAAGCTGTAGGCACGAGCGCCAGCCGCCCTTCGATCGATCCCGCCCTCAGCAACCGATGGGCTTCGTTCGCTTCCCTGAGCGGCATCGTCGTCACCTGGATACGAAACGGCTGCGCGCGATGGAGCTCCAGCAGCGCCGCCATCTCGGCCGGATTGGCGCCGCTGCCGCCGGTGATCGTCAAGCCGTTGGTGATGACGTAGCCGAGATTGAGGGCGAATTTCTCGGGCACGATGTTCCCGACGACGACGACGCGACCGCCGACCCTGAGCGAACGAAGCACGCTGTTGAAGGTGGAGACGCCGACGGTGTCGAGTGCGAGATCGATCGAGACCGCCGTCTTGCCGTGGAACTTGTCGCCCGGATCGACGATCACCTCGGAGGCGCCGAGCGACTTCACGAACGCGCTACGACGCTCGTCGCGAACGACGGCGATCACTTCGGCGCCGAGGCGTGAAGCGATTTGAATCGCCGCGGCGCCGACGCCTCCGTTCGCGCCGGTGACGAGGACCCGCTCACCGCGCGCGAGGTGACCGAGGCTCACCAAGTCGCGATAGGCCGTGCCGAACGTGCAATGGAGGACCGCCGCCTCGGGCCCACTCAGGCCGTCGGGCAGCGCATAGAACGCTCGCTCCGGCGCCACCAAGTGACGCGCATATCCACCCTCGGCGAGGATGCCGAAGACCCACGCTGCGCCGAGACAGAGCGAAGTCTGACCTCTCGCGCACGCCGGACATGCGCCGCACGAGTCACGATGCATGGTGCCGACGCGATCGCCGAGCTTCCATGCCGTCGCTCCTTGGCCGAGGCCGACGACGCGTCCCGCCGCTTCGTGACCCGGCGTGATCGGGAGACGTTGGAAGGGAAAGCGACCGGCTCGATCGATCAAGTCGCGGTGGCAGACGCCGCAGGCCTCGACCTCGACCAGCACCTGTCCCGCTTCCGGCGTCGGCGTCTCACCGTCCTCGACCTCGAGCGCGCGCTCGAACCCCGACTCGATCATGCGAATGCGTTCGGACATTTGCGCCTTCACTCGTCTTCTCACTCGTCCCCGATGAAGCCACTGTCGACGTCACCGCGAAGCACGTTTTTCAGAACTTTTCCCGAGGCGTTGCGCGGCAGCGGCTCCTTGCACAGCGTCCATTGGCTCGGCACTTTGTAGTACGCCAGCGTCGCGCCGACCCATCGCGCCAGCGTCTCGGTCTCGACGTCGTCGACGTTCGCCTCGAGCACCACCACCGCCTTCACCTCTTCACCGAGCTCGGGATGCGGGGCGCCAATCACCGCGGCCTCCTTCACCGCCGGGTGCTGTTCGAGGCGCAGCTCGATCTCGCTCGGATAGACGTTCTCCGCGCCGCGCAGGATCATGTCGCGACGACGACTGTGAATGTAGAGGAGACCATCCTCGATGCGGCCGACGTCGCCGGTGCGGAGCCAGCGACCGGGGAGAATCGACGCCTCCGTCGCCTCGGGACGTCTCCAGTACTCCTTCATCACCAGCGGTCCACGAACGTGGATCTCGCCCTCGTCGCCTTCGCGCACTTTCGCGCCACTCGCGTCCCGCAGCTCGACCTCGATCGTCGGCAGCGGCCTTCCCACCGAACCGGGATGCGCGGCGAGACCGGCGCCGAATTGAATGGTCGCCAGCGCCGTGCACTCGGTGAGGCCGTAGCCGACGGTGAGCGTCGATTTCACCGCGGGAAACACCTCCCGAAGACGCGCTTGCAACGAGGGCGGCACCGGCGCGCCCCCCGAACCGAGCGAGCAGACGGTGGAGAGATCGTACTTCGCGAGCTCGGGATGATTCACCAGACGCGGCCCCATCGAGCCGTGCGGCGACCAGCCGGTGACGCGCTCTCTCTCCATCAGCTGCATCACGCGCAGAGGATCGAAGCGGCCGGTGGTCCACACCGTCTTCGAACCGGTGATGAGGAACGTCACCACCTGCGTGTAGAGCCCCGAGACGTGGAAGAGCGGATTGGCGACCAGCGCGCAGCGTTGTGCCGGAAGCTTCGCCAGATAGGCGGGATCGGGCGGATCGACGAGGTGCATGCGCATGCCGTGGAAGATCTGCACCATGCAGAGCGCGATGACGTTGCGATGCGTGGTGACGACGCCCTTGGCCCGACCGGTGGTGCCGCTGGTGTAGAGAATCGACGCCGGCTCGTCCTCGTCGATGGCGACGTCGGGGAGCGTCGCGTCCAGGTCGTGACTCCAAATCGCCTGAAATTCATGCTCGATTTCGATCAGTTGGATGCCGAGGCGAGAGACGAGCGCCTCGTCGACGCGCGTGCGACGTTTGCGATCGACGATCAGCACCTTCGGCGCGCAGTCGTCGAGCGCGTGGCTGATTTCATCGCCCGCCCACCACGCGTTGAGGCCGACCGCGATCGCACCGAGGCACTGCGCGGCCCAGAAGGTGACGATCCACTCCGGTGCATTGGCGGCGAGGATGGCGACGCGATCGCCCTTCCCCACCCCGAAGCGTTCGCGGAGAGCCTTGGCCACCGAGGCGACGACGCGCAGGTGATCGCGATAGGTCAACCGAAACGATTCTCCTTCGGCTCCAGCTCGATCGAAGACGAGATAGTCGGCGTCTCCGAAGCGCGCAGAGCTCTCGAGGACCGCCCGCAGATGAGGCGCCCGCTTGGCGAAGACGCGCATCTCCTCGCCCTGCACGCGCTCGGTCCCCACTTCGAACGGGCCGCCGGGCCCGGTCAGCTCGGCCTCGATTTGTGCCAGATCCCGCATGGGTTTCGCTCGGGAGTGAAACATGTTTCACTAGCGTCGTCCACGCAGGGATGCGGCGGGCGCAGGAGAACGAGTCATGGCGATCGTGCAGCCGCTGGAGACGAACGGTACGGGGCGTCGGTTTTCGGTCGCCAGCCCGCAGACGGGCAAGCGGCTCGGCGAGGTGGACATCACGTCGCCGGCCGAGGTGCGCGCCGCGGTCGCGAGAGCCCGCGCTGCCCAACCGGCCTGGGAGAAGCTCGGCTTCGATGCCCGCGCGAAGTACATGTGGCGCGCGCTCGAGCTGCTGCTCGCGAAGCAAGAGCAGTACATGGACGTCATCATCGGCGAGACGGGTCGTTCACGCCCCGAGACGATCATGATGGAGATCTTCCCGGCGTGTGACTCGCTGTCGTACTACGCGAAGCACAGCAAGAAGATCCTCGCCGATCGCAAGGTGTCGCCGCACCTCCTGAAGACGAAGAAGATTCTCATCTCCTATCGCGCGCTCGGCGTGGTCGGAATCATCACCCCCTGGAACGGGCCCTTCATCCTCGCGCTCAACCCTGCGGTGCAGGCGCTGATGGCCGGCAACACGGTGGTCATCAAACCGTCCGACGTGACGCCGTTCTCCGGCAAGCTGGTCGCCGATCTCTTCGCCGCGGCCGGTCTCCCGAAGGACGTGCTCACCATCGTCGAAGGTGACGGCGAGACCGGCGGCGCGCTCGTCGACGCCGGCGTCAACAAGATCTCCTTCACCGGCAGCGTCCGCACCGGCCGCAAGGTCGGCGAGGCGTGTGGTCGCAACCTCATCCCCTGCACCCTCGAGCTCGGCGGCAAAGATCCGATGATCGTCTGCGAGGACGCCGACATGGAGCGCGCCGTCGGGGGCGCGGTCTTCGGCGGCTTCATGAACGCCGGCCAGTTCTGCTGCTCGACCGAGCGCGTCTACGTCGTCGACTCCATCGCCGAGGAGTTCACCCGTCGCGTCGTCGACAAGGTGAAGGCCTTGAAATTGGGCAGCTCCGGCGAGTTCGACATCGGTCCGATGATCTGGCCGCAGCAGCTCGAGACCATCGAACGTCACGTCGAGGACGCGCGGGCGAAGGGCGCGAAGATTCTCTGCGGCGGCAGGCGCGCGCGGGAGATTGGCGACCTCTTCTACGAGCCGACCGTGCTCACCGACGTCACCCACGACATGGCCATCATGCGCGAAGAGACCTTCGGCCCCATCCTGCCGATCGTCCGCGTGAAGGACGATCGCGAAGCGCTTGGCCTCGCCAACGACTCCGTCTACGGCCTCTCGGCGACCGTCTGGTCCCGCGACGACGATCGGGCGATCTCCCTCGCCAAGCAGATCGACTCCGGATCGGTCTGCATCAACGACTCCTCGATCACCTACGGCGCCATCGAGGCTCCCTTCGGCGGTCGCAAGACGAGCGGCGTCGGTCAGGTCAACGGCGAGACCGGCCTCCGCGGCTACGCCTTCGCGGTGCCGATCGTCATCGAGCGCTTCAACCTCAAGGAAGAGGCGGTCTGGTTTCCGTACACCGAAGCCAAAGGCAAGATGCTGCAGAAGATCATGCGCTGGGTCTGGGGCACGCCGCTCGGACGCATCTTCGGATAGGCGAGCGAAGCAAAATGAAGCTCAAAATCGTCGTCGATTTCGATCTCTGCGAAGGTAACGCGAACTGCATGAAGCTGGCGCCGGCCCTCTTCCAGGTCGACGACAAAGACATGCTCACGGTCCTCCAAGAGACGGTCTCCGACGATCAGAAGGCAGCTGCCCAGAAGGCGGCGCGTGCTTGTCCGAAGCGCGCGATCACGCTGGTCGAAACCGAATAGGCTCGTTTCGCCAAAGATTGCTCCGCAACTTTGGTCGTCCGGTCGATCTCGCTTCGCTCGGTCGCCGGACTACCGAGTGACGCGCGCGATCGTCCGCGGGAGGTTGATCCAGTAGATCTGCTCCGGCGTGAGGAACGGCTTGCCGCTCGACATCAGCGAGACGCTGATCTCTCGCGCCGGATCGGCATAGGCGAGGATCGACGTGAAGCCGAGGTGACCGAACGCCTGCGGCGTGTCGTGTCCGTAGAGGCTCATCCATTTGCTGCCGAGCATGAAGCCCATGCCGTAGCGCACCGGGATGACCATCACCGCGTCGAACTCGAGGAAGGTCTGCTCGGCGATGGCGCGTCGCACGGTACGACGATCGAAGACGCGAATGCCGTCGAGCTCGCCGCCTTGCAAGAGCACTTCGTAGAAGCGCGACATCTCGTTGGCGGTGCCGACGATGTTGCCCGACGGGATGACCGACGTGAGAAAGCGCGGATCGTTGGCGAACGCGCTCGCATCGCGCACGCGAATTCCCAGTGATTTCTCGAGCACCCACGAATAGGGCGGGAGCGCCGGCGGGCCGGTGTACGCGTTCTCGGCGACGAGGTGCAGCTCGTCGGGACGCACGCCGTACGACAGATGCGAGAAGCCGAGCGGGTCCAGCACCTTGGTGCGGAGGAAGGTGCGGATGTCCATCCCCGTCACGCGTTCGACCACCGCACCGAGCACGTAGCCGCCGGTGAGCGCGTGGTACGCCAGCCGTCGTCCCGGAGGCGACGTCGGGCGCGCGGCGCACAAGAGCGCGAAGATGCGCTTGTCGTCGCCGAGCAGCGAGAGGTCGGCTTCTTCGCGCGGCACGTTGGGGATCCCGGCGCGATGCGTGAGCACGTGGCGGAGCGTGATCCACTCCTTGCCATTCTTGCCAAACTCCGGAACGTACTCGGCGACGGGATCGTCGAGGTGCACCAAGCGGAGCTCGTCGAGGAGATGGATCACCATCGCGGTGATCGCCTTGGAGGCTGAAAACGCGGTGAAAAGCGTCGCGGGCGTCGCCTGTACGAGCGGCGTCTCGGGCGCATCGCCAGGGGCATTGCCGCGCGTGTGACCGATGGCGCGATCGAGCACCACTTGTCCGCGACGTCGCACGCAGAGCGAGAGAGCCGGGTGAAGGCGCGTCTCGTAGACCCGCACGGCTGCGGCCCAGAACGTCTCGATGTCGTCCTTCGTCAGCCCGACGCTGCGCGGATCGACCTCGAGGTCACTACGCACGGTGACGGCCTCGGCCGGGTAGGCTCGAATGCGAGCCCACACCGGACCGAACGAAGGGCGCGCGAGGGCAGCGCCCAATCAGGGCGCCGCGACGGTGACGTTGCCCATCGTGTGGGGTTTCGTCTTGGGATCGCACACGCTCTTGACGTCGCCGACGACGAACGCGTTGGCGGTGACGCGGTATTGCGAGAAGGTGACCGGGGCCTTGTCGCCGACCTTGCCGGTGACCTCGAGTTGGAACTCGAGCGTCGGCGCGGTGAAGGTGGTGTCGTTCTCGACGTGACCAGGGAGACGCGTGTGGACGACGCCGCCCGCCATCCACGCGGTCGCGCCATCGCGCACGTTTTTGGTGCCGGTATCGGGGAGGATCTTCGCCGAGCCGGCGACGAACTTCGTGCCCGCCGGGACCGGGAAATCGGTCTCCATGTTGTAGATGTAGTTGAGACCGGTGTGCGAGATGAGGCCGGAGTTCACGCCGGCGATCGTCACCGTGAACTTGCTCCCGACGGTGGCCGTCGGCGGAATGGTGAGGAGTGCCCAGAACGTCTGGTTGGCATCGCCCTCACTGCAGGTCATCGGCACGCTGACGGCCTTGTAGCCACCGGCGTCGACGACCGGCGCAGCGAGGAGCCCCAAACACCCGATCGACGCCACAATCAGCTTCTTCATCGCCATCCTCCACCTAACTTCTTGATTCCGTGTCGCTGGTTCGAAAATTGACGACCCAGACCCACATTTCATTCAGGTATTTTCAGCGCGCATGAGCTCAGCACAACGCTCGCCGATCATCATCGCCGGGGCATTGGTGTTGCCACCGGTGATGCTCGGCATGATCGCCGCATCGGCGACGCGGAGACCTTCTATGCCGCGCACGCGCAGCTCGGGATCGACCACCGCCCGCTCGTCGACGCCCATGCGGCAGGTGCCGACCGGGTGGTAGACGGTGTGCACGCGGTTCGGCAGCTCGGCCAGCATCTCGTCGCGCCCCTTGAATTGCGGCCCCGGGAGCAGCTCACCGGTGACCACGTCTTTGAGCAGCTTGCTCGCCATGATGTCGCGCACGAGCTCGATGCCCTCCATCAGGAGACGCGTGTCGTCGGGATCTTCGAGGTAGTGCGGATCGATGTGCGGCGCCGCCGTCGGATCGCTCGAGAGGAGCTTCACCTCGCCGCGGCTCTTCGGATAGATGAGGGTCGGCATCACCGTCACCGCCGGTCGCTTGTCGACCACCGGGCGCACCGGCTTGTCCTGGTTCGGCGACGGATACGACCACGGCAGGACGTGAATCTGCATGTCGGGGATGCCGTTGGCCTTGCTCGACTTGATGAAGGCCGCCGTCTCGAAGACGGTGCGCCCGAACCAAGTGTCGCCCTTCGTCATCTCTTTGAGCATGCCGCCGAAGAAGTGAAACGCCGTCCCGCGATGAACCGCGCTCGGCGCGAGATAGGTCATCGGCACGAACAAGTGATCGTGGAGGTTCTTGCCGACCGGAAGGTCGGAGAGCGTCTCGATGCCGTGCTGCTTCAAGTCGTCGGCCGGGCCGATGCCCGAAAGCATGAGAATTTGAGGCGATCCGATGACGCCGGCAGACAGCACGACTTCCTTGGTGGCCCGCACGACCTCGCGGCCGCCCTTGGTGACGAGCTCGACGCCGACCGCACGCTTCTTCTCGATGACCACGCGAGCGACGACCGCGCCGGTGCGCACCACGAGGTTGGGACGCGCCTTCTGCAGGTAGCCCTCGGCGGTGCTGAAGCGAAGACCGTTGCGCGCGCTCTGTTGGAAGATGCTCGCGCCTTCTTGTTCTTCCGCGTTGTAGTCCTCGACCACGGGCACGCCGCAGCGATCGGAGATGGCGCCGATCAGCGCTTGCGAAGCTCCCGTCAGCGACTTCTGCCGCGTCACCGCGACCGGACCGCCGGCGCCACGGAACGCCGTTTCGCCGCCCTCCCAGTCTTCGTTGCGCTTGAAGTTGCGGAGCACGTCGTCGTAGCCCCAGCCGGCGCAACCTTGCGCGAGCCAGTCTTGGTAGTTCTTGCGATGCCCGCGGACGTAGAGCATTCCGTTGATCGAGCTCGAGCCGCCGAGGACGCGTCCACGCACCGTGGGGATGCGCCGACCGTTGGCGTGCTTCTGCGGCGCCGTGTAGTAGCCCCAATCGAATTTCTTCTTCACCTGCGGCGTCGTGTGGACGATCGAGATCATCCCCGGCACCGTGCAGAAGCGCGTGCGATCGGAGCCGCCTGCCTCGAGCAAGAGCACGCGCGCCGACGGATCTTCGGCGAGACGGCTGGCGACGATGGCTCCGGCCGAGCCGGCACCGACGACGATGTAATCGAACTCTCTATCTGTGTGCGTACTGACGGTCATGGTTCTTCCGGTGTCCGAGGCAGGTTTTCGAGTTTTCGAGCTCAGTGACAGGCGCCGCAGCCTTTGAAGCCGCTCGATCCGAAGTCGACGTTGCAGCAGGAGCCGCTCTCGCAGTCGCCGTTGCACCAGCAGAGGGCGACGCACTTGCTCGAGAGACAGGCGAGCTTGCTCGAGCACGTGTCAGTGCCGAGGAAGCCGAGCGCGCCGTCGGTCGCGGTGCAGAAACCGCCGACGCCGATCGCGCCGAGATAGACGCAGCGTCCGGTGAGCGTGGTCGAAGACGTGGTGCATCGCGAACCACCAGGGCAGCCGGTGTTGGCCACCGGATCGCACTCTGCGGCAGTTCCCGGCGTGCACACTGCCGGAGCATCGCTGCTGTCGGTGGCATCGCGCGCGTCACTCACTTCCCCCGCGTCGTGCGCATCGCTCGAAGCCGAATCCGTCGCCGAGCCGGTATCCGAGCCCGAGGAGTCATCGGCACTGCTGGTGTCGACAGGTGCGCCGGTGTCGTCGATCGTCGTGTCGGCGTTGGTGTTGCCGGTGTCGGGGCTCGTCTCGCCGCCCGCGACGGCGCCGTCGGGCAGCCACACGGCGTCGAGCGGAGGCTGCGGATTTTCCGAGGCGCCACCGATGCGACACCCGAGCTGCGCGCTCGCCATAGCGACCACGAATGCGACGAATGCGACGAATGCGACGAGCGTCTGGCGACGAGGGGAACGGGTGCGCATGGAAGGTTTCAGGGGCTCACGGAGAGGTAGAGGCCGCCGCCCCACACCCATCCCGAGCTGGAAAAACCAGGGTATCCGGGGTTGTTCGTCTGCAGGCCTTCGCGACCGGCGACGGGCTTGCCACCCACGACCGCGTCGTCCGGCATCTCGTCGCGCACCAGCGACGCATAGTGATTCTGACCATCGGCCTCGGTCGGCGTCTTCAGCTTCTGCGTCGTCTGCGGAATCAGTCGATAGGCCAACATCTGCATGCCGACGCGCATCTTGGCGCCGAGGAGATCGAATCCATAGTCGGCGCCGACCGTCGCGCCGAGACGATCGTTGTCGACGTAGTTGGTGCGCCCCGTCTGCTTGGGGATCGGCGTTCGCTGGTACGAGAGATCGAAATTACCCCGAATTTTCCCAGAGATGATGCGCGCACCGAGGCTCGGCGTGAGGGTGTCGGACCACGCGTACTCGTCGATCGCCCGCTCGCCGTGACGATCGATGTAGTCGGACCACCGGGCATAGAGCGCGGTGCCGACGAGCGAGACGCTCTTGTCGTCCTCTTTGAAGAGCGCGACCTCCGACCCGAGCGCGACCTGCCACGGGAGATACGCGTGGACGAAGCTGACGCCCGCTGCCTGCTCGACGCCGTTGGCGAGAAGGAACGTGAACTTGGTGTCGATTTGCAGCTTCTGCGGCGTGTGCACGGTGCCGGTGAAGTGCAAACGGTCGCTCGGCCGATACGAGAAGCCGATGTGCGGCGAGACCTTCGCGTTCACCTCGACCTTGGAGTCGACGAGGATGTTCTGGAAGCGCCCCGCGTCGGCGAGGTAGGTCGGCGTGGTCGCGCCCGTCTTCAGGCTGAGCGTGAACGAGAGCCCGATCGAGAGCTGATCGGTCACCTTGCCGCCGACGCCGAACGCGAGCGAGGTCGCGGTCATGCGATCGGCGTACATCTCCGGATGCAGGCTGTTCGTGAAGTACTGCTCGCGCTCGTCGCTGAAGAACGCCGAGGCGCCGGTGAACTGACTGTAGGGCACGAGCGCGTAGAGCCCGACGACGAGGCGTTTGTCGAAGAACGGCTGCACGAGGCCGATCATCTGGTAGACGAAGGTCTGCTTGCCGCTGCCCGCGCCTTGGCGAGGACGCGCCGCCATGCCGTCGCTACCGACGCCGTTCTGCAATTGCGAGGTGGCGATCGGCGAGGTGTCGAGGTGACTGCCATCGGGGTGCTGCGCGTTCTCGGCGCCGACCGGGACGTCGTTCGCCGGGCTGCGGCCGCCGACGCGAATGCCGATTTGCGTAGAGAGCACGACGAGCCCGAGCGTGATGCCGGGATCGGCCTCGACCAACATCGCCGGATTGAAGTACGTCGACGCCGCGCCCGCTTGCGTGCTGCGCGAGTTGAACCCCCCCTGTCCTCCTTGGCCGCCGGCGAGCTCGAACAGCGGCGACGCGGACGACGAACGCGCGGTGAACGCGAGCGCCGCGCTCACGAGCGGGATCGCCGCGAGCGAGACGACTGCCCGGCGACGAATCGAGCTTGAATTGAGCATGATGCGGGACATCAGTCCTTGTCCGCCTCGGGGACGAGCGTCCCTTTGAGCGTGCGAACGGCTTCGCAGATTTCGCTGTCGGTGCCCGTCGCCTGTCCAGCGCCGAGCTTCGCCCACCACACGTAGTGAAGACTGCCATCGCTGTCGGGGACGCCTTGCGTCTCGATGATCGAGTTGGTGCTCCCGAGCACCGACGCCTCGGTGTCCCACGTCAGCGGCACCATGAACTTGCTGCTGTTCTGCCCGACGGTGCCGTCGAACTGGGTCCAGTCGCGCTGCACCAAGTAGAGATCGCCCGCGGCGGTGCCGGTGATCGAGAGCGTGATGCCCGGCTTGAGATCAGGCTCCCAGTCTTCCCAACCCGGGTTGCTCGCGCCGGCTTGCTCGGCCTTTCGCGGGAGCGGCTTGCTCGGATCGAGGTAGTAAGGAAGCGTCGCGCCGCGCACGACGCGCTCGCGTCCGAGCCCGAACGAACAGCTGCCGCCGCTCTTCTTGAAGGTGCCTTTGCGACCGGTGCTGCTGCAGTGTTTGAGGATCGCCGGCCACGCCTTCTCGGAGCTGACGCTGGCGCCGAAGGTGCTGACCTTGTTGACGACGTAGCCGCAGTGCAGCCCTTTGACCACCGTGACCGCGTCGCCCGCTTGCACGACCTCGTAGTAGAACCAGTTGTGCGAGGCCTGCTTCTGTCCGAGCGCCGTCGCCACGACGTGCTGCGAGAGGAGCCAGCGTCCGTTCAAATCACACTCTGGACTGGTGGCGACGCCGCTCTCGGGGAGTGGCCCGAAGTCGGGATCGAACGGGCCCTCGTCGAAGGCAACGGCCGTATCGGAGGTGGTCGTCCCGTCGCGACCGGAGGTGTCGGTGAGCACGCCCCCTTCGAGACCGTCGGTCGAGGGCGCGATCGGGTCTTCAGTGCACGCGAGCAAGAGCCCGCCGAGCACGACCCCGACACACGACTTCGACAAGAATCGCGGCCCCATGTACCCCCAATTTGCCTCGCGTCCCGAACTGGAACACGTTCTACTTGGTCAATAGAGCCGGCGCTCATCGGTGGGTCAAGGCCGGACGCTCGACGCAGTGCGTGACAGCCTGTGATTGCACGAAAACCAACGGACGGAGGGCGCGATGCGGCTCGGATTGATGGTCGGCTACTCGGGCGCGAAGATCGCAATCGACATGGACATCGTGCACGAGGCCGAACGCCTCGGGTTCGACTCCGTCTGGACGGCGGAGGCGTGGGGCTCGGACGCGGTGTCACCGCTGGCGTGGATCGCCGCGCAGACGAAGAAGATCCGGCTCGGCACCGCGATCATGCAACTCCCCGGTCGCTCGCCAGCGAACACGGCGATGACCGCGATGACGCTCGACGCGCTCTCGGGCGAGCGTTTCATCCTCGGCCTCGGCACCTCCGGTCCGCAGGTCGTCGAGGGCTGGCACGGCGTGTCGTTCGACAAGCCGCTCACCTGGCTGCGTGAGTACGTCCAAATCGTGCGCATGATCCTCGCGCGCGAGGCGCCGCTCGAGTTCCAAGGCGAGCGCTATTCGATTCCTTACAAGGGGCCGGGCGCGACGGGCCTCGGTAAGCCGCTCAAGAGCATCATCCACGGTCGCAAGAACATCCCCATTTTCACCGGGTCGATGGCGCCGAAGAGCCAAGCGATGTCGGCCGAAATCGCCGACGGGATGCTCCTCACGTGCTTCCACCCCGAGCGCTACGACGTCATCCAGCCGCACCTCGAAGAAGGCTTCGCCAAGGCGGGCAACGGCAAGAGCATCGCCAATTTCGATCTCGCGCCGACCGTCGCCGTGATCGTCGGCGACGACCTCGACGCCTGTCGCGCACCGCTGAAGGCGAGCATCGCGCTCTACGTCGGAGGCATGGGCGCACGCGAGAAGAACTTCTACAACGCCTACATCCGCAAGATCGGCTACGAGGCCGAGGCGATCCAGATCCAAGAGCTCTATCTCTCGGGCAAGAAGAAGGAGGCGATCGCCGCCGTCCCCGACTCGCTCGTCGACACGCTCCACCTGGTCGGCTCGAAGGAGCGCATCCGCGATCGCTTCCAGGCATGGAAGGCCTCGAAGGTAGGCACGCTGATCATCGGCACGCCGCAAATCGAGGCGATTCGTCTGATGGCCGAGCTTGCGGCCGAGTGACTACGAGCGCGGTGGCATGCCCGTGATCTGCAACCCCGCGCCGGCGACGCCGTACCGCTTGTTCAAGTACAAGAGGACCGGCGTCATCGACTCGAGCGCGATCGAATTGCAGAGGGCGCCGGCGTCGAGGGCGCGGCCGCCGAGGTCTTCGATCAAGCGAACGACCACCTCTTTGGCGGCCGCGTCGTCACCGCAAATCAAGACGTCGCCCTCGATGCGATGGGCGACGTCGGCGAGGTGGGCCGAACCGACGTGGTGGAGCGCCGCGACGACGCGTGACTTCGGGAGCGCCGCTTGCGCCCGCAGCGCGCACGACTGGCCTTCGGGCAAGTGCACCTGCATGACCTTCGGCGGCTTCAGCGGCACCGTGATGTCGACGAGGATTTTTCCTTCGAGCGCCGGGGCTATCGAAGCGATCGTGCTCTCGTGCGCCGAGAAGGGCACGCTGAGGACGACGACCTCGGCCGCGGCGACCACGGCGAGGTTGTCGTCACCGACCGCGCCTCCACCGATTTCGAGGGCGCGCGCCTTCGCCCGCTCGACGTCACGGCTGCCGATGAGCACGTGGTGCCCCGCCCTCGCCCAGCGTAAACCGAGTCCGCGTCCTTCTTTGCCTGTTCCGCCCACGATCGCGACGTGCATAGAACATGTTCTAGCAGGAGAGCGTCCCCATGTCCGGTGCCGTTGACGCAGGGAGCGCACGAAAAATGAGCTGTGGCCCGCGCCTCGATCTGCAGGCGCTGCCGGGCGTTCCCATCGTCGAGCCGGGCGACGATCTGGCGCAGCTCGCGTGGGAAGCGCTCGCGCGGGCATCGATCGTCCTCGCCGACGGCGACGTGTTGGTGCTGGCCTCGAAGGTGATCTCGCGCGCCGAGAATCGCTTCGTCGATTTGAGCACGGTCGAAGCGTCGGCTCGGGCCGTCGCCCTGGCCGCCGAGGTCGACAAAGATCCCCGTGTCGTCGAGCTCATCCTTCGCGACACATCGGAAGTTTCTCGCAAAGCACGCGGCGTCTTGGTCGTGCGTCATCGGCTCGGGTTCATCGCCGCCAACGCGAGCATCGATCTCAGCAACGCGCATCCGGCGCACGCGGCGCCCGGCTCCGGTCCGTGGATGTTGATCCTCCCCGAGTCCCCCGACGCCTCGGCCGAACGCCTTCGCGCGGCGCTCGCTCTGCGCTCGACCGCCAACATCGGGATCGTCGTCACCGACTCGCTCGGACGTCCCTTTCGCATGGGCACGGTCGGCGCAGCGATCGGAGTCGCCGGATTGCCACCACTGTGGGATCGACGCGGCGAGCCTGATTTGTTCGGCCGCGAGCTCGAGACCACCGTCACCGGGCTCGCCGATCAGGTCGCCGCCGCGGCCGATCTCGTCGCCGGCCAAGCGAACGAAGGGCGCGCGTTCGTCCACGTCCGTGGCCTCACCTTCGAGCCCGAAGACGCGACCGTCGCGAAAGGCGCGAGCGCGCTCTATCGACCGGCAGCGCAGGATCTCTACGCATGACGAGCATCTCGAACGTGCCGAGCGCCCCCAAGGTGGTCGCGCTCTCCGGTGGCGTCGGCGGCGCACGCTTCGCGCACGGGCTCTCGCGCGCACTGCCGGGCGAGTCGCTCACCGTCATCGTCAACACCGGCGACGACTTCGAGCACTGGGGCCTCAGCATCTCGCCCGATCTCGACACCGTCATGTACACGCTCTCCGATCTCGGCGACGAAGCGCGTGGTTGGGGGCTCGAGGGCGAGACGTTCCGCGCGCTCGAGATGATGAAGCGTTACGGCGCCGACACTTGGTTCGGCCTCGGCGACGCCGATTTGGCGACGCACCTGACGCGCACCGAGGCCTTACGGCGGGGAGAAACTCTCACCTCCGTGACCGCGCGCCTGGCGCGTGCGTGCGGAATCTCGACGCGCATTCTCCCGATGTCCGACGGCCCCTGTCGGACGATGCTCGACACCGTCGAACACGGGACGCTGCCCTTTCAACAGTGGTTCGTGAAGCACCGGGCTCCGGCAGTGCGCGCGATTGCCTTCGACGGTGATCCCGCGGCGGCACCCGGCGTGATCGAAGCGATCGACGCGGCCGACTTCGTGCTCATCGGTCCATCGAATCCTTATGTATCGGTCGATCCGATCGCGACGCGTCCGGGTGTGCGGACGGCGCTCTCGAAGAAGACCGTCGTCGCGGTGAGCCCGATCCTCGGCGGACGCGCGGTGAAGGGGCCGCTCGGAGAGATGATTCCGGCGCTCCGTGGCGAGCCGGCGTCGGCCGCGGCGATCGCTCACCACTACGGCGCGCTGCTCTCGGCCATGGTCGTCGAGAAAGGTGACGAAGGTGAGCTCGCAGACCTTCCGAAGCTGAGCGTGCACGCCACCGACACGCTGATGAAGTCTCGCGCCGACGCGCTTCGTCTGGCACGCGAGGTCCTCGCCTTCGCCGAAGGGTTGGGCGCGCGATGAAGATCACGGGCATCATCCCGGTGAAGCGCTTCGAGCGCGGAAAATCCCGGCTCGCAGGCGTTCTCCCCGACGCCGAGCGGGCCGAGCTGGCGCGCTCGCTCTTTCTCCACGTGCTGCGAGTCGCACTCGCCAGCGATGGGCTCGACGAGATTTTGGTCGCGACCGACGGCAACGAAGTCGCTGCGCTCGCAGAGGCGTGGGGCGCGCGCGTGCTCCGCGATCCTCCCGCCGAACGGCTCGGGGACGTGGTCGATGCAGCGATTCGTCACGTCGCCAGCTCGGCCGATGCCGCGCTCGTCTTGATGGGCGATCTGCCGCGGCTCGAGGTCGGCGACGTCGACGCGACGCTATCGCTGCTCCACGAGGCCGATCTCGTCCTCGCGCCCGATCTACGCGACCTCGGGACCAACGCGCTGGCGATGCGCACCGCGAAGCTCTTGCCCACGTCGTTCGGCCACGCCGACAGCTTCCGTCGTCATCGCCAAGCGAGCCTGACCAAGACGCGCGTCGCGGTACATCGGAGCCTCGGTCTCGGCTTCGACGTCGACACCGATCGTGACTTTCGACAGCTCACGGAACGCGTCGACGAAATCGTACCTGCGCGTCTTGCGTGAGCCCGCGGTAGGTCCCGAAGCGGGCGACCGGGTCGTCGATGCGATCGAGCGGGCCCGCGTCTTCGTCACGCTCGACGGGGCCGAAGACGCGCAACGTCGCATACTTGGTGCTTCGTTCGACGGGCGCGCGCCCTGCCCCGCGGATCGCCTCGCGCATCTGCCGTGGCGAGACGAACTGTCCGTGCTCCGCGCCGGCCGAGGTCGAGATGCTCTCGTTCATCAAGGTGCCGCCGAGGTCGTTGGCGCCGCACGCCAGCAGTCGCGTCGCCAGCGGCAAGCCCTGCTTCACCCACGAGGCCTGAAGGTTGCGAAACGTGCGACCGAGCAGCAGGCGGGCGATGGCGAAGAAGCGAATCACTTCGCCCTCGGTCGCGCCAGGTCGCACGCCTAAGACGCGTCGCTTGAGGAAGAGCGGCGCCTCTTGGTGCACGAACGAGAGCGGCACGAACTCGGTGAAACCACACGTTTCCTGCTGAATCGTGCGCAACAGAATCAGGTGCCGCATCCGCTCGACGTCGCTCTCGAGGTGCCCGAACATGATCGTCGAGGTCGTCGGCAGCCCGATTGCGTGCGCCGCGGTGATGACCTCGATCCATTCGCCGGTGGTGATGCGCCCGGGGGCGATGCGATCGCGCACCACGTCGTCGAGGATCTCGGCGGAGGTGCCCGGAAGTGAGCCGAGGCCGGCGGCGGCGAGCTCCTCGAGATATTCGCGGAACGAGAGACCGGAGAGCACCGCGCCGTATTTGATCTCCTCGGGGGAGAACGCGTGAACGTGGATCGATGGCACCGCGCGCTTCACCGCCTGGCAGATGTCGACGTAGATGCGTCCGTCGACGCCCGGGGGAAGTCCGGCCTGGATGCAGACCTCGGTCGCTCCGAGCTCGTGGGCTTCGACGACGCGGCGAACGATCTCGTCGACGCCGAGAAAATAGCCTTCTTCGGAGCGAGTCGCGCGCGAGAACGCGCAGAACTTACACGCCTTGACGCAGACGTTGGTGAAGTTGACGTTGCGATTGACGACGTATCCGACCTCGTCGCCACACTGTTCGCGCCTTTGCGCATCGGCCGTCGCGACCAGCGCATCGAGGTCCGTGCCCTGCGCGCCGCAGAGGAGCACGGCCTCGTCGAACGTCAGCTCGCGTCCCTCGCGCGCGCGATCGAGCAGCTCGCGGACGCTCACGGCGAGCCGACCGACGCGGATTCGAGGTGCGGTGATCGGCCGACCGCGAAGCTAGAAACACGACGCTCGCACGCGCGCGCGTTCATCTCGAGGTCGCGATCGATGAACTCGGTACGTTCGCGCCATCGCGGATAGATCGGCAAGCGCGGATGCAGTGAGAAGCCTTCGCACGCGCATGCTTCGCCGAGCGCCTTCAGATGCGGCCACGGATGTCGCGGGTTGATGTAATCGGGGCTCACCGGCGAGATGCCACCGAAGTCGTTGATGCCCGCGCGGAGCATCTTCGCGGTCGCGTGCGGCGAGAGGTTCGGCGGCGCCTGCACCGACACGTCGTCGTCGAGAATCAGTCTCGCGAGCGCGATGGCGTCGATCAGATCGTCGTCGGAAGGATCGGACGCCGCGTGCATCGGAATCTCCGGCCGGGCGCGGAAGCTCTGGACGATGACCTCCTGCACGTGGCCGAACGCGCGCGAAATACGCCTGATTTCCAGCAGCGCTTCGATGCGCTCGCGGCGCGTCTCGCCGATGCCGACGAGGATGCCGGTGGTGAAGGGGATGCGCAGCTCGCCCGCGTCTTCGAGCATGCGAATGCGCTTTTGCGGCTGCTTGTCGGGCGCGCGATGGTGCGGCATCCCGGGACCACAGAGGCGATCGCTCGCGCTCTCGAGCATCAGGCCGAGGCTGACGTTGGTGGTGCGGAGCTGCGCCATGTCCTCGCGCGTGAGGAGGCCAGCGTTGGTGTGCGGGAGGAGGCCGTGATCGAGCGCGATGCGCGAGACGCGCGTGAGGTAGTCGACGGTGTTGTCGTGCCCGAACGACGCGAGCTGCGCACGATAGGCAGGAAATGAAGTCTCGGGCTTGTCGCCGAGGCAAAGGAGCGCCTCGACGCAGCCGTGCTCGCGACCGCGTGCGATCCACTCGGTGACCTCGCTCGGGCTCATCGTCCAGACGCCGGCATCGCCGGGCATCTTCTTGAAGGAGCAGTAGCCGCACTTGTTGCGACAGAGGTTGGTGACCGGGAGGAACACCTTCGGCGAGAAGGTCGCAGTCTTTCCGAACGCGCGATCGCGCACGGTGCCAGCCGCTTCGAGCATCTCCCGCCCATCCCGAGACGAAACCTCGGGCAGCGCCAGGACCTCGTCGTCGGCGAGCGGGACGCTGTCGCAGGCGCGCGCTTCGATGGCGGCATGCAGGCTCGGAAGATCGAGATCACGCATCAGTAGCCTCCCAGCCGGGCGAAGCGATCGCGATGATGGGCGGCGTCGCCGAGGGTGAGCTGGGCCACCCGCGCGCGCTTGAGGAAGAGGCCGATGTCGAGCTCGTCGGTCACGCCGACGCCACCGTGCATCTGCACCGCCTCGCCCGCAACCTGGAGGAAGACGTCGGAGAGGCGCGCCTTGGCGGCGCTCGCCAACATCGGCACGTCGTCGCGATTCGCGTCGATGGCGCGGAGGGCTTCCATCACGATCGAGCGCGAGAGCTCGATCTCGCAGAACATGTACGCCGCGCGGTGTTTGAGGGCTTGAAACGAGCCGATCGGGACGCCGAATTGGCGGCGGGTCTTCAGGTGCGCGAGCGTTCGCTCGAAGGCCTCTTCGATGCCGCCGAGCATCTCGGCAGCGAGCGCGATGGTCGCGCGATCGAGCACCCGATCGAGAATCTCGACGCCCCTTCCGACGTGTCCGAGGACATCTGCGCGGGCCACTTCGACGCCGGCGAGATGCACGCGCGCGGCGTTGCGCGCATCGACGACGGACAGGCGCTGCGTCGTCACTCCTGGCAGCGTCTTCTTCACCAGGAAGAGCGTGAGCCCTTCGCGAGCGTCGACGTCTCCTGATGTGCGCGCGACGACGACGAACATGTCGGCCACGTGCCCATCGAGGACGAAGCTCTTTTCTCCGTCGATTCGAAATCCACCGTTCGCCTCGCGGCTCGCCACCGCGCGAGTCGCGATGTGATGGCGAGCGTGACGTCGCCTCTCCTCGTGCGCGAACGCGAAGAGCCGCTCGCCGCTGGCGATCTTCGGCAAGTGCTCGTGCTTCTGACGCGCGTCGCTGCCGAGTGCAATCGCGCTGCCCGAGAGCACCACTGTAGAGAGAAACGCATGCGGCGCGAGCGTGCGACCGAGCGCTTGCAACACCAGGCCGAGCTCGGCGAACCCGAGGCCGAGGCCGCCATGCTCTTCCGGAAGCACGATGCCCGGCCAGCCGAGCTCCGCCATCTCGGTCCACCGTTCGCGTGAAAGACCGATCGCGTCGTTGCCATCGCGGAGCGCGCGCAGATGAGTGGTGGGCACGCGCTCGTTGGCGAACTCCCGCGCAGCCCGTTGCAAGGCCGTTTGCTCTTCCGTCAGAACGAAGGACATCACTCTCGCCCTCGACCGTGCGGATCGTCCGGCAGCCCGAGCACGCGCTTGGCGATGACGTTGAGTTGAATCTCGGAGGAGCCGCCTTCGATCGAGCTCGCGCGCGAACGGAGCCAGGAACGAGTACGCACCAACTCGTCGGCTTCGAACCCCTCGCCTTCCCATCCGAGGCCGGAAAAACCGGCCATTTCGACCATCAGCTCGTAGCGACGCTTGCTCAGCTCGGTGCCGTAGAGCTTGAACATCGAGGTCTCGGGGCCAGGGCCGAGACCAGCACGCACGGCCTCTTCGGAGCGCCGCATCGTCAGCTTGTTGCACAAGAGGTCGAGGTTCGCCTGGGCGATGCGATCACGCAGGCTCGGGTGATCGATGGCGCCGCTTTCATCGGTGCCGAGGTAGCGACGGGCGAGCGCCTCGAGCGAGACGTCTTCCGAGGAGCGCGCGTCACGCATCTTCGAGATGAGCGCGCGCTCGTGCGAGAGGAGCGCCTTGGCGATGGTCCAGCCCTCGCCGGGACGGCCGACGAGGTTCGCGCGCGGAACACGGACGCCGTCGAAGAAGGTCTCGCAAAAGGGCGACGCGCCGCTAATCAGACGAATCGGACGCACGGTGATTCCCGGCGCTCGCATGTCGATGAGGAGAAAGCCGATGCCCTCGTGCTTGCGCGCGCTCGGATCGGTGCGCACGAGGCAGAACATGTAGTCGGCCTTGTCGGCATGCGACGTCCACACCTTGCCGCCGTCGACGACGTACGCGTCACCGTCGAGCACCGCGCGCGTCTGCAGGCTCGCGAGATCGGAGCCTGCGCCCGGCTCGCTGTAGCCTTGGCACCATCGCGTCTCTCCGCGCACGATGCCGGGAATCCAAGCCTGTTTCTGCGCTTCGGTGCCGTACTGCAAGAGCACCGGACCGAGCATCCAGAGGCCGAAGCTCTTCAGCGCCGGACGACATCCTGCGCGTCGCAGCTCGTCCTCGAGGACGCGCGCGTGCGCCTCGTCGAGGCCGCCGCCGCCGTATTCACGAGGCCAGGTCGGCGCCGTGAAGCCGCGCTCGGCCATCGCATCCATCCACGGCTTGGTGTCGGGGTGCGTGAAGACCGGGCGACGGCCGCCCCACGGCTCTTCGTCTTCGCGCACCAGCGGCGTTCGCATGCTCGCTGGGCACTTCGCCTCGATGAAGGCGGCGCACTCGCGGCGAAAGGTTTCGAGCTCGTCGTTCACTGCGATGGCCTCGGCTATCTCAACTACCTGACGTCGAACGGGCGCGCGCCATGTCGAGGGCGACGTCTTCGATCATGTCCTCTTGCCCACCCACCGTCTTGCGCTTGCCCATCTCGACGAGGATGTCGCGCGACGAGACGCCGTAGCGCTCGGCGGCGCGCTTGGCGAAGAGGAGAAACGACGAATAGACGCCGGCATAGCCCAAAATCAGCGCGTCGCGATCGATGCGCACCGGGTGATCCATCATCGGAAGGACGAGGTCTTCGGCGACGTCCATGATCTTGTAGAGGTCGACGCCGTGATCGACGCCGAGCTTGTCGAGGACCGCGACGAAGACCTCGAGAGGGGTGTTGCCCGCCCCCGCACCGAGCCCGGCCGCCGAGCCGTCGATGCGCGTGGCACCCGCCTCCATGGCGGCGAGCGAGTTGGCGATTCCCATAGCTAGATTATGATGTCCGTGGAAACCGATTTCGGTCTCCGGGCGCAGCTCGGAACGAAAGAGCCCGATGCGCGCGCGGACGTCGTCCGGCAACATCGTCCCCGCCGAGTCGGTGACGTAGAGACAGTTGGCGCCGTAGCTCTCCATCTTCTTCGCCTGCACCACCAACTCCTCCGGCGGGATCATGTGCGCCATCATGAGGAAGCCGACGGTGTCGACGCCGATCTTCCGCGCGCGCGCGATGTGCTGCTCGGAGACGTCGGCCTCGGTGCAGTGCGTGGCGACGCGAATCGTCGAGACGCCGCAGTCGACCGCCATGTGGAGGTGCTCGACGGTGCCGATTCCCGGCAAAAGAAGGGCAGAAACGCGGCTCTTCTTCAGCCCGGGCACCACCGCGCGCAAGTACTGTTCGTCGGTGTGCTTTGGGAATCCGTAGTTGATCGACGCGCCGCCGAGGCCGTCGCCGTGGGTCACTTCGATGAGCGGCACGCCCGCTGCGTCGAGGCCCTTCGAGACCGCCACCATCTGCTCGAGCGAAATCTGATGACGCTTCGGGTGCATCCCGTCACGCAGGCACATGTCGTGGAGCGTGACCTTCTTGCCCTTCAAGCTCGAGCTCATCGCGCGCCTCCTTCCGCGAGCTTCGCGGCGCTCGCTTGCTCCGCGAACATCTCGGCGGTGCGCAAAGCAGCTGCGGTCATGATGTCGAGGTTGCCGGCGTATTTCGGGAGGTAGTCGCCGAGGCCCTCGACCTCCATGTAGACGCTCACACGTTTGCCGTCGAAGACCGGACCATTCTTCAGGCGATAGCCGGGCACATAGCGCTGCACGTCGCGCACCATCGAATGCACCGAAGCGGTGATCGCCTCGACGTCGGGCGCGGTCGCCGTCGCGCAGTGAATCGTGTCGCGCATGATGAGCGGCGGCTCGGCGGGGTTGATGACGATGATCGCCTTTCCCTGCTTGGCGCCGCCGATTTTTTCGACGGCACGGGCCGTCGTGCGGGTGAACTCGTCGATGTTCTGCCGCGTGCCCGGGCCGACCGAACGCGAAGCGACCGTGGCGACGATTTCGGCGTAGTCGACGGGTTGCACGCGACTCACGGCAGCGACCATCGGGATCGTCGCCTGTCCACCGCAAGTCACCATGTTGACGTTGCCTCCCGCGACCGCGTGCGAGGTCAAATCCTTCAAATTCACCGGCGGAATGCAGTACGGGCCGATCGCTGCCGGGGTGAGGTCGATCATCAAGGCGCCGAGCGCCTGCACCTTGCGTGCGTTCTCCGCGTGCGCGTAGGCCGAGGTGGCATCGAAGACGACGCGAATCTCGTCGGGCCCGACGTGCGGCAGTAGACCGTCGACGCCTTGGTGCGTGGTCTTCACGCCCAGCTCGCGCGCGCGCCGGAGACCATCGGAGGCCTCGTCGATGCCCACGACCCAGATGGGCGTGATCCATTCGCTGCGAAGCGCCTTCAAGAGCAAATCGGTCCCGATGTTTCCCGAACCGATGATCGCCGCAGCTGTCTTTTTCATGGGCACGCCTCGCTTCACTACCGTCGCACTCGGGAACCCTCAGACGAATCGCACGCTCGCCCGACCGATGCCGCCGATGACCAACTTCATCTCGTCTCCCGCCACCACCGGCTCGAGCGGCACGAGCGAGCCCGAGAGCACGATGTCCCCGGCGACGAGCTTCTCGCCGAAGGTGCCGAGCGTGTTCGCGAGCCAGGCGACGCAGGTGAGCGGTGATCCGAGCGCAGCCGCGCCGGCACCCGTGCTGATGATCTCGCCGTTCTTCTCGACGACCATCCCGCAGGAGTAGAAATCGACGTCGCCAGGCTTCACCCGATCGTCGCCGAGGACGAAGAGCCCCGACGAGGCGTTGTCGGCGACGGTGTCTTGGATGCGAATTTTCCAGGCTTCGATGCGCGAATCGACGACCTCGAAGCAGGGCATCACGCACTCGGTGGCGGCGAGCACGTCTTCGTTGGTGACCCCGGGGCCCACCAAGTCGCGCTTCAGCTCGAAGGCGATTTCCCCTTCGGCGCGCGGCTGGATGAGCTGCGTGCTGATCGGCAGCTCGCACCCCGAGGAGAACTTCATCCGATCGGTGAGGTAGCCGAAATCGGGTTGGTGCACGTCGAGCATGCGCTGCACCGGTTTGCTGGTGACGCCGATCTTCTTGCCGATCAGACGTTCGCCGTCGGCGAGTCGACGACGAAGCGTGTGCAACGACACGTGATAGGCGTCGGCGATGGTGACGTCGGCTTCGCGTGAAGTGAGCGGCGCCACCGCCTTTCGCGCACGCATCGCTCCGTAGAGCTCGTCTCCGAGTCGCGCGATGTCGACGTCCCGCACGGCGCTCCCCTCCCCTACTCTTTCAGAAAGTCGAGGCAGAGCCGGTTGAAGAGCGAGGCGTGCTCGACCATCACCCAGTGACCGCACTTCGAGATCATCATCACGCGCGCGCCGGGACAGCCGGTGGCGATGGTCATCGCGCCGCTGACCGGGCAGTACTTGTCGTCGACGCCCCAAAGCGCGAACGTCGGGCACTGAATCTTCGTCAGCTCGGCCGAGAGGTTCGGCACCTGCATCGACGAAAGCACGCGTTTCGGCTGCAAATTGGCGATTTCGACGCGCTCGTCGAGGAGACCATCGGTGACCAGCGAAGGATCGAAGAGCTGTAGCTCGAAGACGCGGCGCATCGTCTCGCGGGTGATGCCCTCGCGACCGAAGAAGGCCTTCATCATGGCCTTGATGCCATCCATGTTCATGTACGTCTCGCGCGTCTCGAGCCCGCCCGGGGCCATGAGCACGAGCTTCTCGACCACGCTCGGGTGATCGATCGCGAGCTTCATCGACATCGCCCCGCCGTGCGAGTTGCCGATGACCGCGCACTTCTCGACGCCGAGGACGTCGAGGAATTTCTTCACGTTGGAGACGAGAAAGTCGAGCGCGTAGTCGCGGTCGTCGGGCTTGCTCGAGTATCCGTAGCCGAGCGTGTCGGCGACGATGCAGCGGAAGCCGTTGGCGGCAAAGAACGGGAAATTGTGGCGGAAATTGCTCCACCCGCTGGCGCCCGGTCCGCTGCCGTGGAGGAAGAGCAGCGGCTTCCCCTCGCCGACCTCGTGGTAGTGGACCTTCAGTCCGTCGCCGAGGTCGGCGTACTTGCCCTCGGGCACGGCGCGCGTGGTGGTCATTCCGAGCTCACTTTCCAGGTGTCAGAAACTGCGGCGGGTGATGTCCCCACTCGCTGATCGTGTCGTAGGTGGTCGGCTCCCAGGTCGCGTCGTCGACGTGACGGCCGCCCCAGCCGAATTCGAACTGAAAACCCGACGGCGTCTTCGCGTAGAACGAGAACATCCGATCGTTCGGGTGACGCCCGAGCGTTTGCATGATGCGCGCGCCGCCGCCGAGCGCGCGATCGAACGCGAGGCCGACCTCGTCCATGCTCCGCGCCTCGACGAGGAAGTGGTGCAGACGCTTTCGCTGCGGCCCGCCGAAGGCGAGCGAGTGGTGCCTTCCGTTGGTGTGGAAGAACGACAAATCGGCCTTGAAACCGTGCACGTCGGCGACGATGCGGTCGGAGAGACGGAAGCCGAGGAGGTCGCAATAGAAGGCGCGCGTCTTCTCGAAGTCGCCCGAGCTGATCACCAGATGACCGAGGCCGAGCTCGTCGGCGACGTAGCCGCTGCGAACGACGGGCGACGCGAAAGGCGTCTCGGCGAGGGCGGGTCCGCAGAAGATTTCGAGAGGCAACCCTGCGGGGTCACGGAGCTCGATCATCTTGCCGACGAATCGCTCGGCAGCGCGTTCGGCGCTCGACTCGACGACCTCGACACCGGCGGCGCCCAACTTCGACGCGACCTTCGCGAGCATCACTTCGTCACGCACCTGCCAACCGATGATCGATAGATCGTCGGCCTTTCCGGGCGTGATGACGAAACGACGTCGGTGACCGTCCATGCGCAAGGAGAAGCCGCCATCGTCGCGTCGATCGACGGCGACGAGCCCCAGCACCTCGGTGGCGAACTTCTCCCAAGCAGCGACGTCGGCGACCTCGAATCCCAGGTATCCGAGCTGGTCTATGACGACACTATCGACTTCACTCATAGGAAGAAGTCCTGATTCTTCGCCGACAGCAGCACGCCACCGTAGTTGCGACCAGGCTTGTCGGGGTTATTGGCGTAGTGCGCGCGCGCCCCATGGACGTCGAGGAAGTAACGCAGCATCGGGCTGTCGAGGAAGATTGCGCGCCCACCGCTGGCGGTGAAGAGCATGTCGACCGCCTCGACGCACTTCTCGACGGCCAGCGACGATTGAAAACGGAACTGCACGCGACGCTCGAGCGGAATGTCGGCGCCTTCGCGGACGAGCGACATCATCTCTTCGAAGTTGCGATGAAGTACGAGCTTCACTTCGTCGATGAGCGCCGAGGCCCGCGCGGCGACCATCTGCGCGTGCGGATCTTCGATGACCTTCGAACCGTCGCCCGCCGCAACACGTTTCGCCGCCACTTCGCGGTAAATCGCGAGGGCCCCTTCGGCGATGCCGATCGACGTCGTCGACACCGAACGCACGAAAATTTGCCCGAACGGCAGCCGATAGAGCGGCGCGGTGTTGATGGCGTTCCCCGGGCTCTGACGCTTGAAGCCGTCGATCAGGCGATGCGTGCGATGCTCGGGGACGAAGGCGCCGTCGATGACGATGTCTTTGCTGCCAGTCGCCTTGAGCGCGACCGTGTGCCAGTTGTCGTCGATGCGATAGTCGCTTCTCGGCACGAGAAAGGTGCGCATCTCGGGGAATTTGGCGTCGCCTTCGGGAGGGACCATGCCGCCGAGGAAGACCCATTGGCAATGATCGCAGCCGCTCGAAAACGACCAACGGCCGCTGATGCGATATCCACCGGGCGCGCGTTCGACCTTGCCGGTGGGCGCGTACGACGAAGAGATGAGGGTGCTCGCGTCCGTGCCCCAGACTTCGCGCTGCGCCTCTTCCGAGAAGAGCGCCAGTTGCCATGCGTGCACCGCGACGACGCCGAGCACCCAGGCGCTCGAAGGACACGCGCGTCCGATGGCAGTCTGCACGTCGAAGAAGACGCCCGGGTCGACCTCCAGCCCGCCCCATCGCGACGGCTGAAGCATGCGGAAAAACCCGGCGTCTTGGAAGGCGGCGATGGTCTCGTCGGGGATGCGACGGAGCTCTTCGGCGTGCTTGGCGCGGGCCGAGAGCGCCGGGCCCATCGCCTGCGCACGGGAGAGCAGTTGCGCGATCACCTGTGAGACCTGTGACTTGTCGGCCTCGCTCACGGCGTCGCCTCCACCTGCTGCACGGCGCCGCTCGAGGTCTGGCCTTCGTAGAACTGCCTGTACCAACGACGCAGCTCGGAGATCGGTCCCTCGCCCTCGCAGAGCACCGGACGCTCACGGAAGACCTTCGCCTCCCAAATCTTGATGTCGTCCTCGAAGCCGGCCTTGAGGTTGGCCATGTACTGACCGACGTAGCCCTCGGTACGCGCGCGATCGCCGACGATCTTCAGCGTCACGCCGAGCCGCAAATCGAGGGTGCTTTCGTCGTTGAGCGTATGACCGATGAGCATGTAGTTCTTGAGGGCGCCATCCATCTTCATCAGGAGATAGCCAGGGCCGTGGTAGGTCGTGGTCGACGAGAAGTTGTCGACGCCGCCACCCGGGAGGTGCGCCTTGCCCACCGCCCGTTGCACTGCGCGGTGGCCGTCGATCTCGAATTGGAAGTCGACGATTTCGGTTCGGTGCACCGGCGCGAAGTGCGCGCGGTCGCCGAGGTTGTCGACGATCTCGCGCGGGTGCGTCTTGATGCGATAAATCGCCGTCACCCAGGGGAGCCACTGCTCGGTGCCGTACTCGGGGATGACCGGAATTTCGTACGCCGGCGCCGCGCCCGTCGCGTCGTGGTGGAGGAGCACCACGCCGTTGATCTCTCGCACGGCCCACGCGCGAATCTTGGCGCCGCGGGGGATCTTCGACGCGTAGGGGATTTCGTCGCAAACGCCGTGTGCATCGAAACGCCAAGCGTGGAAGGGACAACGAATGCACGCCCCTTCGACCTTACCGCCGTAGCCGAGGTGGGCGCCGAGGTGCGGGCAGTGCGCATCGAGCACGTGCGCGACGCCCGCTTCATCGCGATAGGCGACCAAGTCCTGGCCGAAGTAGCGCAGCGGCTTCACCTCCGACGGGCCGAGCTCGCTCGAGAAGCAAGCGAGGAACCACCCGCGCGGATAGCCGGCGAAGGTGTTCACGGGAGTGCTCACGGGGCCTTCTCGGGCGTGAAGCGGACGGGCAGCGCCTTCGTGCCGTTGATGAAATTCGAGCGAAGACGACGCGGCGCACCGGCGAGCTCGATGTCGGGGAGGCGACGAATGAGCTCTTCGAAGAGGACGCGAATCTCGAGGCGCGCGAGGCTGGTGCCGAGACAGAAGTGCTCGCCGACGCCGAACGCGAGGTGCTCGTTGGGCGTGCGACCGACGTCGAATTTGTCGCCGTCTTTGAAGTACTGCTCGTCGCGGTTGGCCGACGGGTAGTACATCACCACTTTATCGTTCTCTTTGATTTTGACGCCGCGAATCTCGGTGTCGCGCGTCGCGGTGCGACGGAAGTACATCACCGGCGTCACCCAACGGAGCATCTCTTCGACGGCCGAGGGAATGAGCGACGGATCGGCGACGAGCCGCGCGCGCTGCTCGGGGTTCTCCATCAGCGCCAGCATGCCGCCGGAGATGAGGTTGCGCGTGGTCTCGTTGCCGGCCACCGCGAGCAAGAGGAAGAAGCTCTCGAACTCCATGTCGGAGAGGCTTTGCCCATCGACGACGGCGTTGACGAGGACGCTCACCATGTCTTCGCCGGTGGTTCCCTTGCGCGCGGCGCCGAGCTGACTGGCGTAGCCCCACACTTCGGCGGCGGCGACCTTGCCGTCTTCGTAGGTGTTCTGGAACTCGGGATCGTCGAAGCCGATGAGGCGATTCGACCAATCGAAGATCTGCTGACGATCTTCGTTGGGGATGCCCATCAGCTCGGCGATGACCTGCAGCGGCAGCTCGGCCGAGATCGAGCGGACGAAGTCACACTCGCCGGTCTTGGCGACGCGATCGATGATCTGCGTCGCCGTCGCGCGCACGCTCGGTTCGAGCGCGGCGACCATTCGGGGCGTGAACCCGGTGCGCGCGATACGCCTGAATTTGGCGTGCTGCGGCGGGTCCATGTTGAGCATCATCATCTGGACGAGCGACAGGTCTTCCGGGGGATAGTCCTGGATGTTGGTCGCCCCGCGCGCCGAGGAGAAGAGCCCCGGGTTCTTCGAGATGGCGACGATGTCGTCGTACTTGGTGATCGCGTAGTACCCGACCCCGCCCGGCTCGGCGTGGAAGTGCACGGGGGCTTCGGCGCGAAGCAGGCGGAAGGCGTCGTGGGGGACACCTTGGACGAAGACTTCAGGCGAGTAGAGGTCGATCTCGGCGAGCCGCATGCTCCAACTAGAACATGTTCCACTCGCAATGCAAGCGACCGCAGGCGCCTTTTTCAGATCGCGCGATCGCGTCCCGCCCAATACGGATCACGCAGGCGTCGCTTGTAGAGTTTTCCGTTCGGGTCGCGCGGCAATTGCGAAGTGAAGTCGACCGTCTTCGGGCACTTGAAGGCGGCGAGCCGCTCCCGACAGAACGCCAGCACCTCGTCGGCGAGCGCCGGTGACGCCTCGACCCCCTCGGCGAGCTCGACCACCGCCTTCACCTGCTCACCCCAATCGTCGTCGGGGATGCCGAAGACGGCGACGTCGGCGATCTTCGGGTGCGCGCCGAGCGCAGCTTCGATCTCCGCGGGATAGATGTTCACGCCGCCGGAGATGATCATGTCGCTCTTGCGATCGCAGAGGAACAAGTACCCGTCGGCATCGAGATAGCCGGCGTCGCCGACGGTGAAGTGATCGTCCTTCCACGAGCTCGCCGTCTTCGCCGCGTCCTTGTGATAGGCGAATTTGTGCTGTCCCATGCTCATGTAGACGGTGCCGACCTCGCCCGGCGCGGCTTCGGTGCCGTCGTCGCGCGAGATGCGGAGCTTGGAGATCGGCCACGCCTTGCCGACGGTTCCCGGGCGCTCGAGCCACTGCGCGGGAGTGACCAGCGTGCCGCCACCCTCCGAGGCCGCGTAGTACTCGTAGATGCACGTGCCCCACCACGCCAGCATCTTGTGCTTCACGTCGACAGGGCACGGCGCGGCGCTGTGGATGACGTGACGAAGCGACGAGAGATCGGCAGCCTTGCGCGCTTCTTCGGGGAGACCGAGAAGACGATTGAACTGCGTCGGCACCATGTGCGTCGAGGTCACGCGGTGCTTGGCGATCAAGTCGAGCATGCTCTGCGGCGTCCACTTCGACATCAGGACGATGGTGTGCCCGAGGTGAAGGTGGCTGGTGCAGAAGTTGAGAACGGCCGTGTGGTAGAGCGGCGAGACGACGATGTGCACGCCGTCGTCGTGGGCCTTGATCCCGAAGAGGCTGAGGAACATCGCGAGCTGTTCGGCGACCACCTCGGGCGCGATGTCAGGAAGCGGACGGCGCACGCCTTTCGGACGGCCGGTGGTGCCCGACGTGTACGTCATCGAGGCGCCGACGCGACGCTCGCTCGGCATCGTCGTTGGTTTTTCGCGCTTCAAGTCGGCGAAGGGCCGGAAGCCCTCTGCTGCCCCGGTGCAGAAGCAGGCTTGCCGATCGAGCGTTGCCTCTTCGAGCGCACGGCGGCAAATGACCGCGGTGTTCGCGCTGCAAAACAAGGCCTTCGCGTCACAATCGGTGACGATGTACGCGACCTCCGGCGGCGCGAGGTTGCTGTTGATCGGCGTGATGTAGAGGCCCGCCTGCGTCGCCGCGAGGTAGAGCTCGAGCATCGCCCGCTCGTTGCCGAGCATCACCGCGATGGTGTCGCCACGCTTCAGACCGAGCGCACGCAGACCGTGCACCACCTGGTTGGCGCTCGCGAGCAGCTCGCCAGCGGTGACCGAGTTGCCATCGGGCTCGATGAGCGCGACGTGTTGGGGATTCTCTTGCGCGTGGCTCCAGAAGGCGAGGGTCATGACCGGCTCCAGGGTTACGTGGCTCTCGTGACGTACGGCGTCGGAGTTTCGAAAGGTTCAGCCGAGCGTCGAGCGCGAGGTCGTCGCGTCGAGGCCGATTGCATCGGCGATGCGCGCGCGATGATGGGTGACGTCTCCCAGCTGCGACGCCGAAGCGCGCGCGCGCTTGAAGTAGAGGTGCGCGTCGTGCTCCCAGGTGAAGCCGACGCCTCCGTGGATTTGAATGCACTCGCCCGCCACTTGGAAGTAGGCGTCGTTGGCGTACGACTTGGCGACGCTGGCAGCGATCGTCAGCTCACCTGCGTCCCCGTCGGGCTGCGCAGCGACGCAGGCGGCCCAATACGCGGCCGAGCGCGCCGACTCGACGAGCAGGAGCATGTCGGCGCACTTGTGTTTGATGGCCTGAAACGAGCCGATCGCGCGACCGAATTGGGTTCGGACCTTGGCGTACTCGACCGAAATTTCGAGCGCACGCTCGGCGCCGCCGACCATTTCGCAGGCGAGGAGAATGGCTCCTTCGTTCAGCGTGCGGGCGATGGCCGCGGAGGCCGTGCCGGGCTCGCCGAGGAGACGGGCGGGGGCATCTCTCAGCTCGATGCGCGCGAGACGGCGGGTCGCGTCGAGCGTCGGGCGTGCGGTGCGGGTGACGGTCTGCTGCGCAGCCTCGACCACGAAGAGAGAGACGCCGGCATCGCTCTGCGCAGGAACGACCAAGCAGTCGGCGACGTGACCGAAGACGACGTGGGAGAGCTCGCCTTCGAGTCGCCACCCTCCATCGACGTTGCGTGCCGTGCAGCTCGACTCGTCCGCGAATGCTCCGATGGACGCGCCCGACGCGAGATCGGGAAGCAGCGCTTCGTGATCGGCGGCGCTCCCTCGATGGAGGATGGCGCGACCCGCGAGCGTCGTCGTCAGGTACGGCGCACAGACGAGCGCGCGGCCCATCTCTTCGAGGACGAGGCCGAGCTCGATCGTTCCCAGACCGAGACCGCCATACGCCTCGGCGACGCCGACCGCTGGAAGCGCCAGCTCGGTCGAGAGCCGTGACCACAGCGAACGCTCGAAGCCGTCGGCCGTGACCATCGCTCGGCGCACGTCGGCCATCGGCGAAGCGTGCTCGAGGAAACGACGCACCGAGTCGCGGAGGAGGCGTTGCTCGTCGGACAACGAGAGGTCCACCTCACTGGTAGAACACGTTTCACTCGCGTTCGCAAACGCCGCTTGCCCGAGAGTGGAACATGTTCTATCTTCTCCCCGCGATGGCCGAGCCGCATCTGCTCCTCGAACGCGACGGGCACGTCGTGACCGTGATCATGAACCGCCCCGACGCGCGCAACGCGCTCGGCATGGAGATGTTGGTCCGCCTCGCCGACGCGTGGACGATGATCGACGCCGATCCCGAGATCCGCGTCGCCATCCTCACCGGCGCGGCCGGTCACTTCAGCGCCGGCGCCGATCTCAAAGAGATGGGCGGCGCGCGCAAGGACGACGAGTGGGCCGCGCGCATGAAGGCCGAGCCCGGCCTCCACTGGCGCTCGTTCCTCCGCGACTACCAGCTGAAGAAGCCGCTCATCGCCGCGGTCGAAGGCTATGCGCTCGGCGGTGGCACCGAGATTCTCCAAGCCACCGACATCCGCATCGCGGGCGCCACGTCCACCTTCGGCCTCACCGAGGTGACGCGCGGTCTCTTCCCGCTCGGCGGCTCGACGGTGCGTTTGCGTCGGCAAATTTCGTACACCCAGGCGATGGAGATTCTCCTCACCGGCAAGCGCTTCCCCGCCGACGAGGCCCTACGCATCGGTCTCATCGGCCGCATCGTCCCTGCTGGACAGGCACTCACCGAAGCACGCGAGGTGGCCGCGCTCATCGCCCAGAACGGGCCGCTCGCGGTGCAGGCCGTGAAGCGCTCGGTCATGGAGGGCGAAGGTCTCGTCGAGCGCGAGGCCCTGAAAAAGGAGCTCGAAATCGGCTGGCCGATTCTCTCCACCGAGGACGCCAAAGAGGGCCCGCGCGCCTTCGCCGAGAAGCGCAAACCAGAGTTCAAGGGGCGCTGACGCCTGCTATCGTGTTCACCAGTTCTCGGAGCGAGAGGGGTTGATGGGAATGAAAGTCACCAGCGTCAAACAGTACTTCGAGACTCTCGGCGAGCGCTTCGTCAAAGACGCCGCCAAGGGCGTGAACGCGATCTTCCAGTTCGAGCTCGCCGGCGACGGCGGCGGAACGTTCGCCGTCAAGGTCGACGGGGAGGCGATGGAGATCACCGAGGGCGGTCACCCGTCTCCGGGCGTCACCCTGAAGATGAAGTGTGACGACTTCATCAAGATGTCCAACGGCGACCTCAAGGGCCAGATGGCCTTCTTGACGGGCAAGCTCAAGGTGAGCGGCAACATCCCGCTCGCGATGAAGATGCAGTCGATCTTCCCGCCGGCCGGCTGACCTCGGCCTTACATGGCCTTCGCAGGAAAAACCGCGCTGGTCACGGGTGCGGCGAGCGGCCTCGGTCGCCTCGCCGCACTGCGCTTTTTGGCGGCTGGCGTCGCGGTCGCCGCGCTCGATCGTGACGAACAGAACCTCGCGACGCTCGCCGAGGCGCCCAATGTTCGCGGGAAATTGCGCACATTTCCTTGCGACGTGAGCGACTTCGAGCGCGTGCGCGCCATCGTAGACGAGGTCGAAGCGACGCTCGGCCCCATCGATCGCGTGGTCCACGCAGCCGGCATCATGCCCGGGGCTCCGCTCCTCGATCACGACCCCGAGCGCACCAAGCAGATCATGCGCGTGAACTACGAGGGCACGGTCAACGTCACCCATGCGACCTTGCCGCGGATGCTCTCGCGTGGCCGTGGAGACTTCATCGTCTTCGGCTCCGTCGCCGGCGAAGCACTGACCCCCAAGCTCGGCGCGTATTGCGCGAGCAAGGCTGCCGTCAACGCCTACGTCGAAGTGCTCGCCCACGAAAACCGCGGCAAGGGAGTGCGCATCCACCTCGCGTGCCCGCCGATGGTCGACACGCCGCTCTTGCAGCAGTCTCTCGGGACGAGCGGACCCAAGTCACTGCACACCGCCGTCGAACGAAAGATGCTCGCCAAACCCGACCAGGTGCTCGACGCCATCGAGGCGGCGATCGAACGTGGTCAGACGGTGAGCCATCCAATCGCGATGGCGAAGTGGCTGCATGCGATGCGACGCATTGCGCCGGGTGTTTTGTGGCGAATCATCGAAGGCGCGGAGCGCTGACGAGTGGTCGGACGTTCGCCAGATCTCACCCCCCACAACCTCCCCCGCCCCCACCACTCGACGACGAACAACTCGACGACGAACTGCTCGACGACGAGCAACTCGACGAGCTCCCCCCCGACGACGACCCGCCGCCCCACGGCGGATCGTTCGACGAGGACGACGACCCACTCCAGGTCACGACTCGGCGCTCGGCCGGTCGATACGAGCTCGCGTCGAAAACGTCGGCCATCGGCGCGAACATCGGTGACGACAACAGCCTCACCGCGCCTTCGACGGCCACGGCGAGCGTCACCTCCGAAGGGATCGTACGACGTCCCGATCGCACATCGGCTCGGAGCGACACGGTGGAGGCATCGACCCACTCGAGGTACCTCCTGCGCATCACGCTCGCGCTGCTGACCATTCCCAGGGCCATGGTCGCAATGGCATCGAGAAGCATCAGCCCGACGAGATACCCTATGGGGTGATCGAGCGCGACGCCGCGCACGGCGCGTAGGACGCCGATGCCGAGAAGGAGCGCACCGCCTACGAGCACGACCCTCCGGCTGGCGGCATGTGCGGCGCTGGGCCTCTCGAGACCCGCCGCGCGCGCTTCCGCCGCCAGCTCGGGACCGACGGCGGTGGCTGTCTCATACGCAGCCTGACGGGCACGCGTGGCGGAGACGCATGAGCCAGCGGTGGCGAGCATGACGTGGAAGTAGGAGAGCACGCGGTCCTTGGTCGGGCGGACGACGACGTCGAAGTCTTTGGGTGCGTCCGACGGCACCAACACGCCCTCCGCGACGGCATGGGCGAGGAGAGCGTCGGTGAGCGAAGCGACGCCGCCACGCATCCAGGCGATGGCCCAATTCTCATCGGAGGCGGGGACCGAGCCGATGGCGAGGCGACGACGCACTTCCGCTGGCGCCACGCGATAGCCAACGACGTCGACGACGTCGCCGATGGATGGGACGGCGGAAGGAGCCGTGGGCTCGAGTGCAGAAGAGGCAACTGGAGCAAGCCTCAGCTCGACGGCGTCGCCGCGAGCGCGCGCGAGGAGTGCCGTGGCGACGAGTCCGACGACCGAGAGAACGAAATAGAGGGCGAGAAACGTCGGGCCGTCCGCGATGTCGAAGGGAAAGAACTCGAGCAGGTCGACCGGAGTCATGTCGCCGAGCCTCCCCACCAGGTGTGTACTTTCGCGGCAGTCCCCGGTCCCTTCCACACCCAGAGCGTCCGCGCCCCGATGCGTTCGCGCGCGACATAAGGCGCAGCGCGCGAACGAAGCTCGCCACGCGCGTCGGGACCTCGGAATCGAGCACGCAGGAGGAGTCGGTCCCAGCGGGCGTCGTCGCCGAGGCCGGGCTCGTCGGTCAAAGCATCGGCGATCCGCAGCGCATCGGACGGCGCGACGTGACGACCGGGCCTCGGAGCCTCGCCGAGCATGGTGCGGGCAAGCTGCTCGACGCGATCGCCACACGCGCCGAACAGACGAGGCAAGAACGCGCGCGCATCCTCCAAGCGCTTCTTACGGAGCACCGCACGCGTCCGTCGAATCGCCCGTGCCTCGAACGACCCGACCTCGTCTCCCAGAAGCGCTTCGGCCATCGCCTGCTGCTCCGCGAACTCCGAGCCGGGCGAAGTCTCGTCGGTGCGAATCGACGGCGGTGCTTGGGCGTCCGTGTCCATGTCTGTGACCATTGGCGTCTTGGGAAGACCCTTTCGGGCCATCGAGCGAAGGGTTTCGAGCTCGCGGCGCGTCTGCGCAAACTCGGGAAAGTCATCGTCGCGCTCGAGGACGACGGGAACTGCGCCGCAGTGGGCGATGGCGATGGCGAGGAGCTCCAGGACCTCGGCGGAGAGGTCGTGTGCATGGGTATCGAACCAAAATCCGTCGTCGAGGCGTCCGCCCGCCACGTGGATCATCGCGACCGCATCGAGTGGATAGCTCTCGAGAAGGACGCGCGGATCGACGCCGGAGTTGCGCGCATTCGCGTAGACGTTGGCGACGTCGAGCAAGAGAGGGCAGCCCGTGGCACGAACGATCTCGGTGTGAAACTGACCTTCGGTCATCTCGTCCGATGGCCAACGCAGCGTCCAGGCGACGTTCTCGAGCAGGAATGGCACGTCCGGTAGAAAGCGACGTGCGCGGGCCACGTTGCGCCCCACCGTCGCCACGGCCTGCCGGTGAAACGGCACCGCCGTGAGATGTCCGAGCTCGCGACCGCCCACCTCCGTCAGCGCGACGTGCTCCGTCACGAAGGGAGCGCGCAGCTCGCGCGCGAGTCGACCGAGGCGCGCCGCACGATCGTCGTCGATGCCCGTCGCCGACGCGAGCGACAGCTTCACGCCGTGCACGGCG
Organism: Deltaproteobacteria bacterium; assembly: GCA_025363655.1. Lineage (GTDB taxonomy): Bacteria > Myxococcota_A > Polyangia > Polyangiales > JADJMO01 > JANYDK01. The sequence goes on along the minus strand of JANYDK010000145.1, from coordinate 148,918 downwards.
ATCGGCCAGATTTCCCGCAACGCCAGCGCCTCGCGCATCGCGTCGCGACGAGAGAAGAGGCGTTCGGCGACCACCTCGACGAGGTCGACACAGGCGGTGTCATGAAGCAGATCGGCAGCCAGCTCGGGGCGAAATCCGATGCCCGTCGCCTCGCCCTGCACCTGCAACGTCCAGCGCTTCGACTGCATGCGCGACCTCCGGGAGTTCATTGCAACGGGCATGGCCTGGCGCATGGACGCGTCCAACGGACGAGCCGAGCTCGAGCAGTCAGACGTTCGCCAAATCGGAGACGTCGATCGTGCCCGGATCGTACTTGTCGTACTCGAGCGAGTCCGCGCGGTAGTCGCGCCAGACGTGATCACGCGCGATCGAGAGCACCTTTTCTGGCGTTATCTTCCCCGTCTTCCGACCCAACTTCCGACCAGCGGTGATGAACGCTCGCAGAATTCTCGGCGCCATCTTGGCGTCGTTCGCGTTCGACGGCGTGTCGCCCCCGATCGCCTTCCACTCGTTCTCGACGTAAATCGCCAGGTCGCCCGCCGCCGGTAGCCAGGCGAAGAGGTGCGCGATCATCAGGTAGAGCGAGTACGAGAAGACCTTGTCCTGACCTGACCAGCGCGTCGAGGTGTGCTTGTAGATCGCGTATTGCGCTTCGGCGCAGCGGTCACGCGTGGCAGCGTCCTCGGCGATGCCGATGAACGCGGTCAAGAGATCCATCTGCCGGCGCCACGCTTCGAGCGGCGGGATGTGCCGGTCGTCGTTGCCCCAGGTGTCGATCTTTTTCGGGTCGCCCGGCGTCGACGAGATCACCTTCTTCTGCTTGGTGTCGACGACGTGCATCGTCCAATGCTTCTTGTCGTACTCGAAGCCGAACCCGTCGAGGATCGCCTTCATCTCCGCGTCCTTCTTCAGGAGCGCGATCGTCTCCTTGCCGTTGCCCTTCGCGCCCTGCCCGACGCCCCAGGTGACGACCTGGTTGTCGTAGGTCTGCATCGCCGCCGGCAGGCCCTCCTTGGTGTAGAGCCCCTTGAAGGTCGTCGCCACGTGCGAGTCGGCGCGCGAACCTCCCGTGGTGGCGGCGATCTTCTTGTCGATCCACTCGTTGGCCCACTTCGCGTGGGCGGCGCCGGGGACGTAGTCGTAGTTTTGTGGCCCTTCGTAGCCGTTCTTCTTCAGCGGGAGATCGAAGAGCCGATACTGCGCGCGGTTCTTCGTGATCGCCGCGATGATCTCGTCGGGCACCGAGTCCTTGCCGATGTATTGCTGCCAGTCGACTGTCTCGTTGCCCTTCGGGCTCACCACGGCGAGCGGCGCCTGGGTCGTGGCTTCCAGCTCGGCGTCGTCGTCGCTCGACGCATCACCGTCGGGTGCGTCAGCCGGCGCGTCGGTGGGGTTGCCGTCGTCGTCGATCGGTCCGCTGGGACCGTCGGCTTCGTGGGCCGCGCCGTTCGTCAGCTTCACCACGACACGCGCGCGGACGCGTGCGCCGCCGGTGAAGTCCTTGGGAATGGGTACGCTGGTCTCGACCTCGTCCTTGTCGATGACGAAGGTGGCCGTCGACTCGCTCTCTTTCTTCGTCGCCTCGTCGCTCAGGTGAATCGCGCAGGTCTGCCCGCGCCGCATGTCACGCGAGTGGAGCCTCAGCTTGGCGGTGCCACCGGGCGCGACGGTGTTGCCGACCCAGTAGAGGTGCTTCACCTCGGGCGCCGGTCCGTGTTGATCGGCGCTCGCGGCGGTCGCCTTCAGCGCCTCCACGATCTTCGCCTGCGTCGCTTGGTCGGGCACGCCGGTCTTCTTCAGCCCTTGCGCGCCCTGGAATTCCTCGATCGCGGCGCGGGTCTTGTCGTTGTTGAGGCCGTCCGGCGGACCTGGATCGTTCGTGATCACCTTGGCGGCGAAGAGCTGTCCGAGCATCACCTGCGAGCTCAGCTGCATTTGGCACGGCGGAAGCTGCGCGAAGACGACGTCGCGCGTGTCCTTGCCGACGATGCCATCGACGCCGATGTCGAACTTGCCTTGCAGCTCTTTGAGCGCCGCTTGCGTCTTGCCGTCGTTGATGTCGTCGGAGCTCCCTGGATCGTTCTTGATCCACTTCGTTTGAAAGAAGATGCGTAGCGCTTTTTCGACGTAGTGCTGGAGCTCGAGGACGGCGTTTTTCTCCTGCTTCACGGGCTTCGGCGGCACCTTGTCGGGCGCGCGCGGATTGGTCTTCACCTCTTCGCCCTTCACCACTTGCGCCTTTGCGGTGGTGTGCCCCGCGGGCTTCGCCGGTGCCGCCGGGCCATCCTTCATGCAGAACGGCTTCGGCGGTTCCTTCTCGCCCTCGTAGAAGAGGCGCCCGCCGCGAATCGATTGGATCGAGAAGCCGTTTTTCGGCGTCGACGGGAAGACGTTCGACGGCTTCACGCGGAACGTGCTGCGATCGATCTCCTTGTCGTTGGCCTTCGGATGCTTCGGGTCCGGGCTGTCGACCGGCATCCCGAGCCAGAAGCCCTGCTTCACGATGTCGTCACCATCGACGAAGATCGGCGACTTCGGCACCAAATCGCCCCGATGGACGATGGTGCGCTTGACCTTGTATTTGGGCTTGGGCTTCTCGGCAGGCTTCGCATCGGCAGGGGGGACAGGAGCTTTCGCGTCCGCTGGCTTGGCCCCCTTGGGCGGGGGCTTCGGCTTCGGCTCCGGCACCAGCACCTTGGTCCACCCTTCCTCGAGCACGTCGCCTTCCTTCCAGTCCTTCTCCTCGTGCGTGACGCTCGAGTTGGTGCCGGTGATCCACGGCTTGATGCAGCCGTAGATGCTGATGCCGGGTGCGGGTCCGTTGGAGCCGATGATCTGGATGGCGTCGACGTTGCCGTCGCCATCGAGGTGCACGTCCCACACGAAGACCGCGTGGCCCATCGTGTCGAACCAACCGATGTCGAGGAGATCGCCACGACGCAGCTTCTTCAGCTCGACCTCTTCCCCGAGGTTGTAGTCGATGATCGTCTGCACCGCGTTGTTGTTCTTCTGCATCGCGGTGTGGAAGACGTTGTACGTGAGCTGCTTTCCTCCATCGAACTTGGGGTCGAAGGGTTTGTTTCCCTTGTCGACGAGATCGTCGTCGCGCGGGAAGGTCGGATCGAGCGCGACGCCGATCGCCGACGCGGTGAACGGCGAGCAGGTGGTGGCGGTGGTGGCCGGTGGGACTCTCAGCTGCCCGTGATTCTTGATGTTGGCGACGATGCCGCCGTACCCCTGCAAATAGCCATCGGCGTTGCGCTTGCGGAGCTCCTCGATCACTTCGATGAGGCGCTCGGCTCCGCTGATCGTGGTCTTCTGGTACGCCATCGTCAGGCCACCTCGTCGACGGCGCTAGCCAGATCGAGAGGCACCCATCCCTCGTCGAAGCCGCTGAAGCCATCGTCGTCGATGCGGGTGAGGCGCAGCGTGGGCGTATCGGCGCGAGGTTCGTCCGCGTGGCGATGGGCGACGACGAAGCGATACTCAGCGCCCTCGTCGTCGAGATCACGAAGGAGCTGCGTATGCGCGTCGAAGGTCTGGTCGCCGCCCTCGCTGCTGATCTTCAGGAGCAGAGGACCGAGCGTCGACGCCGGGACCGCGATGCGGCCTTCGGCGTCCGTGCGAAGGCTCTTCTCGACGCCATCCTCGCCAGTGGACGCGACGTCGAGCTCGGCGACCGGCTGACCGAGCTCGTCGACGAAGCGACACAAGAGAATCGGCTGCTCCTCGTTCGGCGCGAGCGGTGGCTGTGCCTGCTCCCCGTCGAAGTCCATGATCTCGATCCGATAGTCCTTCTGTTTCGGCACCCGCGCGCGGACCACGCCCTTGTCGTTGGTCTCGGTCCACTCGACGACGACCTCGCCGGTGTCGGGATCGAAGATGCGCACCGGGTGGTTCTTCAGGAGCGTGTCGCCGATCAGCTTCACCTCGGCGGCGAGCACGAAGACGTCCTCGAGCACCTCCGGCGTCTCGTCCCACCCGAGCGGCTCGACCTTCACGTGCTGCTCGACCGCGGTGACCCCGAACGTGCGAAGGACGACGAGCTGCTCGCGGCGCACCGCCTCTGCGACGGTCGACGAGAGATCCTGGAGGCGCATCGGTCGAGCAGACGGCCCGCCGCGCACGAGCTCGACCAAGCGCTGCAGATCGGCGCGGAGGCGCGCGTCGTTGGGACCACCGAAGCCGAGCGTCTCGACGAGCCACGCGGCCTCGGGCGCAGGCACCCTTCGACCGCCAAAGGCTGCCGTCAGCCCGTCGGCGCGCATCACCTCGATCGCCTCGCCCTGCACCTGCAACGTCCAACGGTTCGAGTTCATGCGCGACCTCCGCAGAAGCGCATGGAGCAACGGACATGCCCTGGCGCAAGGACGCGCCAGGTCGAAATTTACCGAGATCCGGATGCTCCGGATGCTCCAGACCGGTTGCATGCAACATGTCGCATGCAACTCGAACGGAGGTCGGTGTCGCACCCCCGCGCGGATTCAGGATGCAGGATTCGTCACCGCGGCCGGCAACGCCGCTGCCTTCTGCGCCGCCTGCCGGAGCTCTTCGAACGCGATAGGCACATAGTCCGCGAGCGCCCACAAATCAGGAACTGAGTTGGTGGCGGCGTTGAAGCCGAAGTCGATGGAGTCGATGTAGCTCATGACCGTGACGTTGAGGCCCGCGCCTTCGAACACCGGACCGAGCGGATATCCAGCGATGAGCTTGGCCCCCGCGAGGTAGAGCGCGAAGGGCGGCCCTGGCACGTTGGAGATGACCAAGTTGTGGATGGGCCGGTGACGATCGGCGAGCTTGAGCCGCGTGTAGAAGCGCGCAGCGAGCGCGAAGGTGGTCGGCGCGGCGAACTCGGCCCACCGCTGCAACATGTCGGCGCCAATCGCGTTGTGCTCCTCTTTCGCTCCCCGCGTCACGCTCTGGATCGCGCGCAATCGCTCGATCGGATCGTCCAGATGCGTCGCCAACGAAGTGAACATCGCCGAGAGTCGATTGACTGAATTCGAGGGGGCGGCCGCTTCACCGCCACGCACGGAAATAGGGCAGGTCGCGATCAGCGGCTGACGCGGCAGCTCGCCGCGATCACTCAAATATCGACGAAGCGCGCCGCTGCAGATGGCGAGGACCACGTCGTTGACGGTGGCTCCGAGCAACTTGCGCACGACCTTCACCTCGGAGAGGGACAGCCGCTTGAAGGCGATGCTGCGATGCGCGGTGATGGCGCCGTTGAAGCGCGTACGCGGCGCGGTGAGAGGAGTGGCGCCGCTCGGGCTCTCGGGATCGCGACGACGACGAACGATGTGCGCGACGCTGCCGACGGTCCGGTTCAAGAGCTTGACGATGCCGAGGGGCTGCTTCACCCGGGTGATCAGCGCGTCACGCACGAGCTCGATGTCGGTGGGGATTTTCTCGGATGGCGGCGACACCGGCGGCGCGACTTCGACTTGATCGGGCTCGGTGCTGAAGAGGTGCACCATCAGCTCGGCACCCGACGCACCATCGACGGCGCAGTGGTGCACTTTCGTCAGGCAGGCGACGCGATCGTGCTCGAGGCCGTCGATGTACCAGACCTCCCAGAGCGGCCGCGAACGCGCGAGGGGCGTGCTGGTGATGCGTCCGCAGATGGCGGCGAGCTCTTTCGGTCCGCCCGGCGCCGGGCAGGTCGTCCGGTGCACGTGGTGGATGATGTCGAAGTCGGGATCTTCGACCCACATCGGGTGGTGAAGATCGAACGGCACCGATACCGGGCGACGACGAAAGGGCGGCAAGAGGTGGATGCGACTCGCGATCAGCGATTGCACCTTCTCGAAGGAGAAGCCGCCCGGCGCGTCCTTCGGATCGAGGAGGGCGACGATGGAGACGTGCATGTGCATCTGCGACGTCTCGAAATAGAGAAAGCTGGCATCGAGTCCGGACAGTCGCTCCATGGTCTGGTGTTCCCCTCGTCTGACTCGTGTCTCGCGCTTGGACTAGACTTCGATACCGGTGAGCAGCTCGCGCCATCGCTGGGCGGAGATGGGCTTGGCGGACGGCGTGTCCGTGATGAACGCGCGCACCACCTCGACGAAGCGACGCGGCGCCTCGCAGTGCGGAAAGTGCCCGACGCCCGGAAAAATGGCCAAACGGCTGCCGGGCATGGCCGCGTGCGCGTCGTGGCCGTGCTGCACCGGAATGATCGGATCGGCGTCGCCCCAGATGATTTGCGTCGGCAGCTCGCGCGTCAAATAAAGGCGCTCGCGCGCGCTCACGCATTGGCCGCGATGATCGACGACCGCGCGGAGGGTGAGCATGAATGCCTCTCGCGTCTCGGGATCCGTCAGCGCCGAGTAGGAGCGGAACATCTCGAGGGCAGATGCGCTCGGCGCGGCGCCGACCTTCGCGAACCAGCCGCCGACCTTGGCGACGAAATCGCGGAGGCCGCGGGTCGCTCCGAGCGGAAGGACGAAGCCGCCGCCGGGGAGCGTGAGCGCTTTGAGGATGGAGGTGACCTCGCTGCCGAGGCCGCCGCTGCCGACGAGCACCAAGCGATCGCACCGCTCGGGGTATTGATAGGCGAACTGCATCGCCACGCCGCCGCCGTACGACTGACCGATGAAGGTGGCGTGGTCGTGGCCGAGGGCGATCATCAAGTCGCGGACGCCGGACGCGAGCGCGCCGAGGGAGTAGTCGCTGCGAGGTTTCGCCGAGTCGCCGTGGCCGAGGAGGTCGGGGGCGACGACGGTGAAGTCGCGGGCCAGCTCTGGCATCACGTAGCGCCAGGTCGCCGAGCTGCCGGCCATGCCGTGGAGGAGCATGAGCACCGGACCGCTCCCCATGGTGCGGTAGGCGATCTCGTGCCCGTGGAGGGTGACGCGCTCCGGCTCCATCGGCGGCCATTATGAACGATCCCCAGAAAAAAGCTCGCGGAACGTGTTCTACTTTCGTTGACGTTCGTCAGCGAAATGGTAACCTCGCGGAATGTTGCTCGCCTACGTGCTGGGGTCGATCGCCGGTGGCCTGGGAATGCAGCTCGGCATCGGAGGGCTCATCGAGCTCCTCTATTACCGACGCCGCCGTCAGGAGCCCGAGGCCTGGAAGTGCCAACCGAAGCGCTTCCCGAGCGCCGAGAATCGTCGCAGCGAGGTCATCCTCGGCGCCGCCAACATGACGGTGGCGTCCATCCTCTCGGGCTTCTTCGCGTACGGGGTGGCGAGCGGAAAGCTGAAGACCACCATCTACTTCGGCGTCGGTCCCGGCATCCTCGCCTCGCTCGGCCTCACGCTCGCCTACTTCCTCCTCACCGATCTCGGCCTCTACGCGGCGCACCGCTTTCTCCACCGGCCGACGCTCTTTCGATACATCCACCGCTGGCACCACAAGTACACGGCGCCTACGCCGTTCACCGCGGCAGCGATGCACCCGATCGAGTTCTTCACCTACCAATCGATCATGGCAGTCCCGCTGTTCCTACTGCCCATACCGCTCCCCGGGCTGATCTTCGTCCTCCTCTATCAGAACTACGTCGCCCTCATCGATCACTCGGGCGTGCGCTTCCAATCGTGGTGGCCATGGCAGCCGCCGACGCAGTTCCACGACGATCACCACGTCTACTTCCACGTCAACTACGGGCAGAACCTCGGGCTCTGGGATCGTCTCTTCGGCACCTGGCGAAGGCATGGTCGCAAGTACGGCGTCGGCGTCTTCGGCGGACGTGGTGAGACCGTCGCCGGCGCACGCGATCACAGCTTCGTCGATTACGGGCGCAACGCACCCGCTCGGGGAGTCGTCACCCCTAGCGCGGTCGCCGCGAGCACCTCCGAGCGGGCCGCATCGTGAGCGTCGCGAGCGTCCTCGGATGGGTGAACCTGACGCCGATCGTGCCGGTGCCCCCGGAGACGCAGGAAGCCTTGTTTCGTAGCGTATTCGTCACGCTGCGCAATCCGCTGACGCGACCGCCGTTCTTCCTCGGGCTCGAGCTCGCGATGTACGTCTGCGCCGTCCTCACGTTCATGAGGGCACTGCAGGCGCATCGCAAGGGCGACACTTGGCCGATGTTTCTCTGGGCGACGACCTTCGCCTATGGCCTGCTCATCGAGGTCGTCTCTTACAACTTCGTCGACAACTTCACCCACGGGCCGTTCACGGTGATGTTCTATCGGGACAAGCTGCCGCTCTACGTGAGTGTGCTCTATCCCGTCTTCATCACCACGGCGGCCACGACCGTGCGAAAGCTCGGCCTCGGCAAGGCCGCCGAGCCGTTGGCGATTGGTCTGATGATCGTCGCCATCGACTTCCCCTTCGACATCTGCGGACCCATCGCCCACTGGTGGGCTTGGTCGAGCAGCGACCCCAACATCGCCTATCGATGGTATGGCGTCCCCGTCACCAGCTACTACTGGCATCTAGCGTTCGGTGGCATTCTCTGTTGGCTCGTGCGGGCATTCTCCGGACGGGTGTCACGCAGCAAGCGCCCGCTGACGATGGCGCTCGCCCTCGCCTTTCCCATCGGCCTCGCGACCATGGTGCTCGGCTTCCTCGCCTTCTTGCCTTTTCATGGGCTCAAGGCCGCGCACGTCTCCGACGGGGTGATCGTCGCTGCGCTCTTCGGCGTCGCTGCGTTCGTCACGTTTTTCACGAAGAAGACGCCTGCTCCCGAAGCTGCGATGGGGCTCTCGCCCGTGCTGATTCTCTGGTTCGGATGGCACGTCGTCGTCGCGGGCATGCTCGCCGCGCAAGGTCGATTGAGCCTCGGACCGATCGCGACGATCGCCGGTGCGATGGCAGTCGGTGGGGCATTTCACTTCGCGGGGCGCCGCCATGCGCCCGCCGAGGTAGCCTCTTCCGCGGCTTGATGAGACGGCGACCGAGCGCAGCGCGTTCGACCGGCTCGGCAAACGTGCCGAAGGCATCCTTTGCGAAGACATAGATGAAGACCCTTCGCGACGAGCAAAAAGAGAAGACCCGCGATCGACTCTTCGCCACGGCGATGCGCCTCTTCCTGCGTCATGGCTACGAAGAGGTCGGCATCGACGACATCGCGCGCGCCGCGAAGGTCTCGCGGGGCACCTTCTATTTCCACTATCCGAAGAAGGACGACGTTCTCCTCGAGGCCGTCCACCGCGGTGAATCGGTGATCGTCGGACACCTGCAGGCGCTGCGCCCGCCGCACTCGCTCATGAAATCGCTGACCACCGCGACAGCAGCTTTTGCCGAGGTCTGGGGCGGCGATCGACGCGAGCTCTTGGCCCACGCCGGCACGGTGTCACTCCGACGCATCGGCGCCGAACCGATCGTTCGTGACGCCGACCCACTGCGAAAAGAGCTGGGCGCGCAGCTCGAACGCGCGCTGCGAGAAGGCGAGCTGACGTCGATGTTGCCGGCGCAAATTCTCGCCGACGTGTTCTTGCTTCAGGTGTTCACCGGGCTGATGGCCTGGAGCTCGACGGGGGAGCCGGGGCTCGAGGTGATCATGCCGGCAGTGATTGATTTGTTCCTGCACGGGGCGCAGGGGTTCGGGAAGTGAGAGTCGCACTCACTAACCGGTAATCCCCTTCACCCGAGTCGCCGTCGTTCGGCACTCTTCGATGAGCGATTCCATCACCACGCGCGTCGGACGCACTTCGTTCATGCGGCCGACGATTTGACCCACGGGGGTGCCGATGAGCTCGCGGGCGCCGGAGCCGGCAACGTCGGCGGCGCGGTAAATACGGGCCGTCGCGTCGGAGACTGCCATGTACTGGAGGGGCATCGGCAACGTGCCGGGGGAGTCTTTCGAATCCCAGGCTTCGGTCCAGGCGGTGCGCAATTGGCGGGCGGGTTTGCCGCTGATGCATTTGGAGCGAACGGTGTCGCTGGCGCCGGCGCGGAGCATTTTTTCGACGAGCGCGGGGTGCGAGCCGCCCTCTTCGACGGTGAGCCAAATCGAACCGGTCCACACGCCTTGCGCGCCGAGGGCGAGCGAGGCTGCGAACTGACGACCGCTGCCGATGCCTCCTGCGGCGAGCACGGGCGTCGGATGCACGGCGTCGACGACGTCGGGGACGATGACCATGGTGCCGACTTCACCGGTGTGACCGCCTGCTTCGGTGCCGACCGCGACGATGATGTCGACGCCCGCGGCGACCTGCTTTTTGGCCTGCGCGACGGTGCCGATGAGCGCCGCCACCTTCACGCCTTGCGCGTGCGCCTTCTGCACGACGTCGATCGGGGGCGGGCCGAGGGCATTGGCGAGGAGCCGCGTCGGGTGCTTGAGGGCGATCTCGACGTGCGAACGACCGGCCTCGTGCGACCAGCCGAGGAGCGACGGAGGCTCGGGTGCATCTGCGGGCAGCGGCGGCACTTCGTAGCGCTTGAGCATCGCCTCGACGAAGGCGCGCTGCGCTTCGGGGATCATCTTGTCGAGCGCTTCTTTGGTGATGCCCCCGGCGTCGCCCGCGCCGACGTAGCTGGCGGGCATGACGATGTCGACGCCGTACGGAAGACCGCCGAGGTTGGCGTCGAGCCAATCGAGCTCGGAGTCGAGCTCCTCCGGCGTGAAGGCGACCGCGCCGAGCACGCCGAGGCCCCCTGCCCGACTGACGGCCGCGACGACCTCACGGCTGCGGGTGAACGCGAAGATGGGGACTTGGATCCCGAGGAGCTCGCAAATCGGAGTGCGCATCGACATGGTGTTAGAGCCTTTCGAGGATCGTGACGTTGGCCTGTCCGCCGCCTTCGCACATCGTCTGCAAGCCGTAGCGACCGCCCGTGCGCTCGAGCTCGTGGAGGAGCGTGGTCATGAGGCGCGCGCCCGTCGCACCGAGTGGATGACCGAGGGCGATGGCGCCGCCGTTGACGTTGACCTTCGCCGGATCGGCGCCGGTCTCCTTTTGCCAAGCCATCACCACCGACGCGAAGGCCTCGTTGATCTCGACGAGGTCGATGTCGGAGAGCTTCATCCCCGCCTTCTTCAACGCGTGCGCGGTCGCGGGAATCGGCGCGGTGAGCATCCAGATCGGATCGGCGCCGCGGACGCTCATGTGGTGGATGCGCGCGCGCGGCTTCAGGCCATAGGTCTTCACCGCGTGCTCGGAGGCGATGAGGAGCGCCGCCGCGCCGTCGCTGATTTGGCTGGAAACACCGGCCGTGATGCGACCGCCTTCGGAGACCGGCTTGAGGGTCGCCATCTTCTCCTTGGTCGTGTCGCGGCGCGCGCCTTCGTCGTGGGTGATGCCGAACGCGGGGACGATTTCCCGCTGGAAGCGGCCTTCGTCGATGGCGGCGATGGCGCGACGGTGGCTCTCGAGGGCGAAGACCTCCATGTCGGCGCGAGAGAAGCCCCACTTCTCGGCGATCATCTCCGCCGATTGGAATTGCGAGATGGGCCTATCGCCGTAGCGCGCGATCCAGCCTTGGGCGCCGGCGAACGGGTGGGCGAAGCCGAGCGGTTGGGCGATGGTCATCGCGCTCGCGATCGGAATTTGACTCATGTTCTGCACGCCGCCGGCGATCACCAGATCTTGCGTGCCGCTCATCACGCCTTGGGCCGCGAAATGAACGGCCTGCTGCGAGGAGCCGCATTGACGATCGATGGTGGTACCCGGCACCTCTTCGGGGAGACCGGCCGAGAGCCAACACGTGCGCGCGATGTCGCCCGCTTGGGGGCCGATGGTGTCGAGGCATCCGAAGACGACGTCGTCGACGGTGAGCGGATCGATTTTGGTCCGCGCGATCAACGCGGAGAGCACGTGCGCGCCGAGATCGGCCGGGTGCACGCGGGCGAGGCCACCGTTGCGCTTGCCGACGGGGGTACGAATCGCATCGATGATGTAGGCGTCGCTCATGGTTCTCACTTTTCTCGAGTTTTTCTCGAGCATTCCAGCGTTTCTCTAGAGGTCGTTGGTACCGAAGATGACGTCTGCACAGCGCGCACGATGGTGGGCGGCGTCGCCCCACGCACCGGCGAGCGCCCAGGCGCGCTTCATGAAGAGGTGAAGGTCGTGCTCGAAGCTGTAGCCAATCGCGCCGTGCACCTGCAGCGCACAACGTGCAGCGGCGTTCGCGGCATCGCTGGCGCGCGCCTTGGCCATCGACGCATGCATCGAGCGAGCGGCGGTGCCGTGGGCGATCGAATGGGCCGCGCGATAGACCATCGGCGCCGCCACTTCGACCTCCAGGTGGGCGTTCGCGAGGTGATGCTTCACCGCCTGAAAGCTACCGATTGGTTGCCCGAACTGGGTGCGGACCTTGGCGTAGGCGACGGTCGTCTCGATCATGCAGCGTGCGAGACCGACGAGCTCGGCGGCGAGGGCGAGCGAGGCGCGATCGCGAGCCGCAGCGACGACGCGACGAGCCTCTTCACCGCGTGCGAGGCACGTCGCGCTCGCGGGAGACCATTCCACCGAGAAGAGACGTCGACCGCCGTCGACCGACCTCTGCGCCTGCAAACGCACGGATTTCCCCTCGATCGCGTGCAGCTCGTCGCCCTTCTGAAGAACCAGCACATCGGCGAAATGGGCGCTCTCGACGTAGCGCTCGGACTCGAAACCGACAGTCGCGATGACGGCGCCGCAAGCGATGCGCGCGAGCAGGCCGCGCGCAGCTTCATTCGACAGCTCGCGCAAGAGCGGGACGACGATGGCAGCCGTCTCGGAGATCGGCTCAGGCAACGCGACGCGTCCGCACTCTTCGAGGGCGAGTACGAGGTCGAGCTCGGTCATCCCCAGGCCGCCCTGCGCTTCGGGCACCAGCGCGGAGACGACGCCAAGCTCGGCGAGCGCTTTCCATCGCTCGCGCGAGCGTCCGATCTCACTGGTCCACGCCTGCCGCAGTTGGGTCGCGGGAAACACGCGCGTGAGCACGTCGCGCACGTTCTTTCGAAAGAGGAGCTGCTCGTCGTCGAAGGCGAAGCGCATCGAATTCGCCCTATTTCGCCGCTGCTCGTGGCAGACCGAGGACGCGCTCGGCCACCACGTTGCGTTGAATCTCGTTGGTGCCGGCGTAGATCGGACCGGCGAGCGCGAATTGGAAGCCCTTCATCCAGGCGCCCCCATCGATTGCGTCGGGAGCCCCTTCGACGAGCTCGGCACGGACGCCGAGGAGCTCGAGCGCGAGCTCGTGCAGGCGCACGTCCATCTCCGACCAGAAGATCTTGTTGAGGCTCGACTCGGCGCCGATGGCCGCGCCGCTCGTCACCTTGGTGACGGTCTGCAACGTATAGACACGATATGCTTCTGCGTCGAGGTACGCTTGCACCACGCGATCGCGGAGGCGCGCATCGACCGAGTGGCCTCGATGACCAAGGCGCTTGCAGAGCGCGACCAGGCGCGCGGCCGTGGCGACGAAACGACCAGGGCTGCGCAACGTGAGTCCGCGTTCGGAGCCCGTGGTCGCCATCGCCACGCTCCAACCTTGGTGGACCGTGCCGAGGACGCCATCGTCGGGTACGAAGACGTCGTCGAAGAACACCTCGGCAAAACCAGCGTCGCCGTCGAGTCGGTCGACGGGACGCACGGTGACGCCAGGCGCGCCGAGATCGACCATCAGGTAGGTGAGCCCCTTGTGCCGCTCGGCCGTTGGGTCGCTACGAAAGAGTCCGAAGAGCTTGTTGCAAAAGGCGCCGCGCGTGCACCACGTCTTCTGGCCCGAGAGGACGAAGCCTCCGCGCGCCTCGTCACGCGACGCGATGCTCTTGAGGCCGGCGAGATCGCTCCCCGCGTTCGGCTCGGACCAACCTTGGCACCACAAGTCTTCCGCCGACGACATGCGCGGGAGGAGCTTCTGACGTTGTGCTTCGGTGCCGAATTCGAACAGCGTCGGCGCGAGAAGAAAGATTCCGTTTTGCGTCACCCGTTGCGGCGCGGCGGCGCGGTAATACTCCTCTTCGAAGATCAGCCACTCGACGAGGCTGGCTTCGCGACCACCGTAGGCCTTGGGCCACGACACGACCGACCAGCGCGCGGCGAAGAGCTTCTTCTCCCACTCGACGTGGAGGGCGAAGCCTTCCTGCGTGTCGCCCGAGGGAAGCGCGTTCTTCGGAACGTTCTCCTCGAGCCAACGACGGGCTTCGTCGCGGAAGGCGATCTCGTCTTTCGAATCGTCGAGCTCCATCGCCGCGCCTCCGGAGCTTTCTACTTGAGAGACTTCGCCATGCTCTTGGCGTCTTGGCCGGCGAGGTGGTCGGGCGAGGTGAGTGTGTTGTGCGCGTGCGCGAGGTGGTGCAGCGCATACGCCGCGTCCATCGAGTCACGGAGCCCCATGCGATCTTCCGCTTGGTTGATCGCCTTCTTCGCCAGCGCCAGGCCAAATCGAGGCATCGCGCTAATTTTCTCGGCGATCGCCAGCGTCTCGGCCTCGAGCGACGCCGCCGGCACCACGCGGTTCACCATGCCGATTTCGTGCGCCTCTTTGGCGCTGATCTTCTCGCCGAGGAAGAGGAACTCCTTCGCCTTCCGCGGGCTCATGACGAAAGGGTGCGCGAAGTACTCGACGCCGGGGATACCCATCTTCAAGACCGGATCGGCGAAGAAGGCGTCGTCGCTGGCGATGATCAAGTCACAGACCCACGCGAGCATGAGCGCGCCGGCGATGCACGCGCCTTGCACGCGGGCGATGGTCGGCTTGGGGAGCTCGCGCCATCGTCTGCACATGCCGAGATAGAGCTCTTGCTCGCGGACGAAGATGTTCTCGGCGCCCTCTTTTCCGACGTGCTCCCAGTTGCTGGTGGCGACGCGAGGGAACGATTGATGGATGTCGCGACCAGGCGAGCCGATGTCGTGACCGGCCGAGAAGTGCGCGCCGGCCCCGCCAAGCACGATGACCTTGATGGCGTCGTCGGAGATCGCGCGGTTGAACGCCTCTTCGAGCGCGTACGTCATCTTCGCGTTCTGCGCGTTGCGATACTGCGGCCGATTCATCGTCACGAACGCCACGGCACCGCGCGCTTCGTAGAGGACGACCGGGGCTTCCTGCACTTCCGGCGACTCCTGCGAGTGACTCATCGATCGGCCTCGCGGAGCTTCTCCGCCGCTGCAGTCGCGATGGGCTTCGAACCCGTCAGACGCGCCAGCGTTTGATCGGCCTCTTTCACGATGCGCGCGAGGAGCTCGGCCACCGTCGGCAGCTCGTCGATGACGCCGACGTTCTGACCGGTCGGGAGGATGCCGACCTCTGGACGCCCCTCGACCATGCTCGCGCGAGTGAACATCGGCGCGCGCGCGGCCATCGCCAGTTGGCTCCACGAGAGATCGCCAGCCTTGCGCATGGCGAGTCCTTCGCGGAGGAACTCGAGCGGCCCGGTCTTGGTGATCGCCCGGAAATCCCAGGCTTGGCGCGCTGCACCGAGCAGCGACATCAGCGCCGAGGCGCGCTCGAGTCGCTCGATCAGCGCGGTGCGAATCACGCGTTGCGGCACGCCGTCGATGCTGGTGGTGACCACCGTGCCGGTGACCTGCGTCTCGAGGTAGAGCTTCTTCACCGCGTCGGGGACGGTGCTCTCCTTGGTGAGGAGAAAGCGCGTGCCCATCGCGATGCCGGCCGCACCATAGGCGAGCGCGGCGACGAGACCGCGACCGTCGTAGAAGCCGCCGGCGCCGAGGACCGGCAGATTCACCGCGCCGCACACCTCGGGGAGAAGCAACGTGGTCGGGATCGGCCCGGTGTGACCGCCGCCTTCGTGCCCTTGCGCGATCAGCGCGTCGACGCCCCATTTGGCCATTTTCACGGCGTGTTTCTTCGCACCGACGGTCGGCATCGTCAGCACGCCGCCGGCCTTCAGCTTCTGAATCGCCTTCTCGCTCGGCGCTCCGGCGAAGCTCGCGACCTTCACGCCCGAGGCGACGAGGAGCGAGATGCGCGCGTCGATGTCGTCTTGATCGCCCCGCAGGTTCACGCCGAAGGGCTTCTGCGTGCGCGACTTCACCTCGGCGATGGCCTTCTCGAGCTCGGGCATCGTCATCGTCGCCGAGGCGAGGATGCCGAGACCGCCGGCCGAGCTGGTCGCCGCGGTCAAGCGGGCCCCCGAGACCCAGCCCATGCCGGTCTGGATGATCGGCACCTCGATGCCGAAGAGATCGCAGATGCGCGTGTGCAGCGCTGCGTGGGTCATCCCGGCAACTCCTTCTTTCCCAAGCCCTTCGGATCGATCACGGTGCGAATGAGGTGCAGCTCTTCTTCGGTGGGCCCGCGCGTGGTCGGCACGTCGGCGGGAATGACCAGCGAAAAACCGGTGTTCGCGACGACGTCCTCGAGCGTGACGCCAGGGTGCAACGAACGAAGCTGCATCGTGCGAAGGCCGCCTTCACTCTTTTCCGCGGAGACGAAGTCGAAGACTGCTTTGTTGGACACGACGCGACGAATCTCGTGGAATCGTGACGCCACGGGCCCGAGGGCAGCGGCGCGGTCGTAGCCGACGCCGGAGACGAAATCGACTTTGGCGACGAACGATTTCGTCGAGTGATTGGGGACGAAGTAGCTCGTGGGATGGTTGATGGTGTTGCCGGGTGCGCCGCGCACGCCGAGTAGCTGAGCCTTCGGTTTCGCCCAGTCGCCGATGTTGGCGATGTTCTGGTTGCCGAAGCGATCAATCTGCGTCGCGCCCATGATCACGTGACGACGACCCGACCAGACCAAGTCGAAGATGGCGCGGTAGGGCATGTGCCCTTCGATGATTTGGCCTTTGGTCTCGCCGAGCGCGACGACGTTGGCGACGAGGGACGCGACGCCGTCGGTGAGCATCAGATCAGGGGAAAACGTGGCCTTCGCGAGGCGCGCGCCGATCGTCGGGATGGTGCCGATGGGGCTGACGAGGATTTCGCCGTCACCGCGAAAGGCTTCGGCGCAGGCGAGGGCGCAGACGTCGGCGAGGGAGTAGTCGACGCTCATCGGGCTGCGTCTCCCTCGGCGAGCTGACGTTGATAGGCCGCGTGATCGATCGTCAGCCATCGATCGTGGAACGCGCGCCACTTCTCGGGATCGACGGCGGCGGTCGCGTATTCGCGTTGGAAGGCCTCGTCGCGACCATAGTCGGGATCGCACGAGGTGAAGTGGGCGCCGCGGGGCGCGAGGACGACGCCGTCGGTCATCATTCGCGAAATCTTGAGCGTCTGCAGCGGACCGTCGTCGAGGAGCTGCGAAGTCTCGACCAGCCTCTCGCACGACATGAAGCGCAGCTTGGCTGCCATGCAGAAGAGATCGTCGAAGAAGGGATCGGGCCCGAGAATTTGTCCGTTGCCCGCCGCGTCGGCGCGATGGACGTGGATGAGCGCCGCGTCGAGGTGAATGGCGGGGACCGCGACCAGCTCCTCGCCGTCCTCGTAGGGCGATTTCACGGTCTTCAAGTGCGGCGCGACGCGGAGCAAATCGCTGCCGAGCCCGGCGCGCGTCGGTAGAAACGGCAGGCGCAGCGAAGCGGCGTAGAGCCCCCACTGCAACATCCCTTCGTCGAGCTCGAGCGCCTCGATGGTGCCCTGCTGACGCGCCGCTCGAAAGTTCGGCTCGAGGGGGATGCTGTCGAGCGAGACGAAGCCGTAGACGACCTTCTTCACTTTGCCGGTGGCGCAAAGGATGCCGACGTCAGGCCCGCCGTAGGAGACGATGGTGAGATCGCGGAGCGACGAGCGGACGATGGCGCGCACCAGCGACATCGGTTTGCGCCGCGACCCCCAGCCGCCGATGCCGATGGTCATGCCGCTCTTCAGCAGCGCGACGACGTCCTCTTCCCGGATGCGTTTGTCGGACATGATCTGCTCGTCAGCTCATTTGGTGAACTTGGCGTCGCGTTTTTCGACGAAAGCGTCGCGCGCTTCGTCGGCCACACCCGAGAGGTTGAGCTCGAAGGTGAACCCCTGCTCGAAGCGATAGCTGCGTTTGACGTCGATCGGGTCGATGCCGTTGAGGCACTGTTTGGCGGCGCGAATCACCGCCGGGCTCTTCTTCGCGATCTCGGCCGCGACCTTGCGCGCGGCGTCGAGCAGCTCGGCGCGCGGAACGACCTGGAGCACCGAACCATAGGCGTGGAGCTCGGCCGCGGTGGCGCGGGCGCAGGTGTAGACCATCGCGCGCATGCGGTGTTGCGGGACGAGGCGCGCCAGGTGTGTCGCTGCGCCGAGCGCGCCGCGGTCGACCTCGGGCAGACCGAAGGTGGCGTCGGTGCTGGCGATGACGATGTCGGCGTTGCCGACGAGGCCGATGCCGCCGCCGACGCAGTGGCCAGCGACCGCGGCGATGACCGGGACCTCGCACTCGTAGACCGCCGCGAACGCAGCGGCGCAGCCGCGATTGGCGCCGATCAGGGCGGTGAACCCGGCAGCGTCGTTCCGATCGTGCTGCATCTCTTTGATGTCGACGCCGGCGTTGAAGCCGCGCCCTTCGGCAGCGAGGATGACGACGCGTACCGCCGGATCGCGACCAAGCGCGCGGAGCTCGTCGGCGAGCTCGAACCACGCGGCCACCGGCAGCGCATTGACGGGTGGGAAGTCGACGACGACCTCGGCGATGCCTGCTTCGATGCGGTGGGTGATGCCCATGTGCGGCTTTCGTCTGCTACTAGAACATGTTTCACTATCGCGGTCCAGCGGCGGGAGAAAACCATGAAGAGTGTTGCGTTCGAGGGGAAGGTCGTCATCGTCACGGGAGGTGGTCGCGGCGTCGGTCGCGGAATCGCCACGCGGTTCCTCGACGCCGGCGCCGAGGTGGTGATCTGCGGTCGCAACGCGCCCGAACGGCTGCCGCGAGGGCTGGCTGGAGAGAACGCCAAGGAGGCGCGCTTCTTCCAGGCCGACGTGCGCGAGGTGGAGGCCATCGACAAGATGCTCACCTTCGTCCGCGAGACCTTCGGGCGCCTCGACGTCCTCGTGAACAATGCGGGAGGCTCGCCCGAAGCGCCCGCAGCCACCGCGTCGCCGCGGTTCTCCCAGTCGATCATCAACCTCAACCTGATGGCCCCGCTGCACTTCTCGCAGCGCGCGAACACGATGATGCAACTGCAGGCGGACGGCGGTGCGATCGTCAACATCGCCAGCGTCTCCGGTACGCGCCCTTCTCCGCTCACCTCCGCGTATGGAGCCGCCAAGGCCGGGCTCCTCAATCTCACGCAAACCCTCGCCGTCGAGTGGGCGCCGAGGGTGCGCGTGAATGCGATCGTGGCGGGAATGGTGCGCACCGAACAAGCCGAGAAGTACTACGGCGATGAAGCCGGAATCGCGCGCGTCGAGGCGACGGTGCCGATGCAAAGGCTGGCGATGCCGGCCGACATCGCCGAAGCCTGCCTCTGGCTCGCCTCGCCCCTCGCCTCGTACGTCACGGGTGCGGCGCTCGCGATTCACGGAGGCGGAGAGAAGCCGGCGTTCCTCGGCGCCCGAGAAAAATGACGCGCGCAACGCTCTGCGCCAGAAGTGAAACACGTTTCACATTCGTTTGGAGGGTGCTATTCGAGATCCGCGTGTCACCGTCGCGGGAGTAAACACACCATGAAGCTGCGCACGATCGTCTCGGGCTCGCTCTCTCTCGTGGCTGCCTGGACCTCGCTCTCGGCGTGTTCGTCGGGTGACGCCGTCGACCCCTACGTCGACACCGGCGGTGGCGGGACGGATGGCGGCGGCGATGGCGGCGGCAGTGGCCTGCCGGTCGGCGCACAATGCACGACCGACGATCAATGCTCGGGCCCGCAGCCTGGGTGTACCACCGGCGCCTATCCGCTCGCGTCCGATCCGCCGCCCTGTTCGGTCGCGATCACGCAGCTCGGCGCCGACTTCCCCGGTGGGTATTGCACGCGCAAGTCGCCCTGCCACGTCGACGGCGATTGCGGCACCGGCGGC
Source organism: Deltaproteobacteria bacterium (assembly GCA_025363655.1). Taxonomy (GTDB): domain Bacteria; phylum Myxococcota_A; class Polyangia; order Polyangiales; family JADJMO01; genus JANYDK01. The sequence goes on along the minus strand of JANYDK010000145.1, from coordinate 129,146 downwards.
AAGTGTTTCATACCCCTCGGGGATACGCCGGCGACCACCATCAAAGAGCTCGCCGATGGCGTGACGTGTCCGACGATCAAGACATTCGGCACCGACGGCTTCTGTCTCAAACCGTGTAGCGACGTCGGCGAATGTCGCGGCGGGTACATCTGCGACATCCCCTTTGGCGGGCTCATCTCCGGCATCAAGGGCGCGCGCATCGATCAGAAATATTGCATCGGTGACCCGGCGGCGAAGTGCAAGCTGTGCGACAAGAACGCCACGTGCGATCCGTCGGTCGGCGTCTGCACATGCAACCCCGGCTTCTCCGGCGACGGAAAGAAGTGCACGGCCGGCGGCTGCACGCCCACTTGCGGCGCCAACGCGACCTGCGGCGCCGACAGCAAGTGCACCTGCAACACTGGTTTCTTCGGCGATCCGATCGCCGGCTGCGCAAAATCGACCGCCGACTGTGGCGCGCCTCCGACGGTGACCAACGCGACCGCACCGACGGTGAGCGGCGGCTCGGGCGGCGGCACCACCACCACCGCGGGCGCGACCGCCGCCTACACGTGCAACAGCGGCTTCACCAAGTCGGGCGGCGATCCGACCTGCGGCGCCGACGGCAAGTGGACCACCCCGACGCCGACGTGCGTGCCGGTCGGCTCCTCGTGCGGCACGTTCACCGACGTCGTCTATCGAACGACGGGCACCTTCGCGATCACGAAGACACCTCTCGGCGCCGGCGATCAGTCGTTCAGCGGCCTCACGGCCAACTCGAGCTCGCCGAAGTTCACCGGCTCGGGCGACACGACGCCGTTCAGCATCCCTGCACCGAGCGGCGGCGCCACGTTCACCGGCGGCTTCGCGCGTCTGCGCTTCACCAACGATGGTGGCGGCAAGCCCATCGCGGGCACCGTGCGCCTCGTCGAGTGGTTCTTCCCGCTCGAATTCACGCAGACCAAGGGCGCGACGCTCACCGCCAACGTCGATCACAGCGTCGGTCTCCTGGCGACCGGTCTCGCCAACTGCGGCGGCGGCGACGCGGCCTGCAGCGCGCACGCACCGACGATTTCCCGACCTTGCGCGTCCAACGCCACCGGCACGCTCGCGGGCACCACGCTGACGTGGGGCAGCTGCACGCCGACGCCGACCCTCGCCACCTCCTGGAGCTACGCGAGCGCGCGGGCTGCGACCGGTGCGGGCTGTGCAAGCGGCTACTCTGGTTGGGGCAACGTCACCTGCACCAGCGGCTGCAGCTTCGTCCCCGCTTCGGGCGTCGGCGACTCGTTCCAGACGTGGAACCAGGCGATGTCGACCTTCACCTTCAGCGGCACCGACATGACCACCGCGACGTTCACGATGCCGACGATGGAGATCCCCAACGGCACTGGCTCCTCGGTCACGCTCCTCTCGATCACCAGCACGACGGTGCTGAAGACGCAGTGCGGATCGACCCCAGGTACCGATCTCGTCTGCAACGTGCAATGACCTCCGTGTGAGCGCCGTCCGCGTCGAACAGCTCTTTTTCGCGTACGGCGCCCTCGCGCTCCTCTTGGCGGTCAACGTCTGGCGCCCATTTCGGCGACCGTTCGTCCTCGTCGTGCCGAGCTTCTTCGCCAGTTGGCTCGTCGCCGAGCTGGCGCTGCACGTGATCGCGACGAACGTCATCGCGGCGGTCTCGTTCCTGCACTTCGGCGGAATTCGCACGCCGTACGCGCTCTCTGCCACCTCGATGGTGGCGCTCGCCTGCGTCATCCTCGCCGTCGCGCAGGTACGGGCCGGCGGCACGGCGGCAATCATGGATCATGCGCTACGCGAGGGCTTCGACCTCGACGCCACGCGTGGCGCGCTCGACCGATGGTCGCTCGCGATGCCGTTTCCGGTCCGTCGCCGCGGCGTCGTTCGCTTACGCAACGTCCGTTTCGCCGAGATGGGTGGCGTCCGTCTTCGGCTCGACGTCGTCCGACCGAAGGTCACCCCCAAGGGTGCACCGTGCCTCGTCTACGTGCATGGCGGCGGATGGGTGATCGGTCAGCGGCAGTATCAAGGTTTGCCGCTGATGATGGAGCTGGCGGCGCGCGGCTGGGTCTGCTTCTCGGTGGACTATCGCCTGAGCCCGCGCGCGACCTTCCCTGATCACCTCGTCGACGTGAAGCGCGCGATCGCCTGGGTGCGCGAGCACGGCGCGGAATACGGCGCCGATCCGAGCTTCCTCGTCCTCGCCGGCAACTCCGCCGGCGCCCACCTCGCCGCGCTCGCCGCGCTCACTCCCAATGAAGCCGAATACCAGCCAGGCTTCGAGCCCGCCGATACGCACGTGGATGGCTGCATCGGATTTTACGGAGTTTACGACTTCCGCGTCGACGGCAACGACCACTGGCCCGGACGGGGGATGCAGCGCTTTCTCGAGCGTCTGGTGATGAAGAAGTCGCTCGACGAGGCGCGTGGAGACTTCGAGAAGGCCTCCCCGATCGTGCGCATTCACGAAGGGGCGCCGCCGTTCTTCCTCGTGCACGGGACGCACGACACCCTCGCGCCAGTGAAGGAGTCACGACGCTTCGTCGAGCGTTTCCGCGAGGTCGCGCGGGCACCGATTGGCTACGCCGAGGTGCCGCTGGCGCAACACGCCTTCGAGATGTTTCCCTCGGTCCGGGCAGCGCACGTGGTGCTCGGGGTGGTGGCGTTCGCCGAGCATTTGCGGCAAGCGCGTGATGGCGCGAGCAAGCGCAGGGGCGAGAACGAGGTGGCGATGCCCATGGGCACCGCTCTCACCGACGGGAACCTTCAATCGAAATAGACAAGCGATGCAGTCTCGAGCTTCGCACTTTTTCATCACATCTCGAGGGCGTTGCGAGCCATCGTGCGACCCACCATGGGCTCGTTGCGTGCAGCCGGCGGTGTCGCAACTGGCCTCGCGCTCGGGCTCGGAGTGCTTGCGCTCGTCGTCTCGCGCGCCGCTTCTGCGCAGACGACGCCAGCACCGGCACCATCTTCGAGTGGATCCGGTGGGCCGAGCGGTTCGAGTGACCCGAAGCCGGTGCTCGAGCCGCCGAAGCTCCAGTCATCGGCGGTGGTCGACTATCCGGCGGGGGCGACGGGGGAAGGCGCGGTGGTCCTCGCGCTCGTCATCGGCGTCGATGGGACCGTCGAGTCGGCGAAGGCGCTTTCGGGCGAAGAGCCCTTCGTTTCGGCGGCGATCAACGCCGCGCTGAGCTGGCACTTCGCTCCCGCGACCAAAGATGGCGTCGCTCGCCGCGCACAAATCCGCTTCAAATTGACCTTCGCGGCGCCGGTCGTGACGCCACCGCCGCCGGAGCCGGATCCGGTCACGCCGCCTCCGAAAGGGTCATCGTCGGCAGTCAAAACCCCGCCCCCGCCCCCGGCGAAGAAGAGCGAGGCCGTCGAGCTGGTGGTCGTCGGTGAGAAATTGGCCGTCGGCGTGACGTCGTTCTCCAAGGCCGAAGTGCGCGAGCTCCCGGGCGCGTTCGGCGATCCGTTTCGCGCACTCGAGGTGCTCCCCGGCGTCACGCCCGTCGTCTCGGGATTGCCCTTTTTCTACGTACGCGGTTCACCTCCGGGCAATATCGGGTACTACCTCGACGGCGTCCGCGTTCCTTATCTCTTCCACGTCGGGCTCGGACCCTCCGTCATCCATCCAGGGATGATCGAACGGGTCGATCTTTACCCCGGAGGGTATCCCTCCGAATTCGGGCGATTCGCGGGTGGCATCGTCTCCGGTGAAACCGCCGAACCTCGTCACGACTTCCACGGCGAAGGAAACATTCGCATCTTCGACATGGGCGCCCTCGCCGAGACGGGATTCGCCAAGGGCAAAGGGAGCGCGCTCGTCGCCTTTCGCTACTCGTATTCGGCGGCGATTTTGTCGCTCATCGCCAAAGACACCCAGCTCGACTATCGCGATTTTCAAGCGCGCATCGCGTACGATTTGACCGATCACGATCGGCTGACGCTCTTCACCTTCGGCGCATACGACTTCCTCGCGCAGCGCAAGAACGACACCGTCAACGTCCTCTTCGGCTCCGAATTCTATCGCCTCGACCTGCGCTGGGATCACTCGTTCGGCCCGCGGACGACGCTCCGCTATGCGGTCACCCTCGGCTTCGATCAGACGCACGTCGCCGACCAGCGCAACTCGCGCGACACGCTCGGGGGCATGCGAACGGTGCTCCATCACCAGTTCGGTGACGAGTTGCTCTTTCGCGCCGGTGGTGACGTCACGACCGATCGCTTCGTCTCGACGCTGCCGACGTATTCCGATCCCGAGAACCCCGACACCGCCAAGCTCGCGGCGCTGTTTCCTTCACGCGTCGATCGCGCCGGAGGCCTTTGGCTCGACTTCGTCTGGGCGCCGGAGAAACGCGTCGAGATCACCCCTGGGGTACGCGTCGACTTCTTCCATTCGGTCGGCGCCACGACCTACGCCGTCGATCCGCGCCTGGCGATGCGATTTCGGGCGAGCGACCGTGTGCGCTTGATTCACGCGTATGGCGTCGTTCATCAGGCGCCCTCGTTCGTCGTGCCGGTGCCGGGGCTCGTGCCGGGGACGCTCAACGCCGGTTTGCAATCCGCCTTCCAGACCAGCGCAGGCGTCGAGGCGACGTTCGACAAGGGCGTCAGCGCGACGATCAACGTCTTCCACAATGCCTTCTTCAAGATGACGGACGCGCTCGGCACCACCGTGTCGCTCGACGATCCGCTCGCCGACAAGCGCGCCGGCGGACGCGCGTTCGGGCTCGAGGTCTTCATCCGCAAGAAGTTGACCACCAACCTCGGCGGCTTCCTCTCGTACACGCTCTCGCGCTCGCTCCGCACCATCGACGGCCAGACGTATCCGGCGACGTTCGATCGCACACACGTCGCCAGCGCGGCCTTTGCCTACGAGCTCGGGCGCAAGTGGCGAGTGGGCACGCGGTTGGTATTCTATACCGGCTCCCCGCAGGTCAACACGTTGCCTCACGGGCTCATCGCCCCACCGCCGACGCTCAGCACCGTGCGCGATCCGGCCTTTTATCGCGTCGACCTCAGGCTCGAGAAAAGATGGAATTTCGGGGAAAAAGCCTGGCTCGCCTTCGTCATGGAGTTCCTCAATGCCACTCTCCACAAGGAGACCATCAACGGCGAAGCCATTGGACCCGTGACCATTCCCAGCGTCGGCGTCGAGGGGGCGATCTGAAGATGATGTCGAAGCGCTCTCGAACCACTTCTGCGGCGATGGTCGCGACGCTCGTCGCCGCGGTGGGACTCCATTGTCTGCCCGTCGACGCGCGCCCGACGCCGGCAAGCGTGCTCGTGACGGTGAGCGGCGATCCGCAGGTCAAGAACGGCATCGACGGCTCGCGCACCGACGGCTGGAGCATCACCTTCGACAAGTTCGTCGTCTCGCTCGGCAAGGTGACCCTCAACGGCGACCCGTGTACGCCGTACACCGACGCCGACTACCGACGAATCTTCGACGCCCGGACACTCGAGCCGCAGAAGGTCAGCATCAGCTACGCGCTCGGGACCTGCACGCTGGGGTTTCGAATCAGCAATCCCGACCAAGACACCGTGCTCTCGTCCGGCGTCACTGACGACGACGTCACCTTGATGCGCACCGAGGGGAGCGACAGCTACGCGGGCACCTCCGGCATCAGCGTCTATGTCAAGGGGAAGGCCCAAAAAGATGCGGTCTCGAAGACGTTCACGTGGGGATGGCGCGAGCGTCGGGTGAGCGTCGATGGGTGCACGCGCGTGCCGGGTGGGGCCACCGAAGAGCTGGTGCTCCATGGCGACGACGCGGTCGTGGTGGACCTCCACTTGCACGGCGAGGTGCTCTTTCGCGATCGTCTCGACCCGGCGACCGCCAAGCTCCGCTTTGCGCCCTATGCCTTGGCCGACGACGTCTATGGCGACGCCAACGGTGACGTCACGCTCGACGAGCTGGGCAAGATGACCCTCGCGCAGGCCGGGCTCACCAGCGCAGACGTCACGACGGGCGACGCCGGTACACCCTCGTGGACGACGTTCGAGGACTTCGAATACCTCGGTCTATTTCCGCAGATCGTCGGCCTCGGTGAGACGGGCACGTGCGTCGCGACGATCAAGCAATCGCATTGATTGGTTGATTTCACAGCGCCTCGCTCTCGAGGGCGACCGAGAGCGAGATGCCCCACTGGGGGGGCGCGGGGAGCTGCGAGTCGAGGTACTGACCGCGTTTGCTGAACCGCGTCGGGGCGACGTCGAACGAGAGCATCGGCCGGAGGTGGACCGACGACGAGCGCGGCACCGTGATGCCGATGCCCGCGCCGACCCGCGCTTCGGCTTGTGCGCCACCGATGCCATCCATCGTCGCTTCGTTGCCCTCTTCGTTGACCACCGCGCCGCCGAGGTGTCCTTCGACGATCATCGCCAGACTGTCACTCACGAGCAGGCGACGCCCGAGCGAGACGCCGGCGCCGATGGCGTAGAGCTGGACGCCGGAGGGCAAAGGCACCGACGACGACACGTAGTTCATCTCCCATTGCCCGAAGATGCCTAGCTCCCAATGGCCGAGTGCGACTCCTGCGTAGCCGCCGAGCATCGGGGAGACGAAGTGATGAGGAAAGCCCACGCGCAGGCCGACGAGGAAGCCGAGGAGAAGGCTGGCTTTGGCTCCACTCGACGTCGCTGGCGGGTTCGGCGGGCTCGAAGTCCCGGCTGCGCTCTTCGCGTCCTTGCTCGCGTCCTTGCTCGCGTCCAGCGGGAAGCGTACGAGCATCGCCGCGACCGTCGGTTCGAGCTCGGCCGGCGTGGCGACGCGTCGCTTGGCGTGAGCGCCGCTGGTGGTGACGAGCTCGACCCACGCGCCAGTGTCGTCGACGTGAACGACGATGTGGTCGCAGTCGTTGTCCTCGGAGGCGAGCGCGCCACTCTCGGCGCCGACGTTGCGTGCAGCTATTTGCCATTCGTCCGGGGCGCTTGGGGGCTGTACTTCGACCGCGCAGGTGCCCTCGGCAAGCGCAGCTCGCGTGATGCATGTGATGCACGTGATGGACGTGATGGACGTGATGGACGTGATGACGCCGAAGACGAGATGGACGCCGGACACATGGGCTCGCGCGCGGTTGCTCACGTCAGTTCTCGAGCGTCTCGGCGAAGCGCCGTGCCTCTTCCCGACGTAACCCCTCGGGGTAGGCGGCGAGATAGGCATGGATGAGCGCCTTGGCCCCGACGCGATCGCCCATCCGTGCGTGGGCGACGGCGCGGAGGAAGAGCGCGTCCTCGCAGCGTGCGTCCCCGGGCGACTCGCTGAGGAAGCGCGCGAAGAGAACGTCGGATTCGGCATATTTTCCTGCCTGGAATGCGCTCATCGCGACGCCGAAGCCGGCCGCCTCGGCCGAGCTGGACGGCTTCGCGCTCGGGCTCGGGGACGCGCTCGTGGAAGCCATGCTCGTGGAGACCGCTGTCGCCTTCGGAAGCGCTACGACCTTTGGGGTTGGCGTACTCGTGACCTCGACGACCGCGGCGGGGCCGGTGACCGAAGGAGCGGCCGCGAGCGGTGGCGCCCAGCGATCCCCTGCGCGCAAGATCAACTCCGGCGCGCCGGTCAGGCGGAGGACGACGATGCCCTCGGTGACCGCGACGTCGGTCGTGTGCAGCGAACGTGCGTCGACGCCGATGACGAATCGCGTGCCACGCACTTCGAGCTCGCCGTCGGGGAGCGCGACGACGAAGCGCTGCGTGCTCGAAAGGTGCTCGACGTGAAAGGCGGCGCGGCCATCAGCGAGGCCGATGATGGTGAACGCACCTGGCCGGCTCACGGTCCACGACGCGCCTCGCACGTCGGCCACGTCGTAGGAGACGGAGGCTTCCGCGCTGGGCGACGCACCCGCTCGATTCTGAACGCGACGCGCGGCGACGACGAGGACGCAGGCGACGATGCAGGCCGAAAACGCGGCCAGCGCCCAAATCACCGGGCGCCGTCGCGAGGGTGCCTGCAGGCGTTCTTCGTTCGCACGACGAAGCAGGATCGCGCGCTGCCTTCGTCGCTCGAGCTCGCTGACGTTCAGGGGCGAGCTCGCGCGCGCGAGCTCACGAATGCGCCGCAGATCGGTGATTTCGGCACGGCACTCGGCGCATCGCTCGGCGTGCCGCGCGTAGGCCGTACGACTCTCTCCGGGAAGACGCCCGTCCTCGACCGCCTCGGCTTCCCACGTTCGTGCACACTTCGGTGCGCTCACGGGACCTCCTTGGGCTCACCAGGCTCACCAGGCTCGACAAGGGAAGCGCGCAGGGCCTTGCGGGCGTGATGGAGACGCGTCCAGACGGTGGCCACCGGAATGCCGAGGAGCGTCGCCACCGCCTCGCCCGACATCTCCTCCATCACCACGAGGACGAACACCTCGCGACGCTTCGGCGACAGGTCGGCGAGCGCTTGCTCGAAGCGTCGATGATCTTCGCGCTGCTCGAACATCTCGACCGGCGTCGACGGCGGCGCGCGCCGACGCTCGAAGATGCCGCCGGTGAGGTTCTCGAACCAGCGACGCGCCGAGCGTCGATGCCGACGGACGATCATCACGGAGACGCCCAGCACCCAGGTGCGAGCGCTCTTGGTCGGTACGAACTTGTTCGCAGACTTCAAGACGTCGAGAAACGTCGATTGCACGAGATCGTCGACGTCGCCCGCGGAGACGCCGAGTCGTCGAATCAAGCGACGAACGGCAGCCTCGTGGCGGTCGTAGAGAATGCCGAGCGCGTCGAGATCCGATTCGGCGACCCGCGCGAGGAGACGAACGTCGTCGTCCACGCGCGGGAGCTCGCCCTCGGTGACGGGAGCGGGCACGGGGGTTCGATGGGCTCGGGACACTCGTGAATCTTCGCTCCGTACCGCTGAAAGCTTCATTCATTCTGCACGGGCGACGCCGAGATGCGCGGCTCGCGTCACAGCCCTTGCGCAGCGAGCAGCCGCTCGATGCGGAGCATGCCGTCGAGATCGTTGGCGCGATTGCAGTGATCCATCGCCGCGAAGAGGTGCGTCTGCTCGAGGGCGAGCCGCCCGGGCTCTCGCTCGAGGAGACGCAGATAGTACGAAAACCAGCGATCTGGCTCGGGCGTGGTGCGCTGTCGGATGGCGTGACGGACCACCGCATGGAGCGTGAATCGACCCCGGAGAGGCTGCTGCACGAGTCGGAACGTCTCGAGGGGCGCGAGGGCGGCCTCGATGTCACGCACCCGCGCGAGGTGGGCGAGCGAGCGAACGTCGACGTGGTCACCCTCGACGTGTCCGAGGACCCCGAGCACGCGCCGACTCGCCGCGCCGAGGTGTTGCCAAGACCAATCGACGAGCGCAGCCACTTCGGGGACGTCGTCTTCGTGCGCCACCACGCGGACCCGACCGACGCCGCGATCACCGAGAAATCGTGTCAATTCCGGGAGGGTCAGCGCCTTTGCGCCGATGAGTCCGTCGGCGATGTCGAGCGCGAGCGCGTTCCAACGAAGGACCCGCGTGAGGGAGGCGACGCGGGGAAATGCCGAACGTCCGAGCGTGACCAGCGGCGCCGTCACCGGATAGACGAGGACGCCACCGAGCAAGCATCGGCGCGCCGTGATGACGAAGGTGGTGGGTGTGTCCGCGAGCTCGTCGAGCACGCGCGCGGTCGCAGCGTCGTCTTCATGGTTGTCGAGCACCACCAAGCGTGGGCCTTCGCCGACGAGAAATGCCCTGAGATTGTCGAGCCGACCGTCGCGCGCACGCGGGGTGCCGAAGCGTATCGCGAGCATCTCGAAGAGCGTCCAGGCGTCCCACGCACCGATGCGAAACCAATGCAGACGCCGACCGAACTTCGCCGCCACCCGATGACCGAGCGCGGCCGCGAGCATCGACTTCCCACTCCCTCCGCCGCCCACCAGGGCCAGACGTCTCGCGCCGGCCTCGAGCGTGCGCGCGAGCGTCGTCAGCTCGGTCGTCCGCCCCTTGAGGCCGCGGGGAAGCGGCGGAAAGTGCTCGATTGCGTGCACGATGTCGGTCTTGCGCGTGACTACTTGACCGAGGTCTTGCAGGTCCCGGAGACGCACGTGACGATGATTTTGGACGCGTCGCCGGTGGTCAGGCCGGTGTCGGTGCTGATCGGGCCCGCAGGGCAACCGCACGCCGCCGGGCACGCCGCCTCGTAAGCAGTCTCGGCAGCGTCGAAGCGGCTCTTCTCGCTGTGGTTGAAGCCCATCGCCGTCTTGTTGCCGCAACAGTCGGTGACGTGGATACCGAAGGAGCACGATTCGTCGTTGGTGCAGGCGCGGACGAACATCGGGAACGAGGCGCGATCGCAGATCGGACGCGCGTCGAGGGTCTCGCTCGGCGATCCATCCGTTGCAGTTCCGTCGCCGGCCGAGCCATCCGTGCCGATCGCGTCGGAGGTGGAGCCGTCGACGGTGGTCGTGGAGTCGGCGCCGCTGGTGTCGACCCCGCTCGCGTCGGTGAGCGTGCTCGTGTCGTCGCCACCGTCGCCACTCGAGGCGATGCCGAAGTTGCTGCTCGAGCACCCGACGAGGCACGAGAATGCGAACAAGAAGCAAGCGTGAGCGCGCAAGCGAACCATACCCAAAGCGTAGCAGAGCCCGCCGCTCAGGCGACTTGCGACGCGAGTTGCTGCGCGAGGCTGACCTCGAGATCGCTGCGCAGCGCGTCGGCGATGCTGTCGTACTCGTCGAGGGAGATCTTCGCGCGAGCGCAGAAACAGGCGCGCGTGCGCTCGGCCAGAGAATCGCGTGCCGCGGCGAGCCACCTCGCGGCGGTCGAGCGGCCGACGCCGTACATTTTGGCGAGGGCGTCGATGCTGAGGCTGTCGGCGATGTTGAGCCGAAGAAGCGCGCGTTCGCGTTGCTCGAGGCCGAGCACGGCTTCGCGAATGGCCGCCTCGAGCTCGGGCTTGTATCGCGCGCGGAGCATCATCAGCTCGGGAGGAATGGCCTCCACGAGGGCGTCCGAGCGCACCTGATCGTGCGACTGTTCGTCCTTGTTTCGCCGTAGATTCAGCGCCGTGCGGCTCGCCGTGGTGGTCAGCCAGGTGCGCAGCGACGAGCGCCCCATGTACTCGCCGATGCGCGGCATCTCGCTGTCGCGACGGAGCAGCAGCCGTTCGCGAAGCGTCTGCAAGGCATCGGCGACGAAGGCTTGATCGGAGTCGATGCGAGCGATGGTGCGCCCGAGATCGGCGGCGAAACTGGCGTCGAAGGCCTCGGCCGCGCCGCGCACCTCGAGCGCGCAGGCGCAGGCAAGGAAGACGTCGGACGCGTACTCGGGCGCCGGCAGCTCACCGTCGCGGGCGACTTTACCGATGTGCGCCGCGAACATGTCGGCGGCGATCGTCAGGTTCGGCCACGCTGCCTGACCGAGCCGATGGAGCTCGTCGAGCTGCTGCCCCGTGCGCGTCTCCTCCATCGCTTTCTCGGAGTCTAGCATCGCCTCGGAGGCTCATCGAGCGCGCTTGTCAGGGTCTGGCGCTGCCGCCGTCGCTGGGCCACCATCGCGTCCGACGTGACGGACGACGCCTGCCTCACCGACGACGAGATCGCCGAGCTGGTCGAGGGGCGGCTCGGCGCGTCGCGGATGGCCGTCGTCGAGCGGCATCTCTCGTCGTGCATCACCTGCCCGCAACTCGTCGCCGCCGTCGCCCGTGCGGTCGAGCCACCGGCGCAGCAGTCGCCAGCCGCGACCGCGAAGCCGACGCCTTCCAACTCGCCGACCCCCCTCTCACCAGGCGTCCCGTCGTCGGGTCCGCAACCGCTCCGTGCCGGCGCACGGGTCGGACGCTACGAAGTCCTCGAGCTCCTCGGCGTCGGCGGCATGGGGAGCGTCTATGCCGCGCGTGATCCGTCACTCGATCGACGCGTCGCCCTCAAGCTCGTTCGTCACGGGCGCGGCGGGCCCGATCTCGAAGCGCGGCTCCTGCGCGAGGCGAAGTCGATGGCTCGCCTCTCTCACCCCGAGGTCATCTCCGTCTTCGACGTCGGAATGCACGGCGATCAGCTCTTCATCGCGATGGAGCTGGTCGAGGGAGGCACGCTCCGTGAGTGGCTGGTGGCGACTCGTCGCGAATGGCGCGAGGTGCTCGACATCTTCCTCCGCGCCGGTCGCGGGCTCGCGCGCGCCCACGCGGCAGGGATCATTCACCGTGATTTCAAGCCCGACAACGTGCTCGTCGGCACCGACGGCAGGGTCCGGGTGACCGACTTCGGCCTCGCGCGCGTCGGCGCCGACCTCGATTCGAAAGACGGGACCGACGCGCACGACTCGAGCGACTCGGGCGACTCGGACGCGATCCCCGAAGAGACGCAGCTGACCAAGACCGGGCTTCTCGTGGGCACGCCGGCGTACATGGCGCCCGAGAACGTCATGGGCACGCCGGCCGACGCTCGCTCCGACGTCTACTGCTTCTGCGTCGCGCTCTACGAAGGGCTCTACGGCGAACGTCCCTTTCGTGCAGCCAGCGCCCGAGAGCTCCATGCGCGCAAACGAGCGATGACGATTCGCCCGGCGCCGCCGAAGAGCGACGTCCCCCCGCGCCTCCGCCGCGCGCTCTTGATCGGGCTCGAAGCAGAACCATCACGTCGCTATGCATCGATGGAGGCGCTGATGGCGGCGCTCACCGGCGCCGCACATCCATCGCGCGTCCGCCTCTACGCCGGGCTCGCAGCGCTCGGGGCGCTCGTCACCGCGGGCGTCGTGGTCGCGATTCCGATGGTGCGCGCGGCGCGCAAGAGCACGAGCGACGCTGGGATTTCCGGCAGCGCGTCGACGAGCCCGAGCGGCGCGGGGCCCTCCTGTCGCCCGAGCGTGTGCTCGAAAGAGCACGGCGGGGCCGCGTACACGTGTCGAGCCGATGGAAGCTGCGCACCGGTGGCGAGCGCCGAGTGCACCGTCCACCACGAGCCGGGAGATCTCCTGGCCGACGACACCGTCTGGATCGGCGCGCTCTTTCCCACCCAAGGCGACAACGGCGCGCTCTATGGGAACATGAACGTGCAGGGCACCGAGCTGGCACGAAGCGAGCTCGCCAAGGCGACCAGCGCGCTGGTCGGGCCCGATGCAGCGCGACACGTGAGACGTCTCGCCCTCGTCTCCTGCGACGACACCGACGATCCGATGCGGGTCGCCAAGCATCTCGTCGAAGACGTGGGCGTGCCGGCGATCCTCGGCTTCGCGTCGGGGCAAGAGGTGGTCGACGTCGCTGGCTCCTATCTCGTGCAGCGCCACGTGCTCACCGTCGCGTCGCTGTCGTCGAGCCCGCTCGTGACGCGCATTCCGCAGCCGGCCGATCTGCCACGGCTCGTCTGGCGCACCACCTTCAGCCTCGATCTCACCGCGGTGGCGACGGCGGCGATCCTCCACGACGTGCTCGGTCCGCGCGTCACCTCAGCCGAGCCACTTCAGCCACCTCGGCAACTTCGAGTCGCCGTCGCGCATGGAAAGAGTGCGTCGGGCGTGTCGTTCGCAGACAAGCTCTCCCGCAGCCTGGTGCTCAACGGCAAGCCCGCGCTCGACAACGGCGATGCGTGGACGGAGCTTGAATTTCCGCCCGTTCCTACGCCGGCCGATCTGAAGGTGGTGGTCGACGCGGCGACTTTGGCGCGCCCTTCCCTCCTCGTCCTCGTCGGCGGACCGGCCGCGACGGTGCCGATCGTCGAGCAGGTCGAAGCTCGATGGCCCAAGGGCGCGCAACGCCCGACCTACGTCGTCTCGAGCGACGATCTCGAGCTCTTCCGCGAGTTCCTCGGTCGCGACGCCGATCGCCGTCGCCGACTCTTCGCCGTGCAGTCTCTCTCGAGCTCGACGACCAACGCGCGCTTCGTCATTCGATACAACGCGGCCAACGCCAAGAGCGTGAGCCGGATGATCAACCCCGGCCCCAGCTACGACGCGTTCTATCTCCTCGCCTATGCGGTCTACGCGCTCGGCGATCGCCCCGTCGACGGGCTCGCGCTCTCGCGTTCGTTCGCGCGCCTGATGCCGCCCGGTCCGCTCGTCGAGGTCGGCCCGACGCCGGTGTTCGACGCCATCACGCGCCTCGGCGGCGGCGGGGGCCTCGATCTCGTCGGCACCCAGAGCGCGCTCGATCTCGACCCCGTGACGGGCGAAGGTCCCTCCGACTTCGAGCTCCTCTGCGCCAACGTCGACGGGGCAGGCGCCGCCACCGGCGAGACGATCGAATCAGGCGTCATCTACCGCGCTGCGGAAGGACGCATCGAAGGCACGCTGCACTGTCCTTGAGTCTGCGCCGCCGACGTAGCGAACCCGCCTAAAAAGTAGACCCAAACGTCATCGTCGGGCTGAGCGGTGCTCCGGGTGACGAGATGCTGACGCTGGAGGACGTCGACGACGTGGCGTCGACGTTCGTCGTTCGGTGGAGGTGCGGGACGAGGATGCCGATCGCGGCGCCGATCAACGTCCCCGCGAAGACGTCGGTGGGAAAGTGCGCGCCGGCTCGCACGCGGCCATAGCCGACCACGAAGTCGAGGACGACCGCGCCGCCGAGGGTCGCCCACGATCGCGGCGTCGTCCCGCGCGAGAACGCGAGGTAGGTGGCGGTCGCGCCGACGGTCGACGTGATCGCGGCGTGGCCTGAAAAAAAGGACAAACTATCGTCGGTGGTGCCCTCGTCGCCTTCGCTCGCGCCATACGTGCGCGGCCTCGGCCTTCGCACCGCGAGCTTCACGAGATCGGTGAGCGCCCACGTCAGCGCCAGGCTCTCGGCGTAGAGCGTCCCGTCGGTGACGCCCGAACGCCGCGTCGTACGTGCGCCTTCCACCACCGGCTCGACGCCAGCGTAGCCGATCGCGAGGAGGAGCCCGACGTTGGAATACGTCGACGCGAACGGATCGAAGGGATGACCGAGAGCCGCGCGATCGAGGCCCAGCAACCTATCAGGAGCGCCAGGCTTTTGCGGCTTCAGCTCGCCCGTCGAAATGAGCAACTCTTGGAATCCCCCGAGCGCGACGCCGAGACCAATCAACGTGCCATCGGTACCGGCATCGACATGGAAGCGGCGCTCGTCGAGATCGGCGTGAACGTCACCGGCCATCGCGACGAGGACGAGAAGGCTCGCGGGAAGGCTCGCGGGAAGGCTCGCGGGAAAGCGTGTGCTGCAACGACGAAAGACGCGGTGCACGCCGGCAAGGTATCGTTCCCTGGTTCGTTGTCTACCTGCGTGAGCCCGCCTTGAACTTCACCCCTTCCCTGCCCGTGCTCGCTTGCGCCCTCACGAGCGCCCTCGCCGTCGGCCTCTTGCCGGCCAATGCGCGCGCCGAGGCCTCGACGTTTCCCGTCAACGGCCCGCCCGTCGCGACCGAGCTTCCGCGGCGACACGAAGGCAAGCCCCTCACTTGGGATCCGTCGTTCAACCGCATGGATACGCCGGAGATCGTGCTCACGCTCGGCGCTGGCGGCGTGGCCCTCGGGGCCGTCTTGGTGAGGCCGCTGCAGAATGGGTGGAGCGGCGGCATCCTCTTCGACGAGCGTGTGCGCAGCACGTTGCGCGCGCCGACCTACCAGGGCCGCCTCAACGCGCGTGACGCGAGCGACGTCGGCCTCGGCTTCCTCACCATGTTCCCGATTTTGGTCGACTCGCTCTCGGTCGCCTACTGGTACCGAGGCAGCGACGACGTGGCGATGCAGATGGCGCTCATCGACGCCGAAGCGTTGGCGATCTCCGCGGCGGTGCAGGGCGCGACCACCTTCCTCGCGGGCCGCGAGCGTCCGTACGTCGCTGGCTGCGGCACCGAGCCGAAGAGCACGGCCATCGACTGCAACACCAACTCCGAGCACCGCAGCTTCTTCAGCGGTCACAGCGCGCTCTCGTTCACCAGCGCGGGGCTCATCTGCGCGCATCATCTTCGCCTCGAGCTCTTCGAGAGCGCCGCCGACGTCGTCACTTGCGTCTCGGGGTTCGTCGCCGCCGGCACCGTCGCCTCGCTGCGCATGGTCGGTGACATGCACTACGCCTCCGACGTCATCGTCGGCGCGCTCGTCGGAACGACGATTGGCCTAGGAATTCCGCTCCTTCATCACTACCGGCGAGGTGCCGATTCGACGTCGGGCAAGGCGAATGGGCCGACGATGTCGCTCGCGCCAGGGCCGACGGGCGTGCAGCTGGTGGGGACCTTCTGATGCGCGCGCGATTCTTCAGCGCCTTCACGGCGATTGTCCTCGCGAGCGTGTGCGTCAGCGGCGTCGCGAACGCGCAAGCGCCGACGGTCGACGAACGACGAAGCGTGCCGGTCGTCCACCGCGACTATTGGTCACGCGGCGAAGCGCGTCCGTTCCTCGCGACCACCGTCGACGTCGGGTACCTCTACCTGCGGCCGCGCATCACCGTGGGCTACGGCAAGCCCTTCACGCTCTGGGCCGGTCTCGACGCCAACCCGATCGTCAGCAACACCGGCCTCGGCGCGTACGGCGGCGCACGCGTGCAAATTCCCTGGTTCGATCTCCGCGCCGGCGCACGTGCCTTTCGCGCCAGCGAGCGCGAATTTCTCGTCCCGCAGAGCAACTACTCGTCGGTCGATCTTCAAGACACGACCGGACAGACTTCGAAGTACGTCACCCTCGAGGCCGAGCTCTCCGGGGGAATTCCTCTCGGGCCCGGCACCGTACTGCTCGTGCTCACCGCCTCGTCGGTGCGCGGGGTGCCCGCCGGGTTCTTCGTCTACGAAGAGACGCTGCGAGTGATCACCAGCCCCCCAACCATCTACCGCGCGCGCACCGGCTACGCGTTGCGACTCGGCAGCGAAGGCAACGGCCGCGTCGGCGTCGTCGGCGAGGTCATCGATCTCCCGGGACGGAGCGCGCTCGTCTACCGCGCCGGTCTCATCGGCAGCTTCGCCATCGACGATCACCTCGAGGCGGTCGGTCTCTTGGTTCTGCCGGTGAAGAGCCCCGACTCGATCGGCATTCTCGGCGGCGACTTCGCCGAGCTCGGGCTTCGCTACCGTTGGGCGACGGGGCTCGGCGCGCCTTATTTCTAGGCCGATTTGCGATCACACGGACGACGAGGCGTCACTCGGGTCGGTCGACGCCGACGAGCTTGAAGCCGTGCGCGGGGCCGACGTCGTAGAGATAGGCGACGAGCGGATGGGCGACGCCGTCCTCGATCGTGATCGCGAAGTAGCGCTCCTTCGCGTCGTCGAGCGAGCCCCCATCGGCGGCGAAGTGCGCGGGCAACGTCACGCAGACCTTGGCGCCCGCGCTCTTCGTCACCGTCAGGGGAGTGGCCACGCCGCCGATCGGTGTGCCCCCGAGGTGAGCCGAATGATGGAACGACGACGCCGGACGCACCTCGCGCAGCTCGGCGAGATCGACCGCGCAGAGGGCGCCGCTCTCCAGGTGCACGTCACCGAGCGGCGACAGGCGCGTGAGATAGCGCTCGAGGATCGCCGAAATGCGCCCCTCCATCACCTTCGCGAGGTACTCGGTCTTCTTCGAGTCGGCGAAGCGACCGAGGTCGGCGAGCTGCCGCACCGTCGTCTTCGAGAAGCGCGCGAGGATGCGCGCCATCCACGCGCCATCACGCTCGGTCATCCGACTGAACGCCGGGTTCGGATACTCGTTGACCCAATCTTCGGCCACGAACTCCTTCGTCCCGTAGTAGCCAAAGACCTCGAGCCCGGGCTCTTTCTGAATTCGCTCGTAAGAGCGCGTGCCGATGCCGAGGGTGATGAAGTCGAGCCCGATGTCGCCCCAATCGAGCAGATAGCTGCGCCCGAGACGTCGCGAGATGCCGTCCCAATCCCAGAGGCTGCCGAAGCAATCGCTGGTGTCGAGATAGTGATGTCGCACGTAGCCGGGTGACGAGTCGGGACCCGCGGCGGGGTTCTTCGCGATCCAGACGTCCATCGTGTTTTGTTCTCGGGCGTCGAAGTGATCGAGCCATGCGGCGAGGAGCCGACCGCCACGGAGCTCACGACGCTCGCGGTGATCGATGACGTCGTTGGGATCGTCGTCGCGCGTCTTCTCGTAGCGGAAGGGACCGAGGAGCCGCCCATCGAGCCAAGCGGAGGCTTGAAAACGCAGGTATTCGCCCTTCTTCGCGGTGCTCTCGAGGACCTTCTCGAGCGCCGCCTCGTCGAACGGGTGCGTGATGGAAGTGTTGTCGGTGACGGTGAGCCCGGGCGTCAGCTTCAGCGCCGAGCGCTTGATGTAGATGACCTGCTCGCAGCTGATGTTGAAGCCGACCGCGTGGTAGACAGCGGAGCCGATCACGCTCGCCGCGCTCGGGCGCTCGGGCATCGGCCCGTCGCTCTTCAGCATGTATTTTCCCTTGCCGGGGATCTTCACGCGGAAGCCGGCGGTGGCGCCGTTGTCCTTGCCCTTGTCGATGATCCACGAGCCGTCGGGGGCATGCTCGGCGTCGATGAGCATCTGCTCGGGGCTGCACGCGCCCTTGGCGATCTCCTCGAACGACATCGGCCTCGTGGCGATGCGGTTCTGAAACCACGCCGACTCGGCCACCTCGTCGAGGGCATTGGCGTTGACCGCCTCGCTCGTCGCGTGGACCGCAAAAATCTCGGCAAAAGGTCGGAAAATAGAGTTGTCGACGCCGTCCCAGGCGAGCGGCGAGACGTACGGCTCGGGGGCGCAGGCGACGTGGCTCGGATCTTTTTTGGTCGGCTCGGCGCGACAGTCGATCGAGACCGGATCGAGATCGGTGTCGCGGGTCATCGGATCGCGCAGTGGAAAGCGACGCTCACCGCCGCAGGCAGAGGCGGTGACGGCCGCCGTGAACGCGAAGAACGCGGGGCGCAGGAAGAGCTTGCGAAGCGACTCAGAAGCCATTGGTTCCTCCGACCACGAAGCGGAACGACTCCACCTTGGCGCCGTTCTCGAACGTCTCGGTGCCGATGCCGAAGAGAATTTCGAAGCGATGATCGGGGCTCCCGTTGGAGTGGACGCCGATGCCGGACGAGAGACGAAGGAGCTTGGGCTCGAAGTCGCGGAGCCCGGCATCGAAGACGTTGCCCACCGCTGCGTGCATCGTCCCCGAGAGCCACACCCAAATTGGCCATGAATAAGAGAGCTTCGCGGCGGCGGCGCTACGGCCGTGGAAGCGCCCCGAGCGAAAGCCGCTCATCGGCTCGGTGCCGCCCCAGGTCACCTCTTCGGTGAAGGGAATGTTGCTGCCGCGCGTCGGGCTGGCGAAGTCGACGTCGACCGAGAGACCGAAGACCCGCTGGCCGTAGACGTCGAGATAGCCGCCGATGGCGCCGCCGTATTTGAACCAGGAGCTTCCGGCGGCCGCGCGGACGTCGCTCGCGTGCTCGCCGTACGCGGTGAGTCGCGCGCCCGAGCCTTCTTTTCGGCGCGAATCGAGGACGACGCCGGCGCGCTGATAGGCGCTCGCATACCCCGTATCGTAGCCCGTCGGCGGCGCGAAGACGCCCGCGGCGACCTGCTCGTCGATCGACGGTTGTCCGTGGAACTCGCGATCGGAGAACGACATCACGCGGAGGCCGACGTGGGCGTCGAACGAGAAATACGGCGACGGCTTGACGACGAAGCTGGCGGCGACGTCGAGCTTGTCCGCGAGATAGCGAGAGAGCGCGCTCTTCGGCGCGTTGGCTCCTTCGCCGTAGTAGAGGTTGTCAGGACGCCGGAGAAACGCGCCGTCGAGGGAGAAGGTGGAGGCCCCGCCGAGGTGCACGCGATCGGTGAGGGCGAGCGCGAGCCAGCTCGAACCGAAATAGGAGACGTGCGCGCGGACGTCGTTCGCGTTGGCGAAGGCGTCGTCCCAGAAGAAGTAGAGACCGACGCTCGGCAGCATGCCGAAGTCGAGGAACGCCGTCGGCACCACGCCCGCCTTGTGCTCGGGGCCGAAGGTGAAGACGTTCACCAACGTCGTCGCCCAGTTGCCGCGCTCGGCAGCGGTGATGAGCGCGCCGAGGGGACGACGAATGAAGTACTCGCTCACCAAATAGGGCGGAAAAAACAGCACGCGCGGCACCCAGAGGGCGACCTCGCCAGGCGTCGCGGGGGCCGGCGGCCTGCCGTCGTAGTCGGGCACCGGCCGCTTCGGATCGTCGGCGTGGGCCGAGCGTGACGTGGTGGAGGCGGCCGTCGACGCGACGAGCGCGAGGACTCCCGCGAGACCGCCACGCACCAGGTTCTTCCGGCCGCTACGCATGTTGCGGCTCACTCATAGGCGGCCCCGCCGGCGCGGCCTCGATCTTCTTCGCGTAGGCGCGCGCCAACGCATAGGCAACGAAGAGCCACAGCGCCGAGAGCACCAGATTCACCGCGACGAAGCTCTGCAACTTCATCGCCGTGTGCGCCCCGATCCAGACGAGGCCGGCCGAGAGCGCGTCTCCCGCGCGGACGACGAAGGTGTCGATGATCTGTTTCACTTTGTACTTGGCGTCGCGCGAGGTCACCAGCCAGAGCGCTTGCCGCGTCGTGTTCCAGAGCGAGTAGTCGAGCCCGCTCTCGACGACGCGGGCGCCGAAGAGAACTCCGAGCATCGGCAGCGCGAACGCGAGCCCGTACCCGCCGATCGAAGCGAAGGGCATGATCACGAGCGCTGCGCGCAGCCCGAGGTACTTGATGATGCGCGAGACGGCGAAGAACTGAAGGAGCACGCCGATGCCGTTCGAGTACTCGAAGAAGCGCGCCTTGAACTGTCCGACGTAGGCGGTCACGTCGGCGGGCGTGCCTCCCGCGGCGCGCGCGGCGTCGAGCAGCTTGCGATCGAGGACGTAGTCGCCCGTCTTGGTGACGAGATTGAGGACGAAGATGACGGCAGCGAAGAGGAGCAGATAGCGATCACGAAGGAGGAGCACGAAGCCGTTCTCCCCGCCGATCGTCGCCTCCGCCGGCTTCTCTCTTTTCCCCTCCTTCCCGGAGCTCTGCTTCTCCGCACGCTCGGACTCACGGCGATGCGTCACGTACGTGAGGGCGAGGCACACGAGGAGGATCCCGGCGGCGAGGAGCATCAGACGAAACGGACCTTGTTTCACCAGGAGATCGGCGATCCAAGCGCCGGCCACCGCGCCGACCGAGCTGCCGATGCCGATGACCGCGAAGAGGCGCTTGCCCTGCTCCTCGGTGTAGACGTCGGCGGCGAAGCTCCAGAACTGGGCGATCGACATCACGTTGAAGATGCCGACCCAGAGGAAGAAGGGAACGCCGAGCTGGACGCCGCGCTCGCCGAGCGCCCAGAAGGCGACGAGGTTGACGACGAAGAACGCCGTCACCGAGCCGATGAGGGCCATGCGACCGACGTGCGACGCGAGCCAGCCGTAGGCGCTGGTGACGAACACGAGGAGAATCGATTGGCCGACCGAGGCGTAGCTCTTCACCTCGGCGCCGCCGCCCACGAGAATGAGTGGCTCGCGCGCGACCTTGAGCAGGTAGTAGGCGGTGAGGAGGAGGAAGACGTTGAGCGTGAGGAGGAGCGCGGTCGTCGCCTCGCCGGCGCGAACCTCGGCGAAGAGCGAGAGCCCCCACTCCAGGGGATGCTCGACGAAACGCGGCCGCGGCTTGCTCATCCGGAGCGCACCATCGCCGAAAACTGCGTCGGTTGCTCGTGGGAAATTGCCAAATCATGCCTTCGATGCGCGAGGGGGCATCGCTGTTGCAGCGCGCGGCATCCAACGGGAGCATCGCCAGGCGGCACCCCGATCGCTCTGACTTCCGAGCCACTTCCATGCGGGCACTCTGGCGATCGATCGACATCCGAGCTGGCGAAGGCCCGATGGCGGCCGGCGCGTTCGCCGTGCTCCTGCTCGTCATCACCGCGCACTCGATGCTCGAGACCGCGCGCGACGCGCTCTTCCTCGCCAAGCTCCCGGTCAAGGAGCTGACGGGCGTCTACGTCATCGTCGCCGCGCTCGCCTTGCTCATCGGTCCCGCGAGCGGCGCGCTCAGCCGTCGTCTCGGCGCCCACCGCGCGCTCACGGTCTCCCTCTTCGTCGCCGCGGCGCTGACGGGAGGGCTTTTTTTCATGCGTGGACATGCGAGCGCAGTCATCGCCCTCTACGTCGTCAGCGGGCTCCTCGGCGCCATCCTCGTGCCGCAGTTCTGGGCGGTGGTCGATGGGATGTTCACGATGGCCCAAGCGCGACGACTCTTCGGCGTCGTCGCCACCGCGGGCGTGCTCGGCGGCGTGGTCGGCTCGGGCGCAGCGGCGCTGCTCGTGGGTGTCTTGCCGGTGGCCACGCTCCTCCTCGTCGCCTCGGCCATCCTCGGGCTCACCGCGACGCTCACGCTGCTCGCCCCCGCCGGAGAGAAACCGCCTGAAGACAAGCAGCCGGCGCGCGTCTCGGTCTTTCGCGAAGAGCCCTTTCTCCTCCGCATCGGGCTCCTCGTCATCCTCTCGACGTCGTCGCTCCTGGTGCTCGACTACCTCTTCAAGCTCCGCGTCGCGCTCTCGATTCCACCCGCCGAGCTCGGCGCCTTCTTCGCGCGCTTCTACACCGGCCTCAACGCGCTCTCGATCGTCGTCCAGCTCTTCCTCGGCGGGGCGATCATTCGTCGGCTCGGCGTCGCCGCCGCGGTCGGCTTCACGCCCGCCCTCTTGCTCCTCGCGAGCCTCGGGACGCTCTTCTCGGGCGGCGCGTTGATCGCGGTTTTTGCCGCCAAATTGGCCGATGGCGGGCTGCGATACTCGGTCCATCGGGTGAGCAGCGAGCTCCTCTACTTGCCGGTACCTACGTCCGCGCGCGAGAGGGCCAAGCCTCTCCTCGACGGGGCCTTCGCCCGTGGTGCGCAAGCCCTCACCGCCCTCGCGCTCCTCGGGCTCGGCGCGGTCGGCCTCGGCAGCGGCCGGCTCGTCACCGTCTTGCTCGCGGTGCTGACGGTCTCCTGGTTCGTCGTCGCGGTCACGGTGCGTCGCCCTTACCTCGCGCTCTTCCGACGCGCGCTCGCCACCGGCGCCATCACCCCCGACGGCGGCGAGGGGCTCGACTTGAGCAGCGCCGAGGTCCTCATCGAGCGTCTTTCGAATTTGGATTCAAGCCAGGTGGTGGCGGCGATGGACGTCCTCGAACGACGCGGTCGCGCCCGTCTCATCCCCGCCCTGGTGCTCTATCGCACCGAAGAGCTGGTGCTTCGTCGCGCCTTGGAAATTTTCGCGGGCAGCGACCGCAACGACTGGACACCGCTCGGTCAGCGTCTCCTCGACCACGAGAGTGAAGGCGTGCGGCACGCGGCGATGCGTGCGCTCGCGACCCACGGCGCTGGCGAGGTCGTCGAAAAGGTCGCCGAGGATGGGAGCCCGCGCATGCGTGCGTATGCTGCCGTGTGCCTCGCCGCGCGAGACGGGCAAGAAGATCTCCTCGTCGACGTCCGCGTCCATCGAGTCCTCGCCGGGTGCCCCCCTTCGGCGAAGGGCGACGACGAGAACGCCGTTCGCGCAGGTATTTTGGCGGCCGTCGCCGACCTCGGTGGCCCTGCCTCTGCGCATGCGTTGCTTCGGCGCTTGAGCGAGGACGCGAGGGTGCAAGGCTCTGCCGAGCTGATCACGCTCCTCGCCGATGCCATCGGAAAGAGCGGCGACACGCAGTTGATCGATTGGCTCGTCGCGCGGCTCGAACGCGGCGATGGAAGGCTCGCCGTGCGCGCTGCCCTCGCGCAGTTGGGCGAGCCTGCCTACGAGGCCGTCGCCAGCGCGCTCCTCGACGAACGCTTGCCGCGAAGGCTGCGCTCGCACCTCCCGCGCACGCTCGCCGCCTTCGGAACGCAGCGCGCGGCCGATCTCCTCCTCGCGCGACTCGCGGACGATCGTGACGGGCTCGTGCGATACAAATCGCTCCGGGCGCTCGGACGAGTCATCGCCGATCGACAGAAGCTCCGCCTCGATCGTCGCACCATCGAGCACCTCGCGTTTCGCAACCTCGTCGAGCACCTGCGACTGCTCTCGCTCCACGCGCACGTCGACGACATCGAAGGTGAGCCGACCAGCCGTCTCCTCCGCGGGCTCCTCGACGACAAGCTGCAGCAGAGCCTCGAGCGTGTCTTTCGTCTCCTCAAGCTCGCCCACCGCCAAGAGGACCTCCATCGCGTCCACGAGGCCGCCCTCGGGGACGACAAGCGACAGCGCGGAAACGCCGCTGAGTTCCTCGACGCGCTCCTCTCGCGCCCCGATCAGCGTGATTTGCGCCTCGCGCTGCGCATCGTCCTCGACGACCTCCCCGCGCACGAGCGGGTCTCTCGCGCGGCCTTCGCCCTCCCGAAGGCGCCGCCAGCCAACCACGCAGAGGCGATTGCCGAGCTCATCGGTGATGCCGATTTGATGATCGCGACGCTCGCCACCGAGTACGCCTTGCGTCACCACGATCGCGCGCTCATCGAGGCCGCCGGGCGCGCTCGTTCCGGAAGGCCGGCGTTGGCCGAGAGCGGACGTCGCTTCTTCGCCTCGCCGTCCGTGGAAGCGGCCCTGGCACCGAAATCACTGGTCGAGGTCCCTCGTGGCTGACGCCGGCGTCAGGCTCTCGCGCGAGCTCTTCCTCCGTAGTTTCCTCGGCGGTCCGGCGGCGACCAATCCTTGGCTCCTCGATCGTCTGACGAGCATCCTCGAAGAGCGCACGGTGCACGCGGGCGAGGTCCTCTATCGCGAAGGCGACCCAGCCGATCGCCTTCATTTCATGGCAAATGGACGCGTACGGATGTCGCGCGGGGGGCTCGCATCGTACGTCTATTCAGGGCGCTGGATCGTCGGCGGCGTCGACGCGCTCGCCGGTCGCGTCCGTCGGCGCACGGCCGTCACGCTCGCCGACTCGGCCTTGCTCACGGCGCGCAGCGACGACTGGTTCGAAGTGCTCGAAGACACCCACGAGACCGCGCGCGATCTGATCGGCCTCCAGATGGCCATGAGCGCCAAGTTTTACGAACGCATCGCCCCTTCGCCCTACCCCGAGCCCGCCGCGCCGACGCCCGTTCCGTCACGTCGTCTCTCGCTCTTCGATCGGCTGCTCGTCTATTTCGATGGCGCCATCGTCCGCAAGGCCGGCGTGCAGACCCTCTCGATCCTCGCCGAGGCCTCGGAAGAAGTGCGCCTCGCGGAGGGTGAAGAGCTCCTCGCCGCCGACGCGTCCCGCGATCACGTCTTCATCGTCGCCCACGGGCACGTGCAAACCACGCAGGAAAACCCGGGCATGCAGGGCATCTTCGGGCGCTCGAGCTTCCTTGCCGGGCTCTCGGCCACGTCCAAAGGTTGGTCGGCGCGGGCGATGGCTCCGAGCGTGGTCCTCGCGCTCCCGATCGAAGAGTGGTTCGACGCCATGACGCACTTCGATCTCGTGCGCTGCGTGATGGCCTGGTCGGGGCTCGAACGCGAGCGCGTCGTCGAGACCTTGGCCGAGCGAAGCACCACCGAGCTCGTGCTCGAATGAGCTGATCCGAGGTTCAAGGAGCCCGCGGCACACGCACGTCGACGAAGGCGCCACCCTCGGCGAGGTTGCCCGTCTCGACGACTCCTCCGACGCGCGCCGCGCGACGACGCATGATCCCCTGCCCTTGCCCGGGGACGATTTCGGCTGGAAAACCGCGCCCATCGTCCTCGACGCGGAGATGCAAGAAGCCTCCTTCGGCACGTAGCCGACAACGAAGACGGCTGGCCTTGGCGTGCTTGATGGCGTTGGTCGTCGCCTCGCGTGCGGCGCGACGGATGACGTGCGCGCTCGCGGCCGAGAGCGGCGAGCTGGAGGCATCGACGTCGATGATTTCGATGTCGAGCGCCAATTTTTGAGCAGCACAGGCGTCGCCCATCGCGCGCCTCATCTCCGCCGCCAGCTCGTCGAAGCGAATCGGCCGAGGCGCGAGCACGCGCGGGATGGCGCGCACCTCGTCGAGCCCGTCACGAATCGCCTGGCGCGCGTAGCCGAGGTTGGTCGCGTCGACGCCGTCCTCGGAGAGGATCATCGACGCGCGTGCGAGGCTGGCGCTGACCCCGTCGTGCACCTCCATCAAGAGCGTCTCGCGTTGACCATCGAGCTTCTTTTTGAACCCTTCGGCGCGCTCGACCGCCGAGAGGATGCGACGCACCAGCTCGGCCGGTGCGAAGGGTTTGGCCACGTAGTCGTCGGCGCCGGCGGCGAGACCGCGCGCGCGCTCGTCCGAGCTCCCGAGCGCCGAGAGCAGGAGCACGGGCACGCCTTCCCACTCGCGGAGTGCGCGCACCATCGCCAGCACGTCGTAGCCGTTGCCATCCGGAAGAAGCACGTCGCTGACCAGCGCCGCAGGCGGCGGCCCGGTGAGACGCGCGCGCGCCTCCTCGACGTTCTCGAGCGCCTCGACCAAGAACACACGACCGAGCGCCCGCTCGAGCACGCTGCGCATGTCGGCGTTGTCCTCGACGACGACCACGCGACGTCGCCCGCCGCTCGGCACCGCCGCTGCCGTGACGACTTCGCCGAGCGATCCGACGTCGAGGCCTTCGTGCCCGACCGGCGCCTCGTCGGTGGCCCTCAGCGTCAGACGAAACGTCGTCTCGCTCCGCTCGAGCGCTTGCGTGTCGAGCAGCGTCAGCTCGCCACCATTGAGCCGCGCGAGCTCGCGGGCGAGCGGGAGCCCGATCCCCGACGCGGTGTTGCCGTCGCGATCGAAGCTGACAAAACGCTTGAAAATAGCCTCTCGGCGAGAGACTGGCACGCCTTGCCCGTCATCGACGACGTCGACGATCGCGAGCTCTCCGTCGCGTCCCTCGCGTGATTCACGCGAGATACGAATCACGACCCGGCTCGGTGCGCCGTCTTCGCCCTTCTGACGGAGCGCGTTGGCGACGAGGTTGCCGAGGATGCGGGTGACGTGTTTCGGATCGACGATGGCGCACGTCGACTTCGGCGCCGAGACCTCGATCCGCGACGTGCGTGCCGGCGCGAGCTGCGCAGCGACGTCTCGCGCGACCGCCGCGAGATCGCAGGGCATCGCCCGCGCCGCCATCTGTCCCGCTTCGAGACGCGCGAGATCGAGCAGTTGATCGGTGAGATCGGCGAGCGCGGCCGCATTGCGCTCGACCCGACGCAAGGGATCGGCGACCAGCTCGTCCGCCAGCGTCTCGCGCAGGAGCGCCGCCTCACCGCGAATCACCGCCAGCGGGGTGCGGAAATCGTGCGCCAGGTTGGTGAAGAGACGTCGACGGAGCTCGTCCTCGGTGCGGAGACGCTCGTTCGCCACCTCGAGCGCGCGCCGGGCCGAGAGCTCGCTGCGCTCCATCCGCGCCCGTCCGACCGAGTAGACGACGATGAGAATCGAGCTGAATCCCGCGCCGGTCATGGCGACGACGAAGAGCTGTCGCGCGCCGAGAAAGGGGACCGGAAGGAGCGCGAGGAAGGCGACGAACGCGGTCGCGAGGTTGGCCCACGTGCGCAAGCCGACGATCAGCTGCACGAGCAGCACCGACACCACCAAGCTGATGACCTTCGAGGGCAGCATCTCGGTCGGCGTGCGGGTGAAGCCCCACGAGCTGAGCGCGGCGATGACCGTCCACTGCCCGACCATCGCCCACTCGAGCGACCGCAACGCACGCCCTTCCCGCATCCACCAATAGACGAGCCCCGTGCTGACGAGCTCAGGCAAGCGGATGACGAGCGCGTCGCGGCGCGAGAGTACCCGAGTGTCGATGACGAAGAGGCTGACGACGAACACCACCATCGTCGCAAGCAGCACCCAACGCGCGCGCCCGCGAAAGCGATCGGAGTGCTCTTTTTCGAGGATGCGGGTGAGATCGGGGTCGTCCGCGGAGGCATCGCGCAGCGAGGCGGCGACGCGATTCCACGCGGTTGCGATGCCCATGCGCAGAAAGTACACTCAGACGGTGAATGATGGCGTGTTGGTTCTCGAGGACGACGCACTCGTGCGGGGTGCGGTCGTTCGGCAGATCGAAGCCAGCGGCGACTTCCGCGTCATCGGCGCGTCGGCCAGCGTCGCCGAGGGCAAGAAGCACGTCGAGTCGGGCCTCGCGACCATAGGCCTCTTCGATCTCGAGCTCGTCGACGGAAGCTCGATGGGGCTCATCCGCACGGCGAGCGAACGCGGCATGTCGGTGCTCGTGCTGACCGTCTGGGACGACGACGACACCGTCTACGACGCGCTCGGCGCCGGCGCCGCCGGGTATCTGCTGAAGGGCGATGCCTCGGGGAAAGTACTGGAGGCCCTGACGACCCTCCGCGACGGCGGGGCGCCCATTTCCCCGACGATCGCGCGTCGACTCCTCGATCGCTTCCGCGGTCCGAACAAGCCTCCGGTGAAGGCGCCTGCCGCCGCGAGCACGCCCGAGCTCGACGACCTCACCCACCGCGAACGAGAAATCATCGAGCTCTTCGCCAAAGGCGCCACCTACGACGAAGTGGCGAACATGTTGACGATGAGCGTGAACACCGTCCGCCACCACGTGCGCGCGATGTACCGCAAGCTGCACGTCTGCTCGAAGGCCGAAGCCGTGACGATGGCCTATCGCATCGTCTGAGGGCGCATGCGAAGGCTTCCTTTCAGCGCGATTCGCGGCTCCTTTCTTCTCGCGTGCCTCGGATGCGTCGAAGGAGTCGCCGGCTGCGTGCAGAAGCACGACGAGCCGACGAGCGTCGAGGTCGTCCCCAAGGCGGTCTTCACCGATTGCTACGACGGCTTCGACTGCGCCGACGTCGTCGTCCCCATCGATCACGCCGCTCGCATGAACGGCACGAGCACGAAGACCCTTTCTTTGCGGATGATCCGCGCTCCGGCGCTCGATCCGGCGTCGCGCATCGGCGTCCTGGTGGTCGATCCCGGGGGGCCGGGCAGCCCCTTCGTCGCGCGCTTCGCCGAGCGCTATCCAGGGTTGCAGCTCGCCTTCCCGGAGATCGCGCGGCGCTTCGACGTCGTCGCCATCGACTGGCGCGGCGTCGGGCAGAGCACGCCCATTCGATGCACCGACGACGCGGAAATCCAGGCTCTCCGCGCGGTCGATCTGGCGGTCCTCTCACCTGCGGCGGTGAGCGCCGTCGACGCCCTTCGCGTGAAGCTCGTCGAGGGATGTCGCGCGCGCGCCGACGCCGAGCTCCTCCCGCACATGAGCACGGTCGACGTCGCCCACGATGTCGACATCGTGCGGCGCGCGCTCGGCGAAGAACGCATCTCGTTCTTCGGCTTCTCGTACGGCGGATGGCTCGGCGCGACGTACGCCACCGCCTACGGAGCCCACCTGCGTGCGCTCGCCTTCGACTCGCCGACCTACGTCGAGGAGCAGCTCGAGACCGCGATCTCGTTCAAAGCCGGCTCCGCGTTTCTCGGGCTCGATCGATTCTACGCGGCCTGCGCAGCCGATCCGGCATGCAAGCTGGGGGGCGCCGGCGTCACCAAGGAGTCGATCGGCGTTCGCTACGACGCGCTCGTCGCCAAGGTCGCCGCCGCGCCCATCCCTGCCGGCCCACGCAAGCTCTACCCCTCCGACCTCGTCGCTGCCGTCACCGATGGGCTACGCGCGGGGGACTTCGCCAAGCTCGCGACCGACCTCGCCACCGCCGAGGCAGGCGACGCCACCGCGCTCATGGTTCGAAGCGATGCGGGCTTCGGCGTCGATCCGAGCGGACACGAAGACGGCACCTTCTTCGCGCGCGCGCTCATCGTCTGCCTCGATGCACCGCTGGCCGCGCAATCGATGAACGAGTTCGGAGGCTTCGCGCACGCGCTCTCCCACGAGCCACGGAGCGCCCCCATCGCGCTCGAGGCCTTTGCGATGTGCGTGCAGTGGCCCTGGTCGCGCGCGACGCCCCGTCTCGCAATCGACGGAAAAACTGCCCCTCCGGCGCTCATCGTGGCCGGCGCGAACGACCCCATCGTGCCCTATCGGAACGCCGAGAAGCTCGCCGCGCTCCTCGGCCCGAAGACGTCGATCGTCACCTACGAAGGCGAGGGACACTCGCCGTCGCTGCGCAGCGCGTGTCTCCGCGAGGCCATCACGGCATATCTCGTCGACCCGACGGCCCCGCCGAAGACCGCGCGATGCGCTGCCAAATGAGCTACTTCACTTCCACGTTGCTCAGCACGTTGTTCCACACCGCCTTGCACTGCGAGCTGCTCATTCCCTTGGCGCAGAGACGGAGCACGGTGCGTCCTTTTTGCCCCGCCATCACGCGTCCGCCGGGGCAGTCGGCGACCATCGTCTGACCATCGACGGCGCCGTTGCACCCGGAGCGCTGCGCGGCGGCGACGAGCGCGGGGATGACGTTGGTGTCGTCAGGCATCGTCGACTCGAAGCCGTACATGCCGTCGTAGGTGCCGACATCGCCGCCGCCTCCGCCGCTGCCGGCGAAGCCCGGAACCCAGGTGTACGTGAGGCCGAGGTGGAGACCGACCGAGGTCAGCGAGCCCCAATCGCCCTTGGAATGCACGTATTTCGGCCCAGCCGTGAGCATGAAGTTGCTCCCGGCGCCGTCGTCGTAGAACGCGATGCTGACGCCGCCGAAGATGTCGGTGTAGCCGCTCGAGTCGGCGCCGCCGCCGCCGTCGCTGCTCAGTTTGGACTTGGTGCCGAAGAGCGCGCCGAGCGTGGCGCGGAGCTTGGTCGTGTCGTCGAGGTCCTTGAAGGTGTAGTCGATGCGTCCGCCGAAGCCCGTCGCCGTCGACGAGGCGCTGGCGTCACCGTTCTTGAGGAGCACGCCGTCGGCCCCGACGAGGAGCGCGCCACGCACCTTCTTGTCGTAGTCGTAGGCGACGCCGCCGCTGACGCCGATGGCGTAGCTGCCTTTCAGATCGAGGTTCGCGGTCGATCCCTCGGGCGCCGTGTACTTGGTCGAGACCAGACCTCCGTTGAGCTCGATGAAGCAGCCAGAAAGACCGAATGCCGCGGCGGCGGCGACGCAGAAGACGGAGACGCGAGACGTGGAGTTCGGCATGCCTTGTGGTACGGCACGCCGAAGTGCTCCCGAGATCGCATGAACATGCGGTAGAGGCGTCCCGCCGTGACGAGACGCGTCACTGCTTCGCGGTGATGTGGAATCCCGCCTGCGTCGTCGGGGTCCGGCCTTGGAGCTCACACTGAATCTCGGCCGGCAGGGGGAACCAGCGGAGGCGCTCGATTTCTTCAGGAAAAGCAGCATCGGCGGCGATCGGGTGCGCGCGAAAGTCTTCGACCGCGGCGTCGACGATGCGTCGCGCGTCCTGCAGATACCCGGCGAGCGTCCACTCCGGCTCGGTCGAATGGCGCGAGCGGTACTCGAGCTTGCCGGAGCGATACGAGAGGTCGAGCAGCCGCATCGCCGCCTCGGGGTGACCGTCGCGATGCAGCCAGCTCCCGGTCGCGAGATCGAAGCGATAGTGCGGGAGCAGCTTGTAGCCGTGCGTGGCGACGAAGTGCACGGCATCGAGGAGGAACTGGAAGACCGTCTCGGAGACGAAGTAGTTGAGGTTCACCCGCACCCAGCCCGGCTTCACGCCCTCGGTGCCGGCGAGGATGGCGCACTCGAAGCTGCGTGAGCTGGTGAGATCGATGCCGAGGAGTCGATGTCCGTAAGGACCGGCGCACGAACACCCGCCGCGCGCTTGGATGCCGAAGAGATCGTTGAGGAGCGCGACGACGAAGTTGTGGTGGAGAAAACCCTCGCCATGACGGACGACGAAGCTGACGATCGAGAGCCGCCGCGCGTTGCGATTTCCGAGGATGCGGAGGCTCGGGTTCTCGCTCCACGACTCGATGGCGCGATGGATGAAATCCTCTTCGAGCTCGCGAATCAGCGGCTCGCTCACCGCTTCTTTGAGCTGGAAAACAAGGCCCGCGCGCACCGACTCGAGGATCGCCGGCGTGCCGCCTTCTTCGCGGTGAACTGGATCGGCGAGGTAGCGGTGCTCCTTGGTGTTGACGTACGCGACGGTCCCGCCGCCGGGCACGGTGGGCACGCGATTGGTGAAGAGCGCGCGCCTCGCCACCAGCACCCCCGGCGTCCCCGGCCCACCGATGAACTTGTGCGGCGAAAGAAAGATCGCGTCCTTCTGGTGGAGCGTGTCGTTCGGATCGTCGCCGCGCATCTCGATCTTCACGTACGGCCCGGCGGCCGCGTAGTCCCAGAACGAGAGCGCGCCGTGACGATGGAGCAGCTCGGTGACCGCGCGTGTGTCGGAGACGATGCCGGTGACGTTGGAGGCGGCCGAGAAGCTGCCGATGCGCACCGGACGCGCCGCATGCGCGAGGAGCTCGCGTTCGAGGTGGGCGAGGTCGATCTGCCCGTCGGCGTCCTCGTCGATGGTCACGACTTCGGCGATCGACTCACGCCACGGCAGCTCGTTCGAGTGATGCTCGTAGGGACCGATGAAGACGACAGGGCGCTCTCCCGCGGGTATTTGCGCGCTCAGGTGGTATCTCGCGTCGAGGTCGGCGGGAATGCGCAGGTTCATCACGTCGATGAGCTTGTTGATCGCCCCCGTCGCGCCCGAGCCGCAGAAGATCACGCAATCGTCGGCGCTGCCGCCGGTCGCTTCGAGGACCAGCTCGCGCGCGTCCTCGCGAAAACGCGTCGTCTGTCTGCCTGTACCCGAGGTCTCGGTGTGCGTGTTGGCGTAGAGCGGCATCACCTCTTGCCGGAGGAAGTCCTCGAGGAAGGTGAGCGAGCGACCCGACGCCGTGTAGTCGGCGTAGGTCACGCGCCGCGGACCATAGGGGCCACGGAGGACCTGATCGTCACCGATGATCGAGCTGCGGATGGTGTCGACCAGACGGCGTCGCGAGTCGTTCATGACGGCGGCGCATTCTACTCGTTCTCCCTGCCGAAGATGGGGATGCAACTTTGACGCAGGGCCAAGCGAGCCCGCGAGGCGTGTCGAGTTTCCCCCCCTCGCCGGGGGGCGCCACGCCGCTTAACGGGGCATTCCAGCGGCGCTGTGCTCGGCCGCCTGGGCTGCATCGTGATGGAGCATGCAGCTGCCGATGACGAAGCCGCCAAGCGTGCCGATGATCAACGTCACGAGGGCGAAGAACGCAGCGCGGCGAAAACGACGCGCGCGGACGTGCGGCAAGAGGACCGTCTCGCACCGCACCGACGACGAGGGCGAAAGTGCCGGTTTTCTCGTGGTCGCGTCCACCTTCCGAGCGCTCACGATCGCCTGTGGCACGTCGGGCCGCGTCGCTGGCATCGGCGTGTAGGAAGGCGCCGAGGGCCGCCCGTCGGGGCTGATCGGCAAGGCGGCGAGCTGGAGCAAATTTGGCGACGGCGCCCGCACGATCGTGCGTTCGGCGCCTTCGTCTTCGTCGGCGAGGTCCTGCATGACGACCGGCGCCACCCGCAACGTCGGGCAGCTCTGCATGCGCGGCGTCAAACGCTCGAGCGCATCGCGAAAGGCCATCGCCGAGGAGAACCGCGCGGTCGGCTCCTGCGCCAAGGCGCGCCGCATCCAGGAATCGATCCCCGCAGGGAGCCCCGGCACGCCGCTCGGCGCGCGCATGTCTCCATCGCCGATGCGTCGGAAGAGGGCCACCAGCGAACCGGTACCGAACGGCGTCGCACCGACGATCATGCGGTAAAACACGGACGCGAGCGACCAGAGATCGCTCTGGCCATCGGCCCTGCCATGGAGGAGGAGCTCAGGGCTCATATAGAGCGGGCTCCCGATCACCAAGTGCTCGGGCGAGGAGTCGCGTTCGCTCGTTTCGAGGCTCGTTTGGCCGAGGCCAAGCAGTTTCACGCGCAGAGGGCCCGCGCCATCCGACGTGCCCGTAGCACCCGCGCTGTCCGTGCAGAGAAAGATGTTCGACGGCTTGATCGCGCCGTGGACGATCCCGGCTGCGTGGACGACGGCGAGCGCACGCGCGAGCTGAAGCGTGATGTCGCGCGCGACGTCGAAGGGGAGCTGTGGCTCGCGCCGAAGTCGCTCTTGCAAGGTCTCGCCCACCAGCGCCTCGAGGACCACGAAGGGCTGCCCGTGTCGCTCGGACTCGCCGAAATCGAGGATGCGGCAGAGATTCTCGGAGCGCGCGGCGACCTCGGCCGCGGCTCCGAGTCCGAAGGCCGCCGGAGGTCGCGCACGACGCTGGGCCGCCGATGGCGACGGGAGGAGCTTGAGCACCACCGGATGACCGAGCTCCGCATGTCGAGCCGACCAGACCCGCCCCTCACCGAGGCAGTGCGAGAGTCGATAGGACCCAACGAGTTGTTCGGTCGCACGCCCCGTGATGTCTCTTGCTGCATTCGCCATGACGCCTCCGGCTTTCGCCTGGCGTCCCACCTAGCAAACAACGAACCGTCGCTGATTTCCCGTGAGAGTGCGCTGGCTCAGTCGACGGTGAGCTCGGAGGCGAGGATGCCGTAGACGACGACGTCGACCAGCTGTCCTTCGAGGAAGTCGTGTTGACGGAGGACACCTTCGCGAACGAAGCCGCACTTCTCGACGCCACGAACCGCGCGCGCGTTCGGCGCCCGCAGCGTGCACCAGGCGCGACGAAGCTTCTGATCGTGGAAGAGGTAGCCGAGGAAGGCGTGCATCGCGTCGCTGCCGTAACCGGAGTCGCGATACTCGGGATCGCCGATCAGCAAGTCGACTTGCGTGTGACGCGCGCGCGGGACGATGCGGCCGTGTTGGATCATGCCGATGGTCTTGATCGTCTCGCCATCGCGGATGTCGATCATGAAACGAACGGCGTCGCGATCGAGGCCCTCGACGCTGCGTCGGAAGCGCGCCTCGACGCGATCGAACGTCGCCGGATGATCGCGACCGTCCCAGTACTGCATGATGTCCGGATCGTTCAGCCACCCGTGGAGCAGCTGGAGATCGTCGCGACCGATGGCGCGGAGCTCGGTGAGCCGACCTTTCATGGACGCCATTCCTGGACTCTACTGCAGTCGCCGCCCCGGTTCACGACGCCATGCATGCTTCGGCCGGCCCGACGGGGGTGAGGTCGAAGTCGAGCCCCGCGAAGTCGTCGAAATCGGCAGAATCGGCGGAATCGAGCGCGGTTTCGTCGATCGCGGCTTCGCGGCCGCCTCCTGCGGCGAGATCGGCGAGATCGGCGAGAAAGGCGCGGAGCTCTCCGAGGGCACTGGCCTCGAAGCCGGGCAAAGTACCTTCTCGACGAACGGCGACGATGACGCCGGTGGTCGCGAGCGGCATGATTTCGGCGACGATTCGGCCTCCGTCGAAGTCGCGGCGGGCACCGATCGGCGAGCCACCGGCCATCGCGGCCGCGAAGAGCGTGAGGTCGTGCGAGCTCGCGCTCTCGCCGGCGGCAGCGAGGAGGGCGCCGTCGTGCTCGAGGACGACGATCGCGTCGAGCGCGTGCGCGCGGAGAATGACGCCGAGGTGGAGGGCGACGTCGATGCCGAAGAGCTCCGTCTGTCTTGATGAGAGTGAGCAGAGCAACGCCTGGGGATCGCGGCTTTGGGGCAGCGGCGGCCGGGAGCGCGGAGCGTTCATGCCCAAGGGGCTAACGAAGCAAGCGGCCGCGGGCCAAGTCCGTGAACTTCGATTTTCACGCCGTCGGATCGAGCCAGGTGTCGGCGAGCTCGAGGGTCCGCGCGTTCTCCGGGCGGCCGAGGAAGCTGCGACGAAGCCCGGCGTCGGCGATTTTCTCCGAGCGTTGCACGAGCCTTGCGCGCGCCGATTCGATGCTGGTGCGCGCGCCGTCGTGATCGCCTTTGCGATGAAGAGCTTCGGCGAGGACGACGCGCAGATGGGTGTCGCCGATGGCCGCCTTGCCGACCGAGTCGGCCACCGCAGTGCCTTCACGCGCGAGCACGATCGCCTCGTCGATGCGACCTTGCGCGAGGCGGACGCCGGCAATCGACGCGATCGCACGGCAACGAAGGGCCGGCGCCTTCGAGAGCAGCTCTTCACCGAGCAAAGCCTCGCGCTCGGCCGACTCGAGCTCGCCGCGTTCGAGGTCGATGTTGGCGAGCCACGAGCGCGCGACCCCTTCGAGGCGCGTGTTCTTCTGCGCGGCGAGCGTGGCGATGGCCTTCGACATCATGTCGCGGCCTTCGAGGTGCGACGACGTGCGGGTGATGGCGCGACCGAGCTGCGCTTGGATGATGCCGACGACGTTGTCGAGCCCCATCCGTTCGCTGATCACGAGCGCATCGCGGAGAGCCCGGAGCGCACGCGGATAGGCACCGAGCTCATTGTACGCATGGCCGACGCTGGCGCGCTGGAGGCAGGCGTTGCGCATGTCGCCCGCTTGCTCGAAGCAATCGGCCGCGGCTTCTGCGTATTTCAAGCGCGCGGAGGGATCTTCACCGCCGGCCGCGCTCACCGCCTTCGCTTCGAGCACCCACGCGGCGACGCCAGGGTGATCGTGGACGCCGCCGGCCGAGAGCGACTGGATGAGCGCGAGGAGCTGCAGCGCGACGTCGCTGCGACCCGTGAGGACCAGCTGCGTCGCCGTCCGCGCGGTGGCGATGATGCGTGGATCGCGATCGCCCGCAGCGGTGAGCTCGAGGAGCACGGTGGCGATGTCGAGGAGCAGCTCGCGTCGACCGAGCTTGCCGCACGCCGCCGCGACCTCACCGACGGCTGCGCACCAAGGGGCCGTCGCCTGCGGCAAGAGCGCGAGCGCTTCGCGTGCAGCAGCTTCGGCGCGTTCGTTCTCACCACGCCACTTGTGCGCTTCGGCCTCGAGGAGCCGCACGTGTCCCAGAGCCTCGCCGCGCGCACCTTGGGCGATCGCGCGTGCTGCGCGTTGGAGCACGGCCTCGAGGTCACCACCTTCGAGCGCCTGCTCGGCGGCGCGACGATACCAGCGCACCGCACCGTCGCCCGCCGCGCCCAGCTCGTAGTGTTGCGCGAGCGTCAGCGCATCGGCCTCGCCGGCGGCCTCGAGCCAAGCGGCCGCGAGCTTGTGCCCGAGGACGCGATCGTCGGGCGTCAGCATCGCGTACGCGGCCTCGCGCATCGTCGGATGCTGGAACGCGTATTCGTCTTCACCCGGGAATTTACGGAGTCCGCGGCTGGCGAGGATTTCGCGATCGATGAGGTAGCGGAGCCATTCGTCGACGTCGCGCGCGCTGCCATCTCCGCCGAGGAGGGCGACGAGGCCGCCGCGCCACGAGGCTTCGCCGAAGACCGCCGCCGCACGCAGCACGCGCCGACCCCCTTGGCTGAGACGCTCGAGACGGGCCTGGGCGATCGCCAGCACGGTGGCTGGCACGTCGTCGCCGCGTCCGTCCGCTTCGGCGCGGATCAGCTCTTCGATGCAGAAGGGATTGCCCGCCGCGCGCTCGACGATGCGACCGATGACGGCCTCGGCGACGTCGTCGCCGAGCACCTCGCGCACCAGCTTCTCACCGGCCTTGCGCGTGAGCGGCGCGAGACGGAGCTCGGTGACGCCGCGCTGCTGCCAGACGTTGGGGAAGAGCTCGTGCACGTCGGGACGCGCGAGCGCGAGCACCATCAGCGGCTGATCGTGGAGGTTTCGTAGCGTCGCGTCGATGACCTTGACCGTCGGGATGTCGCCCCAATGGAGATCTTCGAGGATGAGGAGCACCGGACCCTTCTGGCACTCGGCTCGGATCCAATCTTCCCACGCGCGGCGCATCTGATCGCCGCGCAGCGTCGGATCGCGACGAGCGGCTTGGAGCTGAATGCTCTGATCGTCGGGAAAAGGGGCTCCCACGAGCTCGCCGAGGAACTCGCTGACGCGCGAACGATCGGCGTCGGCGACGCGCCGGCCCACGCGCACGGAGATTTTCTGACGACGCACCGCGAGGGGCTCGCCTTCGCCGACGCCGGCGGCGCCGCGCACTGCCATCGCGATCATCGCGAAGGGCGCGCCTGCGCTCATCGGATCGGCGCGGCCGAAGAAGACCTCCATCGATTCGCCGCGACGGCGCAGCCTGCGGAGGAGCTCACGGCGGAGGCGTGACTTGCCCATGCCGGCCGGCCCGGTGACGAGCACGGCGCGCGCGACCGACTCCTCGGCGCACTCGGAGAACGTGGCCTCGAGCGTCGCCAGATCGCGATCGCGCCCGACGCAGGTGGTCGAGCGGCCGAGCACGGTGCGCGCGGTGTCGCCGCCGTCGCGCGTGCCACGGAGCTCGCGGCCGATCGGATCGTCGGTGACGTCGAAGCGCAGATCGAGGAGGCCGGCGGTGACGTGATCGATGCGGATGGGAGGCGCGTCTTGCGACGTCTGCAGCTCGCGCGAGGCCGCGGTGGTTTCCGAGAGGAGATGCGCCGCGCGTTCGAGGACCTCGCCGACAGGGGTGCCGCCGGTGACGACGCCGCGTCCGGTCGCGAGCGCGATGGGGCCTGTTTTTACGGCATCGCGGAGGGCCAAGGCGAAGCGCGCGGCCTGCGTCGCGTGATCGGTCGCGTCGCCGTCGGAGGTGAGCGTCGCCACCACCGAGCCGTCTGCCAGCCACTCGGTCTTGGCGCCGAAGCGCAGGAGCCTCGAGCGCGTCACCATCTCGGGCCCACCCTCCGAGGCCAACGTCGCGGCCTCGCTGACGAGGGCGCGATCGGGCGACGGACCGGCCATCACCACGCAGACCAGGCGTTGCTCGAGATTTCCGAGTGAGGTCGGGGGCGCGCTGTCGGGCGGCTCGGGCGACTCGTCGTCGACGACGCCCGCGAGCTCGGTCGCCACTCGATCGAGCTCGATCAACATCGCCGCGCCATCGGCCGGACGACGCACCGCGTGCTTGGCGAGCATGCGCGCGACGAGATCTTCGAGCAGCGGCGGGACCGGTCGCAGCGTACCGAGCCGAGGCGGCTCCTCGAGGAGGACCTTCGAGAGGAGCGCCATCATGTTGTCGCCGACGAACGCCGGTCGACCAGCCAGGCACTCGAAGAGCACGCATCCGAGGGCGAAGACGTCGACGCGTCCGTCGATCTCGGCTTCACCGCGCGCTTGCTCGGGGGCCATGTAGCCCGGCGTGCCCAGTTGCGAGCCCGGCAAGGTCAGGGCCCAGGTCGCGTGTGAGGGCCGCGCGATGCCGAAATCGAGCACCTTCGGCGCATCGACGCGTTCACCGGGGAGGAAGATGTTGCGCGGG
This sequence comes from Deltaproteobacteria bacterium, assembly GCA_025363655.1. Classification (GTDB taxonomy): domain Bacteria; phylum Myxococcota_A; class Polyangia; order Polyangiales; family JADJMO01; genus JANYDK01. Next base: position 90,251 of record JANYDK010000145.1, on the reverse strand, counting down.
TTGATGTCCCGATGAACGACGCCGCGATCGTGCGCGAGCGACAGCGCTTCGGAGACGCCGCGGACCATCGTCACGCTCTCGCGGATGCCGAGCCGACGCGCGCCGAGGACGTGCCGCAGGCTCTTGCCCTCGAGCCACTCCATCACCAAGTACGGCAGCCCGGACTCGGTGCGCCCGTGCGCGACGTAGCGGACGATGCGCGGGTGTTGCAGCTCTGCGAGCAACTTCGACTCTCGCGCGAATCGCTCGTCGGTCCCTCCCTCGAGGATCACCTTGAGCGCGACGTCTTGCCCGCTCTGCCGATCGGTCGCGCGGTAGACGGCGCCCATGCCGCCCCAGTCGGCGAGCGCCACGACTTCGAAGCGCTCGGCGAGGACGGACCCAGGCTGCAGACGCGCGAGCGCCGCCAGCGCGATGGCCGCACCATGCATCTGCACCGCCGCCTTCGGAGCGGGAACGATCGGTTCGGACACCGCGCTGGAGACTACCATCGGCGACGTGTCGCAGGCGAGCAACCGGGGGCCATTTTGCCGTGGTCGGTCGGCCCGCTGCTACCGCACAATGATCCCATGACGGCTCCCATGACGGTAATGACGGCAACGACCAAGATCCCCGACGACCTCGCCACGATCGTAGTCATGACCGAGCGCGAGGCGGTGCTCCGCAACCTCCTGATCACCCAGCGCTACCACGACCTGTCGATCGGACTGCGCGAGACGGTCTGCTCCTCGAACGTCAATTGGTCGACCTTCGCCACCTGGGCCTCGAAGACCGCTGGCGAGAGCATCCGCGGCGAAGAGGTGCCGAAGGCGATTCGTGGTCTCCTCGACGAGGCGCGAGCGGTGCTCGACCGGCTCAACTACATCAACGAGGCGCTCCGCTTCCTCGGCGCCGGTAGGGAGGTCGACGTCACCCGCTTGCTCTCGCCGATCACGCGCACGCTCGCCGACGTCAGCAGCCAAATTTCGCAAGGCAACCTCAAGGTGTTCGCCGAGCTGGCGCCAGTCTTCGCGCGCTTCATCGCCGCCTTCCGTGGCACCACCACTGCCGACCCAGCCGCGCTCGAGACCTTCCTCGGCACGCTCATTCCAGGCCCGGTCGAGGACGGCGGACAAGCGCTCCTCCGCACCGCCTTCACCGCCTACTACACGGCGAAATTCGAGCCCGACGGTGCCATTCGCGCGCGATGGATTCTCCTCGGCAACGCGCTCATCGGCCTCCATGAGCAGTCGCGCTTGCAGCCGCAAATCGAAGGAGCGCTCGATGCGCCGATTCGCGACACCTTCGAGACCGCGCTCGACGACCTCACGCGCGAGCTCGTCCCCTTCGGCCGGCACCTCGGCATCGACGACGCGATCCAAGAGCACACGAAGCCGCTCGTCGACGAAATCCAGCTCGTCTTCCGCCGCCTCGCCACGCGTCACATGATGACGCTCGCGCTCCCCGACGGTGAGCGGCTGGTGCTCGGCGTCGACGTCCCGCCCGAGCACAAGACGCGCGTGTTCCCGGCGACGTTGCAAGATCTCCCGAGCCCGAAGGAGCTGCTCGAGATCATCGAGCGCTACGATCGTGCGAAGAACGGCCTCGCCGGTTCGGCCTCGATCGACTGGGCGAATCTCCCCGATCGGATGAACTTCATCTTCAATCTCTTCCGCTCGCGTCAACAAGATCTCGAGCTCTTCGAGCCGCCTTTCTCGATGACCCAACAGGCCTCCGTCGCGGCCGGGAAGGTGCCGAACGGGCCACTCTGAACGGCCGTGCTACGCTCGAGTTCCATGATCGGACGGCGCGGGCTGGCGTGGGCGACGGGGACGATGATCTTGGGGCTCGGCCTCGCAGTCTTCGGCGTGAGCCGCAGCACGGCCGGCGAGCCCGATCCCGACACCGTCACCGCGCAAGTCACCGTCTACGGTGCGAAATGGTGCGGCGCCTGCAAGCAGCTCGAGCAAGCGCTGCGTGACAAGAGCATTCCGTTCGACGAGATCGACGTCGACGACAATCCCGGCGCCTACGCGTGGGCGAAGAAGGCGACAGGGCAGAACGTGATCCCCCTCACCTCGATCGCCCGAAAAACCGACCTAAAGTGGGTCGTCGGCGCCAACGTCAGCGCCGTCGAGAAGGCCTATCGCGGCGAAGATTGATCGCGCGACGCAGTGCAGTTACGGGAGCGTGATGCCTGCCATCCCGCTGACGACGAAGTCCTTCCAAGAGACCCTCGAAAAGCCGGGGATCGTCCTCCTCGACTTCTGGGCTGCTTGGTGCGGACCGTGCCGCAACTTCGCGCCGATCTTCGAGAAGGCCGCCGACAAGCACCCCGACATCGTCTTCGGGAAAGTCGACACCGAGGCCGAGGGCGAGCTCGCCGCGGCGTTCGAGATTCGCTCCATCCCCACGCTGATGGTCTTCCGCGACGGCGTCATGCTCTTCGCCCAGCCGGGCGCGCTCGCGGGCAACGTCCTCGAAGAGCTGATCCAGAAGGTGCGCGAAATCGACATGGACGCCGTGCGCAAAGAGATCGCTGCGCACGAGGCCAATCAGCCCGAAGCCGCGCCGAGCTCCTAGCGAAAGCGATCGGTCGCCGACACCAGCTCGCTGGTGATGCCGGGCTCGAACGCCGAGTGACCTGCGTCGGGGACGATGCGCAAGTCGGCTTCGGGGAAAGCGCGATGGAGGGCCCAGGCGCTCTCGACGGGGCAGACGATGTCGTAGCGTCCCTGGACGATGACCGTCGGGATGTGACGTATCTTCGGCACGTCTTCGAGGAGCTGGTTGTCGCGTGAGAAGAAGCAATCGTTGACGAAGTAGTGGTTTTCGATGCGCGCGAAGGCGAGCGCGAAGGTGTCGCCGGCGGTGCGTGCGATCAGCGCCGGGTCGGAAAAGAGCGTGCTCGTCTTTCCCTCCCAGACGCTCCACGCACGCGCCGCTTCCTGACGGACCGCTGCGTCGTCGGAGGTGAGCCGACGGTGGTACGCATGGAGCAGATCGCCGCGTTCAGCCTCGGGGATCGGTGCCAGATATTCTTCCCAGAGATCGGGGAAAACGGCGCTCGCACCCCGTTGATAGAACCAGTCGATCTCTTGTTTGCGGACGAGGAAGATGCCGCGCAGCACGAGCTCGCTGACCCGGCTCGGATGCGTCTCGGCGTAGGCGAGTGCGAGCGTGCTCCCCCACGAACCGCCGAAGACCTGCCACTTCTCGATGCCGAGGCGCGCGCGCAGCTTCTCGGCGTCGGCGACGAGATCCCACGTCGTGTTCTCGCGGAGCTCGGCGTGCGGCGTGCTTCGTCCGCAGCCGCGCTGATCGAAGAGGACGATGCGATAGACGCTCGGATCGAAGAAGCGCCGCATCTTTTCGTCGGTGCCGCCGCCGGGACCGCCGTGAAAGAAGACGACCGGCTTGCCCTTCGGGTTGCCCGACTGCTCCCAGTAGATGTCGTGGAGCTCGGAGACTCGCAGACGTCCCCACTCGTAGGCGTCGATCTCGGGATAGAGGCCGCGCCGTTCGCTCATGACCCCGTCAGCTCCATGACGCGTTGCTCGAGACCCTTGCCCTTGCTGACGCCGCTGATGCGCGCCTGCGCGTTGAGGAGAACCCACAGCGATTCGCCGATGACGCGCTCGGCGTCGGCCTGGGCGGGATCGAAGAAGACGATCAGCTCGCCGCTGCCTTCGTCGAACTCGACGCGTTTGGCGAAGGGGAGCGCGCGGATGGCGTCGATGGGGCGCGGTCCGGGCGCGACCATGATGTGTACCTCTTGCGACGAAGCGGTGAGCTCGCTCATCGACCCATGCGCCACGAGGCGCCCGAGATCGAGGATCGCCGCGCCGTCGCAGAGCTCTTCCAGCTCGTGCATGTTGTGGCTCGAGATCACCAGCGTGTAGCGCCCCTTGCGCGCACGGATGAGCTGACGGACCTCGTAGGCGATTTTCGGATCGAGCCCGGCAGTGGGCTCGTCGAGGAGCACCAGCTCGGGGGTGCCGAGGAACGCTTGGGCGATGCCCACGCGCTTGGCCATGCCGTGCGAGAGCGCCGAGCACTTGAGCGTCCACCAGTCGTTGCCTTCGACCTCGGCGAGTCCGGCGCGCGCGTGCTCGATCGCCTTTTCTTTCGGCATCTGCTGCAAGCGCGCCATGTGCACGAGGAAGTCGCCGACGGTGTCGTTGGGCGGAAGGATCGCGTCCTGCGGGAGCACGCCGACGCAACCGCGCAGCTGTTCGATCGCCTGCGGATTGTGGCCGAGCACGTCGACGGTGCCCTCGGTCGGGCGGATGTATCCGGCAAGCATCGAGAAGGTCGTCGTCTTGCCGGCGCCGTTGGGCCCGATGAGACCGAAGCAGGAGCCGCGTGGGATGCGCAACGAGACCGCGTTGACGGCGACCTTGAGGTCGAAGCGCTTGGTGACGGCGCGCAACTGCACCGCCGAGTCACGCGATTCGGGGCCGGAATTCTCGGGTGATCGGGGGATCGAGGCGCCCGGCGCGGGGCCGATGGCGTCGGAGGCTTGGGTCTCGTTCACAGGTCCCTCTGCTGGAAGATGAACGTGCCGGCGATGGTGAAGACGGCAGCGAAGACGAGGTTGGCGACGAGCCCGAGCGCGACATTCTCCGACGACGGCGAGAGCAGGTAGGCATCGACGTGGTTGGGATAGACCCAGCGAATCCACGGCTGCGTCGCCAGCTTGCCGACGAGCCAACACATCCAGAGGAGGAAGTTGGCGCCGAAGTTGAAGAGGAGCGCGAGGATGGGCGTGCGCACGAGCGAGCTGAGGAAGACCGAGAGCGCGCACCACGCGAGCAAGATGGGAAGAATCGTCACCCAGAGGACCAAGCCCCACCCCACGGTGTCGCCGAAGGGTGCGACGCCGCGACCGATGGCGATGCCCCACCCGAGCACCTGCGCGATGAGGGTGGCGGCGCCGGCGAGGACGAAGACGCTCACGACCTTGCCGACGAAGTACGAGCCACGGCGCATGCGCACCGTCCAGTAACGCACGCTGCGAAATTGCAGCTCGGCCGAGACGGCGTCGAAGCCGAGGAGGGCGACGAACCCTGGCGCGAGGGCGACGGTGCCGATGAGCATCCAGATGACGATGCCGGGCACGTTCGCGAGACGACCGGCGACGGCAGCATCGTAGACGCCTTCGAGGAATTGTTTTTGCGCACCAGATGCATCGAGGTGGCCGTCTTTGAGCGCTTTCTCGCTGGCGGAGATGAGCATCGCGGTGCCGGCGGCGCCCATCGCGCAGAGGATGAAGAGCACGAGGCCCTTCGCGCTGCGGACACTCCGACGCAGCTCGCGTCCGACGAGGTGCCCGACTTCTTGCATCGGATTCATGGGGCGGCACTGTATCCCACGCCTCGGTCATGCGACACTCGAGAACCTTCGAGAGGACACGATGGCCGCCAAGCGCGACGACGATGAATCACCGCTCGGCGCCTACCGCATCGAGGAGCGTCGTCGCATCGCCCGCGCCCGTCGTTCAGGCTACGACGCGCTCGCCTTCGCCAAGCGTGCCCTTCGCATCCTCGAACCGCGCGGCGTCGACGTCGCCATCTACGAAGGTCGCTTCGAGCTCAAGGTCGAGCGCGGTCGCTACTTCCGCGCCGGGCCCGAGTCACACTGGGCGATGGTCGCCATTCCGCCGTCGGCGAGCCGCGTACAAATCGCCGTCGCCCTCGCCGAAATCGCCGGCGTCGCCCACGTCCCGTTGATGATCGAAACGCTCATCGCCGCCGCGAACGATAGTTAGCTTCGGCAACCGAGCGGAGCGAGATTGACCGAAGCGGCCAAAGTTGCGAAGCAATCTTTGGCCAAACTGAACTCGTCTCTCGGAATTACTTCGCGTCGGCACAACAACGGAAGCCGGTGCTGTAGTCCCAGTGACCGAAGGTGTGGGCGGTCGTCTGGTAGAGGCAGCCTTCGCCGTTGAGCTTGGTGTCGGTGTAGAAGCCGCCGCGGAAGTCGATGGCCTTGACCGGATCGCTGTACTTCGAAGGGTCGTCGTAAATCCACTCGTGGACGTTGCCCATCATGTCGAAGGCGCCTTCGGCGGTGACGCAGCCGCTGTGCGCGCCGGTGAGCGCGACGGTGTCGGCCTGTTGGTTGATGCCGGCATAGCCGAGCTCGCTGTAGATCCAGCTCGCGCTGGTGCCGAAGCATTGCACCGCCGGATGAAGGGCGCGGTGATCGTTGCATCGCCCGTCGACCCGCGTGTTGCCGTACGGATACGTCGTCTTGCTCGGACCTTGGCAAGCGCGCAGCCACTCGACGTTGGTGCAGAGACGTTTGCCCGAAGCCTTGCAGGCGACCTGCGCCTCTTCGCCGCTGATGTAGCCCTGCGGAACGGCGTTCGCCAAAGAGACGGCGCGGTAGGGACGATCGGTCGGCGGCGGGTAATACGGCGTCCACGACGACTCGCTGCCGTCCGCGTTCTTCACGACGATCGCGCCCTCGTATTTGTCGACGCAGAACGCCGGTGAAACAGGGATACGCAGCATGCCGGTGAGGCAGCCGGTGGCGCCGGCGGCTTCGGTGCGCGAGTCGTTGGGGCGCGCCGTCGGATCGGTCGGGCACCAACCGGCGCTCGTGTCGGGCCGAGTGTCGTCGACGCCTGCGTCGCCTCGGCGCACCGTGCAGCACTGGATGTTCGCCGGACCGACGCAGTGTCCTGGCGTGGGCACGAGCTCGCCGGTGCAGAGCGAGACGTCGATGCATTCGCCGAGGACGCCGTTGACCGTGCACTCGACGCCGCCGGTGTAGACCTCGGCGTCGCCTTCCGTCGCGTCGAAGGTGCCGTCGAAGGTGCCGTCGAGAGAGCCATCATTTCCTGCGTCGAAGACGATCGCTCCGTCACCGCCATCGGCTCCGTCACCTCCGTCACCTCCGAAATCGCCACTGCAACCCGCGGCGATCGCCGAGGCGGCGAACAGGAAGAAACCGAAGGTGGTGCCCATCGAGCGCATCGAGGACCGAGCCTAGCATCCGCCGTTGACAAGGCAGCCATCGTCCACTAACAACCGCTCCCCCTTTTGGGAATGGAGCGCCCCCGCGGCCGGGACAAGTGCGCTCCAGCAAAGAGAGCCGCCTTGCGCAAATCGCAGGCGCCGAAGCGCTCTGCGACCGAGCGAGCCCGAAGCTCCGCTCGTCACCTCGGAGGTGCTCATGACCCGCCATCTCGGCCTCGATTTCGGGACCACCAACTCTGCGCTCGCGATCGCCGATCGCGCGAATCGCGCGAGCGTGAACGACACGCAGCTGGTTCGTTTTCCGGTCGGCGACGACGCCGGCTCGTTCGTCGACACGTTTCGTTCGGTGCTGTTTTTCGACTTCGGCGAACGCGACAAGCGCGGGCGCCCCCTCCCCTACGCGGGCCCGCGCGCGATCACTCGTTACGTCGCCGGCGACGGCACCGGGCGGCTCATGCAGTCGCTCAAGTCGCAGCTCGCGAGTCGGCTCTTCACCTCGACGATGGTCGCCGGAAGACCATTCACGCTCGAGGAGCTGATCACGACGATGCTGACGCACCTGAGGCGCGACGCCGAGGCGCAGGTCGGTCCGCTCGGTTCGCGCCTCGTCTGCGGTCGGCCGGTGCGCTTCACCCACGCCGAGGACGAGGCCGACGACGCCTTCGCGGTGGCAAGGCTCACGACCGCGCTGGCCGCTGCCGGCTTCACCGACGTCGTCTTCGAGTACGAACCGGTCGGCGCGGCGTACCACTACGAGCGCTCGCTCGATCACGACGAGCTCGTGCTCATCGCCGACTTCGGCGGCGGCACCAGCGACTTCTGCCTCGTTCGCGTGGGGAAATCGGCTCGAAAAGAGCGCTCGCGGTCGATCTTGGGGACCGAAGGCGTGGCGCTCGCGGGCGACGTCTTCGACAGCGAAATCGTCCAGCACGTCGTCTCGCCCGCCGTCGGCATGGGCTCTCGCTATCGCCTGCCGATGTCGACGAGCGCGCGCGAGGACGAGACGATGGAGGTGCCACCCTGGATCTACCAAAAGCTCCGGCGCTGGCATCATCTCTCGTTTCTCAAGTCGAAGGACACGCTCGAGCTCCTCGAGGAGCTGCGCAAGCAATCGCTCGAGCCCGCGAAGATCGAAGCCCTCGTGCACGTGGTGACGAGCGATCTCGGCTTCCATCTCTACAAGGCCGTCGAGCGCAGCAAAATCGAGCTCTCGCGCGAGCAATCGACGCACTTCCGCTTCGTCGACGAACCGACCCACGTCGAGGACGACGTCCCCCGCGGCTCGTTCGAGCAGTGGATCTCTCCCTCGCTCGCGGCCATCGAAGGGTGCATCGATCGACTCTTGGAGAAGACAGGCACCCCACGCTCGGCGGTCGATCGCGTCTTCATGACCGGCGGCACCTCGCTCGTCCCCGCGGTGCGCGCGATCTTCTCGCGACGCTTCGGCGACGAGAAGCTCTGCGCCGGCGACGAGCTCACCTCGGTCGCGCTCGGCCTCGCGCTGCGTGCCGCCGACGCCTTCTCCTGAGCCTGCCCTCGGGTTCGCCGGAAAATTCCGAAGGCGTCTCGCGGGAGAACACCTGTCTGGATTCGTGACGCCATGAAATCGGCGAAATGGCCTGTTTTGCCGGCAATTCGTCTTGGCCTGCTCCGTGCTGAAGTCACCCTCAGCACCCGCCGCCGCCAAACAAGGGCGAGCTTGGGAGCAGAAACGGACGAATCCCCATGATCAACTGGACCCGCAAGCTCGCTTCGATCCTCGCCCTCTCGTTCCTCTCGGCCGGCACCTTCGTCGCCGCCGGAGCCGGTACTGCCTCGGCCGACGTGAAGACGCCGGTCACCGCGCAGCTCAAGGCGAAGGCCGGCAAGGGAAAGAAGACCGCGATCGACGGCAAGTTCGACCGCTACCTCGTGGGACCGCAGGGCGCGGTCATCGGCATCCTCCTCCAGGACGGCAGCGAGGTGCGCATCCCCGCCGGCGCCAACGCCGCCAAGACTTTGCAGAAGGGCGACGCGATCCACGTCGAGGGACATCAGAAGTCATTCGCCGACGGAACGGTCTACACGCACGCCATCGTCACCAAGGGCACCACGGTGATCGCCGATGGTTCGAAATGGAAGAAGAACGAAAAGAACGAGAAGAACGAGAAGGGCGACAAAGCCAACAAGCCCAAGCTGGCGCCGATGACGCTGACCTCGACGGTCACCGGCTTCATTCTCGACGCGAAGGGCCGCCACGTCGGCGTCACCCTCGCCGATGGCTCGGTCGCCTTCTCGCACGACGACCTGATGTCGCTCGGCGTGAAGAAGGGTGACTCGGTCACCATCGAAGGCCACGGCGGCAGCTACGATCTCGGACGCTCGATGGCCGTCAAATCGATCAAGCTCCCCGACGGCAAGGTCGTGACGCCGAAGAAGCACGAGAAAAAGACGAAGTGACGACTTCACGTCCGTTGGACGGGTAGGATCGTTCCTCGCGCAGGCCTGAGCTACGAGGCCGCGCGAGGGACGCTCTCCGAGACAGCCGATGAGCATTCGCAGTCGCCTCCTCGTGATCGTCTTCCTCGCTGGGATCGCGGCCACCGCTGCGGTCCTCGCGATCTTCCACCTCGCGAGCACGCGGGAAGCGGCACGCTCGGAGGCCGCACAGTCGCAAGTACGCGGGGTTGCCCAAGCGCTGGTCGATGCCTACGAGAGTCGTCCCGAGGGCACATCTGTCGCGTCGCAGAGCCCCGACCTTCGTCGCTACTTGCAGCGAGAGACGGCGGCGATGCTCGCGCCGCTGCCGAAGGCGATCGGCGGCTACTGTCTCGCGGCGGGCCCGATTCTCATCCAAGGAAGAGCCGGGCGACCTGATCCGAAGAAGCCGTTCCTGAACGCCGAACAAGCAGCGACGGTCGAGCGCGATTGTCAGCGCGGGCCGGGTGACTACCTCGAGACCTTGAAGACGCGCGACATCGTCGCCATCAGCATCGTCAAGTTGGACGGTGACGACGGCGGCCTCGCGTTTGCGGCCTTGGTGGTGGGGAAGAAGTCGGACGAACCGACGGTGTGGCAGGTCGAATTTCTGGTGCTCGCGCTCGCGACCTTGCTCCTCGTCGGGGTCTCGCTCGACGCGGCGTTTGCCCTTCGGCGTGGCGCTGGAGAGCTCGACGAGGCGCTGGCTCGACTCGGGGAAGATCTTCATGCCGACGTCAAGGTGCCGCGCGCCGAAGAGCTGGCGCGCATCGCCGAAGGGTTGCAACGGATGGCGAAGAACCTCGCAGAGGCCCATGCGCGCGAGCAGACGCTGGCCCATCAACTGGGACACGAGCAACGTCTCGCTGGGCTCGGACGCGTCGTCGCCGGCGTCGCGCACGAGATCCGCAACCCGCTCGCAGGGATGAAGCTGCGGCTCGACCTGATGGTCCGCGGCGCCGCCGATGAAGCACAAAAACAAGATGTTCGCGCGTGTCTCGAGGAGGTCGAACGCCTCGATCGGGTGGTGCGATCGCTCTTGGTCGTGGCGCGCAAAGACACGCCGACGACCCGCGATCTCGAGCTCGGTGGGCTGATCGACGAGCGCCTCGGCCTCGCACGCGAGCTGGCGGGGCCGAAAGACGTGCGTCTCGTGCGCCGAGGTTCGGCGAGCCTCGAGAGCGATCCCGACTCGCTCGCGCGGGTGATCGACAACTTGGTGCGCAACGCCATCGAGGCGAGCCCGAATGGAGGCGTGGTGACGGCCATCGCTCGCATGGCCGACGACGGAATGACGATCGTCGAGGTGCGCGACGAAGGCCATGGAATTCCCGATGGACGCGTCGAGGAGATGTTCGAGCCGTTCTTCACGACCAAGCCCGAAGGCACCGGGCTCGGCCTCTGGCTCTCGCGCTCGCTCGTCGATCGACTGCGCGGCACGCTCGTCTACGCGCGCGAAGAGGGAGCGACGGTGTTCCGTGTCACGCTCGGCGGACCGAGCCGACCGTCGCGCCAATCTTCGGGATCGGGAGTAACGTTGGAGCCCCAGTGAGCACCATCCTCATCGTCGACGACGATCGCGCGATTCGCGAAGGTCTCGCGCGCGCCATCGGGTCCGCAGGCTTCGCGGTCACTACCTGCGAAGGCGTGAAGGACGCGCGCCTCCAGCTCGCGAGGGGCACTTTCGCCGCGGTGCTCCTCGACGTCCGCCTCAAGGATGGCGACGGCCTCGAGCTCCTCGCCGAGCTTCGGCGCACCCATCCGCGCCTCCCGGTGGTGATGGCGACGGCCTACGGCGACAGCGAACGCACCATCTTGGCGATGAAGCACGGCGCCTTCGACTACCTGACGAAGCCGTTCGACTTCGATCTCTTGCTCGCCACCGTCGCCCGCGCCGCCAAGGCCAACGACGCCGCCCCCGTCGCCGAACGTGCTGCTGGCGAAGATGCGGCTACCGAAGGCCCGGCGCTGGTCGGTTCGAGCGCGCGCATGCTCGAGGTGTGGAAGGCGATCGGTCGCGCCGCGGGGAGCGACGTGCCGGTCCTCGTGACCGGGGAGAGCGGCGTCGGCAAAGAGCTGGTCGCGCGCGCCATCCACGACAACAGCGAACGACGAAGCGCACCCTTCGTCGCGGTCAACATCGCCGCCCTCCCCGCCACCTTGGTCGAGAGCGAGCTCTTCGGTCACGAGAAGGGCGCCTTCACCGGCGCAGCCCAACGTCGCGAAGGGCGCTTCGAGGCAGCCTCGCGAGGCACTATTTTTCTCGATGAAATCGGCGATCTCGATCTCGCGCTGCAGACCAAGCTCTTGCGCGTTCTCCAAGATGGAACGTTCGAGCGGCTCGGCAGCCAGACCCCGCTCGTCTCTCATGCGCGAGTCATCGCCGCCACCTCGCGGCCAGTCGATCCGCGCGCGCCCGGTACGACGATGCGCGAAGATCTCTTCTATCGACTCGGCGTCGTCCGCATCGAGGTGCCACCGCTCCGTGAGCGCCGCAGCGACGTTCCACTCCTCGTCGAGGCCTTCCTCCGTCGCACCGGCAAGGGCGCACGACGCGCGGTGAGCGAGGGAGCGATGCGCAAGCTGCTCTCCTATCCCTTCCCCGGGAACGTCCGCGAGCTGCACCATGTGCTCGAACGCGCGCGGGTGATGACGACCGCCGAGGTCATCGACGAGACCGATCTCGGACTCGGCGACGGGCCTCGGAGCGGCGGCGCCCAACCTGGAGCTTCCGAGAGCGATCGCGCGCCGGCCGATGCCGGTCGCGACGATCGCGCCGATCGAGTCGATCGAGTCGATCGAGACGACGGCGGCGATCTCGATCTCCATCGCTCCGTCGAAGCCCTCGAGCGCAAGCTCATCGATCGCGCGCTCCGCCGCGCGCAAGGCAATCGCGCAGAGGCCGCGCGCCTCCTCGGCATCGCGAGGCCACAGCTCTACGCCAAGATGAAAGATTTGGGGATCGAGCTGCCCGAGAACAAAGGCCGCTCTTCGACCTGAAATTCGCTTGTTTGGGCGCGATCGGTCACACTGAAGGTGACGTCATGCTCCCTCTCCGCAAGCTGTCCGCTGCTGTCTTGCTCCTCGCCTTCGCTCTCACGGGCGCCTCGAGCGCTGGTGACTCGAAAGCGGCTGGCAACAAGCCGGTGGTCGCGCCATGCGTGAAGTATTGGGGCGAAGCGCGCGGTCAAGCGTACGGCTTCAAGCACGTCGTCCACCTCGACAACCAATGCCCGAAGCCGGCGAGCTGCGACGTCTCGACCGACGTGAGCCCCGAGGTGCAAAAAGTGTCGCTCGCCAAGGACGAACGAATCGAGGTCGTCACCTACCTCGAATCCACCGTCGCCAACTTCGTCCCCAAGGTCGTCTGCACGATGTGACGTCGTGGCGGTGCTAGAGTTTCGGAATGCGTGGCGCACTTCTCGTTCCCTTCGCGCTCGTTGCGGTCTTGCCCCTCTCCATGGGCTGCACGTCGAGCGGCACGTCCCCCGACGAGTCGAAAGACACCGGACTGGCCACGACGGGAGACGCCGCCACCGACACGCGCAGCACGCCCGCCGATGCGGCTGTCGATGGGGTCTCCGACGCCAGCCGCGACACGGACCTCGCCGGTGACGTCGCTGTGAAAGACGACTGGGACAACTACGCGCAAGGCTTCTTCGCCAAGTACTGCGTCGAGTGTCACGCCGACGCCAAGCGCGACTACCGCACCTTCGGCGACGTGGCGCGAGACTCCTCGCTCATCGCATGTGGCGTCGCACCGAGCAGGCTCGCTGCCTGTGGCGCGTTCCCTCCGCCGCGACAGTTCCCGATCGACGATGCCACGGGTACCAACCCGAAGCCGACCGACGACGAGCGCCGCCGGCTCGTTGCTTGGATCGAATCGCCCTGATTTTCCGGAGTTTCAGGATTCAGGAGTATTGAAAGGCGCGTTTCATCAGCGCGGTCTGACCTGTCGGTGCGCGCACGCCGACGTCGACGAGCCCGGCGGCGCCCGGCGGGACGGTCAGCTCGAGGGTCGAGGGATCGACGAGCTTCACCTTGTCGACGACCACGCCGCCGAAGGTGACCTTGGTGCCGGCGACGAAGTGCTTACCGAAGAGGGTGACGCGCGTTCCACCGGCGGCGGGGCCATATTTCGGCGTCATCGACTCGAGGAGCGGCTCGGGCACCGCGGCATATTGAAAGGCGCCCTTCGACGTCGCGCTCTGACCATCGGGGTTCTTCACCATGACGTCGACGAGCCCGCCTACGCCGCCCGCAGACGCCGGGGTCGTCACCTCGAGCGTCTTGTCGTTCACGAGCTTCGCCGCCGTCACCGGGTTCGCGCCGAAGAACGTGCGCGTGCCGACGATGAAGCCGCTGCCGACGAGCGTGACCTTGGTGCCGCCGCTGCCGGGACCGGTACGCGGGGCGACGGTGCCGATGACCGGAGCTGGCGCCGCTTCGTAGTGGAACGCGCTGGGAACGGCTGCCTTTTGGTTGTCGGGGCCGACCACCGAGAGCTCGACGACGCCTGTCCCCGCTGGTGCGACGGCGACGATTTCACTCTCGCTCTTCACCGTGAACGACGTCGCCGGCTGGTCGCCGAAGAAGACCGCCGTGTGCTGATGGGCGAGGAAGCCTGTGCCATGGATGCCGACCTCGGTGCCACCCGCGCTCGGTCCTTTGCGCGGATCGAAAGAAGCGATCTCGGGCGCGGCGAGCGGCTGGTATTGCACCGCGGCCTCCGCGGTCGACGACTCGCCATCGGGGTTACGCACGCGAACATCGACGAAACAAGCACGATTCTTCGCCGGCAGCGTCAGCTCGAGGTGACCCGCGTCGATGAACGTGAAGCGCAGCTCGCGTCCGTCGACCTCGACCGTCGCCGCGCGGTCGAAGTTGGCACCACGAATCGTGATGACGGTGCCGCCGAGGATGGTGGTCACGGGTGGCTGCACCGAACCGATCGCCGGCGCGAGCGGCGCTGGGTCGAAGGTGAACGCGGCCTTGAGAACGCCGATGCCACCATCCGGATTGGTCAGCCGCACGTCGACCGTGCTCGGGGGCCTCGGCGGCGGGCGCACCGAGACGCGCGTCTCCGATTCGAACCGCGCGACCTCGTCGAGCCCGTCGAAAGCGACGATGCACCCGTCCTGGAAGTGCTCTCCCTCGACGGTCACGCGCGTCTCGACACCGTAGGAAATACGAGCAGAGACCGGCGTCATCGTGCGCACGATCGGCAACGGCAACGGCGCGTCGTAGGTGAACGCCTCGGTGAGGACGTCGAACTGGCCATCGCCACGGACGACGCGCACGAACACCGGACCCCCTTCGTTGCGACGCGGCGCGAACACCCGCAGCTCGCCGCTCTTTTCACGCACGAAGGGCAACTCGGTATCGCCCCACTCGACGCGCGTCTCGCCCCCGAGCTCGAGCTCACGCCCCCCGATGCGCACTTCGATGCCACCCGCGGCGGGACCTCGCTTCGGCGAGACGCTCGTGATCTTCGGCCCTGCCGCGCGCACGTACTCGAACGTCGCAGCGCGCGTCGCCCGCTGCCCATCGGGATTCGCCACCACGACGTCGACGCGCTCGGCGCTGGTACGCGGAGGAATGCGCCCTCGCAGCACCGTCGCGCTCCCCTCGACGAGTATTACCTCGACCCCGCCGATCAGAAGCCGCGCGCCGGCGACGAAGCTCGAGCCGCGTACCGTGAGCTCGCCGCCGCCTGCAAGCGGCCCGCTCGTCGGCGAGACGTCCGACACCATCGGCGCGGCCTCGGCGACGTATTCGAGCGACGCGTGCATTTCACTGCGCTTGCCGTCGACGACGACGAAGATGGAGGCGACGCCCGCGGAGACGCGCGGAGGTGCGAGGAAGACGAGGACATTTTCTTCCAGGGTGGCGGGGACTTCGACGTCGTCGACGAGGACGTGCGCGGGAGAGGAGAAGTTGTCACCTTGGACGGTGATTTTGAGACCACCGAGGACGGGGGTGGTGTTGGGGTCGATCGTCGTGATGACAGGCGCAGGCGGAGGCGCAGGCGCAGGTTCGGGCGCAGGCACGGGCACGGGCGCAGGCACGGGCGCAGGTTCGGGCTCGGGTTCGGGCTCGGGCTCGGGCTCGGGCTCGGGCTCGGGCGCAGGCGCAGGCGCAGGCGCAGGCTCGGGCGCAGGCGCGGGCACGGGCTCGGGCTCGGGAGCGGGTTCAGGCGCAGGCTCGGGCTTGGGCTCTGGCGTCTCGTCGCCCACCGTTCGCTGGACGATCAACACCTCGCTCCTCGCGACCGTCGACTCGTCGTCCGGATCTCGCGCGAGCACGCGCAGGCGAATTTCGGCTCGATTTGTGCCCGATTCGATCAACTCTTCCCCGGGTACGAACTCGTGCTCGCGCGCATCGGCAGGAAGCGCCAGCGCGATCGGATCCCACGTCACGCCCGCGTCGCGCGAGAGCTCGAGGTGTTGGCCGGCGATGCCTTCGGCCTCCCAGCGCACCTTCACGGGCGCGCCGAGCACGAGGACGTCGTCTTTGGTCGGAGCGAGGATCTTCACCGTTGCCATGGCGGCGAAGACTACCGAAAACAGTCCGCTACTTCACCAACGCCAGATCGACGTTGCCCAACCAAATGTCCGATAGGCCCAGCATCCCCTGAATCCAGTCCAGGTCGTCGTCGACGTCGCCGGAGTACCAGCTGACCGCGAAACGGTGGTCGTCGATCGGCACCACGCCGGCGTACGAGGTGTCGGCGGCGCTCGGGAAATCGCCGATGGTTTTGATGTCGATGGGGCCGCCGTCGAGGGTGCCGGTGAGCTCGAAGAGGCTCGTGCGCTTCTTGTTCGTCGGTTGGAGGTGTCGACGGGCGACGAGGAAGAGGCGCCCCTTCCATTGGAAGGAGACGGGGCCGTCGAGACGCTGGCCGCTCAGCTCGGCGCTGCAGTCGAAGCTGGCATACGGAGGACTGGCCCAACACACCTTGGTGCGGAGGCGGCCCTTGTTGGCGAAGAGCTCGTCGTCGGTGCCGTCCATGCGCACGAGCGCCAGCATCTTGCCGGAGGGCATGATTTCAAGCTCGGTTTCGAGGGGGGTGTCGACGGCCATGTCGTAGATGACCGCGCCCTTCGTCCAGCTGACGCCGTCGGTCGAGGTGAAGAGCGTGACGCTCTGATCGCCATCGCGATAGGCCGCGTTGTAATAAACGCCGCCCGCTTGCTTGATGCGCCAGTAGCTGTACCCCGTCGGGCCTATCGCTTGGAAATCGGACCAGCGTTCGCCGTCGGTGGTCGAGAGGCCGACGGCGATGGTGTCGACGTTGCTGTCACGCGCGGAGGTCACCGGCAGTCGGGTGAGGGCCTTGAGACGAAGCGTGTCGCCGACCACGTAGAAGTGCGGATCGCGCAAATCGCGCCCGGAATCGCCCTTGTCGACGCCGTCGAGCGGGGTGAGCTTCGTCTTCGGCGCCGGGATGAGCGCCGTCTGCGTGAACGTCTTGCCTTGGTCGGTCGAGCGATAGATGTGGAGCGCGCTGTTCGGGCCGAGCACCTGGCTGTAGGCGGTGCGGTGGACGAGATAGAGGGCACCCTTCCAGCTCACCAAATCGGTGTTCTCGTTGTGCTGGCAGATGCCGGTGCGACAGTCTTCGTTGGTGACGCCGTGACCGCTGACGAAGATGCGTGCGTCGGTGAGCCACGGCGGCGTGACGATCGGCGAAGCGTCGGCAGCGTCGGTGACGACTGCCGAGTCACCGGCGTCACCCGCAGAAGTCGAGGACGAGCTCGAGGAGCAGCCGACCGCAGCGACGAGAACCACGCTGAAAAACAAGCTGTGAAGTGAAGAAGGGCGCACGTGGTAGTGCTAGCACGCTTCGCGCATCGTTGCCTCGTGGCGCAGCTCGCCGTAGGCAAGGTGACCATGTCGCGACTCCAAGTGCTCTCGCTCGCCGAACGCCTCGACATCCACCCGCGTTGGACCGGACGTGGCGTCGTCATGGGCATCGTCGACCTCGGCTTCTACGCGCACGCCGATTTGGTGCGCCCGACACGTCGCATCCGCGCCTTCGTCGACGTCTCGCGCGAGAAGCCGCGGCCAAGCGATCTCTACACGCCGCGCGGCTCGGCCTGGCACGGCACGATGACCGCGTGCACCGCGGTCGGCAGCGGCTACGCGTCGGGCGGTCGTTACCGAGGCATCGCGCCCGACGCCGAGGTGGTGCTCATCCAAGTCGGTCGGAGCGCAGAGGGTGACATCAAGGCCGAGCACGTCGCCGCAGCGATTCGCTTTCCGGTGCGTCATCCAGGCCTCGGCATTCGCATCCTCAACGTCTCGTTGGGCGTGAATCCGGACGATCCTGCCGCCGCCGACGTGCTCGCCGCGGTCGACGAGGCGACGGAGGCCGGCATCTGCGTTTTTGCGGCGATCGGCAACGATCCCTACGCGCCCGTCCATGCGCCGGCCCTCGCTCGCTCGGCGATCGCCGTCGGGGGTTCGGACGATCGCAACACGCGTGAAACAGGCGACGACGCGCGCTACCCTTCGTCGTTCGACGGACGTCCGCCCGATCTGGTGGCGCCCGCGTCGCTCCTCCCTGCCCCGATGCTGCCCGGCACGCCGCAAGCCCACGAGGCGCTGGCGCTCCATCAGCTCGCGGGCATCCTCGAAGAGCGCACGCTCGAGACCTCGTTCGCGCGTGAGGCCGGCGAGATCGTCGACGACGACGAACGAGCTTCGCTCGAAGGCACGCTCGCAGCCGTCGAGGCACGTCTCGCCCGTTGCAAGTACATCACGCCGACCCATCAGCACGTCGACGGAACTTCCTTCGCTTCGCCGATCGTCGCCGCGGTCGCCGCGCAGATGCTCGAAGCCGCGCCGACGCTGAAGCCGCATGAAATCAGGCTCGGCCTCACGTCCACGGCAGTGCCGCTCCCCGGCTTGCGTGCCGATGTCCAGGGAGCGGGCGTCGTCCAACCGCGTCTCGCCGTCGAATGGGCCGAGGCCCGCGGCGCGCGTACCTGATCACTCCGCTGGAGTCGTCGCTGGAGCCGCAGGAGGCGTCGCCAGCCAGGCACGCCCCCGAGCGAGGAGTGCGCGAAGCTCGCGACGGTGCAGGTAGAAGAGGAGCAGGCTCGCGACTGCCCAGAGCGCGCCGAGCGGCACGAGCACGAGGTCGGTGACGTAGACGAGCGTCACGCGCATCGGCCGATCTTTGGTCACCAGCTGACGCGAGAACGAGACGCTCCGTTCGTACGTGGGGAGCGGCAGCGCCACCGGCGTCACGCCGTCGAGCACGCCGGAGCCCAATTTCAAGCTCAAATCGTCGACGGGATGATCGACGCTGGCGAGGTTGCCGGCGAAGCCGTTGGAGACGCCCTTCGACTCGTCCTTGGCGTCGTTCTTCTCGTTCGACTTCCCGGCTCCCATTTCGCCAGAGGCACCGGCGTGTTCGCCATCGTCGGCGGACGTCTTGGTCGTCATCCCGTTTTGGTTCTGCTTGAAGTAGTGATGACTTTCCTGATCGATCGCGCTCGTGACCGTCGGGCCGCGTGAGCCACGGCCGAGCATCGTGCCAGTGGCGACGAGGACGATGAGCACGCCTCCGCCGATCACCGCATGGCGTGCGCCGGAGAGCTTGCCGACGAAGCCGCGGAGGAGCGCGCGTCCGAAGACCGAGGTGACTGCGGCCGCGCAGGCGACGACGAACGCGGGCGGGGAGACGACGTAGACGCCGGCGAGGGCGATTGCGCCGAGCATGCGTCGGGAGGTTCCGCGAAGGACGAGCGCCGCGACGAGGAACGCGACCGCGAGGAAGGCGACGTCGGAGACGCCGATAAACCACTGCGCCTTCTCGCCACCGAGGGCGACGATCGGGTGCATCGAGGCCGGCAGCCCGAGCCGGACGTCGACGCGGCTGGCGGTGAGCGCATAGGCAGGGGCGTCGATCACCAAACGCCCGCCGAACGCGCCGACCGTCGTCTGCGAGAGCGACTGCACGAACGCGTAGTGCGAACCCTTGCGGAGCGGCACGAGGAGCGCCGAATCGTTCACGCCTGGCGCCCCCGAGGTCTGCGGCGCCTGCATGATGCGCTCGGCGTAGCCGTCGGCGGCGGTGTAGATGGCGCGACCGGTCGGCGTGAAGGCGAGATAATCGATGCCGTTGTTCTCGTAGCTGAGCGTGTCCTCGATCACCAAATCGCCCTTCGGCGTCACCACCACGGTGCGCGCGTGCTCCCGAACGATGGCGGCGAGCGCCTCGAGCGTGGCCAGCGTCTGCGCCGAGACCGCGAGGGTGTGCTCCTTCTCGACCAAGTAGAGACGCGTCGACGGATCGCGGGTGAAGGGCGCGGTCGCCGCGTCGAGCTGCTTGCCGGTGCCGCCGATGGTGAGCCGGTGCTCCGGATCGTTCTCGAGCTGCCACCACTCGTATTTCGAGCGCGGATCGGGCGCGAACGTCTTCCCTTGGGCGAGATCGGGGAGCGTGCCGCGGATGGTGATCGAGGCCTCGTGACCGGCGGTCGGAAGGAGCAGGTCGGTGCCCTCGAGCCGATGCCCCGTCGAGCCGATGACGTCGATCACCTTCTCGCCGTAGACCAGCGGGAGCTTGATGACGCCGAGATCACTCCCTGATTTCATGGTCAGTCGATATTCGAATTGGGTCTCGCGGGTGACGCGGACGGCGCGCGCGAGCTGGAACACGGTCGGCTCTTCGGCGGCCTTCGGCGGCGGCCCTCCGGCGGCGTTGCCGAGCTCGAAGTGGATGGTGGTGGCGGCGAGCCCCGAGAGGTGCGCGCCCTCGACGACACGACCGCGAGCGAGCGCGGCATCGAGCGCGTTGAGCGGACCGGGGATGGTCAGCGCGAGATCTTTCTCCAGCGCGAGCTTCCCCTTGAGTACGAAATGCTTCTGGCCGGTGAAGACGAAATAGTGATCGACGTCGAAGCCGACGAAGGCCGGCTTGCCATCTTCGGTCACCTCCTCGAGGCGCACCTGACCAGGCGGCCCGAAGAGCGGCACGGCCACCGGCTTGTCCGCGAGCACGCTGCCTTCGAGTTGAAACGTGAGGCCCGCCTCGGTGCCACCGGCCGCGCCGCCGAGCGTCAGCTTTTGCAGCACGAAACAGTGTTCGCTGCAGGTCGCCGACTTCTGCGCGGTGATCCACGCGCCGAGCGCGTCGAGCTCGCGAGGGAGGAACGCAGCGTCGTCGGCGTGGGCACGTCTCGGCGCGACGAGCACGAGGCCGAGGACGAGGGCGAAGAGCGTGGACGCGGCAACTAGACGAGCGAGACGCACGATGAGCGCGCGAGCCCGCTCACTCGATTCAGGACGCATGGGACCTCCAGACGATTTCTTACGCGCGAGCCGGGATGCGGATCTCTTCGATCCGCGAGACCGACTCTCCGGAGCGCACGCGGTTCCCGCCTCGACGTCAGAGCTGCGTAAAATTTGGGCTAAGGCTTGCTGGCCTTGACTCGGAGGTCCTCGAGGAGCGCGGTGTAAGAGGCGGAGAGCTGCATCCCCTCGCCGATCTTGATCGCCTCTTTCAGCGTCGCGCGCGCCTCTTTGCGCTTTCCGACGGCGTAATAGATGTCGGCCTTCTGCGCGAGGACCCGGAGTTGGCGAGGCCCATAGACCTTGGCGAGCGCGCGATCGATGGCGGCGAGGGCATCGTCGTATTTCTTCAGCGCCACGTACGCCCGCGCGAGGCGCGCCGGAGGACCGTAATCACTCGGAAAATCACGCTCGGACGCTTCGAGCATGGGGATCGCCTTGGCCGGCTCGCCGAGCGCCAGGTAGGCGAGGAGTCGGTGGGCATCGAAGACGCTGCGGGCTTCCGGGGTCGTCGCCGCCGCGGCGCGCTCGTCGAGAAACGCCGACCAAGTGCGAGCGACCGAGGTGGCCGTCGTCTTGTCACCGATCTCGCCGTAGTAGTCCACGAGCACCTCGTAGAGACCGGAGCGATCGTCGGCGAGGATTGGCAACGCCGGGTCTTTCGCCATCCGCGCGACGATGTCGGCGATCGCCGGGAGCTCTTCGCGCTCCTTCGCCTTCGGGGGCAGCGCCAGCCCACACAGAAGCGCGGTGATCGCGGTCTCGACGCGCGCGGTGCCGGGCGCGATGTCGGGCAAGCTCGCAATCGCGGTGCTGACGCAAGCAGCCTCGTCGTGCGTGTCGGCCAAGGTCTGGACGAGACCGAGCACCGCTCGCGCGCGTCGCGGCCACTCGACCGGGGCCTGTTCGAGCGCGCTTCGATAGGCCGCCTTCGCCTCTTCCCATTTGCCCGAAGCCGCGAGCGATTCTGCGTGCAGCAGCGTCGCCGTCGCATCGCCCGAGTTCACGCCACCGTTCATCGTCGCCGCCGCGTCCTCGAGGAGGATCGTCAGCTCGGCCACCGTCGCCGCGCCGAGCCAACGGGTGATCTTGGTCTCGTTCGTCGGATCGAGGACGAAGAGCGTCGGCATCACCTCGATCGGCAGCTGCGCGAGCGCGGCCGCGTTCTGCGGCTTCTCGGTGTCGAGCGCGAGCCAGACGAATCGCTCGCCGATCGGCCGCAGCGCCGGATCGGAGAAGACGTACGCGCGCATGCTGATGCA
This sequence comes from Deltaproteobacteria bacterium, assembly GCA_025363655.1. Classification (GTDB taxonomy): domain Bacteria; phylum Myxococcota_A; class Polyangia; order Polyangiales; family JADJMO01; genus JANYDK01. The sequence continues at coordinate 68,263 of JANYDK010000145.1, read as the reverse complement.
GCTGTGACACCAGATCGCCCAAGCATCGATGACCAGCGGCTTCTTCTGCGCCTTCGCCGCGGCGAGCGCACGGGGGTAATCGTCCTCGATGAAGACGATCGCCGGCGCGTTCGCCGAGCCCTCTTGCGGATCGGTGCCGACCTTGGGCGTGACGATCGGCGCCGCCGTGCACGCAAGCGCGAGGCTCACGAGGCTCACGAGGCTCGAGCGGCTCGCGAGTCGAAAGCGAAGGGCACCACGCACGACCGCAGAATGCCCGAAGGGCGACCCTCCGCGATAGGGTCTCTTCTGCCCCCGTTCCCGACGCTGCATATCGGAACCGATGACCCTCCCCGGCTTCACCCTCGGCACCTTCGAGCACGCCGCCATCTCCCGTCCGGTGTACCGACGCGGCGCGGGCCCGGGCGTCGTGATCATGCACGAAATCCCGGGGATTACGCCGCAGGTGGCCGCCTTCGCGGAGATGGTGGCCGAGGCCGGATTCACGGTCGTGATGCCCGAGCTCTTCGGCACCGCCGGCTGTCCGCTCGGCGTCGGCTACCTCGCCAGCCAAATGGCTCGAGCCTGCATTTCGCACGAGTTCCGCGTCCTCGCCGCGCGCGAGGCGAGCCCGATCACCGAGTGGCTCCGGGCCCTCTGTCGCGACGTCCACCGCGAGCTCGGCGGCAAGGGCGTCGGGGCCATCGGCATGTGTTTGACCGGCAACTTCGCGCTCACGCTGATGCTCGACGACGCGGTGATGGCGCCCGTGCTCAGCCAACCCTCGCTCCCTTTCCCCCTCGGATCGTCGAGAAAACGTGGCCTTCACCTCTCCGACGAGGGGCTCGTGAACCTCAAACGACGCGTCCGCGACGAGGGCGCGCGCGTCCTCGGACTCCGCTTCACCAGCGATCCGGCGTGCCCGATCGAACGCTTCGATCGCCTGCGCGACGAGCTCGGCGAGGGCTTCGAAGCGATCGAGATCGACTCCTCGCACGGCAACGTGCACGGCATTCCGCGCTCGGCGCACTCGGTGCTCACCACCCACTTCGTCGACGAGGCCGGGCACCCGACGCGAGCCGCGCGTGACCGCGTGCTCTCGTTCCTTCGCGAGCGGCTTGCCTGATGGGCGTGACGGACGTGAGACTCGGATTCGCGATCGCCTTCGCGGCCAGCACCACGGCCGTCCTCACGCTCGTCTCCTGCGGAGGCAAGGGCCGCGTGACGACGCCCGAAAAGCGCGAACTTGGCGTCGTCGAGAGCAACGTCCGTCGCGAAGACTACGCGGGCTCGCGGGCCTGCGCGCACTGCCACACCGCCATCGCCGAGCGCTTCGAGAACGCGCCGATGCACACGATGACGCGCCTCCCGGAGCAGGCGGTCATCAAGGCGCCGTGGAACGACGCGGTCTTCCGCTTCAAGGACGACGAGCTCCGCCTCGGCAAGTTCGGCGACGAACGCTACGTGGCCATCACCTCGAAGCAGTTCGGCTCCAAGACCTACCGCGTGACCCGCGTCATCGGCGGTCACCATCGGGAAGATTTCGCCGGCGTCGAGGTCGTCGGCGTCAAAGCGAACGCGCAGATCATCGGCAGCGCGCACGACGAGCTCATCCTCCCCTTCTCCTGGGTCTTCGCGACGCAGGCCTTTCGTTACAAGGGCTACTCGGTGATGCTGAAGGAGCGGCCCGGTCTCAAGGCCGGCGGCGTCTGGGCCGAGACCTGCATCTTCTGTCACAACACCGTCCCCTATTTGAGCACGGTGCTCGGCGCGCTCTCCGCCAGCACCGGCGCGAAATCACCTGGTTTTCAGGGCGAAATCGTCGATGATCGGCTACCACCCGATCGACGATGGTCGCTCCGCATCACCGACGAAGCGGGGCTCCGCGAGGCGCTCGGCAAGGAGCTCACGTTCCTCTCGCCGGGCGACAAGCTCGAGTCGGGCGCCCACGGCGCGCTCGATCAACTCGTCCGCACCACCAAGGCCGGCTTCGACGGACGTCACTTCGTCGAGCTCGGCATCGGGTGCGAGTCGTGTCACCTCGGCAGCAAGGAGCACGTCGCCGACGTCCGCGTCCGGCCGAGCTTCGAACCGAAGGCCTCGTTCCTCGCGGTCGATCACGGGGATCACGGTCAGGACCTCGCGCCGGCCGCCCTCCGCGCGCAACGCATCAACCGCGCCTGCGCGCGATGTCATCAAGTGCTCTTCTCGGGCTACCCGTACACCTGGGAAGGCGGCCTTCGAAAGAGCGACGACCTCGGCGGCGGCAACATCAACTCCGGCGAAGCCCGCGACATGCTGCTCGGCGGATGTGCGAGCGCGATGTCATGCGTCGATTGCCACGATCCGCACGCACCCGACAACGGCGCGAAATTGGCCGCGCTCGAGGGCGAGGCCGGTGACGCCGTCTGCCAGCGCTGCCACGAGAAATACAAAACCGCGGCCGCGATCCAGCAGCACACGCATCATCTCGCCGGCGGCGAAGGCGCGCGCTGCGTCGCCTGTCACATGCCGAAGAAGAACATGTCTCTCGACGGCGGCCTCACGCGCTACCACCGCATCGGCTCGCCCAACGATCGCGTCCGCGTCGAGAAAGATCGTCCGCTCGAGTGCGGCCTCTGCCACGCCGGCGAGAGTGTCGCCTCGCTCGTCAAGATGATGGAGAAGTGGTGGCCGGCGGGCGCCTTCAATCGCGACGAGCTCCGCAAGCTCTACGGCGATCTCGGGAGCTCGGTGGCGCTCGCGACGTTGGAGCAGGGCAAGCCCCACGAGCAAGCGGTGGCGATGTTCCTCCTCGGCAAGCTCGGCGGCGAGGGAAAGGCAACCAAGCTCGCGAAGGCGGCGGTGCCGCTCCTCGCCAAGCAGCTGACGCACGGCATTCCCATCGTGCGCTGGTATGCGGCGGGCGCGCTCGAGGCCATTTTCGGCGAGAAGAGCCCGATCGATTTGCACATGAAGAACGAACGTATCGAGGCCGACGCGGCGGCGTGGCTCGCGAAGCATGCCGACTGAAGTTCAGGGACGCGCGACGCGTTCGAGCACCTCGACGCGATCGCCGACGCGAATCACTCCCTCGTTCTCGGGGATGAGGTTGGCGCCGAACCAAACCTTGTCGTCCCAACGACGATACGAAGCCAACGTACGCAGCGGTTCTTTGCCGAGCTTTGCGGTCTCGGGATCGACGGTGGTGAAGACGCAGCGATCGCAGAGCTTGGGGACGCGGAATCGGACCTCGCCGATGACCACGAGCTTCCACGAGTCTTCGTCGAAGGCGACGTCGGTGTCGACGACCACGTTCGGACGAAAACGCGCCATCGACATGACCGCGGTCGCGTCACTTGCATCACTTGCATCACTTGCATCACTTGCTGCTATGCGCGCGTTGAGATCGGCGAGCGATGCGCGACTGGCGACGAGGAGCGGATAGGCGTCGGCGAACGAGAGCTGATCACCTTCGCGGGCGTGCTCGGGGTTGATCGCCCGAACGCTGCCCTCCCCTTGATGGACGAGCCGCGCGGGGCGCCCGAGATAGCGAGAAATCCAGGCTGAAATGGCCTCACCCGCATCGAGCGCGTCGCACGAGGTCTTCCACACCAGCGCCGAGCGGACGACGTCCCCCGGCCGCGCCACGATCGGAGCCATCCCCGGCGCTCGCAGCTCGATGGCGGGCGCGACGCCGTCGTCGCCATGGTGCCCATCGAGGTACCGAGCTTCGACGAGCACGAGCCGCGGCTCTTCGCGCCCAGTGAGGAACACGCCGTCGCTCGTCTGCACGAGAAAGCGACGATCGCCCTCGAGACCACGGAGCGTGACGCGCGCCTCGTCACGCGCCAGCGGGCGCATCGACTTCACGGGAAAGACGGCAAGGGAGACGACGGCGCTCATCGAAGCTCAGGGTGTGTCGGCCCGGGTCGCGTGCGCGATCGCCACCAGCCGATGTTCCTTCTCCCATCGCACGAACACAAGCTCCAGAGCGCGCTCGTCGAAAATGTCGGACTTCGATCGATGCTCGTAGCGCGCGGTGACGCCGCGCGGAAAGAGATCGAAGCGATCGTCGGTCTCATCGAGCTCGCGAAAGTGCACGTAATCGAGGCTCCAATCGACGGCGCCGAAGGTGCGATCGAAGAGCTCGGTCGGCGAAACGCTGAGCAACGCATGCGTCACCGGGTCGCGACCCCAAGGGTAGACGTGACGTTCGCGGAGCACGGTCGGCAGCTCGCGCGCGGTGAAGACGAGATCGTTCCACCCTTGTGCGGAAGCGTACGGAGAGATGCGGAGCCCCTTCACCGGATGGACGAGCGCCGCGAGCGCGATGCCGTCACGCCGGGCGATCGCCGAGATTACGCGCGCCGAGAGCTCACCGATCGCCTCGCGCGCCCAACCCTCGGGCCCCCGCGAGACGTATTTCGGCGCCGGCGCCAAGCCGAGCCGAGTGATCGGCGCCGCCGACTTGAATTGGCCGGCCGACGGCGGTGACGTGCCGCCGACCTCGGAGTCGACGGTCACGTGCACACGACAAGCAGCCAGCGAAAGCGCCAGCAGAAACCAGGTCGAGGGCCACGAGGAGAGCCACGAGCGCATCGGTGTCGGCGAACGACCGATGCCGACGAAGGCATTCCTCCGAGAGCGCTAATTCATCTTTTCGTTGGGCTCGGGGGCTGCGCAGGGGATGAAGGTGCCCTTCTGCACTCGCTCGCCGCCCGCCGCCTTCGGCAGGACCGCGGGATAGACGGTGACCTTGGCGCTGCCGACGATTTGCTTACGATCGCGGACCCACTCCATGCGCTCGTCGATCCACGCCATCGCCGCCGCGCGCGCCTCTTCGCTGATCTCGCGGGTGTCGGCCGCATCACCCTTGACCATCCCGTGATCGTAGGTCCACGAGATCTCCATCGCGCGATTCGGATCGAGATTTCCAGCCATTCCAGCCTGCGCCGCCGATTCACGCTTCTCGCGTTCGACCCGATCGCGGGCCAGCTTCTCGATCGCTGCGCGCTGCGTGGCGACGATCTCGGCCTCGAGCTTGGCCTCTTCGGCGTCGAGCGGACGCATCGCCGCACGGAGCGCCATCGACGTCTCGTGCGGCACTTCGTCGCTCGCCATGCCGAGCACCTCGACGAAGCGGGGCCGCGCACGCAGCCACACCGTCGCGTTGGCCTCTTCCTCGAAATCCACCGTCCCGAGCTCGCCTGTCTGGAGGTTGCGCACGCGCAGCGAAAGCTTCATGGGACCCGAGGATCGACGAAACCTCGCCCGCTGGCAACCAGCCAAAGTCGCGCCCTGCCGCGAGTGCCGCCAAACTTGCCCGCTCGTTCGCGGTGGCGGTACGCGAGGTCCATGCTGCCCGGCCGACTCCGTTCGCTCCTCCCCCTCGGCTTCGCTGCCGGCATGGTCGGTCTCGCGCTCAGCGCCTGCGCGCAGCGAAACCCGAACGGCGTGCCCAACGGCGCCGACCCGGAGAAGGTCTCGCGCGCCGAATACGATCTCGCGCAAGACGAGTGGAAGCACGGCCGTCTCCGTTCGGCGATGGACCACGCGATCAAGGCCTCCGAGGCCGACGACATGCACGCCGAGGCGCAGCACTTCGTGGCGATTCTCTTCCTCGCCCTCTGCCAGACCGAAGGCGACTGTCGCTTCGAGGAGGCCGAGAAATACGCGAAGAAATCCGTGGCCGCGGACCCCGAGTATCGCCCCGCCAAGCACACGCTGGGAATGATCCTCGTCACCGAGAAGAAGTGGGACGAGGCGATCGCCGTCCTCCAACCGCTGGCGGAAGACATCATCTACAAGACCCCCGAGCTCGCCTGGTACGATCTCGGCGGCGCCTTCCTCGGCAAGGGCGACCCCGACAAGGCGATCGACGCGCTCTCGAAGGCCGTGGCGCTGAAGCCCACGTTCTGCTGGGCGAACTACCGCCTCGGGCTCGCCTACGAGAAGAAGGGGATGCTCGATCTCGCAGCCAAGGAGCTGACCGAAGCGGTCGAGCCCGCCGACCCGGCTTGTCGCAACCTTCAAGACGCTTACGAAGCGCGCGGTCGCGTCCTCGCGCGTCTCGGCAAGAAGGCGGAGGCGAAGGCCGATTTCACGCTCTGCGTGCAGCTCTCGCCGGCGACCGCGTCGGGCAAGGCCTGCCGTTCGTCGCTCTAGAGAGAACTTCGTCGCGCGCTGCGAGTACCATGCGCCGCGATGCGCATCGCCACTTGGAACGTCAACGGAGTCCGCAAGCGTTTCGCCGAGCTGCAAGCCTGGCTCGCGCGTGACCTCCCGGACGTCGTCTGCCTTCAAGAAATCAAGGCCGCGCCCGAGCAAATCACCGAGGCGCTGACCGGCCTCCCCGACTACCACAGCTACTGGCACGGTCAGCCCGGCGGCTACTCGGGTGTGTCGATTCACCTACGAAAATCGGTGTTTCCAGAGACGCCGCGCTTCGTCGTCCCCGCGCACGATCGGGAGACGCGCATCGTCGAGGCCCACGCCGGTGGCCTCGTCTTCGCGTCGCTCTACATGCCCAACGGCGGCAAGGACTTCGACGCCAAGCTCGCCTTCTTCGGCGCCATGCGCGACTACGTGAAGGCCGCGCGCGCCTCGGGCAACGGTCCGCTGGTGCTCGCGGGCGACATGAACATCGCCCGCGACGATCGTGACGTGCACCCGACGCATCGCAAGCTCGACGTCATCGGACAGCGCCCCGACGAGCGCCTGCTCTTCGAATCGATCCTCGAGGCTGGACTCCTCGACGTCGGACGCACGCTCTTTCCCGACGCCGATCGTCTCTTCACGTGGTGGCCCTACTGGCGTGACTCACGCAAGCGCAACCTCGGCTGGCGCATCGACTACGTCCTCGCCGACGCTTCGCTCGCGCCTCGTATTTTGAAGCATGAAGTGCTCGTGGACGTCGGCACGAGCGATCACGCACCGCTCGTCGTCGAGCTCGCCGACTGACGTCGACCTACATCGCGCGAGCCGCCGCTCTGCGTCATACTCGGCGGCAGGGAGGAGGATCGCCTGTCGCGCGAGTACCTCGGAACAAGCCGTTTCGAAGTGGTCCGGCGCATCGGCTCCGGCGGCTTTGGCATCGTCTACGAGGTCATCGACCGCGAGCGCGACGTGCGCCTCGCGCTCAAGACCTTGGCGCGCCTCGAAGCGTCTGCCCTCTATCGCTTCAAGCGCGAGTTCCGCGCGCTCGCCGACGTCCGTCACGAGAACCTGGTGCGACTCTACGAGCTCGTCAGCGAGGGCGACGACTGGTTCTTCACGATGGAGCTGGTGCTCGGCGAGGACTGCCTCTCGTACATCCGCAAGGAAAGAAACGATCTCCGCGCCGTGCCGCAAGACGCAGAGACCGTCACCGCGCCGCTCCCACGGATCGCCGTCGGCTCACCCCGCACGCCGCATACCCCGCACAACCCCTACACCCCGAACACTCCGCCCCCGCCGCGGAGCCACCCGCGAACGCCTCCGCGTGGATCTCCCGGCGGACTCGCCGACGAAGCTCAAGAGCTGCGACTACGCGAGACGTTGCGACAGCTCGCCCTCGGGATCTCCGCCCTTCACGGCGCGGGCAAGCTCCATCGCGACATCAAACCCTCGAACGTGCTCGTCGAGCTCGATGGTCGAGTGGTCGTCGTCGACTTCGGGATCGCCACCGAGCTGCGCGAGCGGGGACGCGGCGACTTCGGGAGCGAAGCCAACGTCATCGCGGGGACGCCCGAATACATGGCCCCCGAGCAAGCCGCCGCCGGCCCGCACGAGCCCTCCGCCGATTGGTACGCCGTCGGAATGGTCCTCTACGAGGCGCTCACCGGCGTCCTGCCCTTCCAAGGTACGCCCCTCGAGATCCTCGTCGACAAGCAACGGCGCGAGCCCCCTTCCCCGCGCTCGGTCGTCGCCGACTCCAGCTCCGTGCCGCGCGATCTCGACGAGCTCTGCATGGCGCTCCTCCAGACGCAGCCGCGGAGTCGACCGAGTGGTCACGAGATCCTCCGCCGTCTCGGCGAGACCACCGATCTCGGTGGACGCACGTCGCACGTCACCTCGTCCCCACAGCGCGTGCCCATCGCGGCGCAACCGAAGGGGCAGCTCGGCGAGGTGCACGCGCTCCCACGCCTCGCCGAGCTCGAACGCGCGACGACCCTCGTCGGACGAGATCGCGAGCTCGCCGCGCTCGTCGCCGCCTGTGAAGCGAGTCGCGGTGGCAAGGCCGTCACCATGTTCGTCCACGGACCCTCGGGGGTCGGAAAAACAGCCCTCGTTCGCGCCTTCCTCGACGGCGTGCGGCGCGGCGCGGTGGTCCTCGCCGGCCGCTGTTACGAGCGCGAGTCGGTGCCCTACAAGGCGCTCGACAGCGTCGTCGACGAGCTCAGCCGCTATCTCCTGCAGCTCCCGGCGAAGGACGGCGCCGCGGTCACCCCACGCGACGCCGGCGCGCTCGTCCGTCTTTTTCCGGTCCTTCAGCGCGTGGCAGCGATCGCCGAGGCCCCGCGTCGGACGTTCGCCGGGGAGATCGACGCACCGAAGCTCCGTCAGCGCGCGTTCGGTGCGCTCCGTGAGCTCTTCGCGCGCCTCTGCGATCGACGGCAAGTGATCGTCTTCATCGACGACCTCCAGTGGGGCGACATCGACAGCGCCGCGCTCCTCGCCGAGCTGATGGCGCCACCGGACGCGCCGGCGCTGCTCGTCATCCTCGGGTTCCGCAGCGAAGACGAGGAGACCTCCGCGCCGCTGCGTGCGCTCCTCGACGCTGGCGGTCCGCGTGCGCCCGCCGATCGACGCGATCTCGCGATCGACTCGCTCGGCCCCGCCGATGCCGAGGCGCTCGCGCTGCTCCTGCTCGGAGAAGACGCCGACGAAGAGCTGGCGCGCAGCGTCGCCCGCGAGTCCGATGGCAACCCGCTCTTCGCGCTCGAGCTGGTGCGCTATCTCCAGGAAGACGCCGAAGCGCTCCGCGGCAGTGGCCTGCGTCTCGAGAAATTGCTGCAGAAGCGCCTCCTCGGCCTCGCTCCCGAAGCGCGACGGCTGCTCGAGATCGTCTCCGTCGCCGGACGCCCGATTCGCCTGGAAATTGCGGCGAAATCGGCGCAACTCGAGCGCGAGGCACGCGGACGTGCGCTCGACGTCCTTCGCGCGAGCACGCTCGTTCGCAGCGCCGGCACGCGCGCGACCGACATCCTCGAGCCGTACCACGATCGAATTCGTGAAGCCGTGCTGACGCTGATGTCGGAGGACGAGCTCGCCGAGCGTCATGCCGACATCGCGCGCGTGCTCCGTGCCACCGGCGAGACCGACCCCGAGTTGCTCTTCCTCCATTTCGCGGCCGCAGCGACCGCAGCGACGCGACAGAAGAACGCGAGCGCGCCGGGCCTCGTCAGCGCCGCCGCCGAGTATGCGGAAGAGGCGGCGCGCAAGGCCGAACAAGCGCTCGCCTTCGATCGAGCAGCGCAATTCCACCGGCAAGCGCTCGAGCGCCTCGTCTCGCGAGGGTCAGACGATCCGCGCGCGCGCGCCGTACGTGTCGCCCTCGCCATCGCCCTCACCAACGGCGGTCGCGGCGCCGAAGCGGCCGAGGCCTACCTCGCTGCCGCCGACGGCGCACCGCCCGAACAACGCCTCGAGCTCCGTCGTCGCGCGGCGGAACAGCTCATCATCAGCGGTCACATCGATCCCGGGGTCGCCGCGATCGAGGCCGTCCTCGTGCAAGTCGGTCTCCGTCTCCCCCGCACGCCGCTGCGCGCGCTCCTCGGCCTCGTCTTCGCCCGCCTCTGGCTCGCCGTCCGCGGTCTCCGCTTCCGTGAGCGCGATCCGATGGGGATTCCGCCGCTCGCCCTCACCCGCATCGACGTCGCGTGGTCGCTCGCCGCTGGCCTCTCGGTGGTCGACAACATCCTCGCGGCGAACTTCCAGACGCACAACCTCCTCGCCTGTCTCCGCGCCGGCGAGCCCTCACGCCTCAGTCGGGCGCTGGTCCTCGAGGCGGTCTTCGTCGCGCTGCCAGGCCCGTCTCGTCGTGCGCGCGCGATGAGGATCATCGAGGTCGCCAAAGAGCTCGCCACGCGCTCTCCCCAACCCGACAGCGAAGCCTTGCTCACGCTCGCCCAAGCCTCGGTCGACTACTTCACGGGCCAGTTCCGCGGCGCCATCGTCCACTCCGATCGCTTCCTCTCGCTCTACCAAGACGGCATGACCCCGACCCGCTGGGAGCTCCGCGCGACCCAGTATTTCGGCCTCTGCGCGATCATCTACACCGGCGAGCTCGAGGTCCTGCGCACGCGCCTGCCGGCATACCTGCGCGAAGCCAACGATCGCGGCGATCTCTTCCTCGGCACCAACTTGGTCGTCGGTGAGACCAACCTCATGTGGCTCCTCGACGACGACGACGTCGGCGCCGCCCGCGTCGTCGACGAGGCGATGGACCGCTGGTCACAGCGCGCCTTCCAAGTGCAGCACTGGTACGCGATGCAATCGCGCGCGCAGATCGCGCTCTACCGTGGCGATGGCAAGGCCGCGCTCGCAGAGGTCGAACGCAACCTCCCGGCGCTGCAGAAGTCGCTCCTCCTCCGCGTGCAGCACACCCGCATCAAGTGTCATTGGCTCCGCGCCCGCTGCGCCCTCGCGGTCTTCGACATTCCCCTCGCCCGCGTCGAGGCTCGCCGAGTCGCCCGCGAAAAGGCCGCCTGGGCGACGCCGCTGGCAGCCCTCATCTTCGCCGCCATCGCCCTCCGAGAAGGCGATCGCAAACGCGCCGAACGCACCCTCGGCGACGCCATCGCCGGCCTCGACGCCGCAGAGCTGCACCTCATCGCCGCCGTCGCCAGGCTCCGCCTCGGCGCGCTCGTCGGAGGCGCGGACGGGACCGAAATTGCAGAGCGAGGCCGCATCTGGATGACGCAAAAGGGCATCGTCAGGCCAGAAAAAATCGCTGACTTGCTCGCGCCAGGATTCGATAAGTAAAACTATATATGCGCCGTGCTCACGCTCGTTCGAGCAGCCGCAGCACCAACGCGGTCCACCCCGTCTGGTGCGACGCGCCGCATCCTCTCCCGGTATCGGGATCGAAATACTCGTGAAATAGCACGTGATCCTTGAACCCAGGATCTCTCCAGTGCTCTCCGTCTCCCCAGAACGGCCTCTCGCCTTTGCCATCGCGGAGGAAGATCGAGGCGACCCGTGCAGCCAGCACCTTGGCGACGTCGGCGAGCGTGAGAAAGTTTCCCGAGCCGGTCGGGCATTCGACCTTCAACGACTCGCCGTAGAAGTGGTGGTAGCGCTCGAGCGCTTCGATGAGCAGGTAGTTCACCGGCATCCAGATGGGGCCGCGCCAATTCGAGTTGCCGCCGAAGAGACCGGAGTCGGATTCGCCCGGCGTGTATTGGACGCGGAACTCTTCTCCGCCGAGACGAAGCACGTAGGGCGTCTCCGCGCCGTGTGCGCGCGAGAGGGAGCGGACGCCGTATTGCGCGAGGAATTCTTTCTCGTCGAGGACGTGGCCGAGGACGCGCACGAGTCGCTCACGAGAAGGAATCGCGAGCAGTCGATGCCCGTGGCCGCCGGCGCCTTGCTGGACGTACGAGATGTGACGGCTGAGATCTTTCCGATTCTCGATGAACCAACGCGTGCGCTTGGCGAAGCCGGGCAGACGTTCGAAGTCGTCCTCCTCGATGATGCCAGCGGCGAAGAGCGGGATGATGCCGACCATCGAACGCAGGCGTAGGGGCTCGATCCGCTTTTTTCCCCGAGCGTCGCGCTCTTTCTGGAAGACGAGCTGATCGTAATAGAAGCCGTCGGCTTCGTCCCAGAGGCCGGAGCCGCCGAGCGAGTTCATCGCGTCGGTGATGGCGACGAAGTGCTCGAAGAACTTCGACGCCATGTCCTCGTAGGCGGGGTTTCCGCGCGCGAGCTCGAGGGCGATCGAGAGCATCGTCACGCAATAGAAGGCCATCCACGCGGTGCCGTCGGCCTGCGCCAGCTGTCCCGCCACTGGAAGCGGCTTGCTACGATCGAAGACGCCGACGTTGTCGAGGCCGAGGAAGCCGCCGCCGAAGAGGTTGTTGCCACCTTCGTCCTTGCGGTTCACCCACCAGGTGAAATTGATGAGCAGCTTCTGGAAGACGCGTGCGAGGAAATTGCGATCGCGATCGCCCTTCTCGGCGCACATCCGATAGACGCGATACGCCGCCCACGCGTGCACCGGCGGATTGACGTCGGAGAAGTTCCACTCGTAGGCCGGGATCTGCCCGTTCGGGTGCATGTACCACTCGCGCAAGAAGAGCAGCACTTGCTCCTTGGCGAAGTCGGAGTCGATGCGTGCGATCGCCACCAAGTGGAACGCCAAATCCCACGCGGCGAACCACGGGTACTCCCACTTGTCGGGCATCGAGATGACGTCGCGACAGTGGAGGTGCGCCCACTCCTTGTTGCGGAGCGTGTGCCCCTTCGGCGGCGGCGGCTGGCCGGGATCGCCCTCCAGCCACTCGCGCACGACGTACCAATAGAACTGCTTCGACCAGAGGAGCCCGGCGAACGCCTGGCGCGCCACCATCCGACCGTCGGCGTCGAGGCGCGAAGGAATGCGCGCGGCGTAGAACTCGTCGGCCTCGTTCCTCCGCGCTTGCATCGTCGCCTCGAAGTCGGCGAACGGACTCGCCTGCGCCTCGTCGGTCGCCGCCAGTCGAAGTCGCACCACCTTCGAGCCATGCGCCGGAATTTTCAGTACGTGGCGCGCTGCGCACTTGGTGCCCTCGCCCGCAGGATTGACCGCGTCGTGCTTGCCGTGGACCACGTACGCATCGATCGCGTCCTTCACGTAAGGCGACGCGTTCTTCACGCCGTAGAGGCGCTCTTGGTTGGTCTCGTTCTCGGTGAAGAGGAGCTCGACTTGCTGGCCTGCTTCGCGCGCTTCGATGTCCCACCGAAATTTCCCGAGCGAGGCGTGATCGGCGAGCACGCTCGTGCCGCTCGTTGCACTCGTTCGACGCATCGTCGGCTTCGGCCAGTACCCTTCCTCGCCGGTGCGTCCCCACGACCAGGTGTTGCGAAACCACAGCGTCGGCAAGAGCTCGAGCGTCGCCTCCTCGGGACCGTGGTTCTTCACCTCGATCTCGATCAGCAAGTCGTTGGGGCCGCCCTTGGCGTACTCGACGACGACGTCGAAGTAGCGTCCGCCCTCGAAGATGCCGGTGTCCTCGATGTCGAGCTCGCGATCGTCACGACCGCGTCGCCCTGCCTCCTCGACCAGACGCGCATAGGGAAACGCCCGCTGCGGGTACTTGTAGAGCGCCTTCATGTACGAGTGCGTCGGCGTCGAATCGAGGTAAAAATAGGCCTCTTTGACGTCTTCGCCGTGGTTGCCCTCGGGACCGGTGACGCCGAAGAGCCGCTCCTTGAGGATGGCGTCGGCGCCGTTCCACATCGTCAGCCCGAAGCAGAGCCGACCTTGCCGATCGCAGATTCCGAGGAGCCCATCCTCGCCCCACCGGTACGCCCGACTGCGCGCATGATCGTGCGGAAAATAGCGCCAGGCATCGCCATCGGCGGAGTAGTCCTCACGGACCGTCGCCCATTGACGTTCGGCGAGGTAAGGCCCCCAGCGCTTCCACGGTTTTTCGCGGGCGCGATCTTCCGCGAGGCGACGGCTCTCCGCGTCGAGGGGAGCTTCTACTTCGCTCTTCGGCTCTTGCGACATGCGCGGAGGGTACGCGATGGGAGACGATTCGTTACGGGTCTCATTTCGCCAAAGATTACTTCGGCAGAGCGGCTCGGGCCGGCTCGGATCTGCTACCTTGCCGGCCATGACCGCGCCGAAATTGCCCGCGCTCGATCCGAAGAAGCTCGACGAGCCCACCTTGGAGGCGCTCATCGAAATGATGTTCCTCGCCGTCAACGCCGACGGTGAGTTCTCCGACGCCGAGCGCGTGGCCTTCGCCGGGCAGGTCGCCGAGCTCTCGGGTGGTCGCGTCGCCGGTGAGCGCTTTCGCACCCTCGCCGCCCGCATCGAGAAAGACGCCACCCAAGGTCGCACCGCGCGGCTCGAAGTGCTGAAGAAGATCTTCACCGATCCGACCCTCGCGGTCGGCGCGCTCGGGCTCGTCGTCCGCATGGTCGCCGCCGACGGCATCATCCGCACCGCCGAACGCGAGCTCATCCTCGAGGTCGCCGAAGGTCTGGGCATCGAGGGAGACGTCGCCGCCGATCTGGTGGCGCACGCCGCCGTCTGACATGAAGAAGAGGATCGCCGAGAGCACCGAGATCGCCGACAGCACCGACGAACTGGCGGTGCTCGCCGTCAACAAGGCCTTCTACAGCGCCTTCGCCGCCGCCGATTTCGACGCGATGGAGGCCCTCTGGGCGCGTCTTCCCGGCGTCGTCTGCATCCATCCCGGTTGGGACGCGCTGCGCGGACGCGAACGCGTGATGGCCAGTTGGCGAGCGATTCTCGCGGGCGACGGCGCCAAGGTCGAAGCCTCCGGCGCCACCGCGCACGTGGTCGGAGACGCCGCCTTCGTCATCTGCCACGAGACCATCGAAGGCACGCGCCTCGTCGCCACCAACTCCTTCGTCCGCGACGGCGCCGGCTGGAAAATGGTCCACCATCAGGCCGCCCCGATCGCGCGCGCCGCCCTCGACGACGAAGAAGACGACGGCGACGACGAGCTACCCCCACCGTCGGGCGTGCTCAATTGAACGGTTGAAAAGTCAGAAGTCGAAGAGTCGAAAGTTTGAAACATGAGCGGCGGTCTTCAACACGTCAGTGACGACGTCACCCGCTGCGTGCACTGCGGCAAGCCCGCCGCCGGCCCTTGCGCTCGCTGTCACAAGCCGGTCTGCGGCGATTGCTGCACGCTCACCGAAGGAGGCGAGACGATCTTCGCCGTCTGCCTCGAGTGCGACCGCACCGGCGGGCGTTCGCTCACCCCCGGATGGCGCTGGATTTTTCGCGGTTTCCTCATTCTCCTCGCGATGCTCGCCGCCTTCGCCTTGCTCTCGCTCACGCTGCTCCGTTCTTGAGCTGCAGCCTCGCTCGCAGTAGTCGCATAGAGTGGGCACCCCATGAAGATCGGCCTGCTCCTCGGCGCCGGCAGCGAGACCTCAGCGATCGCGTCGGCAGGGTCGCTCGAAGAGGCCGTGCGGCAGCACCTCGGCACGGAGGGCGCGCGGCTGGTGGTGCTCCCCTGCGAAGGCGTGCTCGCCGAGTCTCTCGCGTTCCACGCCAAGGTCGGCGATCCCGCGCGTGGTCTCTCGCTCCTCGTCCCCGTCTTCGCCGGTGGCATCGAAGACGACGCGCTCTCCGCCCTCGCCGCTGCCGACGCCGCGCGCATCGCCGTCGTCGATCCCGAACGCACCGTCGATGGTCGTCTCTCGGAGGGCGCGCGTCTCATCGGCGTCGGCGACCTCGCGGCGGCGCGTGATCTACTGGAAAAAACGGCTCGAACCATCGCCTCCGAGCTCTCTCCGCGCAGCGCCCACGCACGCATGCTCCTCGGCGCCCTCGCTCGTCGCGAAGGTCGGCTTACCGAAGCAGCCGTCCTCATCGATCAAGCGCTCGCGATCACGCCCGATCACCCGAGCGCCCTCCGCGAACGACTCGAGCTCGCCCGTGCGGCAGATGACAGCGCCCTCGCAGCGACCTTGCGCATGCGACTCGTCGCCCACGCCGACAGCGACGAAGAGCGTGTGCGGCAACTGGTGGCGGTCGTCGACGACAGCCTCGCGGCGGCCACCTTCGCGCTCCGTTCGGCGGTGACGTTACGACCGGGCCACCGCGCGCTCCTCCAACGCCTCCGCGCCGTCCACGAAGCGACCGGCGATTTCTCCGCCGCCGTCGACGCCGCGGTCGCCCTCGCCGAAGCGACCACCGAACACCGCGAGCGCGCCCGCGCCTTCGTCGCCGCTGCCGATCTGTGCGCAAAACGAGCCAAAAATGTCGGCCGCGCGGTCGCCCTCTACGAGGCGGCGATCGCCGACGATCCGGCCGTCCCCGGCGCCTTCGACGCCATCGAGTCGGTGCTCGTCGACGGCAGCGACTTCGCCGGCGTCGAACGCGCCTACGTCCGTCAGCTCGAACGCCTCGAGGCCGAACGCTCGGAGATGACGGTGACCACGCTCCAACGCGTCAGCACCGCCGAGCTCGATCTGTGGAACAAGCTCGCCGACGTACGCAACGATCGCCTCGGTGATTGGCACGGCGCCGTCTCCGCGCTCGATCGTCTGATCGCGCAGAGCCCGGCCGATCTGACGGCGCGCGGGAAGCTCGCGCGCATCCTCGAGGACAACGGCGAGACCGCGCTCGCCGCTCGATGCCTCGAGGTGATGGCCGAACGAGCGCCCGCGCGCGTCGAGACCTACCGCGCGCTCGAACGCGTCTTCCGACGCCTCGGCGACGTCGACCGCTGCTTCGCCACGTGCACGGTCCTCGTCCACCTCGGCGAGGCCGATCTCGACGCACAACACGTCCATCACGAGCTCGCCCCCCGCGGCGCGCTCGCTCCCACGCAGGCCCTCGACGACGCCGCCTGGCAGCTCCTCTATCCCGACGAGATCGATCGCAACCTCGCGACCATCGTCGGCATCATCGCGCCGGCCGCGGTCGCCCATCGCATCGATCAGCTCAAGGTCGCCGGCAAGCTCCCGCGTCTCGACCCCAAGGCGCTGCAGAACCTCGAGCAGTCGACGGTCAGCGCGGTGCGCACCGTCGGTTGGGCGGCCAAGCTCATCGGCGTGAAAACGCCTGCTATTTACGCCAAAACAGAAGAGGTCGGCACCGGCATCGCCCTCGTCCCCGCCCTCGAGCCGACCGTCGCCCTCGGCAAGTCGATGCTCAGCGGACGCTCCGTCCCCGAGCTCACCTTCCGCATCGCCTGGGAGCTCGCCTACGAACGCGTCACCGGACGGCTCCTTCATCTCTATCCATCCCTCGCCGAGCTCGGTCAGCTCCTCGTCGCAGCGATCGCCCTCGTCCTCCCCGAGACCAGCCTCGACGCTGAAGGTCATGCGCTCGCGACCGCGCTCGGCTCACGCCTCGATGTCGGGCAACGTCAACGCCTCGGCGCGGCCGTCGCTGCGCTCAACGCCCGCGGCGGCAAGGTCGATCTCCTCGGCTATTGCCGCGCCATCGAGCGCACCGCGTGCCGCGCAGGGCTCCTCGCCTCGGGCGATCTCACCGTCGCCGCGCGCATCATCGCCATCGACGGACGCGCCGCCGCCGGCCTCTCCGCCGCCGATCGCATCCGCGATCTCGTCGCCTTCTCCATCGGCGAACGCTACGCGCGCCTCCGCCAGAACCTCGGCGTCGCCCTCAAGGGCAGCATCCCCGCGCGACGCAGCGATTCGAGCGAGCTCGAGGTCGCCATCGACGTCTCGATGGAGTGACGACCTGACCCCGGCGCGGTGACTACGACGCGCGCACGACGAGCCACGTGCCGAGCTCGGCGGTGCCTTTGCCGCCGTAGACGCCGTACCAACCCTCGGGAATTTTCGGCTCGGTCTGCCCGAAGAGCCACTGCGCATCACGCGGCGAGAGGTTGATGCAGCCGTGACTCTTGGGATTGCCGAAGGCGTCGTGCCAATACGCGGCGTGAAGCGCATACCCGCCGTGGAAGTATTGGACCCACGGAACGTCGTCGACGCGATACTTCGGATCGGGCTTGTCGCCTTCTTTCCAAGGCGCGTGCTCGTCGGCCGCCATCCGATACGTGTAGTGCTTGCTGAAGATCCGAAAAACGCCGCGCGGCGTCGCTCGTGACGTCTCTGGATCGTCGGTGCCATCGACCCCCGTCGAGACCAAGGTGACGAACACCGGCGTCGCCCCGTCGTAGACGACGAGCGACTGATGCGCGATGCGCACCTCCATCCACCGTTGGTTCGGCACGTCGAGGAACTTCGGCGCCTCTTCCGGCACGTCGAGCCGCGAGACGTCGTTGGCGCGCACCAGATACGTCACGGTGGTGGGCGCGCCCGCGAGCGCCTCGGGCGTCACCGCCGAGAGATCGAGCTCGAAATAGCGCGTCCCGTGGAGCACGCGCTCTTTCTTCACCACCGACGAGTGGGCCTGGAAGGGCAACGCGTACGTCGTCTCGGTGACGTCCGACGGCGAGGGCGCAGCAGGGTCGATCGAATAGACCTTCGCCGGCTTCCACCGCACCCAAATCATCGGCAGGTGCTCGCCCGGCTCTCCCGGCTTGGCGAGCGTGACGCCGTGAAACTCGGCCAGTTTTGCCGCGCGAATGCGATCGGCGGGGACGAGGAAGTGCTCGGACGTGAAGTAGAACGGCCGACCTTCGACTTCGAATGCCGAGAGGAACGAGAGCCGCATGTTCGACCACGCGTAGCCCGCGGTGATCGAGCTCGGACCGAGCGGCCAATCGACCGTGCGCGGCGCCAGCTTGCCCCCCTCGAGGAAGTCGGGGAGCGGACCGATCGGCATCGCCGCCTTTGGCGGCACCTTCTTCGGATCGAGCTTGGCGTACTGCGCCGCGAGCTGCTTCTGGTGCGTCGCGACGTCGCCTTCGATGTCTTCCTGCTGCTCCTTCGTCGGCGCGCGCACGTAGAACGACGAGCCGTACGAGGTGCCATATCCGAAGGGAAGAGGCTGATCGAGCTTCGGCGGAAACTGCGCCGCGGCGACGACCGTCGGGTGCTCGACGTCGCTCGTGACACCGTCGTTTCCTTCGCACATGTATCCGACCGGAATGACGCTCCACCACTTCGCGCAGCTCTCGCCAGGCGCCGGCTTCACGGCCTCGCTGCGAACGATGCGCTGCCCGACGCGAATGTACCCGAGGTGCGTCGACTCACGATGCGGACGCTCGTAAATCCAACCAATCAAGCGCGTGGTCGCGAGGCGCGGCCCTGCTGTCTTCGGGTCGGGCTCGAGGGGCGCCGCAGAGCCGCTCGGCGCCGCGCTCCCTTCGGCGATCGCGGACGGCGCGACCGACGTCGAGGTAGCGACGCTCGCCGACGAAGCCACTGCCCCGCTCTGGGAGGGCGCACTCTGCGAGGACACTTGCGCTTGGCGCTCGCCGCAGCCGACGAACGGCATCCCGAAGAGCACCGCCGCCATCGAGACGGGGAGCGGAAGCGCGCTTCGAAGCCAGCCGGCTGGTCGACGCATCGGAGACATCACCCTCCCTATGCCTCGATCCGCCAGCGGGCGGAAAGTTTCCTCCGTTCCCCAAACGGCACGAGCCCCGAGTCGACGCTCGCGCCGACCGATGAGATGACCGCCTGGACATGAATCGCTCTTCGCCGCCGAGCTCGCCGTCTTCGCCATCCTCGTCATCGGGCCCTCGTCCGATCCAACGCATGGTGCCCCGCGGCGTCATCCGCGGACCGATCTCGTTCCGCGTCCGTGGTATCGAGCGCCGGCTGAGCACCGACATCTACTACGTGCTCCTCGCCGCCTCGTGGCGGTACCTCTTCCTCGCGATCGTCGCCGTCTACCTGCTCCTCAACGCGCTCTTCGCCGTCGTCTACCTGATCTTCGGCGGCATCGAGGGCGCACGCCCCGGCAACTTCGGCGACGCCTTCTATTTCAGCGTGCAGACGATGGCGACCATCGGCTACGGCGTCATGCACCCGACCTCGCAACTGGCCAACGTGCTGGTGACGCTCGAGGCCCTCATCGGTCTCCTCGGCGTCGCGATGGCGACGGGCGTCCTCTTCGCCAAGTTCGCGCGCCCCGAAGCGAAGGTCGTCTTCAGCGACGTCGCGGTCATCGCGCCGCGTGAAGGCGTTCGCTCGTTGATGTTCCGCATCGCCAACCACCGCACCAATCACGTCGTCGAGGCCGGTCTCAGCCTCTACGTCGTCCGCAACGAGGTCACGAGCGAAGGCGAGCGCGTCCGTCGTTGGCACGAATTGAAGCTCGAACGCGCACGATCACCCGTCTTCGCCCTCACCTGGACGGCCATCCACCGCATCGACGAAGACAGCCCGATCTTCGGAAAAACCACGGAACTGCTGCGGGAGAGCGGCAGCGAAGTCGTCGTGATCTTCGTCGGGCTCGACGCCACACTGGCGGCCACCATCCACGCACGTCACTCCTACGTCGCCGAGGAGATCGTTTTCGGCGCCAGGCTCGCCGACATCCTCGTGCAAGACGAAGACGGCACCCGCGCCCTGGATCTCGCGCGCTTCCACGACACACTTCCCCAGCCGCTCGATCCCGAGTGACGAACGGACGCACGCACGCTGCTCACGGAGCTTGCGGTTGACCGAGCTCTTTCAGCTGGTTGCACCCGGTGACGTTTCCGCCAGCGCAGGCCTTCTGAAAGACCTCGATCGCTTTCTTGTCGTCTTTTTTCCCGTCGATGCCGCTCTTGTACATGAAGCCCGCCGTCAGGCAGCCGCGGGTGAAGCCGCCGTTGCATGCGTAGTTGTAGAGCGCGAGCGCGCAGCCAGCGTCTTGTCGGCCGCCGAGCCCGTTTTCGAGCGCATAGCCGGCGTTGAAGCAGCCGCCCATGTCGCCGGCGTCGCAGGCGCGGCGATAGTACGCCGACGCCGCGATGCCATCCCGCGTCACGTTGACGCCGAGCTCGTAGAGGTGCCCGAGATCGTTGCAGCTCGCCGCCACCCCCGAGTCGCAGGCCGTCTGGCAGGCCTTCGGATCGGATTCTTGGACGCACTTCTGTGACAACTGATCGAGCGTCGCCGGATCGGTGACGACGGGCGCACGCGCCAGCGGTTTCTCGCCACACGCCAGAAGTCCGGCAGCCACGAGCACCAACGTCACGGCACCCGCGCCGAGCCGAGAGAGCGGACGAGCGAGGACCATCGCTCGATGAGTAGCTCCGGCCGGCTCCGACATTCAGCCAGAAGCCTTGCAACCGCGCGCCGCTCTGGTCGAGCGACAATTCATGAAAGTGCTTGGAGCAGAATCAGGGCGTCTTGAAGGGTGAGATCTTCGCGGTGACCACGCCGTCGACGACGATCGGGAGCTTGCGGATGCCGAGGACTTTCACCGCCCCTGCCGCGTCGGGCTTGCCACGGACGACGAGTCGAAGCGCCTTGCCGTTGGGCACGTCGAGGAAGGCGACGACGCCGCTGCGGCTGGTCCACTTGCCCGGCCCGGGGAGCTCGGCGTCACCGAAGTACGACTTGCGGATACCGGTCGCATCGGACGTCGTCACCATCGCCGGGACGACACCGTCGACCTCGATGGTCACGTGGGCGTTGGCGAGCGGAAGGTCAGCGCAGTCGACGGCGCGAACGACGAGGCGACCGGCGCCGGGCGTCGGCTTGTAGGCGATGCCGCCGATGAGCGACGACAGTGCCTCGACCGTGCTCGACGGCGCGACGGTAGCGCTGATGAAGCCTGCAGGACGCGTGTCGAGGTCGAAGGCGATGGTCTCGATGTGCCCCTCGCTTAGCGGGAAATGCACCGCGATGAATCCCGCCGGAATCGCTGCGTTGAACGTCCCGGCCTTCGCCTTCTGGTCAGCGTTTTCGGGGGTCGCGCCGACACCGACGAGGTCGGGCGTACCGGAGACGACGTTGGAGAAGAAGAGCTCGGCCTTGGCGCCAGCGACGCGATCGTTGTCGGTGCCGCCGAGCTCGACGATGTGGACCTCGCGGTCATCGCCCTTCCCGATACCGACCGGCTGGGCCTGGCCGAAGCAGGAGAGATCGGCCGGAAGGTCGGCCTCGCTCGCACGCGCCGAAAGCGCCGGAAGCCCCGCAGGAACTGGATCGGCCGCCGGATCGGCGACCCCTTCCGGCGTAGGACCGCTGTCGACCACCGGCTTGGTGTCGGCACCTGCGTCGGCGCCCGGCTTGGCTCCGGGAGCCGGATCGCCACCAGCGCCGCTGCACGCGACGAGCGAACCCGACGACGATGCGAGCGCGAGGAGGGCGAAGACGGAGGCGGCGCGCGAAAAGCTCATCGGGAGGGCTCCTCAAACATGGTTCCAGTGCCAGCGGACGGGATTGAACTTGCGGCAGAGCAGTTCAATTTCTGAACACCATGGAAGTACCACGGAAAATTGGCCCGTCAAGAGCTGGAGTTCAATTTCTTTACGCTCCCGTTCCGATACCTCTTCTGCAGCTCCAGGGTGGCCTTCTTCCCCCGACGGAGGTGCGTGGGCTAGATCGCACCCACCATGCCGGCTCCGATGCAACCGACGCAGCGCCTCTATTACGACGACCCGTTCCTGCTCCGTTTCGAGGCCGCCGTCGTCGCGCACGCTGGAAATGGCGGTCGGCCCTCCATCGTCCTCGATCGCTCGGCCTTCTATCCGGAGGCCGGCGGTCAAATGGCCGACGCTGGCACCCTCGCGGAGATCGGGCTCGTCGACGTGCAGGTGGACGACGACGGATGCGTGCATCACGTGCTCCCCGACGGCGGTGGGCGCGAGACCTCGCTCGCGATCGGTGCACGGGTGATCGGCGCCATCGATCGCTCTCGGCGACGAACGAACATGGCGCTGCACACCGGGCAGCACCTGCTCTCGCGCGCGCTCCTCGAGTGCGCCGGTGCCGAGACGGTGTCGTCGCGACTCGGTGAAACGACTTGCACCATCGACGTGGTGCGCGCCGACGACGCCGCTGGCCGGACCATCGACGAGCGCACGATCGCCGACGCCGAAACGCTCGCCAACCAGCTGGTCGACGACGACGTGGTGGTGCGTGCGTACTTCCCCGATCCCGTCGAGCTCGCCGCCCTCCCCCTGCGCCGTGCACCGAAGGTCGAGACGCAGGTGCGCGTGGTCGCCATCGGCGACTTCGACGTCTCCCCTTGCGGCGGCACCCACTGCACGCGGAGCGCACAAATCGGCCTCGTTCGCGTCAGCGGGGTCGAACGACACAAGGGTGGGACGCGCGTCGTCTTCTCCTCGGGCTCGCGCGCGCGTCGCGAGCTGTGGAGCCACGACGAGACGCTGCGTGGCCTCGCCCGCACGCTCACCTGCGGACCGGCCGACGTCGGCAACGCGCTCGATCGATTGCGGCGCGATCTCGAGTCGACGCGAAGCGCCCTTGGAATCAGCCGCATTCGTCACGGCGAGCTGCTCGCCAAAGAACTGATCGCCGCCGCCTCGGCAGCCGGCCTCGCGCACGTCGTCGCCAGCTTTCCCGAGGGTGGTCTCGAGCTTCTCCGCACCGTCGGCGCACGCATCGTGAGCACCGACGAATCTCGAGTCGCGCTCCTCGCTGCCGACGTGGACGGCGGTATGGCCATCGCCGCCGATCGTGGCGCGAAGAGCACCTTCGATTGCGGCGCCTTCATCAAACGCGCGGCAGCGCTCGGCGGAGGTCGCGGTGGAGGTCGCCCCGATCACGCCGAAGGACGACTGCCAGCATCGGTCGAATGGCCGTCGCTCGTCGCCCGCGCCCTCGCGCCTTCGTGATTCAGACCAAGAGCTCGAGCTTGCCGAGGAGGAAATCGCGCGCGATCACCATGTCGTGTACCTCGTCGGGTCCGTCGGCGATGCGCGCCGCGCGTGCGCCGCGGTACCACTGCGCGAAGGGCATGTCGTCGCTGTAGCCGAGCCCGCCATGCATCTGGATGGCGTCGTCGAGCGTCTGACAAAGCAGGCGCGCGACGTGGTTCTTGCAGAGCGACGAGTAGGCCCGCGCATTCTTGACGTCGCCGCCTTGCAGCATCGACGCACAGTGGAACGTCATGAGGTTGCCGGCATGGATGCCGGTGGCGGCGGTGGCGATCATTTTCTGGATCGCCTGGTGATGCGCCAAGGTCTTGCCGAAGCTGACACGGGTGGCGACGTATTCGCGCGACAGCTGCAGCGTGCGTTCTGCGAGGCCGAGCCAGCGCATGCAGTGGGTGAGCCGCGCCGGCACGAGGCGGAGCTGCGCGAGATGGAAGCCATCGCCGATTTCGCCGAGCACCGCGTCGTCCTTCACGCGCACGCCGCGATAGCGAAGTTCTGCCTCGCGGTGGGCCAGCAGCGGCTCCGACATCACCGCGATGTCTCGCACGTGCTCGACCCCGGGCGCGTTTCGATCGACGACGAACATCGAAGCGCCGCGCTTGTTGTCCTCGCTCGTGCGCGCCATCACGATGAGGAAGGCCGCATCACCGCCGCCCGTCGTGTACCACTTGTGACCATCGATCACCCACTCGTCCCCATCGCGCGAGGCGCTGGTACGGAGGTTGGTCGGATCAGCGCCAGCACCGGGCGCGGGCTCGGTCATCGAGAAGGCGCTGGTGATCTCTCCTCGCGCGAGAGGCGCCAGCCATCGCTCGCGCACCGACGGCTTCGCGCTGTTGAGGAGAAGATCCATGTTGCCCTGATCGGGCGCGTCGCAGTTGAAGACGCGCGCACCGATCGGCGAACGACCCATCTCGCGAAAGAGCACGCACATCCCCATCACCCCGAGGCCGAGCCCTCCGAGGTCGCGCGGCAGATGCGGCGTCCACAGCCCCGCGTCCTTCGCCTTGCCTTGCAAGCCACGGAGCGTGTCGTGGCGACGCTCGCGATCTTCTCGGACGATCGCCCCTTCGTTCGGCAAGACGAGCTCGTCCATGAAGGCGCGGGTGCGCTTGCGAAGGTCACTCAGCTCGGGGCTCAGCGAGAAATCCATCCGCGGATAGTCTCAGCCCGCGATCGCTTTCGCAATTGCCGACGCGAAAGACGTGCGCGACGTCACTTGCGGAGAAGGCGCTCGAACGGGTTGTTGGTGAACTTCGGCTGCGCCGGCGTCGGAGCTTGTTTTTGTGCCTGTTGCGGCCTTTGTCCCCCACGAGCCGTCGGCTGGGGACGCGGCCCCGTCGGCACCACGTCGTCCTTCTTCGCCGACAGCGAGATGCGCTTTCGCACGAGGTCGACCTCGAGCACGCGCACCTGCAGCTTGTCACCGACCTTCACCACTTCGTTCGGATCTTTGACGAAGCGATCGGCGAGCTTGGAGACGTGCACGAGCCCGTCTTGGTGGACGCCGACATCGACGAAGGCGCCGAACGCGGTCACGTTCGTCACCACACCTTCGAGCGACATGCCCGGCACCAAGTCGTTCATCGTCCGCACGTCGTCACGAAACTTAGGCGGCTCGAAGGTGGCGCGTGGATCGCGACCGGGTTTCTTCAGCTCGGCGACGATGTCGTCGATGGTGAAGTCGCCGACGTCGCCGCCGACGTAGCGCTTCTTGTCGATGGCCTTGATCAGATCGAGGTTGCCGACGAGCGAGCCGACCGGCACGCCGAGATCGGTCGCCATCTGCTCGACGAGGGCGTAGCGCTCGGGGTGAACTGCGCTGGCATCGAGCGGATGCTCTCCGCTGCGCACGCGAAGAAAGCCGGCCGCCTGCTCGAAGGTGCGAGGACCGACGCCGCCGACGCCGAGGAGCTCGCGACGGCTCTTGAATGCGCCCTTTTCGTCGCGGTGGGCGACGATCTTCTTCGCCAGCGTCGGGCCGATGCCAGCGACGCGCGCGAGGAGCGGCGCGCTGGCGGTGTTGAGCTCGACGCCGACCGCGTTGACGCAGCTCTCGACGACTTCCTCCAGCTTCCGACCGAGGAGGGGTTGATAGACGTCGTGCTGGTACTGACCGACGCCGATGCTCTTCGGATCGATCTTCACCAGCTCGGCGAGCGGATCTTGCAGGCGCCGCGCGATGCTGACCGCGCCACGGACGGTGAGATCGAGATCGGGAAATTCTTCGCGCGCGATGTCGCTCGCCGAATAGACGCTGGCGCCGGCCTCGCTGACCGGCACGCAGAGCGTCTCGACGAGGCCCTCGGAGACGAGCAGCTCGCGGGCGAACGCCTCGGTCTCGCGACCATGCGTTCCATTTCCTACGCCGATCGCGCTCGGCTTGTATTTGCGGCAGAGCGCGCGCAACGTCTCTTTCGACTTCTCGAGCGCGGAGTCGCCTTGCACGAGGTAAATCATCGTGTGCTCGAGGAGCTTGCCGGTGTCGTCGACCATGACGCACTTGCAACCGGTGCGCTGTCCCGGATCGATGCCGAGCACCGTCTTGCCACCGTAGGGCGCGGAGAGGAGCAGCTGGCGGAGGTTCTGCGCGAAGACGTCGACCGCACCACGATCGGCAGAGAGCTTGAGCTCGATGCGCACGTCGCTCTCCACCGAAGGGACGAGCAGCCTCTTGTAGGCATCGGCAACGGCCTTCTCGAGCTCGCCCGCCCACGGTGACGTCGGCACGTGACCGGCGAGCCGCTGCAGCTGGGGGAGCAGCGCTTCGCCGTCGACCTCGAGCACGGCGCGGAGCACGCCCTCGGTCTCGCCACGACGAATGGCGAGATAGCGGTGCGAGGGAATGGTCGCCACTGCTTCGTCGAACGACGCGTACATGTCGAACTTCGTCGTCTGCGTCTCGTGCTCTTTCGTCTTCGTCACGCGCACGACGCCATGCTGCGCGAAGGCGTCACGGACGAGCTTGCGCACGGTCGCGTCTTCGGCGACGTGCTCGGCGCGGATGTCGCGCGCACCGGCGAGCGCTGCGGCGACATCGGGCACCTCCTTCGCCGCATCGACGAACGGCAGCGCCGCCACCTCCGGCTTCTCCGACCCCTGCGCCGCGAGCAAGGCCGCCAGCGGGGCGAGCCCGCGTTCGGTGGCGATGATCGCGCGCGTACGACGCTTGGGCTTGAAGGGAAGGTAGAGATCTTCGAGCTCGGCCTTGGTCCCGCAGGCGCGCACCTTCTTCTCGAGCTCGGGAGAGAGCTTTCCTTGGCGCGAAATCTCCGCGAGGACGCTCTCGCGACGCTCGTGCAGCTCGAGGAGATACGTACGCCGCTCTTCGACCGCGCGAATCTGCACCTCGTCGAACCCGCCGGTCGCTTCCTTGCGGTAGCGGGCGATGAACGGGACGGTCGAGCCCTCGGCGAGGAGCTTCACCACCGCGGCGACGCCTCCGTGGGGGAGGGAGAGCTCGGCAGCGAGGGCGGGGACGGGGTCGAAGGCGCGCGTCTCGGTCGTCATCGACCGATCGGCTACGTCACCCCTGCGCGGTTGTACAGCCTTTTTCCCGTATGCAATCGGGGTAGCGAACGGCCTGACGGGTTAGTGACTCTGATTAGAGTTACGTTTCGGCCGGCGAGCGTCGATCGACCAACGACGTTCATCGCACGAGACGACGCCCCGCGAGCTCACGTGCTTGGCCTCGGCGCGCCACCTCGACGCTTTCGGCGACGACTCGCGCGCGTTGCGACCACAGAGCCCGCACCCGAATGCCCGGCGCGAAAAGCGTCTCGCGAGCGCACGCCATCTCCATTCAAACAATGTTCATTCCCAATATCAATGCTAGTTCTTCAGCGCATACAACGATGCATAAATTCCATATAAGTGGCGACTCTTCGACCGATTCTTCTCATTTCGGACCAGGTCGCGTCTGGACAAGGTGTGCACGCCATGTGGGAAAAACGTGCGTGGAACGTGAGAAACCAACGCATTTCGGTGTACAAGCTGTGGAGAAAATATTCGTGAAATCTCCGTGATTTGCCGTTGCCAAAGTCGAGAACGAGGAGCAAAGTCTTCCTCGAACTCGCGGAACATCCAAGCCGCGAAGGTCACGGTCGTAGAAGTCGTCCACGGCGCTGCGGTCGGTTCGAGGAACGGAAAAGAAGGTTCGCCTTCCCATCCACTCGTCCCACCGAGCTGCCTGCCAACGAGCCTCGTCAGGAGGCTCGGCAGTCCTCACACCGATCGGTGCGTGGGCGCGTGCAGGTGGTGAAAAAGGCGTCGCGATCCCCGCTGCTCGAAAGAGTGGTGCGGATCGGGTCGGCCCTCCCCGCTCAGGCGGACGAGAGGAGCCGTTCGCACGTCGCTCTCGCAAGAGGCGCAACGTCGCGAGGTGAACGCACGCGAAAGCGCGCATTCGCTGCCGGGATGATGAAAAGCACCTCGATTCGCCCTCAGCCTCTTCACCCTTCGCGGGGTGGAAGGCGGCGTGAATCTCTCTCGCGTCCCGTCGCCCTCACCGGCAGCGGGCTCCGCGGGGCCGGCGAGCGTCGAAAGACGAGCGTCGGCGGGCCGAGATACGTATCGCGTCGCGCGTTTTCCCGCACGGCGTGAGCTGTCTCGGTGACCACGAGGTGCTCGAGCATCGGAAGAGCGGGGCTCTGTCGTTCCTTCGGGACGACCACCCTCGCCTCCTCCAGCTCGGCCCGTACGTTCGGTCTTCGAAGGCGTCGTAAGGCGTCGTCGAAGCTCCCCTGCGTACGGCTCGTCGTTGCATCGGTTCGCGAAAGCGAGCCTGCATGCAACACCCCGCGTCGTCGAAACATCGGCGCGGGCTTGGTCGGGTGACCGACCAGGCGCAGTCAACGTTCGCGCAAGCGGGCGGCTGGGGCAGCACGAGGAACCGAACCTTCGGTCAGGCAGTGCCCACGATCTTCGCCACTGCAGACGTTCGTCTCGACCTCTCCTCTCGCCAAGTCGCACGGGTAACCGCGCGACGTCAGCCGGAGCGAAGTCGAGCCGCACGGAAGGTGCTCTGGTGAAGGTGGTTCGTCCTCGTCACGGAGGGCGAGTCGCCATCTTCACTTGGTCGAATTCATCCCGTCTCGGAAGCAGCCACGCCCGTGGTCACGCGCCGGTTCGCGAAGGGTTCGATGACGAGAGCATCAGAAGAGATCCACGATCGACCTCGCGGGCGGCCGAAACAAGCCACCGCGAAAGGCGAACGTGAGAGCTCCGAAGCGCGTGGGGCGCCGTGAAGCGCGCCACGCTCCCGTCACCACCGCACGTCGAGAGACATGCGGAGCGCGCGCACGAACGAGGGCGACTTCGTTCGGGCGACCCGCCACGGGAAGTACGAAGAACGACGGGTACACGTCACGGTAGTGTTCGGTAGCAGACGTCGGTCGCACGCATCTCTGGCGCGATGACCTGACCTCGACGTTGAAGCACGGCCCGCAAGCCATGCCGATCGACGAGAGCAGGCTCGGCCTAGCACGGTGACGCTTCCATTCTCCTCGCTGACGCGGGGCGGAGGCGGGGCCGAGGCGAACGGATGCGAGAGACGCCCTAGGATTGAACCCCGAACGGCTCTCGAACGCAGACACGACGGAAGGCGTCCCGACATGATCATCGAAGGCCCCTAACCGGGTGGCGGTGATCGAGTCTGGTGTCGACGGTGAACGCGCGCGTGCCCTTGGAACGGTCTCCCGTGAAAACGGTAGGCCGAGCCTGGAGCGCGCGGGCGCAGCGGCCTCGCGGTGGAAGAACCGAGAGAGGGCGTGCCGGCGACGCGACAGGGGACGTCAGAGGTCGGTTTCCTCCGGGAAAGGCTCGACCAGCTCGGCGCATCGCCGGGCGAGGCGGGTCGGCGCGAATACCCTCTATCGGTGCCGCGAAAGCGGTGCTTCGTATTCGACGCATCGGAGATGAAATCGGCTGAAGCCAGCGGTGGCGAACAGCCCTGCTCCTTCCCCCTCCTGACCAGGCGCGAACCTGCGCGGGAGACTCTCGGGAAGTACCGACACTCGAACGTCGAGATGCCTCGTCCCGTGCAGCTAGCGGCACGACGAGGAAATCCGAAAAATCCGTGGCCTCCGGGCGCACGGGTCGGGGCAGCACCCCCGGTACGGAACAGCTGAGATCCGGCGAGGCGACTTGGGCGACCAAGGCGCCTCGTTCGTTTTTGTCGCCTGCATCAGCGCCAACGGGGCAGACGCGGGCGGAGTCAGGCGTGGCTGGGCCGCGGCTCGACGCGGAAGACCTTCCGCCAAATGGGGTAGCTGAAGCCGACGAACACCAAGTTGGTGGTGACGAGACGCACCGCCATCGCGATCGCGGTGCTCGGGTGCAGCGACCGCACGGCGAGATCGAAGAGGAGGCCGTTGAGCACCAGCGCGATGATCTCGGTGAGCGCGTAGAGGCTCGCCTGCCTGGAGAGCGAGCCGCCCTGCGCGCGAAACGCGAAGTGACGGTTGCCGTAGAAGTTGACGACGCCGCCCGCGACCAGCGCAGGAAGGCTGGCGAGGCGTGCCGAGAGACCGAAGGCCGAGACGCCGAGGAAGAGCACGGCGAGGTCGGCGAGGGTGGCTGCTCCGCCGGCGAGCGCCGAGCGGGCAAGGGTGCGAAGTTCGGTGGCGGTCATGCTTCCGAGTAGAGCAAGGGCCAGGCCGACTGGTATTTCCAGTGGGTTTCACGCGGGCCGTGAAGCTCCGTATGCACTCGAGTGCGTAAGTTGGACGACAGCGTTGCGGGGTCGAACGGAGAGAGCCGCGCACGATGGAATGCGCTGTCACACCTTGCGGTCGTTCGAGCGCGCCGATGAACCTGCTAGAGCCCGCGACATGACGATGAAGCTCCATGGATTTCCGATGTCGCCGAACACGCAGCGAGCGCGCTTTGCGCTCGAAGAGCTCGACATCGCCTACGAGCTCGAGGTGGTCGACCTCATGGCCGGAGCGCAGAAGGCGCCCGAGTACCTCGCGATCAACCCGGCGGGGCGCGTGCCCTGTCTCGTCGACGGCGATTTCTCGCTCTTCGAGTCGAACGCCATTCTTGGTTACCTCGCGGCGCAGAAGCCGGAGCGAAAGCTCGACGGTGGCGCCGACGCGCGCGCGCGCGCCGAGGTGACGAAGTGGATGTTCTTCGGGTGTGCACACCTCGGTCCGGCGGTGCAGCAGATCTTCGCGCACACGATGCGGCTGCCTCCCGAGAAGCGTCTTCCGCAGGTGGTCGAGACTGCGCGCGCCGATCTCGATCGCGCGCTCAAGGTGCTCGAGGGACGGCTCGCCAAGTCCAGCCACCTCGGCGGCGACACGCTCACCCTCGCCGACATCTCGGTCGCGCCGATCCTCTCGCCGCTCGCCATGCTCGGCGTCGATTTGACGCCATTTGTCGCGGTTTCGGCGTGGCTCGCGGCGATCAAAGCGCGTCCGTCGTGGGTCTCGGCGACGGGCGGCTGAGACCCGACGCGCGCCCGCGGTCGCCTCGCGGCAAAGCCTGTTCTAGACTCGTCCGTTGGTGACCGCGACGATCATCCCCAAGCCCGTCGCCGGCTTCGACGTGCGGCGTTTGCCTCTCACGGCTGCGGAGGGCTTCGTCCTCTCGCGCCTCGACGGCCACACCTCGCTCGGTGACGTCGCGTCGCTCACCGGCATCGCCGCCGACGAAACGGTTCGAATCGCGCACAAGCTCGCCGATCTCGGCGCCATCGTCGTCCCTGGGTACACGCCGCAGCATGTCTCTGGTACCCGCCCGGCCACGCCCGAGCCGGCGCCGACGCGGCCGCATCCGAGCGATCTCGTCGACGACGCGACGCTCGATCCGGTCCTCCTCGGCGAGGCCAACGATCTCGATCTGGTGACGCGGCGGAGAATTCTCGCCACCCACCGCGTGCTCGACGAGGTCGATCACTACGCGCTCCTCGGCGTCTCGCGGCGGGCCGATCGAAAGGCGATCAAAGCGGCTTTTTACGTGCTCGCCGCGACGTTTCACACCGATCGTCACTTCGGCAAGAACCTCGGCTCGTTCCGTCACTTGATGGAGGCGATCTTCATTCGCCTGAACCACGCGCACGACACGCTGACGACGGCGAACAAGCGAACGACGTACGACACGACGCTCCCGCCGGAGAACGACGAGGAGATGCTCGACGACGAAGGGCCGATCGCCCTGGTCGCCGAAGAAAAGCCGGTCGATCCGGGCGCGGTGCGACGCATCGCTTCGTCGCCGCAGCTGAGCGCGCAGACGCCCGAGAAGCCTGCCGCGAAGCCGACCAGCTCGGTCTCGACGTCGTCGATGGGCGCGGCGAATCCGAGCGAGCAAGAGCGCCTTCGTCGGGAAGCGCTGGCACGTAAGCTCGGCGGATCGACGCGCCGATTTCCTGCGCAGTCGACGACGCCGTTCCCAGGAGCGGCCTCGACGCTGCCGCCGCGGAGGCCATCGCCGATGCCGGGAAGTGCCGCGCCGCCGCCACGCGCAGGCGCGACGCCGCTGCCACCGCGCGCGACCACCGCTGGGCCGGCGCCGATGCACGCGCCGCTGCCTCCGGGCACGACCCCGGTGCCGCCGCGGACGACGACGCCGCTCCCGCCAAGGCCTGCGGGAAGCGGCACGGGAAGCGGTGTCGTTCGACGCTCGCTCGATCCGATCGCGATCGCTGCGCGTCAGGCCGAGGTCGAGAAGCTCGTCGCGGGTGGACGTGCGGCCTTCGAGAAGAAAGATCTCTTTGAGGCCGAGCGTCTCTACAAGTTGGCGGCGCAGGCCACCGACGATCCCACCGTGCACGCGATCGCCAACGACGTACAACGGCGGGCGCGCGCCGCGATGGCCGACACGCTCGTCGCCGAAGCGCGCAAGCACGAGTCGCAGCAGAGTTGGGGAATGGCCGCGATTTCCTGGCTCCGCGCGCTCGACGCGAGGCCCGACAGCGCCGAGCTCGCCGAACGGGCGTCGAACGCGTTGCGCTCGGCGGGCACCGACCTCAAGCGCGCGGTGCGTCTCGCCGAGCAAGCGGTGCAGGCCGATCCGCAGAACGCTCGCTACCGCGCGACGGCCGGACACGCCTACCTCGATGCCGGTCTCTTTCTTCGTGCGCGCAGCGAGCTCGAGCACGCGGCGCGCCTGCTTCCGCACGACACGCAAGTGAAGGAGCTCCTCGCGCGGGCACGCAAGGCCGCGTCCTAGGGCAGTGCTACGCTCGGCGGATGCGTTGGTCTCGCGCATTTTTCAGCGTCGCGACGCGCGCCGGGGTCGCCTGTGTCGCGAGCCTCGTGTGTCTCGCTGGCTGCCGCGGCGCAGGTGAATCGAAGGGTGTGGCTGCTGCTGGCTCGTCCAAGATCGATCCTCCGCCGGCGAAGACCTCGTCCGCAACGGTCGACCCCACGGATCCCGCGGCGAATGCGTCGACTACGTCGAGCATCGATCTGCCGCCGAAGAAGGCCCCGCGGCTCGTGCTCCACCTCGTGCCGCTCGGAGACACCACCACCGAGACGATGACCAAAACCGCGGACGCGCTCTCGTCGCATGCGCCGCTCGACGTCGTCGTCGAGACCGCGGTCGCGATGCCGAAGAGCGCAGAGTCGAGCGAGAAGGGACGCTATCGCGCCGAGAAGCTGCTCGACCTCCTCGAGGCTCTCCCCATCGACGCCGACGGCAAGCACGGGAAGATCATGGGCGTCGCCGAGCTCGACATCGTCACCGAGAAGAACGGCGCGAAAAACTGGGGAATTCTCGGCCTCGGTGCGATCGACGGACGCGTCTCGGTGATCTCGACGTATCGGATGAAGCGCGCCTTCGAGAAGGGCGGCGGCGCGGCCGAGCCGCTGGTGCGCGAACGACTATGGAAGGTGTCGCTCCACGAGCTCGGGCACACGCTCGGCCTCGATCATTGCCCGGTGAAGGGGTGCATCATGGAAGACGGGCACGGCACGGTGAAGACCATCGACGGCGAGACCGCGCTCTGCGACAGCTGCGCCGCCAAGTTCACGGCGGCCCTGCCGAAGGACTGATCTCGCTTCGATTCACTACGTGGGCGTCGGCTTGGCCGGCATCGTCGCCGCGACGGGCGCGGGGGTCGGCGTCGCGCCGGGCCGTCGATCTTTTAGCTCGCGTCGATCGCCCGGGCCGTCGCTCGGCTTGCGCGGCGTCAGGCGATAGACCACCTCGCTGTCGGCCAACATGTCATGAAGGGCACGTTTTTTCGGGTGAAATGCGGCGACGGCGAGCCCCGCGAGATAGAGCAGCGTGAGGAGCGCGTGGCTCACGTAGACGGCGAACATCACCGACTTCAGCTCCGAGAGCGCCGTCGGTCCCATGCGCTCGACGCCGATGCGGAGGTCTTCCTTGCCGCGCGTCACCAGCGTGAGCGCGCCGATGAGGAAAGGAAACCAGAGCGACGAGACCGTGCGCACGCTGCTTCGAAGGAGGCCGAGTCGCCTTCCGTCGGGCCGCTGCACCTGGAAGCGCATCAGGTACTTGGCGATGGTCTGCCCGCGCAAGCCGGTCGCCAAGATGACGTAGAAGAAGTGCACCACGAGGCCGACCCAACCGAGGAGCGCGATGAGGCCGCCGGTGACCACCATGTCCATCGTCGCCGCGGCGCCGCGGGCCCAGAAGCCGACGTAGCTCTTCGACTCGGGCGCGGCTGCTTCGAGCGCGGCGATCAGATCGTCGTAGCTATCGAAGCGCTCCTCACGCGTCTTTCCCAGCATTTTCTCGATGATCGCGGCGAGCGCCGGAGGGACGTCTTTCACGAGCGCGGCGAGCTTGGGTACCGGCTCCGAGAAGTGCTTTGCCAAGACGGCGATCGGCGTCGGC
Organism: Deltaproteobacteria bacterium; assembly: GCA_025363655.1. Classification (GTDB taxonomy): domain Bacteria; phylum Myxococcota_A; class Polyangia; order Polyangiales; family JADJMO01; genus JANYDK01. Next base: position 34,106 of record JANYDK010000145.1, on the reverse strand, counting down.
GCGTCGTAGGGCGGCTCGCCGGCGATGAGGTGATGGAAGGTCGCGCCGAACGCGTACATGTCCGCGCGATGATCGACTGCCTCACCGCGGGCCTGCTCGGGAGCCATGTAGAGCGGCGTACCGAGGAGGATGCCGTCTTGGGTGATCGATTTGTCGCCCTCTTGATCGAGCGGCTTGGCGATGCCGAAGTCGGCGATTTTCACGTAGCCGTTCTTGTCGCGGAGAATGTTCGACGGCTTGATGTCGCGATGGATGATGCCAGCGCGGTACGCGTCGCGGAGACCGTGCGCCACCTGCAGCATGAGCTGCCGCGCTTCCTCGGGATCGAGCAGCGCACGACGGTCGAGGGTCGCTTCGAGGGGCGCGCCGTCGACGAGCTCCATCGCGAAATAGAGCGAGCCAGCACCACCCTCGGGCGCGGGGAGGTGCCCGATGTAATAGATGTGCACCACGTGCGGCGAGTTGAGCTTTGCCTGCGCGCGCGCCTCGCGGATGAAGCGCTCTTCGAGGATTTGCCGGGCGCTCGGCGACGCGAAGGTGAGCTCTTCGGGGAGCACCTTGAGCGCGACCGGGCGATCGAGCGACATGTCGCGCGCGCCATAGACGATGCCCATGCCGCCCCGACCGAGGGTGCGCTCGACGCGAAAGTGATCGACCTGGAGACCGAGCCAGCGCTGCGAAGAGAAAGGAGCGCGCGGACCGATCAGCCCGCTGCCGGAGCTCTTGATCGTGGCTTCGAGCGCCTCCATCTCCGGCGTGCGCATCCTTCGCGACCCTCATCACGAATCATACCGGTCATGGCGCCGCCGTGGGACGGCGCGTTTGCCTCATTTTTGGGGCACTTTCTCTCGTGCGAACTGTCGCTCGATGACGACACTCTAGGTTCGGCGTCGACGGCGGTTCACGATCAGTGACGCCAAGGTGACGCCGAAGAGCGTGAGGAGCGTGGGGAGGCCCCTGCCCTCGGTGCGCTCGGTACGACATCCGCATCCTCCGTCACTCGGCGCGTCGGGCCCCGAAGGCACGACCACATCGGCACCGGCATCGACGAGCGCGTCCGCGTGTGGGTCGGCAGAGTCGGCACGCGCGTCACCGAATGCATCGACCGATGCGTCGCTCGATGCGTCACCAGTTGCGTCAGGACCCGCGTCGATGGGTGGATCGACGCGCGTGACGTCGACCGAGACGTCGTCGTACAGCCCCTGCCCGGTGGCCGCGGCGATCATCAGATGCAGATCGGTGGCGCCGGTGGGGACGACGAACGTGGCCGCGGCTGCTGCCGGTGCACGGGCGGTGAAATCGCCTTTTCCGGCCGTGAATTTCATCGCTTTGGCGTCGCCGAGCTTCACCAGGAGCTCCGGTGTCCACGCCTCGGGGCCGAGCCACGCGGGCTCCGCCGGGAACTCGCGCAGCGTCATGCGAATGGTGACGCGCACTGCCGACGTTGGCAGCGCTTGGTGAAATTGAACGACGCCGGGCGTGACGCCGTCGGGTCCATTGCCGGCAGGGAGCGCGGCGCCGACGCTGAGAAAGCCGAAGCCGAATGACTTGCCTCCGCCGCTCGCGATCTGCCGAACGCGCGTGCACGGGAGGAGACTGCGCGCGGTCATCGCCTCGGTGAGCGCGGTCGCGGCCGCTGCGCCCGCCTCTTTCTTCACGCCTTCTTCGAGGAGCGCCGCGAGATCGGCGAAGTCGAGATCGCCGCTCGGCGCCATCTGCAGCCCGACGACGACGCCGCGATCGAACGCGCGGGCATCGGCGCTCTTTCCGCGCGCGGTCCAGAGAGCGCCGGAGAACGCGGTCGAGTCGGAGTGCGGCTCGCCGAAGAACACGTCAGGGCAACGATCGGTGTTGTCGAGCCGTCGGATGGGCGAGCCTCCACCGGCGTACTCACCGACACGCGGATCCCCCGCGAGCGCCGCCGAAAAATAGTCGGCGAGGCCTTCGTTCATCGCCGACGGCGCGTCGCTCGCACCTTGGTCGTCGGCGTGGAAGAAGCCGACCAGCTTGGCCGTGCTGGCGACGAGCGCGTGTCCTGCTTCGTGGACCACGACATCACCGTCGTACGCAAAATCAAGGCTCTTTCCTTGCCCGAGGAAGAGCGCGTCGCCGTGATGGGGAAAGACGTCCTCGAACGGATCGGGGCTCGGCACGTAGTAGGCGTTGTCCAGTCGCTCGAGGGCGCAGGTGGTGCATGCGAGATCGCCGACGCTCGCTCCGCTCCATCCGCTCGGCATCCGCACGTTGGCGATGACGGTGAGCGGCACCGCTTCCTTTCGCAGCGACGTCAGGCCGAGGTCGGAGAAGAACGTGAGCGCGCGATCGGTGTGGTAGGCGACGGACGTCTCGGCGAGCGCGTCGCTCTCCTCGGCATCGCTGGTCGGACGCGGATAGAGAAAATCGAACGACGCATCGGGCATCGCCGTCGCAGCCAGATCACACGAGTGCACCGAGACCGAACCGCTCGTGAGGAGACCCGGGACCGAGCGCACTGCGTGACGATCGACGCAGCCGAGGGCGACGAGCTGCGCCGTGGTGAGGGTCTTTGCCGTGGCGCCGCCGGTGAGACGATCGAGCGTGAACGTGTCGAGCGTCGGCGACGCGGTCGGGTTGGCCGCGAACGCATGCACGCGATCGGCGGCGCGCGCGAGATCTCCCCGTGCGAGAAAACGGCCGGAATCGGCGTCGACGAGAAAGTACGGACGCGTCGGCAGCTCGAAGGGGGGACGCGCACGCAAGAGCCAGGCGCGACGCGGCAGGTCTTCCGCGGGAACGACGACGAGGGACGCGCGGGCGACGTCGAGGGCGAACGGCGTACGAGCGCGCACCATGTTGGCGGCAGCGTGAACGTCGATGGCTGGAGGCGCGGGAGGGCTCGAGCTCCAAGATGACGTCAACCGGCCATCGACGATCGCGCTCGCCATGACGACGACGCCGGAGCCGTCGAAGAGGACGCGCGCGCCGCGATCGAGCACGAGCAACCCGCCGGCCTCTTGCGTGAACGAGACCACCCGTCCGCCATCGTCGCGGAGCACGATCGACTCGAGCCGCAGCATGACGGCGCGCGTGCTCGGGAGATGCGTCGAGAGTGCCAAACGCGCCGTTCGTTCGAGAAAACCAGACGTCTCCCACCCAGAAGGCCCCGGAGGCGAGAGCGCTCCGCTGACGAGCCACGGCGACGACGCCCCGGCAGCGACCTGTGCGCGGACGTAGGTCGAGACGACGCCGGCGTGCGCGTGCTTCGGCGCAACGAGGAGCCCGCACGTCGCGAGACCGAGTGCAGCCGCGAAGGAACCAAAGGCGAAGACGCGCATCGGAGCACGCGAGAAGACAAGCACCTAGGTCAGACAAGCACGCAGCGGTCGCCCGCGCAAAGCCGAGCGCTCGGGTATACGGTAAAATCGAGTCGTCGGGCGCAAGACGATCATCGAGTGACGTCGTGCGTGGCTGGCGTATAGGGATCGCATGCGCCACGTCTCTCGATACGCACTCGTCGCCCTCTCGCTGTCCTCCGTCGTCGTCGCGGCTGCCTTGGCCAGCGCTTGCTCGAGCAAGAGCGGCGATGCGCCCCCCGTCACCGTCGCCGCGTACACGCCTCCGCCGGCGCATGCCGTCGTCGAGACCGGCATCGTCCGCGAGACGTTCCTCGTGCCCGGCGTCACGCCTCCCGACAACCCGACGTTGAAGGCTGCGACGCCAGCGGCCCAGAATTTCGTGCGCGTCGTGCGGTATCGGGTCGACGCGACGCCGCCGAAACCGGCCAAGGCGATCGTCGTCTTGATGCCGGGCTTTCTCGCCGGCTCGCAAGCCTTCGACGGTCTCGCCCGCGCGCTCGTGCGTCGTGGCGCGGCCGATGGCGCTGGCGGGATCGAGGCGTGGGCGATCGATCGACGGAGCAACCTCCTCGAGGACACGCACGGCGCCGACGTCGCCGAGGTGCGCAAAGACGTCTCGTGGTCGAGCAAGTACTACGTCGATGGCGCGAGCGTCGAAGGCAAGACCTTCGCCGGCTTCCTCGACGAGACGGCTCTCCCTTGGGAGTCCGAGTGGGGCATGGCGACGACGGTCGGCGATCTGCACGCGGTCGTCTCGCTCGTCCCCGCGGCCGAACGAAAGTCGCGCGTAGTCCTCGTCGGTCACTCGCTCGGCGCGACGATCGCCGAGGCCTACGCGGCGTGGGATTTCGACGGCGTGCGCGGCTTCGACGAGCTCGCGGGCGTCGTCCTGATCGACGGCGTCGCCAACGCCGAGGGCGATCCGCCGAGCAAATTCGACCGAAAAATCTACGAGAACGGTGACCCTTCGAGCACCAGCGCGTTCAACGTGCCGGGCGTCGACGTCGTCCGTCGGTTGCAACCGTTCATCACGCTGCCCCTCCTCGGCGTCGCCGTCGGCGAGCAGGCCGAACGCATCGCGCTCGCCACGTCCTTCGCCGGCAACGCGCCGCGCATCTCCGACGACGATCTCCTCGGCACCTTCGCGCTCCTGCTCGGGCTCAAGAGCACCGAGGTGCCGCCGATGACCAACCGCGCGGCCTTCGGCTTCGCCTTCGACGACGAGTCAGCCGCGGTGACCATCGCCGCGGTCTCGATGGGCAAGGCGAGCGGCGGCAAGGTCGAGAGCTACAAGGCCGCGTTCGGCGCCACCGTCGTCCACCCGACCGAGCCGACCAAGTCCTACGATTGGCTCGACTACGATCAGGTGACGCCGAAAGAGAAGACCTCGATGCCCGAGATGGCGCGAGCGTTCTACGAAGGGCCGGGCCTCAACTTCATCGAGTGGTACTTCCCCACGCGACTCGCGCTCGACGCTGGGTTCGTCGGCAGCTTGAACATCCAAAAAGACGATTTTCGTGCTGAATATGGCCTTCGTGCGCAACACGGCGCGGAGATCGATTTGCCCGTCCTCGCCTTCGCGGCGCAGCTCACGGGGGACGCGGGCTCGAGTCCTCCGACGGCCAAGTCGTACGACAAGTTGGCGGCGATGCTCGCCAAGGTCCCCATCGGCGCCGGACGTCCGCTCGCGGGCACACCGCGCACCGATCCCCGCGCGTGGCGGCTCATCGTCGATCTCTCGTTCACCCACGTCGATCCAGTGATGGCCCACGACGTCGACGCCGGGAAGACTTGGTACGACACCCTCGGCACGTTCGTGAAGGACAACACCACCGCCGGCGGCGTGGTCATCGACGCGCGTTGAGATTTTCGGTCGATCGGCTTCGATCCGACCGCAGCCCTCGCTCCGTACCTCCTCTCGACGCGCCGCTCGTACACGAGTCGTACGAACGGCTGCGCCGCGTGCCGAGAGCACAGAGGAGGGAGCAAGCCATGTCCAACGCCCACGTCGAGACCGTCAAAAACCTCTACGCAGCCTTCGAAAAAGGCGACATGCCGACCATCGTCGGCGCGCTGCATCCCGACGTCCGCTGGGGCATCAACATCGACCCTGCGATCGCCGGCGCCCAGCATCCGCTCTTCCAGACCTACACGAAGAACACCGAGGTCCCGGGCTTCTTCGAGGCGCTCGTCACCGTGTTCGAGCCGCAAGGAATGGACGTGAAGAACGTCGCCGTCACGCTCGACGGCAAGGGCGTCGTCTTCTTCTTCGACGAGCGCTACAAGGTGCGTAGCTCCGGCGTGGCGATGAAGGTCGCCACCGTGCATCACTGGACGTTCGACGACGCTGGGAAGGTCGTCTCCTGGGTCGGCTACACCGACACCGCCAGCGAGCTCCGCGCCGTCCTCTGATCCCATTGATCCTGCAGAAAAATCAGGGGGATTGCGCGCGCGTCGGGCTCGATCCATTCTCCGCGCCTCGATGGCGCAACCCAAGCCCCCCACGCTGCGTGCTCTCCCCTCTCTCACGCTCGGCGCCGACGTCACGGCAGCGCATGACGCGTTGATCGTCGTCGGTACTGCGCCGCTCGCGCAGCACCTCGGCAAGCTCTCGGCCGAGCTCGCCCACGCAGTCGAGGCAGCGTTCGCGGTCGACGCGTCGCTCGCCAAGGCGCACGGGCCGATCGTGCTCCCGATCGCCGCAGCGCCGGGCGGAAGGCTCGTGCTCGCGGCGACCTCGAGCCTCGAAGGAGAGACCGACGACGTCCGCGCGATCGGCGAGAGCGCCTTCGCTGCGACCACGCGAGCGACCAGCGCGGGTGCACAGCGACCTCTCTTGGCGGTGTTCGCCCCCAGCTCGAGCACGACGAGCACGCAGAACCACGCACGGCTCTCTCGCGCGGTCGACGTCGCTGCCCTCTCGGCCCTCGCCAGCCAATGGGTGCCGCTCGAGGTGCGCGAGGCCGAGAAGGCGCCGCGCACCGCACAGAGCATCACCGTCCTCGGCATCGACGACAGCCGCGCACGTCGACTCTCCGCCATCGAGGCCGGACGCGCGCTCGCCCGTGACATCGCCGGCACCGAGCCCGAGCGCATGTCCCCGCTTCGGGTCGCCGAGCTCTGCGAAGCTGCTTTTTCCGGCACTTCGGTCACAGTGAAGGTCGAGCACGACGTCTCCGGCTATCCGCTCCTGGCGGCGGTCGCACGTGCCTCGCAGGTCGTTCCGCGTCATCGTCCGTGCGTCATCCACCTCGAGCACGCGACGCCGGACGCCCACGGCAAGATCACCCGCACCCTCGTCCTCGTCGGCAAAGGCGTCACCTACGACACCGGCGGCGCCGACTTGAAGACCGACGGTCACATGGCCGGCATGTCGCGCGACAAGGGCGGCGCCGCGGCGGTCGCGGGCGTCCTCAAGGTCGCGGCCGAGCTGGAGGTGCCGGGCGTGCGCGTCGTCGGGCTCCTCGGCATGGTCCGCAACTCGATCGGTGAAGAGTCGTTCGTCAGCGACGAGATCATCCAGAGCCGCGGCGGCGTTCGCGTTCGCATCGGCAACACCGACGCCGAAGGACGCCTCGTGCTCTCCGATCTCCTCAGCGTCGCCAAAGAAATCGCCACCGGCGCGCCCGATCCGCTCGTCATCTCCGTCGCCACGCTCACCGGTCACGTCTATCGCGCCTATGGTCCGTACATCGGCGGCATCGGCAACGCGGCGTCGAAGCCAGCGATGGATCGTCTCGATCTCCTCGGCGAGCTGTGGGGCGAACCGATGGAGCGCTCGCGCCCGCGTCGCGAGGACTATTCGTTCATCCTCGGAAAATCAGGCGCGGAAGAGATTCTCTCGTGCAATCGTGCGGCGAGCGTCAACACCCCGCGGGGTCATCAATTTCCCTTCGCCTTCCTCGACGTCACCGCCGGGCTCAAGGGCACAGGCCTGCCGTTCATCCACTTGGACATCGGCGGCGCCGCCTGCGATCCGCCCGACTGGCAGAACGGTCGTCCGACGGCGTCCCCGGTCGCGACGCTCACCGCGTGGCTCGAAGGCGCGTGATCTTGCGAAACTTTCGGTGATTGGGTGATCTAGGAAGTGACCGTCGCCGCTGGCGGCATCACCGCGGCGAAGTCGCGAGCGATGCGCGGCACGTACTCTTCGACCAACGTCTCGACACGTCCGTGTTCGGGCGAGCGGACGACGAGGCCGACGTGGAACGGGTTCTCGGTCATCCGCCAGACCACCTCGGGATCGGAGTACGCCGACGTATCGGGCTTCTCCTGCCGGGCCAGCGAGACGATCAATCCGCCGTAGTCGTTGCGACGCTCGGGCACCGTGTAGGGCCCTTCGCCCTGGGCGATTTCGATCTTCGCCCACTCACGCCAGAGGTTGATGCCGCTGCTCGCCTCGACCAAATCGGCGATGTGCACGCCGCCGACGCGCGCGCCGGTCTCGAGGAAATGAACGACGCCGTCTTGGTCGAGGATGTACTCGGTGTGCGTCACGCCGCGCACCATCCCGAGGTGATGGACGACCTCCCGATGGGTGTCGAGGAGCTGACGCTCGAGATCGCTGCCGTGGAGCACGGTGCGCGTGGCGAAGATGCCGCCCTCTTGCGACACCTGCAGGAGCGGCTTGCGATACTGATGCACCTCCGCGAAGACGACCTCGCGCTCGCTCACGATCGAGTCGACGTGGAGCACGTGCCCCGGCACCATGCGCTCGATGAGGTAGCGCGAACGCTCGTCGCCGAGCTGCTCGAGCTTCGCCCACACGTCTTTGGCGTCGGTGAACTTGACGATGCCGACCGACGACGCCTCGGAGCGCGGCTTGAGGAGCCACGGCGCCGGAACGCTCTCGAGGAAGCGACCGATGCGCGCGTCGTTGAGACAGCCGACGAACTCGGGCACCGGAATGCGCCGATCGAGGCAGCGCGCGCGCATCGCCAACTTGTCGCGGAAGTAGCGCGCGGTCGTCTCGCCCATCCCCGGAATGCGCAAGTGCTCGCGGACGTGCGCGGCAAGCTCGACGTCGAAATCGTCGAGGGGCGCGACGCGGGTGATGTCGCGCGTGCGGGCGAGCCAGCTGATGGCGTTGAGGACGTGGCGCCGATCGGCGAACGAGTCGAGGGCGTGCACCTCGTCGCAGGCGTCTCGCGCCCAGGGCTTGTCGAGCAGCGAAGAGACCGTCAGGAGCAAGACTTTGCAGCCCTGACGTTTGCACTCCTCGAGGAAGTCGTTGCCTTTGAAATAGCTGGAAATGCAGAGGATCGTTCGCGGTGTCGGGGCGGGGGCGTGAAGCGGCACCCGGCGAACGTACCGTGTTCCGGGACAATGGCTGCATGATTTGCCGCTTCGGTCGCGGTCTTTGGCGCCTTGTCGCTGCCAGGGCGAGCACATACGGTGCCTCCACCATGAAGTTCTCCGCTCGCTCTTTCTTGCTCTCTTTGTTCCCTCTCGCTGCGGCCTGCGCAGTCCCCCTCGCTTGTTCGGCCTCCGGCGACAAAAGCGGTGGCGGTGGACTCGATGACGGGGGCGGCACCGGCTTCGACGGCGCTGGCTTCGACATCGGCGGCGGCCTCGACGGCAACTTCGACGTCGGCGGCGGTGGCCTCGGTGGCGACCCGCGCACCTGCGGTGAAGCGGCTTCCGCCAAGTCTTACATCGGCTGCGACTACTGGCCGACGGTCGTCGCCAACAACGTCTGGAACATCTTCGACTTCGCGGTCGTCGTCGCCAACGCCGGCGAAGATCCCGCCACCGTCACCGTCGATGGCCCCGGCGGCACGCACGAGACGGCGACCGTCGCCCCCAATTCGCTGGCGAAAATCTACCTCCCCTGGGTCGATGCGCTCAAAGGCGCCGAGGCCGACAGCTGCGGCGCTGCCGTCGGATTCACCAAGAGCGTGAAGGTGACGGGCGGCGCGTTCCACCTCGTCAGCAGCGTCCCGGTCACGGTCTATCAATTCAACGCGCTCGAGTACAAAGGCGAAGGCGGCAAGCCCGGCAAGAGCTGGTCGAGCTGCCCCGGCAACAGCGACTGCCCCTCGAGTGGCGCGCCCAACGGCTGCTTCTCCTTCTCCAACGACGCTTCGCTCCTCCTCCCGAGCACGGCGATGACCGGCAACTACCGCGTCACCGCGCACCACGGTTGGACGGCGTCCGATCCGCTCTTCGGCAACACGCCGGTCACCGGCGCGTACTTCGCGATCACCGCGACCGTCGACAACACCAACGTCACCGTCAAGGCCAGCAGCAAGGGCGCCATCCTCAGCGGCACCGGCATCGCGGCCATCGCAGCGGGCGGCACCGGCACCTTCAAGCTCAACGCCGGTGACGTCATCGAGCTCGTCGGCGGCAGCAAGAACACCGACGATCTCGGCGGCGCGCTCGTCACCGCCGACAACCCCGTGCAGGTCATCACCGGCGTTCCCTGCATCCAGACGCCGATCGGCCAGCAGGCGTGCGATCACATCGAAGAGTCGGTCTTCCCCGCCGAGACGCTCGGCAAGCACTACTTCGTCACCGTGCCGACGGGTCCCAAGGGCAACGTCGTCGGTCACGTCGTGCGCCTCTACGGCAACGTCGACGGCACCGCGCTCACCTACGCTGGCGCCAAGCCGGCAGGCGCGCCGGCGACCCTCAACGCGGGCCAAGTCGCCGATCTCGCCGTCGTCTCCAAGGACTTCGAAGTCACCGGAGACCACGAATTCGCGGTCGGTTCGTTCATGCTCGCGGGCGCGCTGCTCGATCCTTCCGCGGGCGCGGGCAAGGAGGAAGGCGATCCGTCGCAGAGCAACTTCGCGGCGGTCGAGCAGTTCCGCAAGCGTTACATCTTCCTCTCGCCGAGCGACTACGACCTCAGCTACGTCGACATCGTCCACCCCGACGGCACCACGCTGACGCTCGACGGCGCCGACGTCTCCAGCGCGGCGAAGCCGATCTCCGGCGGCTTCAGCATCGCGCGCGTGAAGCTCGGTCCGGGCAAGGACGGCGGCGCGCACGTGCTCCAGGCATCGAAGCCGGTCGGCATCCAGGTCATGGGGTACGGCCTCTACACGAGCTACCAGTACCCGGGTGGCCTCGACCTCGTCGCGATCGCACCGCCTCCCGTGAAGTGAACCTCGTCGAGCTCGAAGTGAGCACGTGAGCAACTCGCCGAGTTGGCGGTAGTCTTCGGCACCATGCCGAACCTGCCGCCGCTCCACGAGGACGAGACCCACGCGCAGCTCCGCGAGCAAGCAAGGCGCTTCGCGGCCAAGGAAATCGCGCCCAACGCGCACGCTTGGGAAGAAGCGGAAGAGTTTCCGCGTGAGCTCTACGGCAAGATGGCGGCGGCCGGTCTCCTCGGCATCGGCTATCCGGAAGAGCACGGCGGCGGCGGCGGCGAGGTCACCCACGTGCTCGCGGTCGCCGAAGAGCTGGTGCTCGCGGGGCGATCGGTCGGCACCGTCGTCGGGCTCGGCAGTCACGGCATCGCACTCCCGCCGATCCTCCGCAGCGGCACGCCGGCGCAAATCGAACGCTTCGTCCGCCCTGCCCTGCGTGGCGAGACCATCGCCGCGCTCGCCATCACCGAGCCAGGCGGAGGCAGCGACGTCGCCGGCCTCAAGACCCGCGCGCGACGCGACGGCGATCACTACATCGTCGACGGCGCCAAGACGTTCATCACCTCGGGCGTCCGCGCCGACCTCGTCACCTGCGCCGTACGCACCGGCGGCGAAGGCCACGGCGGTGTCTCGCTCCTCGTCATCGAGCGCGGAACGCCTGGTTTTTCCGTAGGAAAGAAGCTGAAGAAGATGGGCTGGTGGGCGAGCGACACCGCCGAGCTGGTCTTCGAGAACTGCCGCGTCCCGGTCGAGAACCGCATTGGTGACGAGAACGCCGGCTTCCTCACCATCATGCTCAACTTCGCCACCGAGCGTCTCTTCCTCGCCGGCAACTGCGTCGCCATCGCCGAGCTCGCCCATCGAGAATCGATTCGCTACGCGAAGGAGCGCCACGCCTTCGGCAAGTCGATCTCCGGCTTCCAAGTCGTGCGCCACAAGCTCGCCGACATGGCGTCACGCATCGCCGCTGCCCGCGCTCTCACCAACGAGTGTGCGCGACGCGTGCAGGCGGGAGAGCAGGTGCCGTCGCTGGCGGCGATGGCGAAGAACGTGGCGACCGACATGGTGATGGAGGTCTGCGATCAGGCGGTGCAGATCCACGGCGGCTATGGATACATGCGGGAATACGTGGTCGAGAGGCTCTTTCGCGATGCGCGCCTCTATGCCATCGGCGGTGGCACGCGCGAGATCATGAACGAGATCATTTCGAAGGTCGAAGGCTACTGACGGCGGGCTCGGGCGAGACGACGCGCTCGAATCTCTGCGAAACCTCGGCGTGCTTCAGGAGCTCGGTGAGCTTCCCCATCTCCAAGTACTGCGGCCTCGGGAACGGCAGCGTCAGAAGCCACTCGTCGCGAACGCGCGGCGGCCTCGGATCACGAAGTCGCAAGAGCGCACCAACTTGTTGCACATCGAAGGCAACTTGTCCGGTGGCGGCGACCGCGGCGTTCGTCGCGTTCGTGGTCTCGGCTGCGTCATGGAGCGCGAAGGCGATGGCCGGCGTACCCAGCGACCACTCTTCGATCATCGACTCGTTCACGAGGACCATCTCTCGATAGCCGGAGTAGGTCGCACCATCTTCGGGGCGTTCGCGGGTGGGCGACCAATGGAAGACGGCGGCGAGGCGAGCGCGGGCCGCGAGGGCTTCGGCTCTCGTCAGCTCATGGCCTGCGAGATCGAAGAAGGACCACTCGGGGAGACCGAGCCGGTACGGATTGGCGTCGTCGACGAGCCCTCCGAGGCCATCGTCGGTGCGCGGAACGAAGCGCGCGAAAATGGCGTCATCGCGAAGCACGATGCGAAGCAGCTGATCGCCATAGCGCTCTTCGCCGAGGCCGTCACAAGCCCCCCAGGCATTGGGCCACGCATAGCGCGTGCGATCGAGCGGGGGTGACGTGAAGAGCGTCTGCATGACGTCGTCGTCGCTCGCCTTCAGGTGCACGTCGTAGAACGAGACGTCCGGCGGACGGAGGTGGACGCGGTACCGAAGGAGCCGCGGCGGATCTTGCTTGGCGAGCCAACGGGCACCCTCGACCTTGGTCCACGAGTAGAGGACCTTGTGCGCGAAGTGACTGGCCGTGACGCGTTCGTCGTCGAGCCTCTCCCGAAGCCCGCCCACCGGCGCAACCACCACCGGCTTCGACGGCGCGACGCGACACGACGAAGCAGCAACGAGCAGAAGCATCGCCAACGTGCGCGCCACCCGACCGGTGTACTGCACGGGCAGCACGAGAGGAAGAGGACCACGAAGCAACACGAGCAACCGAGCCACCGTCCTTCGCATGGACTCCTCTCGCCCAAATGCTCCGTTGCTTCATGGCTCCGTGGCTCCGTGTTCCTCTCTTCTCCTCTCTTCCTCTCTCGAAGGCGCGGTAAACTCCCGCGATGACCGACGACACGCTCGCCCGCGCCCGCCGCTTCCACGACGATGATTTCGATCCGACGACGCGCGCGGAGCTCGAGGGCCTCATCGCCAAGGTCGAAGCCGGCGACGAAGCAGCACGACTCGATCTCGAAGATCGCTTCCGCGGCTCGCTCGAGTTCGGCACCGCCGGGTTGCGTGGGCTCGTCGGCGCCGGTGAGAACCGCATGAACCGCGCGGTGGTGGTGCGCACGAGCGCGGGCCTCGCGACGCATCTCCTCCGCGCCTTTCCCGACGCGAAGACGCGTGGCGTGGTCATCGGTCGCGACGGACGACATGGCTCGCCCGAGTTCCTCGAAGAGACCGCCGCGGTGCTCGCCGCCGCGGGGATCAAGGCGCGCGTCTTCGAAGGCGTGGTGCCGACGCCGCTCGTCTCCTTCGCGGTCCGTGCGACGGGCGCCGCTGCCGGCGTGATGGTCACCGCCAGTCACAACCCGCCCGAGTACAACGGCTACAAAGTCTATTGGGAGAACGCGGCGCAGATCATCCCGCCCCACGACGTCGACATCGCCGCCGCCATCGCCGAGATCGGCCCCGCGCGCAGCGTGCCTCGGCTGGGCGTCACCGAAGGCCGTAAAACTGGCCTCATCGTCACCATCGGCGCCGAGGTCGAGAACGCCTACTACGACGCCATCGTCGCTTGCTCGAGGCGCAACGAGGGGCGCGAGAACCTCTCGATCGTCTACACGCCGATGCACGGCGTCGGCGATCGCTTCGTCCACGACGTCTTCAAGCGCTTCGGCTTTCCGAAGATCGTCAGCGTCCCCGAGCAGGCCGAGCCCGACGGCGCGTTTCCCACGGTGCGTTTCCCCAACCCGGAAGAACCGGGCGCGATGGATCTCTCCCTCGCCCTCGCACGCAAGCAAGGCGCCGATTTGGTGCTCGCCAACGATCCCGACGCCGATCGTCTGGCGGTCGCCGTACCGACCACCGACGATCCGAAGGGCGCCTGGACGCAGCTCACCGGCAACGAGATCGGCATCATCCTCGCGCACTACCTCCTGACCGACGATCCGAAGCCGCAGAAAGATCGGCTCGTGCTCACGACCATCGTTTCGTCGCCGCTGCTCTCGATCATTGCGCGCGAGCTCGGCGTTCGTTACGAAGAGACGCTCACCGGCTTCAAGTGGATCGCCAACCGCGCGATGGCGCTCGAGGCCGAGACCGGCACCACGATGATCATGGGCTTCGAGGAGGCCCTCGGGTACACCGTCGGCACCGTCGCCCGCGACAAGGACGGCGTCGGCGCGGCCGCGATCTTTGCCGAGATGACCGCCTCGCTGAAGAGCCGAGGCACTACGGTTCTAGCGCGTTTGGAGGCAATTTACCGCCGTTTCGGGCTCGTCGTCTCCAAGCAGCACAACGTCACGCGCAAGGGAGCCGACGGCGCCGCGAGCATCCGCGCCGAGATGGCCGCCGCGCGCAAGGCACCGCCTACGTCGATCGCCGGCGAGGCCGTCGCCTTCTTCAACGACTACCAGACGCAAGAGCGCACCGAGCTCGCCACCAAGAAGAAGACGAAGCTCTCCTTGCCGCCGAGCGACGTCCTCTCGTTCGAGCTCACGAGTGGCAGCCGCGTGACGATGCGGCCGAGCGGCACCGAGCCGAAGATCAAATACTACTTCGACATCCGCGAGCAGGTGAGCGAGAGCGAGCCCTTCGCCGAGGGACGCGCGCGAGCCAACGCTCGACTGGCCGAGGTGGAAAAGGCCTTCGTCGCCTTCGCCACCGCGCTCACGCACTGACGCAGGCGCTGTCGGGTCCTCCGGCGTCTGCTACTCTCGCAGCCATGTTGTTCCGACAACTCTTCGACGCCGCGTCGTCGACGTACACGTATCTGGTCGCCGATCCGGGGACGGGAGAAGCGCTCCTCATCGATCCGGTGCGTGAGCAAATCGAGCGTGATTTGGAGCTCGTTCGTCAGCTCGGGCTACGGCTCGTCTACTCGCTGGAGACGCACATCCACGCCGATCACGTCACCTCGGCCGGCGAGCTGCGTTCGCGCTTCGGGCTCCGCACCATCGGCAGCCATCGCGGGGCCGAGTGCGTGAACATGCCGCTCGGACAAGGCGACGTCGTCCACGTCGGAAGCCTCGGACTGCAGGTGCTCGAGACTCCGGGACACACCGACGACTCGCTCTCCTATCGCATGAGCGATCGCGTCTTCACCGGGGATGCGCTCTTCATCCGCGGCTGCGGAAGGTCCGATTTCCAGAACGGCGAGCCCGGCCAGCTCTACGACTCGATCACGCAGAAGCTCTTCGTGCTCCCCGGCGAGACGCTCGTCTATCCCGGTCACGACTACAAAGGTCGCACCATGTCGACCATCGCCGAGGAGAAGGCGCACAACCCGCGATTGGCCGGAAAATCACGCGATGAGTTCATCACCATCATGAACTCGCTCAACCTCCCGCCGCCCGCCAAGCTCGCCGAAGCCTTGCCGCAAAATCGTGCGTGCGGCCTCTCGCCGACAGGATGATCCCACCATGCCCACCGCCACCACCTCGAGCTCGACCTCCTCGACCTCCCTCCGCGTCGACATCGTCCCCTGCCTCAACGACAACTACGGCTACCTCATCGTCGACGAAGCGCGCGGCCAGTGCGCGATCGTCGATGCCAGCGAGACGAAGCCGGTGCTCGACGCCATCGCGCGCGTCGGCTTGCCACTGGCGGCCATTCTCTCGACCCACCATCATCACGATCACGTCGGCGGAAACGCCGAGGTGCTGGCCGCGCACCCGAAGGCAATCGTCTACGGGCACAGCTCCGATCAGGGCCGAATTCCCGGGCTCACGCATCCGCTCGAGGACGGCGCCACCTTCGAGCTCGGCTCGTTCTCGGTCACCGCGCGTCACGTGCCGGGTCACACGCTCGGTGCCGTCACCTACGTCGTCAGCGACGGCGATGGTCCGGCGTGGGCCTTCACCGGGGACACGCTCTTCGTCGCCGGCTGCGGACGGCTCTTCGAAGGCACGCCGGCGCAGATGCATCGCTCACTCTGCGGCATCCTCGCCGAGCTCCCGCCCGACACGCGCGTCGCCTGCGGACACGAGTACACCGCCGCCAATCTCAAGTTCGCGGCCCACGTCGAGCCGCAGAACACGCACGTCGCCGCCAAGATCGCCGCCGTCGCCGCCCTCCGCGCCAAGGGCGAACCGACCGTCCCTGGGACCATCGGCGAAGAGCGCGAGATCAACCCCTTCCTGCGGGTCGACGTGCCGGCCGTGCGCACCCACGTGGGCGCCGATGCCAGCACCGATTCGAGCGAGGTGCTTCGGCTGCTTCGGGAAGAGAAGAACAGCTTCAAATGACCCGAATCACGCACATCGCATAGGCTGACTATGCTTGTGCACCAAGCGCGTCCCACGCCGCCTTGGCGTCGATTCCCACCTTGGCAAAGCGCGGAATCCAATCGCGTTCCACGGTGCGGCGAAGGATCTCTCCGTAACGCGCAGGAGCGATGAGCCCCCAAGCGCGATCGTCGCTCGCGATGGCGATCTTGTCGCGCGCAATCTCAGGCGCATAGACGCTGCGGATGCGCGCGAAGTAGCTCGGGAGCTCGGTGAGCACGAGCGCGCGAATCGGTCCGGCCATCGGGCCTTCGAGGAGCCACGGCAAGAGCGTCCAACCGAAGTCACGATGACGAACTTCGTCGCGGAGCACGCGATCGAGACAACGACGCGCCGTCTTCTCCGTGCACTTCTCGCGAATCTCTTTGAAGAGCGGCACCGCCACCGTCTCGCCGAGGCAGAAGACCTCGACCCCCACGCGCGCGACGTCGAGCTCGAGGGGCTCGCCTTCGTGACGACGGAGCTCGAGCGACTCGCGACCGATGCGTGGAAGGTCGGTGCCTCCCGCGGCGTGGTACGCGCGATGGCTGAGATCGGCGTGCGCGATCTCGTCGGCGGCGATGCGCAGGCCGGCCTTCACCAAATCGGGCGAGGCGCCGATTTGCGTCAGCCAGAGCGTCAGGTGCTGCGTGATCGCCGAGCTGCGGTACTCGGCCTCGACGCGCCGGAGCCACTCGCCACGCACGCGCTCGGACGCGACCGGCTTCGGCATTTTCTGCGTTTGCACACGTTTTTGCGCTGATTTCTTCGTCGCCACGGCGGCGATGCTACCACGGGATCAAGGGAGTGACGCCGTGCCCGACGGTCGATCGACCCCCGTGCTGTGCTCGGCGGTGAGCCGCACGCCGACGTCTAGGGCTCGCATCGGGACCCGCGTCGGGACCCGCATCGAGTCAACGCACCGATCGGTCGTGGAGTGGGTCCGCAAAGCTTCGTTTCGGCTCACGGCCAATGCACTACGATAAGCCGGTGGCAGGGGACCGAGGCGCGCGAGATGAGCGAGATGAGCTGGCGGCAGAGACGAATCCGCCGACGCCGCGCGGTCTCGACCCGATCCTGGTCGTGCTCCTCTTGTTGCAGCGACTCCTTCCGGTCGCGCTCCTCGCCGTCTACGCGCGCCTCGGGGCCTCGCGCTGGCTGCTCTTCGGCGGCGGCGTCGCGTGGGCATTGAGCACGGTGGTCGCGGCGCGCTCCCTCGCGCTGGGCCGAGTGGCGCGGCGTCGCGCGATCCTCGTCATCGCCCGCGGCATCGCCGAACGAAGCGCGCCCCGCGTACGCGGCCAAGCCTACGACGCCCTCTTCGAGCGACTCTGGCGCGCGATCAACAGCGCGCAATCGCTCGCCTCGGAGGTCGAGCCCTCGCTCGTGGCCAGCGCCCTCGCCCTCCCCTTCGCCTTCGCGCTCGCACTGGTCGTCGATGGCTCGATGATCGCGCTCCCCGCCGTCGCTGCCGCAGTGGTCGGCGTCGCCACCCGCATTCCCTTCACGAAGCGACTGCAGGCGCCGATGCAGGCGCGTTCCGATGCCTATCGGCGCCTCGCCTTCGATCTCGGACACGCGCTCCGTGCGCTCGAAGATCTCCAAGCGCAGGGCCTCTCGGGGAAGCTGTCGGCGCGGCTCGATCGTCACGCATGCGATCTCGCCGCCGCCGAAGCGCGACTCACCTCGGCGACGCACCTCGCGACCTACGTGCCCCTCGCGCTCGGTGGCGGGACCTTCGTCGCCTTCGTGTGGTCGACGGTGGCCTCCGAGCCCTTGCGTGGACTATTGCATCTGGCCACCCTCGCGGTGCTCGCGCCGATCGCGCTCGGGCTCGCGCGCGGCCTCACCCAACGCACGCGCCTCCGGAGCGACGCTGCCGCGCTCACCCGTCTCGCCTCGCTCCCGCCCGATCTCCCCACGGCGACGAATCCACGTAAAATCGAGTCGATTCGTGCGATCGCTTGGGACGACGTGACGTTCTGTTACCCCCCGCCCTTCGTCCTCTCCGACGAATCGGGCGAGTCGGACGACTCGAGCAAGTCGACGAAAACTTCGGCCGCGTCACTGCCCGTCTTCGAGCACTTCGCGCTCACCTGGGATGCGACCGAGCCGCTCGCGCTCATCGGCGCCAACGGGAGCGGCAAGAGCACGCTCCTCGCGTTGCTCCTTCGGCTCGTCGATCCGACGACGGGGCGCGTGACCATCGACGGCGTCGACCTGCGCGAGGCCGACGCGCCTGCTCTCCGTGCACGGATCGGATACGTCCCGCAGCGGCCGCTGGTCCTCGAAGGGATGACCATCGCCGAAGCGATGCGCTTGGTCGCGCCCGCGGCGGACGACGCGACGTTGATCGGTGCGCTCGAGAAGCTCGACCTCCCTCGTCGGCTCGCGCGTCGCGGCGGCGGCATCCTCGAGACCCCATGCGCCGCGCTCTCGGTCGGTGAAGCGCAACGTGTCGCCGTCGCCCGCGCCATCGCCCGCGACGCCGAGCTCTTGGTCCTCGACGAGCCGGAGGCAGGCCTCGACCCCGCGTCCCGTCGCGCGCTCGGGGAGCTCCTCTCCACGCTTGCCGAGGGCGGTCTCAAGATCGTCGTCGCCACGCAGCACGACGAGGTCATCCCGCGCGGCGCCCAAGTCGTGCGTCTGCCTCTCGCTGCCCGAGATTGAACGAGCTCGACCGGAGCCGCCGAGCCCTCGCGACATCGCCGTCGCGAACGGTGAGAACCAGGAGTCTCGATCGTATACTGGGCGAATACGAAAGCTCCCAGCAGGCCCTGGCACAACGTGGACGGCCGCCGTACAATGAAGCAGGAAATGTCGGAGAAAACCCCTGCGGCGCGGTCGCGATCGCCGAGCGTGAACGTATTCGAGTTTCTCGATTACCGCGCGTTCTTGCGCGCCTACTACGCCGCCGAGAAGGCGCGCAAACCGGCCTTCTCGCATCGCTTCTTCTCGCGACTCGCCGGGCTCAAATCGCCCAACTTCCTCAAGCTGGTGATGGACGGCGAGCGCAACCTCGGCCCCGAAACGGTGCCGAAGTTTTCCCACGCGATGGGGCTCAGCGGCGAGGCCGCGACGTTCTTCGCCGACCTCGTCACCTTCACGCAGGCCGACTCCGTCGCCGACAAGAATCGCGCGTTCGAGCGTATCTCGGCCTCACGTCGCTTCCGCAGCGCGCGCCGCATCGAGGGCGATCTCTTCAAGTACTTGTCGCACTGGTACTACCCGGCGATTCGCGAGCTCGCGGCGCGCGTCGACTTCCAGGAAAATCCGAAATGGATCGCCGCGCAGCTGGTGCCGAAGATCTCGGTCCCCGACGCGACGTCGGCCTTGAACTTGCTCTTGTCGCTGGGCCTACTGGTTCGCGACATCGACACGGGCAAGATCATGCGCGGAGAGCCGACCCTCACCACCGAACATCAGTCGCTCTCGCTGGCGACCATCAATTTCCATCGCCAGATGCTCGAGCGCGCCTCGGCGTCGATCGAGAACACGCCTCGCGAACGCCGCGATCTCGCCGCGCTCACGGTCTGCGTCGGACCGGCGACGGCGGCCCTCGTCAAAGAGCGCATCCATCGCTTCCGTGAAGAGATGACCCAACTCTGCGACGCCGACACTTCCGGAACGATGGTGTATCAGCTCAACGTGCAGTGGTTTCCCCTCTCGGTCGCCCCTGGGGAGGAAGAGTCGAAATGAAGAACACGAACATCCTTCAGCTTGTGTCCATCGTCGCAATTTTCGCAGCGCCGATCGCGATGACCGGGTGCTCGAGCACCGGCGTCGGCAATCCTCCGCTCACGCCCGAGGAAGAGGCGCTGGTCAGCGATTCGAACGACAGCGAAGAGACGGGCACCACCGCGTCATCGCTGGTGGCGCTGCCGACGTTGGCGATCACTCGGCTCGACATCGGCACCCCGGCGCTGGCAGCGACGAAGGCCATCCAATCGGCGAGCGCGACCTATCTCGGCACCGACAAATGCGCCACGGCGACGCAGATTTCTCCCACGGAAATCGACTACACGCTCAGCGGCTGCACCGGTCCACTCGGCCTCGTGCTCGCGAGCGGCACCCTCAAGGCCACGTTTACTTCGCCGAGCGCGGGCATCATCCAGATCGACGTCGTCGACGGCGGCGACCTTCAGCTCAATGGCAAGCCGGCGACCGAGAAGGCCACGGCGCTCGTCTCGTTCTCGGGTAGCCAGCGCATCATCCATTGGGACGGGCAGTTCGAGGGGCTCACCTTGAAGAATCGGCCAGTCTCGCAAGACGCGCACTACAACATCACCGTCGAGAACACGACGCCGCACACGGTCACCATCGACGGCAACTCCACCACCACGGTCGACTTCAAGACGGGCAAAGACAAAGGCGTCTCGCTCAACATCAAGAACTACGTGCACAGCGGTCCGAAGGCGAAGTGCGCGACCAGCGGTCACATCACCGCCACGCCCATCCCCAACCCCAAGCCGGTGTCGATCGTCGTCGACTTCCTCGGCGGAGCCAGCGCCCAAATCACCTACTTCCGTGGGACGAAATCGTACACGACCGACGTCGCCCTCGGCTGCACCCCATGACGCCATGCGTGATGCGCCTGCCGCCGAGCCCCCATGCTAGGACGCGCGCCGCATGTCGTGGGAGGCGAAGGCTGTAGGCAAGGCTCCGGCGGTCGAGAGCGCGCTCGACGTGGCCCCCGATCACGCGCCGGCGTTCCGCGCGAGGCGCGCGCACAACTGGATTCCCCTCGGAATCATGTACGCGGCCTTCTACATGGGTCGCTACAACTTCAACGTCGTCAAGGGCGACATCGGCGCCTACTACCATCTCGACAAGGCGCAGGTCGGCGCCATCGCCACCGCCGGCTTCTGGACGTACGCGATGTCGGTCATCGTCAACGGCCCCCTCGCCGATCGCATCGGCGGCCGTAAGTCGATCCTCATCGGCGCCGTCGGCGTCGCGCTGATGAACACGCTCGTCGGCGTCTTCTTCCTCAGCGGTTGGACGACGAGCCTCGTCGTCGGCATGTCCTGCTTCTACGCGCTGACGATGTACTTCCAGAGCTTCGGCGCCGTCAGCGTCGTCAAGATCAACGCCGCGTGGTTCCACGTGCGCGAGCGCGGGCTCCTCGGCGGCGTCTTCGCGATACTCATCGGGCTCGGGTACTGGCTCGCCTTCTTCGTCGGCGGCGCCATCTTCAAATGGTCGAAGGCCAAATGGGGCCTCGGCCCGATGGCCTTCGCGCCGGTGTATCTCGTGCCCGCGGTGGCGACGGCGATCATGTTCGTCGTCCTCTACCTGCGCGTCCGTGACAAACCGAGCGATGCCGGCTTCGACGACATCCAGACCGGCGACGCATCTTCCGGCGACGACAAGCCGGCCGATCTCTCGTACGTCTTCCGCAAGGTCGTCATGCACCCGGTCATCCGCGTGATCATGGCGGCCGAGTTCTGCACCGGCTTCGTGCGACAAGGGCTGCTCCTCTACATGACGGAATTTCTCGTCGAGGTTCACCTTCAGCCCGTCGGCAACAGCGTCCACTTCTGGACCGCCAACGGCATCACCATCGGCGGCATCGTCGGCGGCATCACCTGCGGCCTCCTCAGCGATCGCATCTTCCAGTCGCGTCGCCCGCCGGTCGCCTTCATCTTCTACCTCGGCCAGATCGTCTGCATCTTCCTCCTCGGTCGCGTCCCGGTCGGCTCACCGATCTTGGCGGCCTTGATGATCGGCCTCTCGTGCATGTTCATCTTCGGCGTGCATGGCATGCTCTCGGGCACCGCCTCCGCTGATTTCGGCGGAAAAAAGGCCGCCGCGAGCGCCGCCGGCATCCTCGACGGCGTGCAATACGTGGCCAGCGGGCTCACCGGTTTCGGCCTCGGCTGGGTGCTGAAGAAGTATCACTGGGAAGCGTGGACCTGGTCGCTCATCCCCTTCGCGGCGATGGGCGCGGTGCTCATGCTCTTCGTGTGGAACGCGAAGCCCGGTCGCACCGCGCACTGAACACGCGCGCTTACACGCACATGTCTCACCGAGGCGACGCTGGCGGGCGTCGAGCATCTCGGTAGACTGGAGCGAGTGCGTCGCTCGTTGCTCACGGCGAGGATGATCGTTCGGGTCGCCCTCGCGACACTCGCGTTGCCTGGATGCGCCCTCGGCTCCGGTGAGGACGGCAGCGACGATGCCGCCAGCGACACCGAGCCGCATCTCCGCGACAGCGCCGAAGCTGACGCCGATCCCCTGGAAATAGGCGGCGACGACACCACGCCTGCGAGCGAGACCAGCACCACGAGCGACACCGCATCGCTCTTCGACGTCGACAGGGACGCATGCGTCGTCAAGTGCACGACGTGCGGCGATCCGGACGGCTGCGGTGGCATCTGCAAGGCGGGCGCCTGCGCCACCGCGGGTGAGACCTGCGTCGATGGCAAGTGCGGCTGCGCACCGAAGTGCACCACCTGCGGCGCCGACGACGGCTGCGGCGGCACCTGCAAGACGGGCGCATGCAGCGGCAGCTCGGCGTGCGTCGCCGGCGCGTGCGTCCCGCCGACCAAGAGCTGGCTCGCGCCGATGACCTACCCGACCGCGTGGGGAGCCTTCGCGCGCGCGCAGAAATGGACCGTCGCCTCCGAGGCGGCGTCGACCATCCACTACACGCTCGATGGAAGCACGCCGACCACCAAGTCGAAGAGCGGCGCGAGCCCCCTCACCTTCAACGTGCCGACCGACGGCACGATCATCAAGTGGTTCTCCGACACCGGCGCTGCCGAAGGCGTGCAGCAATTCACGGTGCAAATCTCGGCGAGTCTGCAGAGCGGCTACGGCTGGATCCTCGAAGACGTGAAGCTCGACGGCGTCTCCCCCGTCGCCGTCGTCTCGCCCGGCGCGTCGGTGAGCGGCTCGGCGACGTACCAAGCCTTCGTCGGCACTGGCTGCCCCGGCTGTCGTCAGCAGCTCGTCTACGGCATCAACAACACGCCTTCCGGATGCATCTACGACTGGTCCCCCAACGTCTGGCCAGGCGCCAACGGCTCGGGGCCAATCCACATCACCGCGCCTTCGACACCAGGCACCTACAAGGTCAACGTCGCGTGGGCGCTGCAGCTCTCGTGCAGCGACGCGATGAGCGCCGCCAATCCGCTCGGCGTGAAACCGACGGGGCAAATCGGTCTCATCATCGTCAAGTGACGGGTGTCTTGCGACGCTCTTCCGCGTAGAGACGAAGCGCGAATGCGCCGGCCGTATGAGCACGCCACGCGAGGACGCGCGCGGCGACATCGGCAGGGAGCTCGCCGGGGCTCGGCAAGGGCACGCCGTACGTCGTCGGCAAGATGCACGGCGCGGCCATCGACGCGAACGCGAGATCGACACGAGAAAAAGCGTCTCCGCAGAGAAATCGTCGACCATCGCCCAGCATCTCTCCGACGCGATCGAAGGTGCGATCGACGACCGCGCGCGCCGCGGCCATCGCCTCCGGTTTCGCGTCGAGATAGCGCGTGAGGATGCGCTGCCCCACCGGAAAGAGCGCCGCGAAGGCGATGCGTTGCCAAGCCGGCGCCCACCCGGCGTTGGTGCGAAGGGCGACCGAACGACTGCGGCCGACCCACTCGTAGACGATGCGCCGCGACTCGACGCCGAAGGGCCCGACGATCTCCGCCTCGAGCTCGACGTGCTCGGGGACGCGACTCGCGCGCAGCTCGGGCGCGCCATGCTCGGCGGCGTAGTCGACGATGAGCGCCGAGTCGTTGTAGACGCCGTCGCTCGTCACCAGCACCGGCAAGGTCTTTTTGCCGCCGCGCCGCTTGGCCGCGATCCAGGAGAACATCTGGAGGACGTGCACCTCCTCGAACGAGACGCCCGCTCGCTCGAGCGCCCAACGTGCCCGCTCGCCATAATGGCTGATCGGAATCGTGTAGAGGCGCGCTCTTCGTTGCGAGGGCGAGGGCGAGCTCACGTCTCGCCTATTTGGGCCCATGCCCCACGTGTTGATCGAGGAACGAGAGCACCTTCGGGTAGGCCACGAGCTTGTTCTTCAGCTTCGAGAGACCATGACCCTCGTCGTCGAACGTGAGGAGCTCGACCGGCAGGCCACGCTTCTTCAACGCCTCGACGATCTGCGTCGCCTCACCGATCGGCACGCGTGGATCGTGGGTGCCATGGATGACGAAGAGCGGCGCCTTGATCTTGTCGACCTTGTGAATCGGGCTGATTTTATCGAGCAATTCGCCGTCTTTGGCGAGCGAGCCGTACTCTGCCTCGCGCAGCGCGCGGCGATAGGGCGCGGTCTGCTCGAGGAACGTCCGGAAGTTTGCGATGCCGACGACGTCGATGCCGGCGGCCCACTGATCGGGATAGAGCGTGAGGCCGGCGAGCACCATGTAACCGCCGTAGCTGCCGCCGTAGAGCGCGATTTTCTTGGCGTCGACGTCGGGACGCTGCGCCAGGACCTTGCCGAGCTCGGAGAGGTCGTGCACCGAATCTTCGCGCTTCTCCTTGTCGTCGAGATGAGAGAACGACTTGCCGTACCCGAGCGAGCCGCGCACGTTGGGCACCGCCACGCCGTATCCGGAGAGCGCGAGGTATTGGAGGACGCCGCCGAAATTCGGCTGCGCTTGCGCTTCGGGCCCGCCGTGGACGATGACGACGACGGGGAGCTTCTCGCCCTCGGCATGCGCCGCCGCGTACCAGAAATACGAGATCGATTTGCCGTCGAAGGTCTTGAACGAGAGGAGCTGCTCGGGCACGAGCTTCGCCTCGTCGACGCCAGCGTGATCGCTCTGGGTCACCCGATCGGTGGCCAGCGTGCGCAGATCGACGCGGTAGATCTCCGGCGGCTGCTGCGCCCGCTCGATGCCGACGAAGCACGTCGGCCCGTCGTCGGTGCAATCGATCTCGGAGATGACACCGCTGAGCCCGGGGATCTCCTTGGCACCTTCGAGCGGCTTGTGCTTGTCGTCGAGCCGCAGCACCTCGGCGTGCTCGACCCCGTCGACGTTGACCGTGTACGTCAGCAAATCGGCCGTTTTCGCCGCGATTTTCTGCTCGGGCGTCGGCTCCTTCGGGAGGGAGGTCGGCTGGTGGAACATCATGACGTCGAGCGTGCCGAGATCGTGGCCGAGCGCGCGCAGCGTCGTCACCTTCTGGCTGCCGACGTCGACCATCGCCAAATCGGAGAACTCCGAGCCGGCGTCGGTGAGGGCGAAGACCACCTTGCCGTCGCGGGAGAACTGTCCGTCGCGCCACGACTGATCGCCAGCGTGCTTCGTCAGCAGCGTCTTCTTCTTCGTCTTCACGTCGACGATCCAGAGATCGCTGTCGACGTTGGACCGTTGCTCGAGGAGCAGCGCACGATCACCCCGGAAATCGAGCACCGAAAAGCTCCCTGAGAGCTCGAGGAGCGGCTTCTTCGCCGCGCTCTCCTCCGCGGTCACGCCCTTCGCGTTCGCCGACGGGAGGCCTTGGACGTAGAGGTCCATGTCCTTGCCGTTGCGCGCGTTCGACGTGTAGGCGATGCGGCCGAGCTTCTTCTCGAAGCCGTTCTCGAAGACCGGCTGCGTGTGCTTCACCTTCGGCGAGGCGGTCAGCGCGATCGCCTCTCCGCCGCTCGCCATCACCCGCCACACTTGATCGTTTTCGTCGCCACCCGTGTCCTTGAGGAAGACGACGCTCGTGCCCTCGGGCGAGACGCGCGACGAGGAGACTCGATCGGGAAAGCTCGTCAGCGTGGTGTCGATCGGCCCCGTCGCCTCGGCGCCGAACGGGCTCTTGTGCAGGTGGAGCTGCGGCGTGCCCGAGGGATCGGTGAGATAGACGAACGTGTGCAGATCGATCGCACGCGGAAGGAGCGAGCGTCGCACGTTGAGGAGCTGCTCGAGCGTGAAGGGCGAGGCCGGCTTCGTCACCGTCGAGACGGTCGCGACGCTGGCGCTGGCGCTGGTCGCACCCCCGGGAACGGCGAGCGCACCCGGGTTCCACGCGGTGGTGGGGTTGCACGGCGGCGGCTCGGGCTTGCTCGAGCAAGCGAGTCCGAGAGACACGAGCACGAGAGACGTCGCAACCGAGCGAATCGAGCGGAAACCAGCCATCATCCATGCGTCGGGCATCGGCCGCCGCGCGGCAATGGCTTTCGCCGGTCTCACCCGTCACCCGACTCGCGCTTCACTCGTCGACGTCGATGGCTGCCTCGAGCGCGAGCTGGCCGGCGCCTGGCTTGGCGACGAACGCCGGAAGCGCATCACGAACCAGCCGATCACGAACCTCGCCAGCGATCTCCGGCCAATCGTCGGCGGGCACCGAGACGCCGACCACCAGGCAGGCGTCGGTCCACGCCGGATAGACGGCAAAAGCGGAGGGATAGCGATGGAGACCGAAGACCGAGCGACGCTCGGCATCGAGCACGTAGATGCGCACGCGCGCGCCAGTCGGGCCGCCCAGCCATGCGACCTCGTCGATCCGCGGCTCACCGACGCTGAGCTCGAACGCCGACGCGTTGGACTTACCCCATCGGATGAAACGCGCGCCGCAGCTGTCGAGCGTGGCCGGCGCCTTGGTGCTGGCGAAGCTGAAAGCCGCCGCGACCGCGTGGTGGTCGTCGCCGTAGCGCCAGCCCGCGACCGTCGTCACGCCCCAGAATTTCACGTGCGTCCAGCGATCGGCGTCGGGGAGCGGCATCGACAACGTGCGTCGCTTGTCGAGGCGAGTTCCCCAAGGCGCCACGACGAGTCGACCGATGGCATCGAGGTGCTCGCTCGTCGGACCTCGCTCATCGGAGGCAGACGGCGACCCTGATCCGCTCGCTGCAGCTCGCGCCGAGGCCGTTCCACCAGGCCGCGTCGAGGCGCACGCGACGAGGCCGAGCCCGAGCGTGACGAGCACTACCGAAGTTCGGCGAATCACCGACGTTCGACGACCGAGCCCGACCTTCGACGCAACCGGCGATCTGTCCCCGCGCATGGCGTGCCCGATGTCCCCGCTGGTATTGTGCCCCGAACATGACCGAGGCGCCCGCAAAGTCTCCGTTGATCCCCAAAGCCGAGATCCTCGAGGCCATCGACCTCGTCACCTTCGATTGCTTCGGAACGCTCGTCGACTGGGAAAAAGCGCTCCCCGCGCTCGGCGTCGGCCTCGATCGGATGACGACGTTCCTCGCGGAGAGCGAGCGCGTCCAGCGACCCTCACGGCGCGACGCGACATTCATCGAATATCGCGGGCTCCTCGCCCACGTCGGCGCCCGACTTCGACCCGACTTGCCGCAAGAGACGGTCTTTCGATGGGCGCGCGACTTCGGCGAGCTTCCCTTCTTCCCCGACACACCGGCCGCCATCGCGCTCCTCGGTCGCGTGGTCGACCTCGGCGTCATCTCCAACTGCGACGCCGTCCACCAGCTCGACGTGACTCGTCGCCTCGGTCGTCCGTGGGACGTCTGCGTCGTCGCCGAAGAGCTCGGCGCCTACAAGCCGACCGATCGCGCCTGGGATCGCGCGGTGCAAATCGTCGAGCATCGCGGCTACGACCGCGCCCGTTGGCTGCACGTCTCGGCGTGGGACGACTACGATCTCGCCCCCGCAGCCGCGCGCGGCATCCGCACCGCCTACGTCCCGAGGCCCGGAGGCAAGCCGCCGCACCCGGCCTCGGTCGACGCCCAGTTCACCGATCTCGGCGAGCTCGCACGCTCATTTGCCACGGCAAAACAAGGCCCTCTCGTCTACGAGGTGGAGGCGCAGGCGAAGGATCCCGACGTCCTCGATCGCTTCGTCCGCTTCATGATCGACGAACACCTCGCCGCTGTCCGCGCCTGCGCCGGCGTCCGCGTCGCCGAGCTCTTGCAGCTGACGTCGACGAGCGCACGCGCGATCTATCGCTTCACCGGCCGCGGCGCCTACGCTCGCTACCTCGAAAAAGACGCGCCTCGCCTCCGCGCACGCGGTCGCGAGCTCTTCAGCGAAGCCGAGCTCACCTTCACGCGCAGCGAAGCGATCGTGGTACACGCGGTTTAGTCACACTCATGCCGAACATCCCGCCCACCGCCTGGGCCATCGGTGCCCTCGCCGTCCTCTACATCGCCGTCCGCATCTGGGCGACGCGCGCCGAAGATCGTCGTCGCGCCGCGCACGAAGAGCGGATGCAGAAGCTCATGGCCGAACGCGAGGCGGCGCAACTGGAAGACGAATCCGCCGCGGAGCCGCCCGACTCGGCGATTGGTCCGGGCTCGCTCGCCGCGGTGACGAGCGACAAGGATCCGAAGCCCGAGCGCGCCGCATCTCCGCAAGTGCCGCAGGTGAAGGTCCGCTGCCGCGCGTGCAAGACACTGAACGACGAATCGGCGACCACCTGCGCCGAGTGCGGCGCGGAGCTGTGACCGTGAGCGCGGACCCGATGCCGAACGCAGACTCGGGCGTCGAGAAGCTCGCGCGGGGCTCGATTCGGGGGATTTCCTTCGACTATGGGCACGTCCTCGGCGGCCTCGACTTCGCCGAGCTGGCGAGGCGCGTGGGCTTGCCGTCGAGCGAGGCTTCGAGCTTCACGCCGCACCTCGGGCTCGCCTATCGCGCGCACGACGAGGTCGTCGGCCTTGGCGAAGGCCATGAAGCCGGCTGGCGCGCGCTGATGGCCCACCTCGTCGGACCGGTAGCCGGCATTTCCGGAGCGCCGCTCGACGCACTCGTCGAAGAGCTCTGGCGCGCGCAGCCGACGCGCAATCTCTGGCGTCACGTCCCCGACGAAGCCCGCCGACTGCTCGTCGACTTGCGCGCGCAGAACGTGTCGATGGTCATCACCTCGAACAGCGAAGGCCGCGTCCGCGAGCTCCTGGCAGAGTGTGAAATTTCCTCGTTTTTCCGTGAGATTCTCGATTCTGGCGTCCTCGGCTTCGCCAAGCCCGACGCGCGCATCTTCACGCTCGCGGCCAAGGCGCTCGACGTCCCTTTCGACGCCATGCTCCACGTCGGCGACTCCGAGAGCGCAGACATCGTCGGCGCCAAGGGGTGCGGCGCACGCGCGTTCCGCTTCGATGCTTTCGTTCCTCACGCCGCCAGCCGCCCGACGATCGCCGACGCCCGGCTCGACGACTTCGCCCAGCTCCGTGCCGCCCTCGCGCACGTGCTCGGGGTGACGCTGTAGGCCTGACGCCGACGCCGACCGCCCACCGGCCGCGCAACCGTTCGCCGTCTGCGATACGCTCTCCGACGTGGCGACCGACGACGCGCTGCCTCGCGCTTCCAGTCCGCTCTCGGTCTTGGTGATCGCCAAGGCGCGGATTCTTCCTGCGCTGCGCGGCATCGTCGAGCAGCTCGACATCGGCATCCAGCGCACCACCGAGGTCGCGCGGGCACAGGCGCCGCTCTCTGCTCAAATCGCGCGTGCACGTGCGGTCGTCCCCTCGCGCGGCGTGGTCGTGATCGTCGACACCGAAGATCACGTCGATGGAGGCCTCGCCCTCGGCGCCGACGAAGTGGTCGCCGAGCCCGACGTGACGCCCGATGGTCTCGCCGAGGCGATTTCGCGCGCCGCGGTCCGAGCCTCGGTCCGCGAAGATCTCGCCGGTGAAGCACGCACGCTCGAGCAGGTGATGTGCGGGATGGCCGAGCTCCTCGACTCGCCGCTGACCGCGCTCGCGCTCGACCTCGACGCGCTCCGCTCCGACGAAGCGACGCGTTCGCCCGACGAGCTCTGCACGCTCGACGACTGTGTCGGCGCGGTCGAACGGATGAGCGCGCTCCTTCGCGATCTGCACCTACTTTTGCCGCACGGCGATGGCTCGCTCTCGGAGCCGGTGGTGCTGCCGGCGCTGGTCGATCAAATCCTCGGCGTGCTCTCGGGCGCGCTCGGTCATCGCGCGCTCCTCGAGCGTGACGACGACGAGAGCTTGCCGCTGGTCCATGCGCCGCGTCGCCCGCTCGCACGTGCGCTCGCACACGTCCTCGTGCAGACGCTCGACGCCGTCACCGATCCGGCCCGTCGCGACGAAGCGCTTCCGCCCTCGGCGCGGGGAACGAGCGAGCGCGACGTCCATCGTCTCCGCGTTTCCGTGCGGCGCCATGAAGGGGGTGCGGCGATCGTCGTCGATGCCCGTCCCCGGCTCGACACCCCGCCGGCCTCGACGCCGACGCTCCTCGGCACCCACGGCCGACTCTCCGGTGCACGCGAGGTCCTCCGTGCCTGCGGCGGCGAACTCCTCCTCGAGCGCTCGAGCCACGGGGGCCTGCGGGCGATGATGATTCTCCCGCCGCCCGAGCCGCTGCAAGCGCACATCTCGCCGCGAGCCTCCACTCCCCCGCTCGCGCCGCGGGCCCGACGTCCGCACGTGCTCATCGTCGACGCCGACGAGCGGGTCCTCCGTGCAACCGCGCGCGCCGTCGCCGAGCACTACGACACCATCGTCGCCACCAGCGGCGAGGAAGCGCTCGCATGCGCCGCCGCCGGTGGGCTCGACGCCATCGTCGTCGATCAACGACTCCCCGACGTCTCGCTCGCGCTCTTCGTCGACGAGCTCCTGCAGCGTTGCCCTTCGCTCGCGGGCCGGCTCGTCTTCGTCGTCCGCGCCATCGACGAGTTGCCCCTCGGCCTCGGCTCGTCCGTGGTCGATCGTCCGATTCGCCGGTCAGCCTTGCTCGCGGCGCTCCGGAGCGTTTTGTCTCATCCCACACCTACCGCCACGCGCCCACTGCGTGAACTGAACTGAACGCGCGAGTTTCGCCACGGAGCGCGTGCGATCGCAGCGAGTCGTGCTAGTTCTGTCACGGGGCACGAAACGCAACACACCATGTCGTTCGCCCCCACCTGGAGTCCGTCGCGTACGCGCATGCCGAAGAGGCACGCGGAGCTCGACGGCGGTGGGAGGTCGTTTGCGCATCGAAGTTCGTGGCGGGTGGGGGCTCGAGCCACAAACAGAGATGGGGTCCAGCGGAGCTGAGTCGATTGGATGCTCCATCGGCTTTCACCCATTTACGCCGCATTTTAGGAAGTTGTCCCCGTGGAACACTCGGAATACAAAGAACCCGTGGTCGATCAGCCCCCACGCCTCCTCCGATTGGCGCAAGTCGCCGCGATGCTCCAAGTTCACCCGAAGACCGTTTACTACTGGGTGCGAACTGGACGTCTGAACGCCCTCACCTCTCCTGGTGGGCTCCTCCGCGTACGCGCCGAAGACGCGCGCGCGCTTTGTCAGAGCGCTGGAATGCCGGTGCCTGCCGATCTGGCGACGGTACGTCGTCGTGTACACGCGCTCGAGCCCGACAAGGCGGTCGGACGTTCACTCGTCCGCAACCTCAAGGCCAAGGGCTTCGACGTACGCACGTTCGACGATCCCTTCGAGCTCGTCATCGCCACCGCCAAAGAGCCGCCCGAGGTCCTCATCATCGACGTCAAGGCGCCACATGTCGAAGCACGTCGAGCGCTCGCTGCGCTCCGTCGTGACGACGCCACGAAGCGCACGCGCGTCATCATCTGGAGCGATCTCGACGCCGATGAAACGGCCGCCCTCCTCGAAGCGGGCGTCGATTCGGTGGTCCCTCGCGGCGACGCCGCCGCGCTCGCAAAAGCCCTCAAATAGTCGGACTCCTCGACCAACCACGACACGGCCCGGGAAGATGCGGGCCGTGTGAGGTTGTCTCTGTAGGGCTGCCGCGGGGCGAGCGGCGGGTCGGGAGCCTCAGCGCCCGGTGTTCATGCAGAGGTCCAGATCGACGCCGTCGCGAACCTTCACGTCGGTGGACGTTCCCTCTCCGACGACCTCGACGCACGCACCGAAGGTGTCTGCCGGAAGGACGATGCGATCGCCATCGATGATCACCCGGCGAATCGCGTGCAAGCTCGCCTCGTCGATATGCTCGCCGAAGATGTCGAGCGCGCTCGACGTGTCGAGTGGAGAAGCGCCGAGGCGCGCGCGGTGCACGAGCTGGCCCATCACCGTGTCGAGCGACCTACCGCCGTCGTTGCGACTGCGCAGCGCGTAGTCGAGGTACGCGGCGACGAGTGAGCCGCGCAGGTACGGCAGCTCTTCGTCTGCGCCGCCGAAGCCCAAATCGGCGCGCTCGTCCGGCATGAGCACCGAATCGAGCGCGTGGTAGTCGCGTACGCGGCGACGAACTGCCGCGAGCCATTGCGCCGGCGTGGTGATACGCGCGCGGAGCATGAGCTCATCGGCATAGTACTCGGTGAACCCTTCGGAGAACCAATAGGTGCGCGCATCGGGCGGCGCGCGGCGGATGACTTGTCCATTGTAGAGATGGAACATCTCGTGGGCGGCGAGCCTCGCCTCGGCTTGCCCCCAGGTGGCGCCACCGTCGACCCAGAGCGCGGCCGACTCGGTGAGCGAAGTGCCGTGCATGATGTCGCTGGCGTCGGCGTCGAGCGCGTCGATGCTCGTCACTTGGTGCGGCATCCCCACGACGAGCAGCCGTAATTTCCCGCCTGGATCGCCTTGGAAGAGGCTCGCCTCGGCGGCGAGGAGAGCGTTCAAGTCGCTCATCGCCGCCTGCAAATCGAAGCGAATCGGACCCGCGAAACGCGCCTCGAGGTCGAGTGATCCGGCCTGCGCGTGGAGCGTCACGAAGGTGCCTGCGGCGAAGTACGAATGTCGGAGCGCGCGCGTCGTCGTCTCGTGCAGCCCAGGGCCGAGCGAGTAGACGCCGTCGACGTCGCCCGGCATCTCGCTCAAGTCGAAGTAGAGCTCGATGCGCGCGCGCGTGTCGTCGGGCACGTCGGGCAGCACCAGCGCCGTCTCGGCGATCGCCGACGCGAACGACGGTGTGACGACCGCGTCATACTCGTTGCCCCACGCCAACCCTTCGGGCGCCGCGTCGATGGTGTAGGTGAGCTTGGCGTCGGCGCACTGGATGGGGAACATGAACCCGACGTGGGTGCCGAGATCTTGACGCTCGAGCGGCGCGGGCATGCCGTCGCACGTCCCTCGCACGTCGCCGAGACGGCCGATCACCGACTCCTCCCCGGCCCACGATTTCTGCACGACGAAGCGACGCGGGAGATCGTCGGCGCGCGCGGCGAGCTCGATTTCCCAGCGTGGCTCGTTGCCACCCGGGTGTGGCCGCACGACGACGTCGAGATCGAGCCGCTGTGGCGACGAGGTCACGGCGGTGGCCTGACCCTTGGGCGACGGCGCGGCGACGTGCGGCCCCGCGCACCCTGCGACGCCTCCGAGCACGCAAAGCAGCAGCGTCAGCGCGGAGAGCGCGGCCATGATCGCTGCGCGGGAGCGCGATTTTCTCGGTGAATCGTCAGCGAACGGAGCGTCTCGTTTCGTCATCGAGCAGGTGCCTACTTCGCTCAATGCATCTACAAGAAACCTGCCATGCGCTTCCGACTGCGCAAGTGTCACGCAGGCGCGACGCTCGAAGCGGCGATGGCTCGGCCTCGCCTCACGGTCTCGGTCGCCGGACTTACCGCGCCGTTCCTTCGAGCTGGACTTGCGCCTTGTCGTCGAGCTTCTTGCCGATGGCCCCGAGCGTCGTCGAGAGGAACTTGCCGGCGGCGTCGCGCGGCTTGACGTCGTGCTCCGAAAGGCTGGCCACGAGGGGGTCGAGCGTCTTGAAGGCGAGCGACGTCGGCGCGTCCGCCGGCCCTTTGAACGCGAGCTGCACGCGGATGGTCTTCTTCGCGTCACGACCGTGCACGCGCAGCCGTCCGGTGACCTTGAAGGTGACGGTGCGCGCGCCGTCTTTTTCGGCCACCTCGGCGAGGGTCTTGGCGGAGCTCTCGTCGACCGAATCAACGTAAAAATGAGCCAATTTGTAGTCGGCGAACTTCTTCGGATCGGTGGTCTTGATCCCCTTCATGTCGCCGTCGTCTTCACCGAGCTCGAACCAGTTGTGGGCGTGCTTGGTCTGCGCCGTGTTGTCGTCGGCGTCGGCGAAGGTGAAGGTCTTCAGCGTCTCGAGGTCGGTGTCGATCTCCGCGATCGACTTCG
>JANYDK010000142.1 GCA_025363655.1 Deltaproteobacteria bacterium | reverse complement strand
CCGTCCAAGCGCGACCGAGGATCGCCGCTACGCAGCCCTCACGGCACTGGACTCGACGCCCTCGCGCATGGACAGGCGATGCACCCGCGACACCAGGCACGCCGCCGCGCCGCCCGCGAGATGAAACTCACGGAGCACCGGTGAGACGCTGTTCCAACCGAGCGCTCGTAACCGGCGCGTCAGGTCGGGCGCGTAGCCCCCGAGAATGGCCGTGCGTCCCACCTCGACCAAGTTGATGCCGAAGGCGAGCGCCTCCTCGAGCGAGACCTCGATCACGCGGCGAATCCACGGCGCCCTCCAGATTGCCAATCGCGAGACCGTCGTCATCGCCTCGGGGCAAATCAAGGCCGTCCCATCGCTGAGCACCGAGACGACCATGTCGAGGTGATAAAGACGCGGGTCGACCAGCTCGATGGGTACGACCTCCATTCCGAGAAACTGCTCGAGCGCTGGCCTCGCTCCCAGCGACGAACGAAATCCGTGCCCGAGCAAGGCACGATTGCCTCCAGGCACGACCACGATGTCGCCACCTTCGAGTGGTTCGTTCGAGCCATGGACGAGGTTGAACGCGCGTCGCGCGAAGGCGGCTCCGCGAGCGCTCTGCTCTGCACGACGTTGGCGGTGACGCGGCGTCATCACGAGCGCTTCCAAACTGCCTCCACCGGCCGCATCGCGCCGGTCGACGAGCAGGGCATTGTCTTTGGCGAAGACGCAGTCGAAGGCGCCATGGATGAAAGGAAGACGCTCCACGCGCGCACCCAAGTGCTGGAGAAGTCGGACGAAGCCGTCGTGCTGCGCGCGCGCGGCATCGTGCCTCACCGAGCCAATTTTCATGTGCGGGTTGATCGCCCAACGAACGTTGTACGCGCAGTCGACGGTTCGCGGATGCGCGGTCGAACAGCACGTTTCGCTGACGATGAACGTGGGGCGGGGGTCGTAGGCGACGCTCATGCGCAGGAGCCTGGCAACATGCGCGCCAGTGTCCGACCTGGAAGGCACGACCATTGCTCGTGTCCTTTCCCGTCATGAGCGAAGAACACCTTCACCGCAGACTCTGTGCTTTCAATCACCGACGACTCTTGCCTCGCATGCCGGTGGGTGACTGGCGAAGCGAGCTCGACGAGGAGTGGCACTTCGGTTTGCTCGAGGGCGAGCTGGTGGAGCGCCGTCGCGCAGCCGTGAGCCCGCGCGCTGCCCTCGCGCCGTCGTCACCCGAGGCCTTCGTCGCATGGTTCGAGGACCTGAAGCTCTCGGGCCCCGGCCAGAGCGATCCGCTCTTCGCCTGGCTCGCCAAAGAG
The DNA here is from genome assembly GCA_025363655.1 of Deltaproteobacteria bacterium. GTDB lineage: Bacteria > Myxococcota_A > Polyangia > Polyangiales > JADJMO01 > JANYDK01. The sequence goes on along the minus strand of JANYDK010000142.1, from coordinate 7,760 downwards.
GCGCCGCGCGAGGCGATGATTTGGTTTCTCGAACAAGAGCTCGCCGGAGAGGCAGGCTTCGAAGACTTGGTCTCACTCACGCAGGTGAAGATGCCCGCGGGACCGAAGCTCGAGCTCGCGCGCAACTACTGGGACGAGATGGGCCAGGGTCACGCCTCGGGGATGCACGGACCGATGCTCGGCCGGCTCGCCGAAATGCTCGAGCTGCCGCGTGACGATCGGCACGTGGTCGAGGAGGCGCTCGCCCTCGGCAATCTCATGATCGCGATGGCGGCGCATCGTCGATACGCGTTTCACTCGATCGGCGCGCTCGGCGTCATCGAGCTGACGGCGCCAGGACGCGCGAAGTGTGTCAACGACGGCCTGCGTCGCCTCGGCATCGAGGGTGAGGCCCGTCGCTACTACGCCCTTCACTCGACGCTCGACATCAAGCACTCGGAAGCCTGGAACGCCGAGGTGCTTCGGCCGCTCGTTGCCGAGCGTCCAGAGGTGGCGCGCGCGATCGCCGAGGGTGCGCTCATTCGACTCGAAGCTGGCGCGCGCTGCTTCGCCCGCTATCGCTCCGAGCTGCGCCGCGCCGGGTGGCTCGGCGAGCTGCCGTCGCAGTCACGCGCAGTGGCCTGACGAAGCCTCGTCACGCACGCGCTCGCTCGCTCGCTCGCTCATCGCTTGATCGCCACGAGGCCCACCGCAGCGATACGGTCGGCACCTGCGTACGCCTCGTGGTCCTCGATCTCCTCACCGAACACGTCGGGATCGATCTCGGCGTAGGCGAACGAGGCCTTCGCCTCGATGCATAGCCCCTGACTCGCCGCGCGAAAGGCGTCGAAACCGTCGACGATGGCAGCTCCGGTGTAGAGCAGGAGCACGCCGCCCGCAGAGAGGCGATCGAGCGCGGCAGCTACGATGCGCAGCCCGAGCTCCGCGCCGAGCAATCCCCCGCCGTGGCGGTACGCACGCTCGGCGGGATCGTGCAGGTAAGGTGGGTTCGCGATCACGCAATCGAAGGCCCCATCGACCCCCGAGAGCACGTCGCTGCGCGCGAGCTCGATCGCATCGGAGATCGCATCGGAGCCTTGAACACCGAGCCGCACGTGGACCGCGGCGATCTCGAGCGCGTGCCGGTTGATGTCGCCGAGCACCACCTGGGCCGCCCATTCCCTCGCGCCGAGTCCACCTGCGCCCGTACCACACCCGACGTCGACGAGCCGATCGAATCTCCGATTCATCCTTTGCAGCTGCGCCGAGACGAACGCGTCGAAGCGATAGGTATCGGGGCCGAAGAAGACGGCGTCGACGTCGTCGGTCGGATACGAGGAGTGGAAGTAGAGACGACCGCGGAGCGTGGAGGCACGAATCTTCGGCCGGAAGAGGCCGCGCTCGGGCTCGAGCACGTCTGCCTCCTGCATGAGTCGGAAGATCTCGGACGGCAGCGCGCCCGCCTCGAAGGGGAGGTTCCAACCGAGCACGTCCCGTAGATTGCGCGCGAGCGTGTGCCGCGCTCGACGTCGCTCGAGCACCCGGCGATGCGTCTCCGGCGTCACCGTGACGAATTCGTAACCCGTCGTCATCAAGGCCCTGCCGAGCGCTTCGAGCGCACGGTGCCGGCGCGAGAGAGGTGCCTGCATGGACGAGCTCATCCGGCCGTGCCGGCGTGGACCTCGTCCGAGGCCTCGGCATGCGGCGATGGCTCGCCCACGTGGCGACGAAGAATTTCGGCAGCGACCCGCGCAGGAGACGCCTCGCTCGAGGGTTTCGCCAGCCTTCGCATCGCCATGCCGAGCGTCGCGCCGAAGACCACGTGCGCGAGCGCCATCGCCGTGGGTCGGCCCCGTCGATCGCGGGACGGCGACGGCATCAGCCCGAGCTTGGGGAGCGCGACGACGTAGCTCGCGCTCCAGACGGAGACTCCGAAGAGCGAGCCCGAGACCACGCCGTGGGCGCGCGTGGGCAAGAGGCTGTAGGTCACGCCGCAGGCCGCGCCGAAGCCGAGGTGCGCGGCCCACGCCGCGAGGTCGAGCGACGGACCCCTTCGAGGAACGAGCCCGGCGAAGATCTTCCGCGTGAGCTTCTTCGGCGGCGGCTCACCGAGGACGCCGACGGCCTTCGCGAGCGCCATGAAGCCCGACATCGCCAGCGTCGCCACGACCCCTGCCCCCGCGCCGTTCAGCATCGCGCGGAGCATGTCGAGCAATCTCCAAAGACGAAGGTCGAGAAAGGGCCCCGACTTGCGATTCGAAATCGAGCCAAATCCTCGCAAAACCGCTCCGGTTCCGGCGCCAGAACCGGACTTTTGGAAGGGCCGGCGCGCCCTGAGGCCCCAATGGCGATGGCCATCGTCACGAGGCGCTCTCACTACGCGGGGCCACCACGCGAAGGCCATTCACCACGCTGCGTACAGCTTCGATTTCCACGAGGGCAGTCTCGATTGCCGTCTTGTCGTCACGCGAGCGCACGGTGCCGCCGAGCGTGATTTGGCCCTCGTGCACCTGCACGTCGACGTCGAAGGTATCGACATGATCGAGCTCGCGAAGGCACTGCACCGCCTCGTCACGAATCCTCGCATCGGTGCGACGACTGGCATCGTGGCCGTCGAGGAAGCCTTGGCCACCGAGCTTGCCGAACTGACCGGGCGGATTGAGGCGACCATCCCATGCCGCCGCAGCCGGATCGGGAATCGCCTGAGGAAGGGTGTCGCGGCTGAAGGTCTCTTTGTGAGCATCGGGTTTGCGGTTGGGCATGACGAGCTCCTTTCGGTCGTTGGCATCGCAAGCCACGTGCCGGTGCGGGCGCGCGTGCGAGCGCGTGCGGGTGCGGCGCGGGGCGCGGGCGAAAATGGAGTCTCCGAGGCGATCTTGCCGCCGGACGCCCCCTCACCCGTGAAAATCGTCCCCTTCGCCTTCACCCCGCCGCTGGCCTTCCAGTTGCTTGGCGGCGCACGTGCATCGACGGTCCATCACTGGCGCGCTCGTCGCAGCCCACATCGTGTCGGTCTCCGTGGCCTCGGTCGTCCTCCTCGAGAACGCTCACGCCGAGGAGCCGAAGGAACCCGACACCAAGCCGCATTTGGTGCCCGTCTTCGGAGGCAACAGCGACCAAGGTATCGGCGGCGGTTTCTTCGCGTCGCTCGAGCATCGGGCGCCGAACGTGAAGCCGTACGTGTGGAACGCCGAGTTCTTCGCGACCGCTACGTTCACCAAAGAGCGTGGCTTCGCGCCGCAGTACCAGGACTACTACATCGATGTGAAGATTCCCCAGCTCGCGCCCGACGATCGCCTCCGTCTCGAGGTGAAGCCCGAGTACGTGAACGAGATTCTCGGTTGGTACGGCATCGGAAACGGCTCGACCTTCGACGACGCCTCGGGGCGATTCGATCGCACGACGCAGCACGATCAGTGGCTCGACGCGCGGCAGATCTGGCAATACCGACGCAAGCGGGCGACCCTCGCGATCGAGCCCCGGCTTCGTCTCGTGGGTCATCTCCATCTGCGCTTCGTCCACAAGCTGACGCGCAACGAAGTGACGGCCAACGACGACAGCTTGGTTGCACAGCAGAGCGAGGGCCTGCCCGGCGTGCCGAGAATCGTCGGTCTCGGCGTCTCGTGGTCGTATCTCTTCGAGTCGCTGCTCAGCTTCGAGAACCGCGACGACGAGACCGATACGCACAAGGGCTCTTGGCTCTCTGCCGGACCGCGCATCGCTCCGGGTGGCTCGCCGACGTTTCCCTATCCCTATTGGGGTGCCAACGCCGCCGCCCGGTTCTACGTGCCCATCGACTCCGAGCACCTGACCTTCGCGATGCGCGCCATCGTCGACGTGCTCGTCGGCGACAAGGTTCCCTTCTACGAGCTTCCGCGTTGGTCCGAGGGCTATGCGATTGGCGGGAGCAGCGGCGTACGCGGCGTGCCCGCGCAGAGGTACGCAGGAAAGCTCAAGGCCTTCACCAACGTCGAGCTCCGCGCCTGGTTCGTCGACTTCGACCTCTTCGGCGACAAGGCCAAGCTCGGCGCCGTCGCGTTCGTGGACGCGGGTCGCGTCTGGAGCGCCCTCTCGCCCGACGCAACGCTCGACGGCAACGGCTTCGGCCTCAAATATGGCGTCGGCGGAGGCGCGCGCTTCAAGTGGGGGAATGGCTTCCTGCTTCGACTCGACGTCGCCTACTCGCCCGACGCCAGCCCGGTCGGGCTCTACTTCACCTCGGGGCAGACGTTCTAGCCTTCTAGCCTATCCGCGAGCTCTGCCTCATTGCTGCTTGGCAAACCACGCAGACACGTCGGTGAGAACCGGTTTGGCTCCCGTCTCGAGGATCTCGATGCCGAAGGTGAGCCCGCGATAGATGACGCGAATCGCTCCGTGCTCGTGCTTTCCCTTGCTGTGGTATCGCGCGACGACATCGACGTCGTCGGCGATGGCGTGGAAATTGTCGATGTCGATGCCTGGACCCGCGCGGAGCACGACCTGCCCCTTGAAGTTGTCGCGCTCGATCAAATCACGGATGAAGCCAGCGAGACCTTCGGCCTCGGCGTAGGTCGCGAGCAACGGGCGAAGGTCGCGCATCGCGATCGATACCGTGGCGCGGAGCTCTCCAGGCCGATGCGGCTGATAGGTCGCGGAATCGAGATAGACGTTGCCCCACCAGGCTGGAGCGCCGCCGGCTTTGCTCTGCTGCACGTCGCGCAGTTCGAGCTTCGCCTTCGAGATGTCGGTGGCGAAGGTGTCGAGGTCGAGCCGGTGAAAGGGGATTTCGACGCTCGCCTTCCCGCCCAGCGTCAGCTGCTTGTAGGTGACGAGCATGTTCTCGGTGGTCAGCTTTACGTACGCGTCGCCGGTCATCGTCGCCAGGAGCGCGTCGAGATGGACGTGCGCCGAGGCCTTGCCGAGCGCGATGCGGAGTGGCCAGTCCTTCGGCAGAAATCGCTGCATGGCGCGCAAGTCGGTGAGCTCGAGGCTGGGCGCGTCGACCGACAGCGCCGCGTCCTCGAACGGATCTTCCAGGTCGAGGTTCTTGCTGCGCGCGAAGACTCCCATCTGCTTGGCGCGAAGGGGATACGCCGCGGCGCCCGCCAATCGGAGCTCGATCGACGTGAAGTCGACGAAGGCGTGCGCCTCGGGTTTGCCTTCGTGGTCGGCGATGGTGATTTTGGTGTCGAACGTCGCGGCGGTGTCCGAGCCAGCGAGCGCGCCCTTCGCGTGCTGCGGCGTCACGTGGAGCTCTTTGGTGCCGAGCGTGATCAGCGTGCCGGGCGCGAGCTTCGCCTTCTCGATGTGGAGGTCGACGTGAAGAGGCCCGCCCCCGTTCTCGAGGCGCACCGGCGACTTGCCTTCGTGACCGCCGAGGTATCGCTGCTCGAGGAATGCATAATTGGGGACATTGCCGTCGACGACGAAGGCGACGTGCGAGGCCACGCGAAGGGCCTGATTTCCAGTGACGTCGCGCGGATCGAAGGTGTCGATGCGCATGTCCACGTGACCCGTGGCCCCGCTCAGCACCGTGTCGGCGCCGAGCGTGACGTCGCCGCGATGGAGCTCGAAGTGGGCCGGGCCGACCCACACGTTGATCATCGGCTTCAGGTGAAAGGCCCCCGACGCCTGCCCGTCGCCGGTGAGGCGATAGTCCTGCATCCACACTTCGTGGACGCCGTCGCAATGGACGTCGTCGAAGTCGAAGGTGAAATACTTGTATTGGAATCCACCCTCGGGGAGCTTCCATCGATAGGGATTGATGGGGACCGCGTCGAAGCCCTCGATCGGCGGAAGCGCATAGGTCTTCGAAGGCGAGACGCCTGGCTCCATCCGCGCCCGATAGCGGAACGAGACGCCGTGGGCATCGACCCGCTTGGCGTGGAACCTTCGCGAGAGCAGCGCCGGCAAGTCGATGTTGACCCAGGTCTCGTCGACCGTGAGGAGGAACTCGAGATTGAAATCTCGCACGCGCACGTGCACGTCGCGCGCGTGCACCCAGCCCGGCCACAGCGTGTAGGCGGAGGAATACTCGATCGACCACTCGGGGGCGCTGTTGATGATGTTGCGCAGCGCGCGGGTGCGAAGGAGGATGTTTCCGACGGCGAGGTAGAGCGCATACAGCGATACCACGCCGATCGCGATCCCGATCGTCACCCGTTTGATGATGCGCTGGGCGGTCAACGACGTCCTCTCGCGATCACTTCACCAACTGCTTCTTCAGCTCGTGGACCCGCGCGAGGACCGCGTCGGCGAGCAACATCGCCGCGCGCTGTTCGGCGATGCGGTGGGCCGAGAGCGAGTCCGCCGTGGTCGTGGCACAACCGTCGAGGTCGTAGTGCCCGACCTTCGACACCGCCGCGGTCTTCGCCTGGTGCGACTGCGCGTCTTCCTTCGTCGCGCGGTAGGCCTTGACGAGCTTGTTGAACGCCTCGTCGACGACGAGCGTGATGGGGGCAACCGGCGGCAGGTGAGGGTGATTCATGGTCCGGCTTTCGGGTTCGTGGTTGGTGTCGGGCGGCTCGCGTGCCGTCATCGACTGCAGGGTCAGAGAGACACCCCTAGGCCACCGAAGAGGGCGAGGCCCTGCGGACCGGGTTCGGCGTAGGCGCGCGCGTCGCCGTAGACGAACAAATCGCCGAAGTGATACGCGCCGATGAATCCGGGCTGAATGGCGAGGACCGTCTGGTTGCTGTCGCGCGCGAAGCGGCCTTCGCCGGTGCGGATGAACGCGGGGCCGGCGAAGAGGTACGGACGGAGCTCCCAGCGGCGTGACGGGAAGAACTTGAAGCCGACCTCGCCACCGAGCAGCGCAGCGTCACCCGTGTAGAAGGTGAAGGCGCCACCGACGTAGAGACCGACGGGGAAGGTGTGGCCGAGTCGGCCGCCGACGCCGAGACCATAGCCGCCGCCGACGAAGGCGCTGATCTCCGGACCCGAGTGGACTCGAACGTCGTCCTCGACATGGCTGCCGGGGATTTCGGTTCCGCCGCCGACGGGCGCGGCGTTGGGATCGACGTAGGCGAGCGTCGTCTTCACCGGCTCGGCGAAGGCCATGGACGTGAGCGCGGTGGCGAGGAGAAACGTGGCGACGCCGAGCACCCGTGCGCGGCGCATGCGATTCCTCGAAGTCGGGTTGTGCATATCCATGTACGTCATGCTCCTGTCGGCGGTCGGCGTGATGCCGTCGCGTACTGGGGACCACTGCGCGAAGCGTGCCATTCGTTCTCGGCGCGAAAGCTCCAAACACGTGAGGAGGAAAGGGGAACGACGATGTCAGGAGCACGCGAGGCAGAACGCCTCGATGGGGCGCGGCGGCTCGCGCACCCTCCCCCAACCAAGCACCGGGTGCTGGGGCTGCTCACGCGAATGCAGCTCATTTTCTCGCCCGATCGACCGATGACGCGGGCTGGCATCGTGGGTGCAGAGACCTGCCGACGCAGTCACCGTCCATCCACGATCACGCAACGAAGGAGTCTTCTCATGAACTGGAATCAAGTCGAAGGTGAGTGGAAGCAGATCAAGGGTCACGTGAAGACGGCCTGGGGCAAGCTCACGGACAACGACCTCACCCAGCTCGACGGCAAGAAAGAGACGCTCATGGGCAAGATCCAGGAGCGTTACGGCGTCGCCCGCGACGAGGCCGAGAAGCAGATCGACGATTGGGTCAGCAAGCTCGACGCCGTGAAGAGCGACGTCAAGAAGGACGTCAAGAAGAACGGCAACTGACTCTTCGCCTCGGTCGCTTCGATCGCTGCGATCGAGCTCCAGCCCCTTCGCCTCGACGGTGAAGGGGCCGG
>JANYDK010000112.1 GCA_025363655.1 Deltaproteobacteria bacterium | reverse complement strand
ACTACGAGGCAGGAATCAAAGTCCCCGATGACGTCGTCAGTGCGTTGCGAATCAAGCCGCACAAGTTTCACGGCGACTGGAACTACAACGTTGAAGCGCACTAGACATATGCGCGGGCTTTATTTTCGCGCGGTGCCTAAGCTGCCGGGCGTCCGCTCACACGCCAGACCAGGGCGCGCGCGAAGAGGCCATTGGGTCGGGCGTGGCCGCCTCGCTCAGCGCCGAAGATCGCGCAATCTACCAGCTGATTTGCAGCGTCGCCGTCGCCACGTGGTGGCAACACGCGTTTCGCATCGCGCGCGTCGGGGCGAGCATCGTCCACGAGACGTGCCGCTTCGACTCCGGCGCTGCGGCTTGCCGCAACGCCGGGCGTTGGTCGTGACCGCTCACCCGGCGTCGGCGCCGTCGCTCGCGTCGGCATCACCCGCATCACCTGCATCACCTGCGTCAGACGCATCACCTGCATCGGGTGCGTCAGGCGCGTCAGGCGCATCAGGCGCGTCAGGCGCATCGACGCCCGCATCCCCGCCGCCGAGCAGCCCGCACGTCGTGAACGCGATGGCATTCGTATCGAGTGAAACCGCGCCCGTCCGCGCCAGCGTTCGGCCAGACACGGCAGCTCCCGTCATCACCGTGATGCTCGAGAAGGCGACGATGTTGCCACCGAAGAGGTTGTTCTTCCCAATCGTGGCCGAGCTTCCGACCTGCCAGAAGACGTTGCAGGCCGAGCCACCGTTGATGACGTTGACCGCAGCGCCATCGGTCGTGGTGAAGGTGCTTCCGACCTGGAAAATCCAGAACGCATTGGGGTCGCCCTTGGCGTCGAGGGTGAGCGTGCCGAGGATGGTGATCGCCGCCGACGAGGCGAAGCAGTAGACGCCCGGTCCGAGCGTCTTGCCGCTGAGATCGATGCTCGTCAGGCTGGTGCCGCAGGGCGCGCCTTTGAGCGCGTCGTAGAGCGTCGTCAGCGAGGCCTGCCCGGCAGCCGAGGTCGGACCGCCCTTGTCGATGGTGCCGCCGATGACCACGCCGGGCGGAAAGCCCGTCACCGCGAGGCCTGGCCAAACACCGAGGTTGCCGTTGACCACCGAGAGTCCAGTGCTGGTCACCGTCGAACCTCCGAGGACGGAGAACGTCGCGGCGGCGCCGAGCGAAGGAATCAGTCCCGGATCGCTGGCGTCGGAGGCGTCACGCACATCGCCGACATCGCGCACGTCGCTGACGTCGAGCACGTCACTGACGTCGAGCACGTCGCTGACATCGAGCACGTCACCGACGTCGGGGGCATCGATCGCCGCGTCGAACGTGTCCGGGAGCGTGTCCGGAGGCAGCGTGTCGAGCGTGAGCGTATCCGAGGCGTCGCGCGTGTCGGCCGCGTCGATTCCCGAATCGGCCGTATCGAGGTGCTCGGAGTCGGTCACCGTGCCATCCGGCGCATCGCGAGTATCGGCGACATCGCGCGTGCTGTCGGCGACGTCGGCTGTGTCGTCGACGTCGGTGTCGGCAGCGGGAGTCTCGTCGAGCGTGTCACTGCCTCCGCATGCGATGGCCGCCATTGCAATGGTCGCGAGGATCGCGGGAATTCCGAGCCAGCGTGAAGGATTGCGTGCGGGGTGCATGGTCGGTTCTCCAGAGTCGATCGGTGCGGTCATTTCGTCGCCGTTTCTTCGATGTGGAACTCGACGCGCCGATTGGCGGTGCGACCTTCCTCGGTGGAGTTGTCGGCGATGGGCACGTCCATCCCGAAGCCCTCGCTGCTGAGGCGCGCCTTCGACACGCCCGCCTTCACCAACGCAGCCACGACCGACGCGGCGCGTTTGCGACTGAGCTCCTTGTTGAAGGGCCCGAGGCCGACGTTGTCGGTGTGTCCTTGAATGCGAAGGTGCTTGATTTCAGGGTGCGCCTTGAGCAGTCCGGCGACGTCGTCGATCACGTTCTGGCTGACGCCGAGCAGCTCTGCGCTGTTGGTCTTGAACTTGATCTGTTCGGTGATCTTCACCTGACCGGCCTCGATGCGAACGCGCGGGCAGCCGTTGGTCTTGGGGTCGGTCGTCCTCGGACCGAAGACCGAGGGGCACGCGTCCTCGACGTCGGGAACGCCATCGCCATCGCCGTCGGGCGGGCAACCGTTGGTCTTGGGATCGGCCGTCGCGACGCCGACGATCATCGGACAGGCATCGTCCTTGTCGAAGACGCCGTCGCCGTCGCCATCGGACGGGCAGCCGTTGGTCTTCGGATCGTTCGTCTTCATGCCCGGCACGTCGGCGCACACGTCGAGGGTGTCGGCGACGCCGTCGCCATCGCGATCGGCAGGGCAGCCATTGGTCTTCGGATCGTTCGTCTTCAGGCCCGCGATCACCGGACACGCATCGTCGCTGTCGACGATGCCGTCGAGGTCGCGATCGGACGGACAGCCGTTGGTCTTGGGGTCGGAGGTGTGCGCGCCGGCGAGGTCGGGGCAGGCGTCCTCGACGTCGATCACGCAGTCGTCGTCGCGATCGCTCGGCCGCGCGAGCGCGCGCTCGGGCTCGACCGCAGGGATGTAGTCGAGCGACAAGAGGCCACGAAATTGAGCCGTTCCCGCGGCGTTCGAGAGCCCTGGCCCCGCACCGAGCCCGACGCGGAACGAGCCCGCCGTGTAGTGCATGCCGACGAGCAACGCCAGCGGAGTGGTGTGGTTGCCGAAGACGGCGCTCGAGCTCGAGAGAATGGTGCTCCCGGAGATCTCGGGGCCGATGACCAAGTTCTTGTCCGCCACTCGTAGACCGAATGCACCGCTGAAGTTGCCTTCGGTACCCGTGGGGTGTCCGTAGAAGGCAGCATCGTTACCGCGATAAACGGCGCCAAGGCCAATCGCGTAGACGAACGAACCAATGTCACCCGCGAAGGTGACGCGCGGTCCGATACGCACCTTGCCGTCACCGATGTATTGCTGTTGATCCCCGGTCGGAAGCCAAAGCCGCCCGCCAAGTGCGACGGTGAAGGGGTCGCCATAGGCCCCGAACAAGCGCAGGTCGGCGCTGACGCGTAGATCACCGATGCCACCCTTGTCGGGACCACTCAACGTCTGGCCGCCGACCACCTTCTCGTTCCCGTCTTGCGCGACGGCGATGGGAAGGCTGGCGCCGATGCGCAGCGTGCGGAAGAAGACGAAGGCCGCTCCGAGGTGCACATACACCGAGTGAGCGACGATCGCGGTGTTCTCCGAACCATCGGGGTTGAGGAGCACGTACGGCTTGTGGCCGTAGTCGCCCGTGATGCCGAACGCAGGGCGAATCGCGCCTCCGCGGAAGTCGAGTGACTCGTTGGCGAACCACTCGCTGCCTCGCTCCGACGGCTCATATCGATTGAGAGCTGCGTTGGGGAGGGCGTTCTGACCGGAGGCGAGGGCACTCCAACCAAGCGTGACGGCAAACAAGCCGAGGACTGCGCCTCGGCTACCTGCAAGCTTTGAGGACAAAGAAAGTCGTTTCTAGGGCGAGCGTGGCCCTGGTCGGCAACGGAACGTGAATGCCAGGCCATGAGCACTTTCGATGCCGCCCAAGATTGGGCGCCATTCACCGATCGCAGGCCACCCCTACCGTGGCGTGCGTGCGTCGAGGCGCCACAACGCCACGCCCAATCGCTCGTCGAACAGAGCTCAGCCGCTCGCGGCGTCCTTCAAGATCTCCTCGGTGTGCGCCGAGGGGTCGACCTTGGGATAGACCTTCTTGATCTTGCCGTCTTTACCGATGAGGAACGACATTCGCGACGCGTAACCGTTGTTCACGGGAACGCCGAATTTCTGGGCGATCGAGCCGTCGGTGTCGGCGACCAAGGCGAAGGTGAGCTCGTACTTGTCGGCAAAGGCCTTGTGGCTCTCGTCGTTCTGTTCGCTGACGCCGACGACGACGATGTCGCTTTCTTGCAACTTGGCCGAGGCGTCGCGGAACGACTGCGCCTCTTTGGTGCAGCCCGGTGTGTCGTCCTTCGGATAGAAATAGACGACGACGTTCTTACCCTTCCACGCAGCGAGATCGACCTTGGTCCCGTTCGACGCAGTGGCGGTGAAGGCAGGCGGCGCGTCGCCCGGCTGAAGCTTCGCGAGAGAGGCTTGCGAGGGTGAGGGCGAGGCCGCGACGGTCGTCGAGGTGCTGCTCGAAGGCTTGTCGCCGTTGCCTGACGAGGGCTTCGAGCACGCTGACGTGACGCCGGCGAGAGCGCCGAGGACGAGCAAGAGGGGAGTTCGCGAGATCATGGCGCACCATCCTGGTCGTCAATGGGTCCTGACGCCAGTCGGATCGGCGCCGGCTCGCAATCCCAACTAGCGATATGCGTTCGCTTTGGCGTCGTAGGTGAGCGAAATCCCCGCGGTCGCGATCGCATGCGGAGCGCCGCCTTCGGCGATGGTCGGCGCGTTCTCGTCGAGCAAGTCGACGACGCGCTCGGGAAAGCCGCGCGCGAAGCTCCAAGCGCGGAGTCCGTTGCACGATTTCGCCGGCCCCGTCGTGCAGCTCGACCACGTGGCGACCGCGTCGTCCGCGCTATCGGCGTGCAACTTCTGGAAGGCCAACTGAAGGGGAGCGCCGTCCTTCGTCTTCGTCGTGATCGCGTCGCTGCCGAGACCGAGCAGGCGATCGCCGACCGCGCCGAGGAAGACGACGTAGACGTCTTCGTCGCGCATCCCCGTCTCATCGGCGACGCCGAGGAACGAGACCGAGAGCACGCGCTCGGCACCCGTGCCGTCGACGAGCGAGACCTTCTGCAACGAGGCCACCGCTTGTCGGCCATCGAGCACGTTCGGCGGTGGATTGGCGCCGAAGCGACCGAGAATTTTCGCGGCGTCCTTGGCCGCATCGGGAGAGCTCGCGATGGCGTCGACCTCCGTTTGCACCATCGCCTCGGGCACCGTCGGGAACGTCGTCCCGTCGACCAACACGGCCACCTCGGTGATTCCGAAGTCGTGCCACTTGGTCCCCGCAAAGACGTCGTCGGCGAGGACCCGGATCTTCTGCGCGGTGCGATCGAGCCCTTCCCACGCGATCGCCGTCTCGCCCGTCGCGACCTCGCGCGCGAAGACGTCGACGTCGTCGAGCCGCAGTCGCAGCTGCTTGGCGTGGACGTTCTGCGTGAAGAGATCGACGCTGGTGCCGGGGGGCGTCCCGCCCTTCGTGCGTACGATGCCGGTGTCGACGAGGATGCCCCAGATCTTCTGCGGCGCGCTGTATCCGCCCTCGAGCCACTCGCCCTTGCCGTCGCCATCCACGCCCTCGATCCACGCGGTGCGCCGATCGCCGTCGAACGCGTCGAGGGCCGGGTGTTTCTCGTGCGATTTCTTGTCGTCGAAGATGCTCGAGGCCTGTGCGGAGAAGGGCTTCTGCCGACGGAGATAGCGCGGCCTTGCCACCGGGCTCGCCGGACCGATGGGCAAACCGCCGACGGTCGCGTTGTTCGAAGCCGTGCCCGACACAGACGTGCCCGAGCTCGAAGTGCCGACCGAGGAAGAACCCTTGGTGCCTGCGGACGAGGTACCCGTCGCGCTCGTCACTCCTGTGCTCGTCGTGCTCGTCGTGCTCGTCGCGCTCGCGGACGGCGAGCCTTCGCTCGACTTTCCTTTGCAGGCGCCCATGGCTGCGAATGCGAGCGAGGCGAGGATGAGACCCACTCCGGCATGTCGGCGGTTCATCGCGCCGTCGTACCCGCAACTTCCGCGAGATGCACTGACGCAGAGCACATGGGCGTATCCTTTCAGCTCCAGTGATGGGGCCGAGTCGAAGACCACCGTTCATGCCGACGTGGTCGGCGCTCGTCCTCCCGGCGTTCCTCGCTTGCGCGGGGGCCCGACGCCCGCCCGCGCGCGCAGACGTCCTCGAGGCAGAGTCGACGCTGAACGAGAGTCGCGCCGTCATGATCCGCGCGAGTGAGCCGACGGCGTGTGCGGGCTGGGAGGCGAACCTCGTCGACGCGAAGAAGCTCGTCGACGCGAAGTGGATTCACGCCGAATGCAAGGGCGGGAACATCACCTTCCGCCTCGACCGTACCGCGGCCGAGCTCCCAGGCCATCCCGTCGAAGACGAGCTGTCGCCGGATGGTGCCAGATTCCTGGTCTGGCGCGAGGTACGTCACTTCGAGATCGTCAGCATCACGTCACGATTCGACGACACCGCCGACCCGCCGCGTCGAGCGGTCGTCGAGGCCGACGTCCGCTGGACGATCACCGACGTCGGGAAGATGCTGCAGACGATCGGCGTCGAGATCCCCGCGGCGGTCGTGGAGCACGAGACGATCACGTTTCGCTGGGATGATGCCGGACATCGATGGCAGCGGGACGATGGCGCCAGCGGGCCGACAGGGGGGCACCACTTTCCGCCGTTTTGACGAGGGTGGTGCTCCTCGTCGTGGACGGCTCCCAAGCCAAGCTCGTGCACCAACCTCCCATCGCGTGAACTTCAATGCTAGAGAGAGCATCTCAATCGTTTCGCCGCGTGTGAGCTCGATGAAGTTTCGACTGCCACTTCGGGAAATCGCGCTCGCCGCCGCGTGTAGCTCGCTCGCGTGTTCACCGAGCGGGCGCGAGCCTGCGCCTTCGGAGAACGACCCCGCGGGGAGGGCATCGCTCTCCTCGTATGCGTTCGAGCGAGACCTCGACGGCGCAGCATGGATCGCGCGCAACGTCGCCCAAGGGTTCACGACTCGATTCGACGAGCACGGGCCGACGATCACGTCAGACGCGAGCGCGTCGGCGCGGCTCTCGCTTCGGTTCGTCTCCCTCGGTCGCGATGACTCCGAGATTTCGCCGACCACGTCACCAGCGCGATCGATCGACCGACGCGTCGTCTAGCAACACGCTGATGTTACCGAGTGGTACGAGCACGGCCCGGCAGGTCTCGAGCAGGGCTTCGAGCTCGCGCGCCGGCCGGCAGGCAACGGCGAGCTCGTTCTCGTGCTCGATGCCGTCGGCCTCACTCCCGCGTTCTCGGCGTGGCTGGGGACGATTGACCTGCGCGACGACTCCGGACGCACGGTACTTCAATACGGCGCCCTCTCGGCGCAGGACGCTGACGGTCGCTCGCTCGAGGCAAACCTCGCGCTGGATCACGGCCGCATCGCTCTTCACGTCCGAGATGAGAGTGCTCGCTATCCGATCGTGATCGACCCGCTCGTTTGGGCGGTGCCGCTAGAGAAACTGGTCGCCTCGGATGGAGCGGCCTCCGACAACTTCGGAGAGAAGGTAGCGGTCGAGGGGACGACCCTCGCCGTGGCGGCTCCCAACGTCGCGAGCGCGACTGGCGCCGTTTATGTCTGGACACGTGCCGGAAGCACCTGGGCGCTCCAGCAAAAGCTCATGGCTTCCGACCACGCGACGTCGCAATATTTCGGCTGGAGCCTCGCGCTGAGCGCAGACACTCTCGCAGCCGGTGCACCGACGGACGGCTTTGGTGGCAATGGAGCAGGGTACGTCTTCATTCGAGGCGGCGCGACTTGGACCGAGCAGCAAAAAATCCTCGCGTCCGACGGAGCGACCGGCGATTCTTTCGGCCTCGCAGCCGCAGCAAGCGGAGACACGGCGGTCTTCGGCGCGCCAGGACGCAAGTCGTATACCGGCGCCGCCTACGTCTTCGTTCGAAGCGGCACCACCTGGACACAGCAGCAAATCATCACGGCGGCGGACGCAGCGTCCGGCCCACGCTTTGGCTTCGCGTTGGCGCTCGAAGGTGACACTCTGGTCGTCGGCGCCTACCAGCTCGGAGGCAATACCGGTGGTACGTACGTCTTCGTTCGAAGCGGCACCACCTGGACGCAACAGGCCAAATTGCTCGCGTCCGACGGCGCGCCAGGCGACGAGTTCGGGACCTCCGTTGCAATCTCGGGAGCATCGTTGGCGATAGGTGCGCCCGGCAAAGCATCGCATCGAGGTCAGGCCTACGTCTTCGTGAGGAGCGGAACGACCTGGACCGAGCAGGGACATTTGATTGCCCACGACCGCGCGCCGAACGACCAGTTGGGCAATAGCGTCGCAATGCACGGCGATTCCGTCACCGCGGGCGCTCCGGGCATCGCCCCCAGCACTGGAGCCGTCTACACCTACGTACGCTCTGGAACGGCTTGGACCGAGCAGAAGAAGTCGACGGCTACCGACGGCGTTTCCGGCGACAGGTTCGGTGATTCATTGGCCATGGACGCCACCTCGATCGTCGTCGGCGTGGAGCAGAAGGACCGATACACCGGCGCCGCCTACGTCTTCGTCCAAGCCAAAGCCAATGGCGACCCTTGCGTGTCGCCCACCGAATGCGTCTCCGGCGCCTGCGTCGATGGCGTCTGTTGCGAGTCGGCATGCACGGGCAAGTGCGAAGCATGCTCCGCCGCGAAGAAAGGCACCGGCACCGACGGCGCCTGCGGACGCATCACCGATGGCACCGATCCCGACGTCGAGTGCCCAGGCGCCACCTGCAGCGGCGTGACGCTCGAGAACGGTCACGTGTGCAATGGCGCCGGCGCGTGTCGAGTGACGACGACGAAGGCATGCACCCCCTACGCCTGCGATTCGGCTGGAAAGTCTTGCCTCACGACGTGCGCCAGCGACGCGGGCTGCGACCCCGCCGATTTCTGCAGCGGCACCACGTGCGTGGCGAAGAAACCGGCCGGCTCGAGCTGCGCGCGTACCGGCGAGTGCACGACCGGCTTTTGCGTCGATGGAGTTTGCTGCGATCGCTCCTGCACCGGAACGTGCGAAGCGTGCTCGGCAGCGGCGATCGGCGTCGGCGGCCTCGACGGAACTTGCGCGCTCGTCGGCGATGGACGGCCCGACGCCGCTTGTCCGGTCGGCACTTGCACGGCAGCGACGGCGACGACGCACCTCTGCGATGGCAAGGGCAAATGCAAGACCGGCTCGCTCGCGTGCGGCGCGCTCGGCTGCGACGCGAGCGGCATTGGTTGTCTCGAGAAATGCTCCGGAGATGGTGATTGCCGTCTGGCCGGATACTGTCTGCCGACGGGCGAGTGCGCCGTCCGCAAGGACAAAGGCTCGACCTGCAGCGCTGCGAACGAATGCAAGATCGGCGACTTCTGCGTCGACGGCGTCTGCTGCGACAAGTCGTGCGATGGACGATGTGAAGCTTGTGACGTCAGCGGCGCGGCCGGCACGTGCACGGCCGTCAGTGGCAGCCCGCACGGCAAAAGATCGGCCTGCACCGACGACGGCAAAGGATGCGGCGGCACATGCAACGGCAAGGCGTCGACGACTGCATGCACCTATCCCGACGCGACGAAGACCTGTGGTGGCTGCTCGGGAAGCAAGATTGCGCGTTGCGACGGCAAGGGTGGTTGCGGAACGCCGTCGACCTGCCCCGATTCGCTCACCTGCGATGCCGAGGGAAAGTGCCGCGACCACTGCACGGTGGCGGACGACTGCATTCCTGGCTACGGCTGCAGCGCAGGCACGTGCGCCCCCAAGGGCAACAATTGCAGCGCCGATCGACATGCGTCGATCGATTCGAGCGGCAAGTCGACGGTGTGCGAGCCTATCCTCTGCGACGTGCCCTCGGGCATCTGCGGCGCGGTCTGCAATAGCCAGAGCGACTGCAAAACCGGAACGAGCTGCGCCTCCAACAAGCAGTGCGTCGCCGACGACGCTGCGCCGTCCGACTCTGGAGGATGCGGGATCGAGCCCGCCGCATCGGGCAAGGGCGGCACGCTCGCCGGGCTCGGTGCATGGCTCGCGCTCGCAGCCATGCGGAGACGACGTCGCCGACTCGGCAGAACCGTCAGAACCAGTATCCGAGCGAGACTTGCGGCACGATTCCGACGAACCGGCCGTACGCCGATAGGTCGGGATCGAGTCTTTGACCGGGAGCGCAGTCGATCGCCCGCGGGAAGGCCGCGCAGTTGCGTGCAGGATCGTCGGCCTTGGTGTCGCCGAGCTTGAGCGTCGGTCCGACGAGCAGCGAAACGGGCAACGCCATTCCCGCCGTGAGTCGCCAGTGCTTCTCGAGCGAGACGCCGAGCGCGAGGCTCGGCATGGCAGTGAAGAGGAGCGCCGAAGAGCTGACCCCCGAGCCCTGCGTCGACGTGCTCAAGGTGCGCCCTCCCGCGGTGCCGGTGCCGGTGAGGGTGTCCTTCGCACGTATGAATGCTGCGCCGAGCCCGAGTCGAAAATCGAGATCGAAGGCCCCGCCGAGCATGAGCCGATAACCGACGCCGACCATCGCGAAGGGCCCGCTGATGCGCACGTCGTCGACGAGGGCGAACTGTTCGTCGATGGTGCCGCCGACGCTGAAGGAGCTGGCGATCTGCCGGGCGCTGGTGCGGCCGAGCGAGAGATAGCCGACGCGCGCGAAGAAGCCGAGACGCGATGGAAGCTCGTAGCTACCGCCGAGGCCGATCATCGGCCCCTTCGGCGCCGACGTCTGCGTGCAAGGAGAGGCGACGCGGCACCAGCCCGTCGAGAGGCCAGCGCCGTCGTTGCCGAACGAGCTCGCGAAGAGGAAGCCGCCGACGATCTCGATCGTGAAGCGACCGGCGTTACCGCGGGTCCAACGCGGGTGCGCGGCGTCGAGCGCGAGGACTACGGGAAAATCGGCGCCATCGCCCGCGAAGACCTCGAGCGGTACTCGGGCGGAGACGTAACCGAGCTCGCGCGCCTCGACGACGTGGACTCCCATCGGCAATCGACCCTGGAAGGTGCCATGCCCGATCGCGACGCCATCGATCGACAACGCGGCCGTCGGTGGATCGACGAGCACGCGACGTTCGGGGCCGAGCGCCTTGCCGACGAGCGCGAGCGTCACCGTCTGCGAGGTGATGACGTTGGCGAGCGTCGGACCGGTGCCGAAGTCACCCGAGATCGCCTGGACGACGTGTGCGCCGGGCGCGAGGGTTCCCTCCCACGGAAGTGTACCGACCGGAGCCCCATCGACCGTGAGGATGCCCCCCTCGAGCTCGGCCTCGCAGGCGACGTGCAGAAGGCCAGCGGCGACGAGCATCTCGAGCTTGCCGTCGATGCGCGTCACCTCGCCGGCGACGACGTCGGCGACCTTCTCGAAGGTGACGAAGCCATCTCGGAGCACACGCACCACGTGCTTACCCGGAAGCGCGCGGAGCGACGCGAGCAGTGGCAGCTTCCCACGCACGCGCCCGTCGATGACCACGGTGCCGTCGACGTTGGCGGAGATTTCGAGCCGACCGACCTTCGGTTCGAGTCTCGCCATCGTCTCTTTCGCGTTCGCACGTGCCGCGCCCGCGAGCTGGCTCTCGGGGTACTTCGTCAGCGCCTCGTCGAAGAGCTCGAGCGCCTCGTCGTAGCGGCCGAGCTGGTAGAGGCAAAAAGCGGCGTTGATCGTGTTGCTGGCACGAGGAACGAGCGCGCGCGAGCGCAGATAGGCGTCGAGCGCGGCGAGGTACTGCCCGGCCGCACGGAGCACCTCTCCCTCTTCGAAGGTGCGCTTGGCCTCGGCGGCGCGGGCGTCGGGATCGGTGGGAATCGCCGCCTTCGCGCCTTTCGTGGGCGCGTTCGGATCGTCGACCTCGAGGGTGACCTTGCTCCCTTCGTGAAGCGTCACCTCGCGGTGGTAGATCTCCTTCGTACCCTTTTTCGCGATCACGACGTGAGCGCCGGCATCGAGCGCACGCATCGCCGGGGTCACGAGCGCGACGCCGTCGAGGCTGACGTCGGCCCCCTGCGCGCTGGCGAGGAGCACGATGGTCAGCTTCGGTGTCTTCTTCCGAATCAGATCCAAGTCACCTTGGGCAGTCTCTCGCTCGGCCGCTCCGAGCTTGGGATCGGCGAGGAGCGCGACGAGGTCGGACTCGGCGGCGAGGAAGAGCCCGAGGTGCGCCTTGCACGAGGCGATGTGCATGCGGGTGACCGCGAGGCGTTGCGCCGGCGCGATCGACTCGAACTCGTGAAGTGCGGCGTTGTAGTTGCCCGCCACCTCGAAGGCCACGCCCTTGCGATACGAGGGATCTTTCGTGCTCGTCTGCGCAGAGGCCCGCTCATGGCAGCTGCCGACGACGAGCTGGAGCGCGCCGACTACGCTCGCCCCGATTCTCGCCGCTCGCCGAAGGGTCACCGCGCGCACCCTAGGTGGCCCGTGCCCTTGCGACAAACCCGCCGGCCTTGGCTCAGAAGGAGCTCACGCCGGTCGGGCCGTTCCAGGTCGCGCTCGACGACGGAGAAGCGGGCGTCTTCGTCGCCGGGCTCGACGTCGGAGCCGCACCCGCATCGACGCTGATCGCGCTCGATTTTGGCGCGTTCGGTGGCTTCGCGGTCGAAGTCGCTGCGGGAGGAGTCGTCGCAGCCGTGCCGACGAACGACGTCGTCGAGGTCGTCGAGGTCGTCGAGATTGGCGAAATCGGAGAAGAGATCGACGTCGTCGCCTTCGTCGGAGCGTTCGTCGTCGCAGCGGTGCCCGCGTTCGGCTCGCCTCCCTTGCGGCTCACGTAGACCGAGAGTCCGACCATGGCGCCGAGGAGCACCATCCCCGCCGCGAGCAACGTCATGTGCCAGCGTGGTCGCGGGGCCGCGACGACATCGCCCGCCGCGCCCGTGATCGAACCGGAAGAACCGATCGATCGTCGCGCAACCGTGCGCCGCGTCTCGTCGTCGATCGGCACGAACGAAGCAAGCGTCAGTGATCCCTCGAAGGCCGCGGCGAAGGGGCGCAGGGCCTCGGCGAAGTCATCCATCGAGGCGTGTCGTCGCGTCGGGTCGCGCTCGAGGGCCCGATGCACGACCGCGGCGAGCGTCGGGTCGATCCACGGCGCGACCTCGGACAGCGGGGAAATCGGCTGCGTGATGATCGCGACCATCAGCTCGACGACGCTGTCGCACTCGAACGGACGCCGCCCCGAGAGCGCTTCGTAGAGCGCGACGCCGAGGCTCCAGACATCGCTGCGCGCATCGACGCCCTTCGAGTTCTTCGCTTGCTCGGGCGACATGTACGGCGGCGAGCCGAGGAAGCCGCCGGTGCGGGTCAGCTCGGTGCTCGCCGCCTCGAGGTCGCTCTCGCCGAGAAGATCCTTGGCGATGCCGAAGTCGCATACCTTCGCGACGACGACGTCGCCCTCGGCGCAATGGAGGAAGACGTTTGCCGGCTTGACGTCGCGATGAATGATTCCGCGCGCGTGCGCGGCAGCGAGCCCGGCGCAGAGGTCGACGAAGAGCCTGGCGACGACGGCCGGCCGGAGCGCGCCCCCGTCTCGCAGCACGCGGTGGAGATCGGTCCCCCGAAGCAGCTCCATGACGATGTAAGGCACCCCGAGCGCCGAGTCGCTCGTCACGTCGAGCACGCGAACGACGTGTTTGCTGTCGATCGCGATGGTCGTCTTCGCTTCGCGGATGAACCGTCGAAGCAGCTCCGGCTTGCGACGATCGGCCTCGAGGATCACCTTCACGGCGACGCGCGCGCCGTCTTCGGCGACGCCTTCGTAGACGGCGCCCATGCCCCCGCGACCGAGCAGGCGGACGAGGCGATAGCCGCCGAGAGTGTCGCCGACGAGGGCGTGCACTTCGTCGGGCGGCGGGGCGAGGCTCATCGAAGATTCGATCTTAGTCGATCGACCCGACGTCGGCGCCGCCGATGCGCTGAATCCATCGACTACTTCGCGAGCGGCCGAGGTGTCCCTTGATTCAACGGCGTGAATGGCGGCTTCGGTGACACCAGCGCGCTCACCGTCTTGTCGTCCGGCATACCGCACACGTTGACCACCAGCGCCGGATCCGAAACGTCCGCCGCGCTCTTCCCCCACAATCGCCCGCACGCGGCGACTTTGGGCTCGGCGAACGGCGCGGTCGGCGTGCTCGGGCACTGGGTGACTGCCCACTGTCTCGACACCTCGTCGCTCATGCTGAACTTTCCGTCGGCGAGCGCGTGGACGAGGAGCGGCGGACCGTAGAGATCGACGCCGTCGAGCCCGCACGGAGCGACGGCGTGGAAGTAATCTTCGTCGAGGAGATCAGGTCGGCCATCGTGGTCGGCGTCGACGGCGTTCGTGACGTGGAAGCCGATTGGGTAGGGCTCGATGCCGCGGGGACTGGCGCGCAGCACTTCCATCGTGGCGTTACTTCCGCCGCCGTTCTGCCAGCTCGACGTGCGCACGAGGAGCTCGTCGCGTCCGTCACCGTCGTAGTCGTACTGGTAGAGAATCTGCACATCGGTCTGGCTGTCGTTGAACGCATCGTAGCTGCGCGCTTCGGATTTTTCCGCGGTCCCGTCCGCGGTGACGCGCGCAATCACGTACTGGGCACTCGCACCGCACCAAGTCCCGCTCTCTCCCGACGGGGCCTGCAGCGCGGCAGACGTCAGCTGCATCACCCAAACGCCGCCGCCGGTCGCATGGCAATATCGGAAGGCGGGCGCCTTGGCGATCTCGGCGAGACGCTTTTCACCGCCTGCGGGCTCGGTCGCAGCGGGGCATTCACGCGTGGCCTTGGCGAGCACGCGCGCGTTCTCGTCGGCGACTCCGCCACAGAGGGCCGCCGCATCGATGGGCGGTGACGATGCGCTGCTCGGTCGGGGCTCGGGGGCAGCGCGCGTCCCGTGGCAGGCGGCCATCGCGGCGGTGAGGGCGAGAAAGAGATCGCGTCGAACGTCCATCGACCGGCGAGCCTAGCAAGGTGTCGCTATTGCGCGCAGCCGTCGACGACCTTGGTGATCGCCTCCGCCCACGCCGCGTGCGCCTCGGCGTTCGGGTGCAGCCCATCGTCGGCGAGCATTTGCGCCGCTGCCTCCGCACGCATGAGAGGCTTCAAATCAAGCCATTTGGCATCGACGGCGTCGGCCTCTTCGTGAAGCACCGTGTCGTAACGTTCGACGTCGGCGCTGGTGATCGAGAACGACCCACCGACCGTCGACTTCGGCCAATCGGGCTGCGGCAAGACGAGCACGTGGCCTTTCGGCACGACCCGAGCCGCAGCTGCCAGGATGATCCGTACGTGCTGCCGATAGACGTCCTTCGTCACGCCGCGCACGAGATCGTTGGCCCCCACCGCCAACGTGATCCAAGTAGGCGCCGGCCCGTCGAGCACGGGCAACTCACGATCGATCACGTCCTTCGACGTGTAACCGTTCACGCCGAGATTGCGCAGCTCGACGGTGCAACGCGGCGCCCAGATCGAGACCAAACGCGCGGGAAATGCTTGATCGGGCGACGATCCGGTGCCGATGGTGAACGAGTCACCGAGCGCGATCAGCCGCACTGACGTCGCCGAAGCGGAGAGCGTCTCGCTCGGGCCTTCGGTGGTGGGCGCGGCATCTCGATGCGCACATCCGGAAAGGGCCGGCGCCAGCGAAGCGATCAGTAGGGGGAGAGAGCCGAGGAGCGCGAGGCGACGCACTTGTCCGACTACGCGACGTCAGGCCCGTTGGATTCGAAGGGCAGGACGGAAAGCCCTCGCGCCACACGCCTCACTTCGCCCGCATGCTTCGCAACGAGCTCTGGAAATGCCTCCGGATGCACACAACCCGCCATGATCTCGAGCGACTCGACGATGCGCGGGCCGGAGCGGTTGAAGTAGGCATTGCCGTCGGCGACGTAGACGCACCCTTCGTCGACGGCTTTCCACGAGGTCCACGGGAGCACGCGTTGCAAGACGTGCCGCTCGGCGAGCGCCCGGTCGAGCGAGAAGCCACACGGCTTGATCACCACGACGTCGGGATCGAGTGCCGAAAGCTGCTCCAGCGTCAGCGTCGGTGCGTGCTCTCCCGCCGCGGTGACGAGCGGCTGACCACCGGCGAGCTCGACGAGCTCGGGCATCCACATTCCTCCAATCATCACCGGCTCGATCCACTCGATCGAGATCACCGAGGGGCGCGTCGAGGTTTCTGCGGCTCGTTTCGCGATGTCGGCGACTCGCCGCTCGAAACCGTCGATGACGATGCGTCGCTCCTCGGTACGACCGATCACCTCCGCGACCTGCTCGATGTCGGCCCAGATGTCGGCGAGCTGCATCGGATGCAGGGTGAGGATGCGCACGTCTTGGCGCGCGAGACGGGCCACGGCAGCCCGCACGTCGTCGATCGACACCGCGCAGACGTCGCAGAGATCCTGCGTGACGATCACGTCGGGACGAAGGGTCTCGAGCAGCTCGACATCGAGCTCGTAGATTGCGAGCGCGTCCGCGAGGACGTCACGCACGGCGCCGTCGATCCCCTTGCTCGTGCAAAGCGCGCCGACCCTCGCCCGCGTGAGCACCGGCAGACCCTGAATTCGCGGCGGAAAGTCGCACTCGTGGGAGATGCCGACCAGCTCGTCCTGCCCGCCGAGCGCGCAGACGATCTCGGTGGCCGAAGGGAGAAGAGTGACGATGCGCAACGTGAGGGGAGAGTACGCCACGATCGCGGGTGCCGAGCTGCAAAGGATGGAGCACACTCGACGCATGCTTCGTCATGCCTTGGTCGTCTTCGGTGCGCTCGGTTTGGGTCTCTTCGTCGCATGCGGCGCGAAGGTCGCAGACGAAGGTTCGAAGGACGCTGGAGGCACGCCGACGGGGACGGGAACTGGCACTGGCACTGGAACGGGCACTGGAACGGGCACTGGAACGGGAACAGGAACTGGTACCGGAAGCGGAACGAGCACGGGAACCGGCACTGGGACTGGCACCGGCACGAGTGGTCCTCACTGCCGAACGTGCCCGTCGTCGACCACGGTGTCGTGCCCCTCGACCGTTCCGAGCGGCACCCCGAGTTGTTCCGGAATTCCGCGCGATCCGTGGGGTGGTCCGAGCGCCGCACCCTCCGCGTCGGGCACGTCCTTCCCCAAGGGGTGCATCGTCACCTTCCCCGACGAGAATCCCTATTATCCCGGCGCGCCACAAACGTGCACGTGCGATGTGCTGACGCCGCCCAATGCCCAGTGGATTTGCCCGCTCTGAAACACCAGCAAGATACTCATATAGTCACTTGCACGAGGACGCGCCGAACGGCGCACACTTGCCGGCGATGCAGCGGAGGTCGGCTTCGCAGGCGTCCTCGAGTGGACCATTGGTGCAGGCTTCGGCGAGCTTCTTCGCGATCGCGCAGGTACCGGACGTCGCCGTCGAATCGGCGGCGATGCATCGATATCCGTGTTGGCAATTGCGAAGAGTGGAGGCGCCTGAATCGAAGCCGCAAGCCGCGCCCGGCACCGCTGGCGTGCGCGCAGTGCACGTACTCGTCGTCGGAGAGCAAGCCAAACTGGGAAGGCACGAGAGCTCGTCGCTACATGCTCCGCCGACCTTCGGACGCGCGACGCACTTTCCCGACACGCACGACTGCTCCCAGTGACATGGTTTGCGCGTGCAGTCGGCTCCCTCGTCCACGTACGTCGCGCAGGTCGTCTTACCGGCATAGCCGCGCGCGCAAGAGCTTCCGTCGGCGCAGATCGAGGTGAGCTCGACGCAAGAATCGCCGACCGCGAGCGGATCGACGCACTTGCCACACCCCGTCGGCTGATAGGCGCAGTGTCCGCTCGCGCATTGCCAGCTGGAGGCGCAAACCTCGTCCTTGGCGAGCGCACCCGTAAACGGGCAGACCGGAGATCCCCCGTAGTGATAGCGATAGAAACTGCTGCAACTGAATCGAGTATCGGCGGCGAGGGCTTCATTGCATGCTCGCAATTGCCCTGCGTAGTCGCGAATGCCCGGCCACCCCGCGGCATCGACGCAGTGCTCGGTGCGCGACGTGATGCACGTCTCGTCGGTTCCGTAGACGTCCTCGAAGCTCATCGGATCGCACGCATGCCACGCAGGGCAGATGACGGTCGCATTCGCCCGACACGCAGACTCCGTCTCGGCGGAGCTCGCACTGTCGGGAGGCGTGTCGGCGAGGCTCGACGTATCACTGGCGTCGAGGGCATCGACGGACGGGGTCGGAGTAGCGTCTGCCGCTCCGCCATCGGCGACGGACCCGCAGCCGACGAACGTCGTGAGACCAAGCGCAGCCAATGCCGAGACGAAGGGTCGAGATCGCATGTCCATGCTGGGCAGCAATCGGCGTGCCCCGTCGGGGCGATGACGAACGGAGGCCAAATTCTCGCGTGGCGGCACTTCGGCGCACCGAGTGGCCCCACCCGCGTCACTCCGCTGTCGAGCTGCAGACCGAGCAAGCGCAACGTTGCCCGGCCCTCCGTCGGTCGATGCACGGCTCGGGGCTCGAGACGCCCGTCGCAAAGAAACGGTGAGACCTCCCGCGGGGCCCCGCGTCTACCAAGAGAGGAACCCAGAGCATGTCGTTTCACCGCAGGGCCCTCGTCGCCCTTCTTTGTACGTCTGCCGTCGCCTGCGTGGCGGGGTTGCCCGAGCCCAGTCCCGGCACCGAACCCGGCAACATCGCCGGCACCGAAGAGGCGTTGAGCTCGAGTACGTACCTCCCCGTCGATCCCCTCGCCTCGGGAAAGTGCGACAAACCTCATGGCCCAGCTATTCTTCGAAGACGGGGCGCTCCAGTCCGCGGTGGCCCGCAGCTGCACCGACAAGCCATTGGTCGAGTCGCTCTCGCTCCAGGTGCTCAACCTCTCTCAGGTTGCTTGGGTGCGTCACACGCTGAACGGCTGGCACGCGCAGAATGACTGTCTGCAGTCCGACGCGATCGCGACGCGCTGTCCGCTGACCACGATCAAGCTCCATGAAGACAAGTGGTTCATCTGCTCCAAGACGGAGTCGATCACGGTCTATCAACGTTATTGCAAGGACCCCGCGGACGTCGACGCTTGCAATGCGTACTTCGGCAACTTCAGTTTCGACATCGAGCGCGGCTTCTGTTCGAAGGACGAGACCATCACCCTTCGCACTGCTACGTCGATCCGTCGGCGGCTCCGGCCCCAGCGCCCTTGCCGAGCTGCGGCGGCTCGTCCGGTAGCGGCAGCGGCGCGGGCGCCAGCGGCACCTCGATCGCAAAACACACGATGATGTAATCGAGGAGACTCGCTCGCACGTGTCGGCACGCCGATCGCGGCGCGAGCATCGAACGTACCGAAGCTCGTCGTTTTCGCCGCTCGCGAAAACCCCTGCTAGGCTCGGCAACGAGCATGTCTCTCGCACCCGGCGACATCATCGCCGACAAATATCGGGTCGAACGCCTCCTCGGGAGCGGGGGCATGGGCGAGGTCGTGGCCGCGCGCCATGTGCAGCTCGACGAGCTCGTGGCCGTCAAGTCGCTTCACGTCACGCTGGCGATGCAGGCAGAGCACGTCACGCGGTTCCTCCGCGAAGGTCGCGCAGCGGTCAAGATCAAGAGCGAGCACGTCGCCCGCGTGATCGACGTCGGCACCATGGCCAACGGCGCGCCGTACATGGCGATGGAGCTGCTCGTCGGAAACGATTTGTCGGAGCTCCTCCGCAGCGAAGGTCCGCTGCCGGTCTCCGAAGCGATCGAGTTCGTGCTGCAAGCGTGCGAGGCGCTCGCCGAGGCGCACGCGCTCGGCATCGTCCATCGCGACCTCAAGCCGGCCAATCTCTTCCTCAGCGCACGCGCCGACGGCTCGTCGTGCGTGAAGATCCTCGACTTCGGCATCTCCAAGTTGGCCGCGAGCATCGAGGGCGCCGCGCTCACCACCACCAACGGCATGCTCGGCTCGCCGCTCTACATGTGCCCCGAGCAGCTGCAGAACCCGAAGGACGTCGACTCGCGCGCCGACATCTGGGCGCTCGGCGTCATCCTCTACGAGCTGGTCTCGGGCGCGCGTCCGTTCACCGGCGAGTCGATGCCGCAGCTGGTGCTCAACATCCTCACGCAGACGCCCGAGCCGCTCTCGTCGCTCGTCGCCGACTGTCCGAAGGGCATCGACGAGGTCGTGCTGCGCTGCCTCGCCCGCGATCCGAAGGCGCGCTACCCGAACGTGCACGCGTTCGCCACCGCCCTCGCGCCGTTTGCGCCGCCCGAGGCGATCGTCTCGATCGAGCGCATCGCGCGCGTGGTCACCGCCGACACCTCTCCGCGCCGTTCGCGCACGACCAACCGGAATCCGGTGTCGATCGCCGACGCCCTGCAAAAGAAGCTCGAGGACAAGAAGCAGGAAGACGCCGCGGCGGTGGCGAAGAAGCTCGAAGAGAGCGGCAACGAGGCGACCTTGGCGAGCCCGTCGCAGCTGGGTGCGGCGATGTTCTCCGGGAGCAGCACCACCGGAGCTTCCAGCGTCTCGACGCGCCCCGAGCCGACGCCCGTCGTGGCAGCGCCCGCGAAGCAGCGCTCGGCGCTCCCGCTCGTCCTCGGCGGCGCGCTCGGTGCCGTCGCCATCGGCGCGATCGCGCTCCTGGCGATGCGCGGCTCGGGCTCGACGCCGACGCCGCCACCGGAGTCGCCCAAGGCCGCTGCATCGATGTCCGCCTCGCCCGCTCCGAGCGCCACTGCGTCGGTGGCTCCGACAGCGAAAGCGACGGAGACCGCTGCTACCCCGACGGCCGGGCCGACCGCAATCGTCGCACCGGTCGCCTCGCCCTCTGCCGCGGTTCCTCCGACGCCAACCGTCGCGCCCACCGCGCCGACGGCGAATCCCACGAAACTCAAGACCACGCCGACCGCGAGCGCCGCTCCGAGCGCGATCGCGACGGCGAGCGCAGCGCCTACGGCAGCCACGACCGCGATCACGCCGCCGCCCGCGAATTGCAATCCGCCCTTCACCATCGATGCAGAAGGCAAGAAACACTACAAGGTCGAGTGTCTCTGACGTAGAGTCGCAGTCGGAGGAAGTGCCTTGAAACGCTGGCCCGAATTGCCTCGCCGCGCAGTCGTCGCAGGGGCGACGCTCGCGCTCGTGACCGCAACCGTCGGCATGCTCGCCGAGGTCCGACCCGCGCAGGCGGGCGACAAGGAAGACTGCGTCGCCGCGTCCGACGCCGCGCAGAACCTCCGCGGCGAGAAGAAACTCCTCGCGGCTCGCAAGCAACTCCTGCAATGCGTGCGCGAAGTCTGCCCCGGTCCGGTCAAGGCCGATTGCGGCATTTGGCTCGCCGAGGTCGAGAAGAGCACGCCGACGATCGTCATCTCGGCCACCGACGACAAAGGCGATCTCTCCACGGTACAGGTCTTCGTCGACGGACAGCTCCTCGCCGACAAGCTCGAGGGTGCAGCAATCCCCATCGACCCGGGCGCGCACGCCTTCCGCTACGTCGGCCCCGACGGCAAGACGAAGGAAGCCTCGATCGTCATCAAGGAGGGCGAGAAGAATCGCCGCCTCGACGTCTCGTTCGCCACTGCAGCGGTCATCGAGAAGCCGGTCCTCGCCTCTCCAAGGCCCGTTCCAACGGTGACCTACGTGCTCGGCGCGGTCGCCGTCGTCGGGTTCGCCGACTGGGCGTTCTTCGGGCTCACGGGCAAGCACGACGTGCAGAAGCTCCGCGACACCTGCGCACCGGCGTGCGACAAATCCGACGAAAACGCGGCAAAAAAGAAGCTGATCGTCGCCGACATCGGCCTCGGCGTCGGCCTCGTGTCGCTCGGGCTCGCGAGCTATTTCTACTTCTCGCGCTCGAGCGCCGAAGCGCCGCCAGCGCCGACGACCGCACTCCGCATCGACGCCATACCGCTCGCCGGTGGCGGCGCCATCGGTCTCCTCGGAGGAGCATTCTGATGCGCGCGTGCAGCATCTCCTTCCTCGTCCTCGGCGGGCTCGTCACCGCCTTCGTCGCCTGCTCGCTCACGACGTCGTTCGACGGCATCAGCGGTGGCACCAAGCCAGGCGTCGACTCTGGCAGCGCACTCGACACGGGCGACGCGAGCACCACGGCTGCAGTGCCTCCGGTCAGGCCGACCGGCGCCGCGACTGCGGGCGGCGGCAAGAAGGTCATGCTCGGCGTGAAGCACTTCCACTACGCGCACAGCAACGACGCGCTCAAGGTGCCCGGCGCTTGGCAGGACTGGGGCTTCGACATCGATCACGAGTGCACCGGCGAGACCGACGGCACGCAGGCGGGAACGTGCATTCGCGCGGCCGGCATCACCGCCGACGTCGTCAAGGACGGCAAGCTCTGCCGCGACAACCAGCTCGGCTCGCAAATCGTCCCACAGCTCAACACCTACAACTCGCATTTCGAGAACGACACCAACAGCGGTCTCCTCGACGGCGCACCGACCCTCGTCTTCGTCGTCGACGACATCGGCGCCGGCGACGATCCCTACGCGCCCGGCAAGCTCTACCTCGTCGGTCGCACCAAGGGTCGTAAGCCCGCCTGGGACGGCACAGACGTGCGCGATGCCCTCACCGGAAGCCTCATCGGCGGGAACATCGACACGCCCATCGTCACCTTCGACAAGGCCTACATCACGGGCGACACCTGGGTCTCCGGTGAGCCGAGTGATTTCCAGACCAAGGTCCCGATGGGCGAGACCGGCGAGCTGCTCCCGCTCGATCTGCACGCCGGCGTCATCTCCTTCAAGCTCAACGACACGCGCACCGGCGCGGTCGACGGCACGGGCGCCATCGCTGGCGCGATTCCCGCGGCGAGCCTCGAGGCGTTCTTGAAGCCGTTCGTGCTCACGCAGACGATCTTCTGTCCGGCGACGCCGCAGTACACGACGTTCATGGAGCGCGTCGTCACCTTCGTCGACGTGGTGATCACCGCGCCCAACCTGCAAGATTCGAAGAAGAACTGCGACGGCGTCTCACTCGGCCTCGGCATCAACCTCGCGCCGGTCGCCGCGCTCGGCAGCGTGGTCGACGATCCGGGAGCGACGACGGCGTGCGGTGGCGGTGATGCTGGGGCAGACGGTGCCAGTGACGCGGGCGGCGACGCAGCGGGAGACTGAGCGGCACTCCGCCACGACGGCGGTCACGTCGCGACTCTCCTCACCCGTTGCGCGAAACACCGCCCGATCGACTTCGGCGTCCCCGGCTGGGTCACCTCGATGCCCGAGCCGCTCCTTTGCTCCGTCACAATCATCAACGGCGGTGGGTGCCACGCCAAATCATCGCGCGCGCGCAAGGCGCGGACTTCGATTCCCATCGCGCGCGCGTCGGCGAACCGATCGCAAGGCTCGTAGGCGAGGGCGCGATGGATGAGGCGGGCGACGACGTCGGGGAGACCAGGGGCGACGAGTCGGATGGATCGCGCTGCTTCGCGGGCTGCGGCCGCGATGCCGCCGTCATCCTCCCGTCCTGTGCGTAGCGACGATCCGGAGATCATGGCGTAGAGGATCGCGCCGACGGCGAAGAGATCGGCGCGCCCGTCGAGCGAGGGCGCGCCACGAGCCTGTTCGGGCGCCATGTA